>NZ_JAEBEF010000008.1:0-579502 GCF_046548815.1 Amycolatopsis sp. cmx-4-83 | reverse complement strand
GGTGGAGATGCCTTGCATCTGGGGTACGGACTTGGTCGTGGTGGCCAGTGTCCGGGCGGCGGCGCGGCCGAGGCTCAGTGGTGTCTGTTCGGATTCCACCGGGTCGGTGACAGTCACAGCGAAAACCACCCAATCAGTTCGGAGATTGTCAAGACTGGTAACGGGGATTCGTGGCGTGCCAGGTGAAGCCGCCACCCATCCAGGAGCGGACTCCCACGAGGAAGCGCTGCAGCTCCGGGGACGGCACGGCCATCAGCTCGCGGTGGCCGTCCTCGAACTCGTGCACGATCCGGTTGTGCAGCGCGACGGTGGCTTCGACCGCCTCCTCGACCGGGCACCCCCGGTCCGCCGCGATCTGCAGGACCATGTTGCAGACCGGTTTTTCGTCGGCCGCGTCCTTGGCCACCGAGAAGAGATCGTTGACCAGCACCGAAGCCGTCCCGGCCCGCATCATCGCCTCCCGCACGCGCGGGTCGTAGTAGAACGGCGCGGCCAGCTCGTAGCCGCCGACGGCGTCGACGAGAGTCATCGACGTGTAGAAGCTGTCGTGCTGGCGCGCCGCGAGGTACTCCCACGCCGGTGGGTAGCGGCCGGTGTGGCGCCACGCCGCGTAGGCGTCCCAGCTGACGAACATCGAGAAGGTCGCGTAGCAGACCCGCTGCACGAGCACCGGCGAGCCGTGCCGGCCCAGGTGCTCGATCGCCGAGTGCAACCCGACCAGGATCGGGTCCGCCTGCAGCGCTTCCTCCAGCGGTGGCGTGAACTCCCCGGCCGGCGCGACCGGGTCCATCGCCGCCATCACGAGCGCCAGGCGCGGCGGGAGCTCGGTGGGCGCCGCGCCCAGCTCGCTGTCGTCGGCGTAGTAGTCGTCCGCTGCCCACCACACCGCGTTCAGCTGCGCCGCGACGAGCAGCCGGTCCGGGTCGTCGCAGTCGCTGTGGGCCAGCATCGCCAGCCTGCCGAACCCTGCCCCCGCGATCTGCTCCAGGCCCTTGCCGGTGAACCCGCAGTCCCCGGCCCACGCGACCAGCCGCCGGTCGACCTCCGCGGCGAGGGCGTCGTCGACGCGGCCCACCACCGGGCAGTACAGCGGCGACGCGCTGCCGTCACCCCACGGCAGGTACGCGTACGCCGGGTCCTGCCCGGGCGCCGGCGCGAACTGGGTCGCGATCCGGGCCGCCGACGTCCCGAGGCCGAACGGTCCCGCCAGCGCCGAGCCGGGATCGCCGATCGTCCACTGTGGACATGCGGTCATGGTGGTCTCCCTGGGCACCGGTCCGGCTCAGACGCGGTCGGCGGCGATGAGCAGGTAGTGGAAGCTGCCTTCGCGGTAGGCCGTCAGGAACGGGTCCTCGATCCCGGTCGCGACCGACGACTGCGCCCGCAGCTCCCAGTACGGGATCGTCGCCGCGGTCAGGTCGACGACGTTGATCGGCACGAACCCGTTGGCGGACAACGCCTTGAAGTAGTCGCCGCGGGCGTGGATGTTGCAGATGTAGTGCTGGTCGATCTGGCTCACCGCGCGCGACCGGCCGCCGGTGACGTCGTTGTAGCACCCGGTGATGGTCACGTACCGCCCGCCGGGCTTGAGCTGCCGCGCGTGCTCGGCGAACAGGTCGTGCAGGTCCACGTACATCGTGCTCTCGTTGTTCCAGATGCCCTGGAACGCGCCGGTTTCGAAGCCGGTGTCGAGCATGTTGCGCAGGTGGTACCGCACCGAGCCGTCGATCCCGCGCTCGCGCACGTGCTCGTTCGCGAACCCGACCTGCTGCTCCGAAATGGAGATCCCGTCGACCTGGCAGCCGAAGCGCAGGTGCGCCATCACGCTCGTGCCGCCGCGCCCGCAGCCGGCGTCCAGCAGCCGGTCGGACGGCGCGATCGGGCCGAGGTGGTCGAGCAGCACCTCCGCCTGCGCGGTCTCGAGCCGGTGCATCTCCGCGATGATCGCTTCGTCGCGCGTGGCCTCGGGCGTCTCGAGGACGGCCGGGTCGTAGTCGCCGATCCCGTAGTGGTGGTGGTACAGACCGTCGACGTCGCCCAGCCGGAGGTTCACCGGGTCCTTTTCCGCGTTCCAGTAGTCGGCGACCGACTGCTGGTAAGCGGTGCGGGCCACGGGCTGGTCGATAGCGGTCATCGAGTAACTCCTCGGTCGGTTTCCTTGGGGGACAGGGAATCGGCCGTCGCCGAGCCGGGCGCGCCGGCTTCGTCCCCTCGGGATCGACGCTAGTGCCGGGAGTTTCACGAGGACAAGGAGCTTCACTCCGGTCACGCGGGCGTTGCCCGTCTGGCCCAGCGATCACCCTGCACCGGGTTGCGCCTGCGCGGCCCCGGACACTCGATCGGGACTCCGTCCACCCCGTCAGAGGGACGGCACGCCACCGTCGGTGTCAGACGATTTCGAGGTTGGCCATCATACCCATGTCTTCGTGTTCGGCGTTGTGGCAGTGGAAGAGGTACCGCCCGCGGTAGCCGTCGAACCGGGTGACGATCTCGGCCGCCTCGCCCGGCCGCAGCGCGATGGTGTCCTTGAGCCCGCCGTCGTGCGGCAGCGGCGCCCGCCCGCCGCGGGAGCGTACGCGGAACGCGGCGAGGTGGAGGTGAACCGGGTGGTGGACGTCCGCGACGAGCCGCCACACCTCGACGTCGCCGAGCCGCACGGTCACGTCGGTCCGGGCCGGGTCGAACGGCCGCCCGCCGATCACCCAGCCGTGCCCGCCGGGCAGCTGCCCGGCGCTGAAGGAGAATTCGCGCACGCGCACCGGGGAACCCCACGACGGTGAGTCGGTCGACAGCACCGGCGGGACCCGGCTGTCGTCGGCCACGCGGCGCGCGATCCGGAACGCCATGACGTCGGTGGTGCGCCCGGTACCCAGCCGGTCGAGCAGCCGGACGCGGCCGCCCACCGGCACGCCGGCGAAGTCGACGACCACGTCGTAGCGCTCGGCGGGCGCGATCGGCAGCGACAGGTGGGTGACGGGCGCCGCGAGCAGGCCCTGGTCCGCGCCGATCTGCACCAGCGGGAGCCGGCGCCCGTCGTCGGTGACGGCTTCGAGTTCGTAGTGCCGGGCGTTCGACGCGTTGAGCAGGCGCAGCCGGTACCGGGCCGCGTCGGCTTCGTGCACCGGCCACGGCGCGCCGTTGACCAGGACGACGTCGCCGAGCACGCCGCCCAGGAAGCTCTCCCGCACGCCCGGGGTGTCCCGCAGGGTCGCGTCGACCGACGGGTAGTCGAGCGTGCCGTCCGCGGCGAACGCGCGATCGGTGAGCACCAGCGGGAGTTCGCGCGCCCCGGCGGGCAGGCCGAGCGCTTCTTCGGCGTCGTCGCGGACGATGTGGAGCCCGGCGAGGCCGCGCCAGAGCGCCGGCGCGGTGAAGTCCATCCGGTGGTCGTGGTACCAGAGCAGCGCCGGGCGCTGGTCCAGCGGGAACGTGTAGTCGCGCGTTCCCTCGCTGCGCACCGCCCGCGGGTCGGGCATCGGGTGGTGGTCGCGCCAGCCCGGCGGCAGCACGAGGTCGGTCGGGTAGCCGTCGGACGCCGCCGGCGTGCGCCCGCCGTGCAGGTGCACGACGGTCGGCACCGGGAGCTCGTTGCGGTGGGTCACGGTGACCGGCCGGCCGCGGCGGGATTCGATCGTCGGGCCGGGGAACGTGCCGCCGTAGGCCCACATCGGCGTCCGGATCCCGGGCAGGATCTCGAGGTCGGCCACGCGCTGGGTGATCTCGTAGCGGCCCGGCGCGACCGGCTCGAGCACCTCCGGCACGGGCAACGGGACTTCGTACGGCGGCGGGAGCGGGACGGCGCTGCGGAGTTCGGCGCCGGTCACCGGCGGGCGCCGGGCAAAGGTGGCCGCGGTGGCCAGGCCGGTCGCGGCCAGCAGGCCGAACGCGCCGCCGAGGACCCCGCGCCGGGACAGCTCACGCATCGGCGGCCGCCCGCATCAAGGGCCGCCGCCACACGGCGGCGACCAGCACGACGAGCCCCGCGACGGTCAGCACGCCCAGCGGGAGGTGCAGCCACAAAGCCCCGTCCAGCCCGGCGAAGTACTGGACCGTCTCCGCGGCCGCCACCGCCGTCGTGGCGAGGAACGGCCACGCCCGCCGCAGCCGGAACCACACGACGACCGCGACGACCACCTGCAGGTAGGCGAGCGACGTCACGACGTCCGCGCCGGTCGCGTGCAGGCGCAAGGCGTCGTAGTCGCCGCTGAGGTACACCCCGGCGAACACCGGCTGGCCGGCGATCGCGACGACGTGCACGCCCGCCGCGGTCCTCAGCGCCCAGTCGATCGGCCGCGTTTTCCCTGTGCTGTCCACGGTTCGAAGCTATGACGGTGTGGTTATCGTGTCTAAGATCAATATCGCTATGCCGTTATGACGGGGGAGGCATGACGTGGACCTGGGGACACTGCGGCAGTTCCTCGTGGTGGCCCGGCTGGAGCACCTCAGCCGCGCGGCGGAGGAGCTGCGCGTCGCCCAGCCGTCGCTGAGCCGCACGATCGCGCGCCTGGAGGCGGAGCTGGGCACGCCGCTGTTCGACCGGGCGGGCCGGCTCCGGCTGAACGACGCCGGGAAGCTCTTCCGCGGCTACGTCGAGCGCTCGCTGGGTGAGCTGGAGGCGGGCCGCCGCGCGGTCGCGGAGACGACCGGCGAGGGCTACGGGACGGTGCGGCTGGCGTCGGAGTCGTTCCTCACCCTGACCGGTTCGCTCGCGGCGTTCAAGCGGGCCCACCCGGCGGTCGAGGTCGTGCTGCACCAGCTGCCCGCCGACGAGATGGCGCGCGCGTTGCGGGCCAAGGAGATCGACCTTTGCGTTGCGTCGCAACCGATCCTGGCCGACGGGCTGGCCGGCGTCGAGCTGCTCGACGAGCCGGTGTGGGTGGCCACGCTGGTCGGGCACCGCTTGGCCGGGCGTGCGTCGGTCCGCGTCGAAGACCTCGCGGACGAGCAGTTCATCACCGCCCGCCGCGGCCACTGGCACCGCCGGCTCCTCGACCGGCTCTTCGCCGCGCGCGACCTCACCCCGAAGATCGTCTTCGAGGGCGACGAACCGGGCGCGATCCAGGAGCTCATCAGCGCGGGCCTGGGCATCGGCCTCAACCCGGCGATGGCCCGGCGCGTCGCCGCGCAGGTGCCGGTCGTGTGGATCCCGGTGAACAGCCCCGACTGCCGCCGCACGATCACCCTGTGCTGGGCGGCGGGCACCCGCCTCCCGGCGGCGGCCCGCCTGATGCGGACCGCGCTCACCGAGTGGGAGTGGGACCCGCCCGTCACATGACCCAGGGATTGGGCCGGCAGACGGCACCGTCCGCGCGGACGGCCGTGGCGTTTCCCGGCTCGGCGTGGTTGAGCTGCGCGAGGTAGGTGTTCGACAGCCCGAAGGTCTGCTGCATCATGACCGGCGCGGGTGCTCCGTCGACCGGGCAGCCGACGTGCCCGAGCCCCAGCGCGTGTCCCATTTCGTGGGTGATGGCGTAACGGCGGTACCCGGCGAGGTCGCCGTCGTAGGAGTGCGCGCCCCGCAGCCACCGGGCGAGGTTGACGACGATCCGGTGCCGGCGTCCCAGGTGGCACGAGGAGTCGTAGGGGATGGTGAACCCGCAGAGGCGCCGGGTGGTTTCGGGGCTGGTGAGGCTGATCCGGACGTCGGGCCGGGCCTCGGGGTCGGTGAGCCGCCGGAAGGAGATTTCACCGAGCCCGATCCAGCCGCGCCGATCGGTGAGGACGGTGTCGACGTCGGTGCCGAATGCGGGGACGTCGACGCCGCCTTCGGTTTCGACGGTGTAGGTCATGAGGCGGGCTCCGGTACCGGCGGCGGTGGCCGGGCCGGGAAGGACCTGCCAGTCGCCAGAGCCGGTGGGGGTGATCGGCACCCCATCGGGCAGCGCGGCGGGTTCAGGCGCCGGCCGAGCGGTGGTGGCGGTCGTCTGCCGCGGCCAGGCAACGCCGGCGACACGACGGGGTTCGACGGCACGCGGGGTGAGGAGCAAGGCGGCGGAGAGCGCGATGGCGAACACGAGAACCGCGGGCGGCCACCACGCCACGGGGGTTTGCGGTTCTCGGGGTTCCGGCGGCGGGGTTTCGGTTGTGAGCCCGAGGAGTTGGGCCGTGGTCGGGGGAGCGGTGGCCGGCTGCGGAGTCCGTCGCGGTTCGGGGAGGCCGGCCGGGGAAAGTCCGGCGAGAGACCAGCCCGCCGGGTGTGCGCCGGCACGTGTCGGTGCTGCGGAGTCAATCGTGCGGAGTTCGGCAGGCAGCCAACTGTCCGGACGCGCGCTGCTGTGGGTGGGCGGTGTTGCTGGCTCGGTCGTGTGGAGTTGGGTGGGAGGCTGGTTGGCCGGGTGTGTGTCGCTGTGGGTGGGCGGTGTTGCTGGCTCGGTCGTGTGGAGTTGGGCGGGAGACTGGCTAGTTGGGCGTGTGTCGCCGTGGGTGGGCAGCGCTACTGGCTCGGCCGTGGGGAGCCGGGCGGGAGACTGGTTGGTCGGGCACGTGTCGCTGAGGGCGGGCAGTACCGTCGGCCCGGGGAGGTCGGCCGTGCGGAGTTGGGCAGGCGGCTGGTTGGCCGGGCGTGTGTCGCTATGGGTGGGCAGTGTCGCCGTCCCAGGGAGGTCGGTCGTCTGGAGTTCTCCAGAAGTCCAGTCGGCCGGGTGTGTGCCGCCTCGGGTGGACGCCGTTGCCGGCTCGGGTAGGTCAGCCGGGCAGGCTTGGATGGCAGTCCGGTCCGCTGAGCGTGTGCCGCCTCGGGCAAGTGCTGGCTCGGCGAAGTCGGCCGTGCGGAGTTCGGCGGGAGTCGGGTCGGCTGAGTGTGCGCCGCCGCGTTTGGGTGCCGGGTCGGCGAAGTCGGCCGGCCAGAGTTCCGCGGGAGGCAAGCCGGCCGAGTGAGTGTCGCCTCGGGTGGGCGCCGGTGTCGGCTCGGGAAGGTTCGCTTGGTCGCGTTGAGGTGCCGGGCGGTGCTCGGCAGGCGGCCGAGTGGCCGGGCGCGTGCCGCTGCAAGTGGGCTCGGGCCGCTCACCTTGCCCGCGTTGAGGCGCCGATTGTCCGGCAGCGTCGCCGAGCGGACCGGCCAAGTTCCGGCCGCCGCTGGGGGCCGCCGGAGTCGCCTTCGGAGCGTGCGTCGCGCGGATGGACTCCGTGGTCGGTGCCTCGGTGGTGCGCCGCCGGCGGGGCGGAACCTCCGCGGAGCGCCGAGGCCATCGCGCCCGCCGCTGACGCGGCAGCTCCTCCTCCACCCGTGGCGGCTCGGCAGCCGGCCGGGGACGGGGCTGCGGCAGCCAATCGACCCGGGCCTTCGGTTCAGTAGGCAAGGCCCACGCTCGCACAAGCCGGCGCCGGAGCACCTTCGGACCTTGGGTACGACACCGTCGCCGGGTCGCCATCGGAGGTGTAGCGGTGGCCCTCCGGTGCGGCGAGCTCGTCGAGCCAGTGCTTCGAGCCGTACTCCGCGTCGCGCCCCTCCGACTGCGAGCGGATCCGGGGGATCGAGCCGGGGACGAACCGCGGCGAACAAGGCGACGGTGCCGGCCCGGCCCCGACGAGCAGTGCCCCGCCGTACGAATAGCCGGGACCTTGCAATGCCAGTTCCTCGCGCCGCGGGTGGCTTCCGTACGGGAGCGCCAACGTCGTCGGCCGGTAGCCGGGGACCGCCTCTCGGATCGCCGCGTCCTCCGTCGAGATCGCCGCCGTCACCTCGCTTTCGGAGGCGGAGCGCAGGTTCGTGTGCTGCCGGGTGTGGTTGCCCAGCTCGAAGCCGTGGTCCGCCAGCCAGCGCAGGGCGCGCCCATCGGTGTCGCCGAACGGGTGCTCGTTGACGTACAAACTGGCGACCGGCCGGAACCTCGGGTGCGCCGCGGCGACGTCCAGCAGGATCCGGACCGCCGTGCCCGGCGCCGGTTGTCCCTGCGGGGTCAGGGTGAACGCGCTCGGGTCGCCGTCGTCGAAGGTCAAGACCACCGGGTGGGCGCCGGCCGGGAGGTCGAAGCGGCGCGACACCAGCTCGGCGGTCGTGATCGGGACGTAGTCCTCGGCCGCGAGCCGCTCGAGTTCCGCGGTGAAGTCGGCGGGCGTGCGGTCGTACACCGACCGCGGGTGCTCGGCGATCCGGTGGTACATGAGCACGGGGATCCGGCCGAGCTCGTCCGCACCCACCTGGCGCGCCGAGGCGGCGGTGACGCGGACGGGCGCGGCGGCGGGCGACGGCCGGGGTGGCGGGGCCGGTGCCGGTGCCGCGGGAGCACCGCAGGCCGCCGCGGCGAGCAGGACGGCGAACCCGGCACCGAACCGGAAAAGGCAACGCATGCCCGAAGTGTGCGGCCGGCCCCTGACGGGCGCGGGCCGGCCCACCGGGTCGGGTGAGCGCGACTTTCCGCCGCACAGGCCCGAAAACGACGTTTCCGCAGGCAGCGGACACGGTCCCGGAACCGGCCCCGGCACGATGCGGTGATCATCGGCGATCGGGTTTCCCGGAGATCGCGGGCGGGTATTTCCCCGCGATGGTCCCGAAAACGGCGTCCGCCGCCGAACGAACCTTCGACCGACGTCTGGTGCTCACCGCCGCTCTCGCGGGTTTGGTGACGAGCGCGTGCGGGGCACCGCGGCGGGAACAGGCACTCGCTGTTCCGGTCACGGCGAGTCCCGCGCCACCCCCGTCGCCGCCCCCGAGCCCGGTGGAGAACAGCCTTCTCGTCGGGTTCTGCGGCGCGCCGGGCGCCAAAGCGCTCGGCCGGATGACCGGCGACCTCACCGAGGCGAGCCGGCGGCTGCGGCAGCAGATCGAGGTGTTCCCGGCCGGGCGTCCGATCACCCCCGTCGTGGAGCTGATCGCGACCACCGTGCACCGCTCGCCCGGCGAAGACGGCATGTACCGCAGCCGCGGTGACGACGCGACCGTGCGGGACTACCTCGACGCCGCGCGGGCGCTGAACGGCTTGCTGCTGCTGAACATCCAGCCCGGGCGCGCCGACTTCCTCCCCGAAGTGCGGGCCTACGAACACTGGCTGACCGAGCCCGACGTCGGCGTCGCGCTCGATCCCGAGTGGGCCGTGGAACCGGGGGTGGTGCCGGGCCGGAAGTTCGGCCGCACGACCGGCGCCGAGCTCGACGAGGTCGCCCGGTACCTCGGGGAGCTGGCCGAAGCGCACCGCCTGCCCGCGAAGGTCATGGTGTACCACCAGGTCGCTTCCTCGGTGGTGCGTGAAGAGGAGCTTTTGCTGGCGCACAAGGGAGTTTCGCCGGTGAAGGTGGTCGACGGCATCGGCTCGGCCGCGGCCAAGAAGGCGACGTGGAAGACGCTGATGACGACGAAACCCGACCACGTCCGGCCGGGCTTCAAGCTGTTCTTCGAGGAGGACACCCGCCGCGGCGCGGACCTGATGACGCCGGCGGAGGTGCTGGCGCTGACCCCGGCGCCCGCTTACGTCGTCTACGAATGATTCCGTAACCACGACGAAAGCCCGGTGCGGATTCCGCACCGGGCTTTCGCCGGCTTGTCCGTCCGGGGTCCGGCCGGGTTAACCGACCGGGACGGGCAGCCCGCCGAGAAGGTCGTTCACCAGCGAGGACAAGCTGATCAGCAGCCGCTGCACCAGCGCGTTGAGCAGGGCCGACACGGGCGGCAGCGACTGGCGCGGCTCCGCGTTCCGCGCCAGCTCGCTGACCCCCTTGCGCGCTTCGGTGTTCTGCTGCTGCGCCGTGGCCGCGGTGTCGCGCGCCTCGGTCTGGATCGTGTACCGCTTGCCCTGGGCCAGATCCGTGAGCAGCGGGTCGAGGTCGCCGAGCGTGGCTTGCGTGCCGGGGACGTCCCCGCGGTCCGCGCGGGCCGAGAGCTGGTCGCGCAGCTGCTGGACCTCCGCCGCCGCGCTGGTCGTGCTCGAAGAGCCGCTTCCGCCGGGGCCGCCGGCGGTCGCGACACCGACCCCGGTGAGGGTCACCGCCGCCGCGGTGGCGAAAACCGTGATCGCGCGGGCCAATGCACTTTTCATGTCCTACTCCTCCGGAATTCCGATGCCGACTCCGATCATGGTGATCGCCGATCCGCATTGACGCGAGCGCATCTACGGGCCAGGTGTCGACTGTCGATTTCGGACGGTGCCCGCCGGGTCCGGGATTCGCGGAACAAACATCGAGTTCGCGTGAAGCCGTTGTGAAGCGGTTCTCCCGATCAATTACCGTGGGTGATGGCGTCACTCGTTCGAGGTTCGAGATTACGATGGATGGTGGAATCGTGAGTGGTCGCCTCACGGAAGGTAGGAGAAGAGTGGTTCTCGGGGGGCACGCGACTTCCACCCGATGGTGACGTTTAAGTGAGAAATCAATGGGTAATCATGCGCATTTGCCCGATGGCCGGAATGCCACTCTTAAGAAGGGTACGTCGCAAAACCACTTCTTGCGCGGCGAGTGCGTCGCTAATCTGGATGCCGGTCGCGGTGCCGGGTTTCCCGGCGGGATCCGCGGCCGTCACGGTGCCGGGAACCTGACACGAAGGCGCCCGTTGGAGAAAACGCGGAACGTCCCGGCGTGACTGGCGCCGGGGCGTTCCGCGCGGGTGGAGGGGAAACGGCGTGCGGGGCATCGAGGGCAGACGGACGCCTGCGCAATCGCCGGACGCTCGGCTTTCCGGGGATGAGTCGGCGGGGGTGGGGCCGTTCGACGCCTGGCAAACTTGGCCGCCAGGCGCTGACGCGGCTCGATCACCGGTGATCACGGCAGTTTCGACGCGGGTCTCGATGGAAGATGCGGCTCGACCCCCGGTCGCCCGACAGAAACGAGACCGGCTCCTGTTGGGGGCGCGGGTTGTGGCGGCCACCGTCGCGGTCCGGCCGCCTGTGGCTGGTACGGGCTCGCGGGAGATGTGGGTACGGCTCACTGTGGCGGACCGGGCCGGAAGCGGCACCGCGCCCCGGCAATCCGCGATCGTGCCGGTCCCGCGGCAAGACCAACTTCGGTTGCCGGTGGGGGATGCGGCTCGGCGGATGTCGATGGTGCCGGTCCTGCGACGGAAGCAGGCCTGGTTGCTGGTGGGGAGTGTGGTTCTGCTACCTGCGATCGTTCCGGTTCTCCGCCAGAAGCAAGTCCGGCTGCAGGTAGGGAGCGTGGCTCGGCCACCCGCGGTCGTTCCGTCCCTTCGGCAGAAGCAAGCCCGGTTGCCGGTGGGGAACTCGGCTTGGCCACCTGCCATCGTTCTGGTCCCGCGACGGAAACAAGCCTGGTTGCGGGTGGGGAGTGTGGTTCTGCTACCTGCGATCGTTCTGGTCCCGCGACGGAAGCAAGCCCGGTTGCCGGTGGGGAACGTGGCTCGGCCACCTGCCATCGTTCTGGTCCCGCGACGGAAACAAGCCTGGTTGCGGGTGGGGAGTGTGGTTCTGCTACCTGCGATCGTTCTGGTCCCGCGACGGAAACAAGTCCAGCTGCAGGTGAGAAACGTGGCTCGGCCACCCGCGATCGTTCCGGTCCCGCGACGGAAACAAGCCCGGCGGCCGGTGGGGAACGCGGCTCGGCCACCCGCCATCGTTTCGTCCGCCCGACAGAAACCGGCCCGATCCCCCGAGGGGAACCGGGCCGGGAATAGCGCAGCCAAGAGACGCGAACCAACGGCTCAAGCCCCCGGCGGATTCCGCCGCGGCTCCGCCGGCGGGTACGCGTTGGCCGGCGGAGCCGCCGGGTATCCCGCCATCGCGTCGGCCTTCGGCCCGCGCCTCACCAGCCCCGCCAGGCCGAGCAGCCCCACGAGTCCCAGCAGGCCCCACAACCCGTTGTCGCCGTTGTCGTCCTGCGTGGTCACGTGGTCGTCGGCCCGCGCGAGATCCGCCGACGCGGGCGAAGTCCCCGCCAGCGCGATCGCGCCCGCCGCCGCGAGGCCGCACAGCCACTTCCTGGCCATTCCGTTCATCGCCGGTCGTCCTTTCCGTCGTGAGGTCGTTCTCCGGCGGCGTACCCTCGCCGTTCCCGTTCACACCCGTCGTCACGGGAACGGGGGACGGTTTCGTTTCCCCGACCCCGTTTCGGGCCCCGATGGCGCTTTTGTAAGATGGGGCCCGGTTCAAGCCGGAGCCGTGGAAGGACGTGCCGTGCGCGCGCGTCCACCGCCGGCGTCCTTCCCTTTTCCACGCAGCTGCGTATCCGCACTGGGAAACACCGTCCACTGTTGTGGGCTCGGGGGAGGAATGAACAGTAATCTCGTGGTCGCCCCGCTCGGCGCGACCTACACACCACGTCTCATCTGCACCACCGGCGACCGCCTGATCCACCCGGCGGACGGCCGCAACGACCTCGCCAGGATCGTCGTTCGGTGGGCTCGTGCCTGGGTTCCCGAAACCTGGCCCGCGCGCCAGTACTTCGCCGCGCTGGGCATCGGGGACGACGAAAACCCTTGCTACACCGATGAAGAAGTCACCGGCTGGCACCTCGTGCAGCCGCGGCCGGGCTCGCTCGCGTGGCGGGTGCGGTCCGGCGAAATCGACGTGACCACCGCGCTGACCGCCGAAGCCGAGGCCTGGCCCGGCTAGCGACCCTTCGCACCGAAGAGCCCTGCACCCACGGCGGTGCGGGGCTCTTAGGCGTGCCCGGAATCTCTTTGCCGCGCAAGCTTTCCGCCCGCACCATGGGAAGGGAAACACTGCGGGAAAATGAATCCCCGCTAACCCGATCGGACCACTCGTCGCGTGGTCAGGGACTTGCGACACCCACACGATGGTGGCGCGAAGTGGAAACGAGGCCGGCGCATCAGTACGTTTCCCTCACACGGGCCGGAGAACACACCTTCACTGCCGTCCCGTCCGACGCAATCGCTTATCGAGGAGCAAATCCATGCTGAAGAAGATCGGGTTCGTCACGGCAGCCGCGGCGGCCGGCGCGTTCCTGGCCGGCGGCATCGCCTCGGCCGACACCCCGGACGGCCACCACCACGGGCACCACCACGGCAGCTACGACCACACCGGCCAGGTCGGCCTGGTGAACCTGAACAACACCGACGTGCTGCACAACGTCAACGGCACCCTCGGCCTCTGCGGCAACGACGTCAACGTCCTCGGCGTCCAGGTGCCGATCCGCGACTCGCTCAACGGCATCGGCGTGCCGATCCTGTCGCCGGGCGAGTCCGAGGCCAGCGGCGAGTCGCCGTACAACTGCGCCTCGGGCGGCGTCGTCGACGGCGGCACGAGCCAGGGCAACTGAGTTTCCGCGCCGGAGCCGCTCGCTGTGTGTGCGAATGCCGGCTCCCAGCGCGGAAATCCGGCGGTTGCGTCGATGTCGCACCGCGTGCCCGGAACACGGAGCGAGCTGCACACTCCTGTTCCGCGTCCCGGGCACGCCGCGACGTCGGACGACGCCGGCACGGGTGGGACCGGCCATGACGCTGGAGACGTGCGCCGGTCCCACCCGGCGTGACCGCACCTTAACCGACAACCCCGGGCCCGGCGAACCGAAGCCGGCCCGGGGTGTCCCCCCGAGCTCCCACCGGACCGTCCGGTGGGTGGTGATAAGGAGTTCTCTTCCCGTGATCAAGCAACTCGGCTTCGTCGCCACCGCACTCGCCGCCGGGATGGCGGTGCTCGGCGGATCCGCGTCCGCGACCGGCATCACCGTCGCCGGCCACCCGGTCGACCACAGCGACCAGATCGGCCTCGGCAACGTGCAGAACCTCGACGCCGTGCACAACCTCAACGTCGTCGGCGGGGTCTGCGACGACAACGTGAACGTGCTCGGCGTCCAGGTGCCGGTCCGCGACGTCGCCGAAGGCATCGACGTCCCGGTGCTCTCCCCGGGCGAGCACGACGCCGAAGGCGCGACCCCGAACAACTGCTCGGCGGGCGAAATCGCCGACGGCGGGACCGCCCAGGGCAACTGACCGGTCCGGTCGGAGCCGCCGCGCGGAGTCTTCGCGCGGCGGCTTTTCACGTCCGGTCGAGCCGATGGACCGCCACTTCCTGCACGACCAGCAGGACGGCGGCCGCGACCGGGACCGCGACGAACGCGCCGACCACGCCGAGCAGTTCGAAGCCGAGCAGCACCGCGACGACGGTGACCAGCGCCGGCACCCGGACGGCGCGGCCGACGATCTTCGGCAGCAGCACGTAGTCCTCCAAAAGCCGGTAGCCGGCGAAGAAACCGGCGGTGGCCAGCCCGACCGGCGTGGACACCGTCAGCGCGACCAGGCTGGTCCCGGCCCCCGCCGCCACCGAGCCCGCCACCGGGACGAGGTCGAGCACGGCGACGAGCGCGGCCAGCACCAGCGGGTACGGCACGCCGAAGGCCCAGAGCCAGGCGAACGTCGCCACGCCCGCGATCAGCGAAACCACGACGTTGCCGACGAGGTACGCGCCGACCTTCCGGAAGACCGCGTCGCCGATCAGGATCACCCGCGGCCGCCGGGTTCGCGGGGCCAGCCGGTACAGCGCCGTGCGGACCCGCGGGAAGTCGGCGGCGAAGTACGTCGCCAGCACCACGACGATCAGGGTGTCGCCGAGCACCGCGGCGAGGGGCTTCGCGACGTCCGCCACGTGGATCGACCGGATGGCGGCTTCGAGACCGAACGCCTCATTGGCTTGTGCCAGCAGCGATCCCGGCTCGCGCAGCAGGGCCAGATCGCGCAGCCGGGTGGCTTGATCGGTGAGCGGGACGGCCGCCGCGGCGACGGCGCCACCGAGGACCGCCAGCCCGGTCACGACGACCACGGCGGCGGCGAGCGCCCGAGGCATGCGGCGTGTGAGCCGGGCGGTCAGCGGTTCGAGGCCGACCGCGAGGAAGAACGCGATCCCGATCAGCAGCAGCACATCCGAGGCGGCGAGGACGACCTCGACGACGGCGATCGTGACCGCCACCCCGGCCGCCGCCAGGAGACCGATGAAGAACGGCGACCGCCGGTCCACCGGTTTTCCCGGTGCACCCAAGGGTTCCCGCTGCCGGGACGCGGCGCCTTCGGCCTCTCCGACGGCGTGCCCGGCGCGGTGCGCACCCCGTCCGTTCCTCGCGTGCATGAGAGGGCGGCTACCCCGCGGCGGCCGGTCGAATCCACTCGATCCGGGCGCCGCGGGCAAGTCCACGCTTCCCGGTGACGACCTCCGTCTGCCGTTGCCGAAACCGTTGCGCTCTCAAGAGAATCGTTCATGGGCTTCAAGAACTTCCTGCTCGCTCCCGTAGCCGTGCTCCTGGCCGCGTTCACGGTCGCCCCACCGGCGGCGGCCTCCGTGCCGCGGCTGCTGATCAACCAGGACTTCCCCGACCCGGACGTCGTCAAGACCGCCGGGGGCTACTTCGCGTTCTCGACGAGCACAGGTTCCGGGCGCGTCCCGTTCGCGACCGCCGCGGCGCCGGAAGGGCCGTGGCGGGTGGTCGGCGACGCGCTCGGCGCGGTGCCCAAGTGGGCCAAACCGGACGGCGGGTTCTGGGCTCCGGACGTCACGCAGCTGGCGGACGGCACGTTCGTCCTCTATTTCTCGGCCGCGCAGACGGCGGGCGGCGAGATGTGCCTCGGCGTCGCGACGGCGGCGAAGGCGGACGGCCCGTACACCCCGGCCGGCGACCGGCCGCTGGTGTGCGTGCCCGAGGACCACGGCGACATCGACCCGCAGACGTTCGTCGACGCGGACGGAACCCGCTACCTCCTCTACAAGAGCGACGGCGCGGCGACCGGCGCCCCGGCGGCGATCTGGGCGCAACGGCTGCAGGCCGACGGGCGCTCGCTGACCGGTCCTCGGACCGAGTTGCTGAGGGCCGACCTGACGGCCGAGAAGGCGGTCGTCGAGGCGCCTTCGGTGGTGAAGACGGCGAGCCGGTACCTGCTGTTCTACTCGGCGGACACGTTCCAGAGTTCGGGCTACCACACGTGTTACGCGTCGGCGCCGACCCTGGCCGGCCCGTTCGTGAAGGCCGACGCCCAGTTCCTGTCGGCCGAGCTCCTCGGCGGCAAAGTGGACGCCCCGGGCGGCGCCGACGTGGTGGACGGCCACATCTACTTCCACGGCTGGCTCGGCGGCGGCCGCACGGCGAGGGGGCTGTACGAGCTGCCGGTGACATTCCCGGGCGACGTGCCGCAACTGGGCTGAGTGTCACCCACAGGGGTAGCGCCGGGGTTGGGGAGGCGGGGGCCGGATACCCGTCGCCGGGAGGAAGGGAGACCGTCATGACGGTGTGGTGGGGTCTGCTGGGCCTGCTCGGCTTGCTGGGGTGTTGCGGACTGCTGCGCGGCCACCGCGCCCGCGAAGCCGACCCGCTGGCCCGCTACCCGGTGGCCCGCGAGCCTGCGCGGCCGAACGCGGATGCCGCGCACACGCCGCTCATGACGCCGATGGTGACGCCGGAGATGCTCGCGCCGACGCCGCGAAACGAGCCTGCTGGGGTGCTGGAGCGGGAGCGGGTGGCGGATCCGCGGGGAGTTGGCGAGGTTTCGCCGGAGTGGGAGCGCGTGGCGGACCCGCGGGGAGTTGGCGAGGGGACAGCAGGGCGGCCGACCGTGATGGCGCAGGGGGCGGTGGATCCGCGGGGAGTTGGCGCGGTTTCGCCGGAGCGTCGGGATGCTGAGGCGGCTGAGCGGCAGGGGGCGTTGGATCCGCAGGTGGTTGGCGAGGGGACAGGGCGGCCGACCGCGGTGGCGCAGGAGCGGCCGGGGTCGGTGGATCCGCGAGGTGTGGTGCCAGCGCGGCAAGGTGCGGCGGAGTCGGGGCAACGGTCCACGACGGTGGATGAGCAGCGAGGTCCGGCGGATCTGCGGGTAGCTGGCGCGGTTTCGTCGGAGCGGCGGGATGCTGCGGCTGGTGAGCGGCAGGCGGCGGATCCGCGAGGTGCGGGGGCAGCGGTGCCAGTGCAGCAAGGGCCGGTGGAGTCGGGGCAATGGTCCGCGGTGGTGGCTGAGCAGCGAGGTCCGGCGGTGGATGAGCGGCTGGGGGAGGCGGACCCGCCAGGTGTGGTGGCAGTGGTGCCCGCGCGGCAAGGGCCGGTGGAGTCGGGGCAATGGTCCGCGGTGGTGGATGAGCAGCGAGGTCCGGCGGATCTGCGGGGAGTAAGCGCAGTTGGGCCGGATCGGCGGGATACGGCGGCTGGTGAGTGGCAGGCAGCGGTGGATCCGCGAGATGTGGGCGCAGCGGTGCCGGCGCAGCAAAGGCCGGCGGAGCCGGGGCAGCCGTCCGCGGGGGCGGATGAGCAGCGAGGTCCGGCGGATCCGCGGGGAGTAAGCGGGGCTGCGCCCGAGTGGCAGGATGCTGCGGCGGGTGAGCGGCAAGGGTCGGTGGATCCGCGGGTTGGTGAGGGGACAGGGCGGCCGACCGCGGTGGCGCAAGAGCGGCGGGAGCCGGTGGATTCGCGGCGAGCAAGCGCGGTATCGCTGGAGCAGCGGGCGGCCGACACCGAAGCGCCAGAGCGGCAGTACGCGGGCGAACCGCAGCGACAGGCTGTGGCCGAGCGGCCCGAGGTGATGGTTCCGGATTCCGGAACCATCACCGGCGAGATCCCCTCGCCGCGCGCCGAAGCGGAAGCGGAGCCGCAGGCCCACCCCGAGTCGAAGCCGGAAATCCCCGCGCGGCCGGCCACCCACCGTCGCAAGGGTTCTGTCCTCAACGGACTCAACGGACTCATCGGACGGGCCCAGCGCCTCCTTCGCCGCTAAGGCAACGGCGCTCGCGCACCGATCAGCCCGGCGAGGAGATCACCCACTTCGGTGATGCGGTCGAGGACGTCCTCCGCGGTGAACGTCAGGTGGGTGACGTGCCGGCACGCGCGGACCTCCTCCCACGTCACCGGGGTCGAGGCCGTCGGGTGGTCGCGGCCGCGCAGGGAATACGGGGCCACCGTTGTCTTGGCCGGGTTGTTCTGGCTCCAGTCGATGAACACCCGGCCGCTGCGTTGCGCCTTCGCCATCACCGCGGTCACCGTCTCCGGCGTCTCCTTCGCGAGGCGCTGGGCGAGCCGCTTCGCGTAGGCGGACGGGGCTGCCGCGTCGGCGGTTTCGATGCCGCAGTAGAGCTGCATCCCCTTCGAGCCCGACGTCTTCGCGTACGGCGTGAGCCCGTCGGCCACCAGGACGTCGTGCAGGCGCTCGGCCACCCGGCAGCAGTCCACGATGGACGTGCCGGGGCCGGGATCCAGGTCGAACACCAGGCGGTCCGGCAGGCCTCGCGCGCCGTCGGCCACCGTCCACTGAGGAACGTGGAGTTCGAGCGCGGCCATGTTCGCCGCCCACACCAGGCCCGGGAGGTCGTCCAGGAGCGGGTAGTCGATGCTGTCGCCGCTGCCGCGTGAACCGGTGCTCGGCAGGCGCGCCGTGCGCAGCCAGGACGGGGCGCCGTTCGGGGCGTTCTTCTCGAACCACTTCTCGCCGTCGACGCCGTTCGGGTAGCGGATGAACGTCACCGGGCGGCCGGCCAGGTGCGGTAGCAGGACCGGCGCGACACGGGAGTAGTAGTTGATCACCTCGCCCTTGGTGAAACCGTCCGCGGGGTACAGCACCTTGTCCAAATTGGACAGTGTGAGCCGTCGATCTCCCGCCTGGACGGTGATCCGGTTCTCGGGTGGCGGGGGCGGCGGCTCGTGCGGCACCGCGCGCGGGGCGATGACGTCGGCCGGGTCCTTGTCGGCGCGCAGGCCGCGCCAGGCGGTGTGGCGGACGCGCCCCGCGCGGGTGAACTGCCGGTAGACGACCTCGCCGACCAGCCGCGGTTCGACCCAGCGGGCGCGCACCGTGTCTTCGCGCGGCGGCGCCGACACGAACGGGTGCGTGCGGCGCTCCAGACGCTCCAGCTGAGCCTTCAGATCGGCGCGGGCGGCCTGGCTGAAGCCGGTGCCGACGTCGCCGATGTAGACGAGGGCGCCGGTCGCGGGGTCGTGCGCGCCGAGCAGCAGGCCGCCGAGCGTGCCCGTGAAGCTGCGCTGGCCCGGCCGCCAGCCGCAGACGACGACTTCCTGGGTCCGGATCAGCGGGTGCTTGAGCCAGGAGTCCGGCCGCTGCCCGGGCACGTAAGCGGAACTGCGCAGCTTCGCGACGACGCCTTCGTACCCGGCCGACGCGGCGTGGGCGAGGAAGTCGGCCGGCGTGCGGCGGTCGGCGGCGAGCTCGTCGAAGGTGACCGCGCGCACCACCGAGACGCGGTACGGGTCGGGCATCGGCAGGCTCGCCAGCAGGGCGCGGCGCTCGTCGTACGGCGTGGTGAGGAGGCTGCGGTCACCGAGCCGGAGCAGGTCGAAGGCCAGGAACCGGACGGGCACGTCCTCGAACTCGCGGCCCGGTGGCCCGCTCTGGTGCCGGACGTAGCGGCCGCGGCGTTCCTGCATCAGCTCGAAGTCGATCCGGCCGTCCTCGCCGTAGACGACGATTTCGCCGTCCAGGTAGGCGGCCCGGCCGTCGAGCGCCGGGGCGAGGACGCCGTCGAGGTCGGCGAATTCGGCGGTGAAGTCGATGTTGTTGCGGCTGGTGAGGACGGTGGTGCCGTCGGGGGCGATGCGCATGGCCGCGCGGTAGCCGTCCAGCTTGTACTCGTACGCCCATTCGGGGCCGCTGCGCAGCCGTCCGCCGTCGGCCTTGGCGAGCATCGGCTCGACCCAGGCCGGGGCGCGGGACGCGTCTTCTGCCGCCATGCCGGACCTCCGTCACCTTTCGCGTTCAAGGTAACCCGTTCGGCCTAGTTTTGCCGGGTTTACGCAGGTGACCGGAACGCCGGTGCCCAGCGTTCGCGGTCGACTTCCCCGGCCCAGCACGCCGCGAGGAGGTCGTAGCCGAGGTGGACGAGCGCGGCGTGGGCCGGCCAGTGCTCCCGGGTCCAGCGGACGTCGTTGTGCGCGGAGTCGACCGCGGCGCGGGTGGCGCCTTCGAGCTCGAACTGCAGGTCGCGCCGCGCCGCCCGGCCCGTGGTCTCGAGCACGGCCCGGGCCCCGGCGCGGATGCGGGCTTCGGTCCAGCGGAACGTCGTGCGGTGCGCGTTCGGGGCGAGCAGGTACTGCGCGAGGACGGCGAGCGCGACGCCGAGCACGGTCTCGACGAGGCGGTCGCGCAGCACCGGCCCGATCGGACCGCTCGCCGCGGCGCCCCCGGCGAGCAGCGCGACCGGCGTGATGAAGACGACGGCGACCGCGTAATTACGCGGCACGAACAGCTCGATGCAGAACTGCAGCACGGCGATCGTCGCGACCAGCGCGAGCCCGGCGGGCGAAACCGCGGACACGGCGGCGAACAACCCGAGGCCGACCGCGGTGCCGGCGAACCGCTGCAGGCCGCGGACGTTGGCGCGCATGCGGTCGGTGCCCTGCTGCAGGACGACGAGCGCGCTGAGGATCGCCCAGTGCGGGCGTGCGAGACCGAGGCTCGCGCTCAGGCTCCCGGCGGCGGCGCAGGTGACGCCGACGCGCAGCGCCGTCACCATGGCGTGCGAGCGGAGGGTCGCCGACCGGCGCAGCCGGTAGCCCACGCTGGGGCGGGGGAGCGGGAGGGTGGTTTCCTCCTGGCCGCCGGTGGCGTCGGCGAACCGGCGGTGGGTGGCGATCAGCGTGACGGCGAGTTCGGAGCCGGGTCCGTGACCGGCGTCGTGGACGGCGTTCCAGGCCGCGGAAATCGCCGAGCCGGCGCTGTGGCGGGCTTCGGCGCCGGGGTTCTCGGCCGCCGCGTCGACGGCGGCGACGGCTCGTCGGACGGCGGTGCGCTCGGGTTTGGTCCTGTCGGTGAGTCTTCCGGCCATCGAGACGATCGCCGAAGCGAGGCCGCCCAGCGCGGTGCAGACGACGATGGCGACCGGACCGGCGCCCGATTCCGCGGCGACGGTCGCGCCGCCGCTGACGAGCGCGAAGAACAGGGCGCCGGGCGGCCCGAGCCGGAGCGCGTCCACGGCGTAGACGGCGAGCACGGCGACGGCGATGACCACGACGATGACGGCGGCTTCGTGGCCGCCGGAGCTCCCGACGACGGCACCAAGGGCGGCGGCGAGCACCAGCATCGCGGCGGCGGTGAGGACGACTCGGGCGCGTACGCGGTAGGGGCGGCCTTCGCCGTAGAGGACAGCGAAGGCGCCGAAAGTGACGAAGAGTGCTACGTCCACGTGTCCGGTGAGGACGGTGAGCCCGCCGGGGACGGCCACCGCGGCGGCGGCCCGAAGCCCGGCGCCCCATCTCCGTCCGGCCGCCGGAAGGGCGAACAGCAGCGTGCGGGGACGCGCGATCCGGGGGAGGGGCTCGGGCGGTTCGGACGGCACATCCCATTCCACCACGCGACAGCGGCGGTGGTCGGGTGGGAAAGACCACGTGGCCGCCGCGAGCGGTGCTGCCGCGGGCGGCCGGCTCCGGTGGCCTCCGGGGGTGCGGGGTGCCCTCGTGGCGGGTCAGGCCGGGAAGAACTCCTCCACGGCCCGCCGCAAGGTCACCCGGACCGTCTCCGCGTCGTCCAGCTCGCCGCCGTGCAAGGCGCCGTCCCGCAACAGCACCAACACCCGCGCCGCGTGGCTGGGCTCCGGGTGCCCCAACGCCGCCGCCTCATCCCGGAGGACCTCGAAGAACCACCGCCGGTGGTCCTCGATCACCCGGCGGACCCGGGACTCCGCATCCGGGTACTCCGCCGCCGCGTTGAGGAACTGGCAGCCGCGGAAGTCTTCGCCGCACGTCGCGTCGCCCACCACCGACAACGCCGCCGCCAGGGCTTCGCGTGGGGGTTTGCCCGCTCGTGCGGCGTCCACCGCCGCGCGGATGCGGTGGCTCGTCTCCGTCAGGTACGCCGCCACCAGGTCGTCCTTCGTCGGGTAGTGGCGGTAGAACGTCGCCCGCGTCACCGAGGCCTCCGACACCAGGCGCTCGACGCCCACCGCGTGGATGCCCTCCGCGTAGAACAGCCGGGACGCGGTCGCGAGCAGCCGGTCCTTCGGGTGCACTGGGGCAGACGTCATCCGGCCAGCATAAAGAAAGACCGATCGTTCTGCCAGATCGGCTTCGTCACATTGCGCCCGCTCTCGGAACGAGGCAAAGTTCGGGGGGCAGAAAGACTGATCGTTCTCTCTCAAGGAGCCAGCCATGAGCAAGCCCACCATCGTCCTGGTCCACGGCGCCTTCGCCGACTCCTCCAGCTGGACCGGCGTCGTGTCGAAGCTGCAGGAGAACGGCTATCCGGTCGTCGCCGTGGCCAACCCGCTCCGCGGCCTCGAGTCCGACGCGGCCTACGTCGCGGACGTCGTCAACGGCGTCGAAGGCCCCGTCGTCCTGGCCGGCCACTCCTACGGCGGCGCCCTGATCACCCGCGCCGCCACCGAGACGCCGAACGTCCGCGCCCTCGTCTACATCGCCGCCTTCCAGCCCGACGCGGGGGAGAGCGTCTTCGAGCTGTCCGGCCGCTACCCGGGCGCCAAGCTCGGCCCGGAAACCACGAACGTCCTGGTGCACGACGGCAACCCCGAGCTGTCGATCAAGCCGGAAGACTTCGCCGAGGTCTTCGCCGGCGACGTACCCGCCGAGACCGCCGCGGTACTGGCCGTCACCCAGCGGGCCGTCGCGCAGCAGGCGCTCGCCGCGCCGTTCGAGGGCACCCCGGCCTGGTCGAAGCTGCCTTCGTGGACGCTGATCGCCAACCAGGACAACGCCATCCCGGCCGCCGCTCAGGAGTTCATGGCCGAGCGCGCGAAGTCGACGGTCCGGCGGATCGACGCCTCGCACGCCGTCGCGGTGTCGCAGCCCGGTGTCGTCGCCGAGGTCATCCTGGCGGCCGCCGCCGAGTGACGCTCAGGTGATCGGCGGGAGTCCGGCGCGCGCCGCCCGGTACTCCCGCACGATCCGGGCCACGATGTCGGCCGCGGGCAGCACGGAATCCACCAGCCCGGCCGACTGGCCCGCTTCGAGCTTCCCCTCGGCGACCTCGCCGTGCAACGCCGCATCGCGCAGCGTGGCCGCCTGGAAAGCCTTGCGCCGCGAGTCTTCCTCGGCGCCGGACTCCTCCAGGGCCAGCATCCGTGCCGTGAAGTCGTTGTCCAGGGCGCGGATCACGCCCAGCCCGTGCCCGACCGTGCGGGTGCCGTCCACCCCGGCCGCGACCACCGCCTCCTTGTACGCGGGGTGCACCGACGCCTCCGTGCTGGCCAGGAACCGCGTGCCGAACTGGGCGGCGCCGGCGCCGAGGGCGAGCACCGCGGCCAGCCCGGCACCGTCCGCGATCCCGCCGGACGCGATCACCGGCGTCGAGGGCACCGCCGCGGCGACCGCGCGGACCAGCACCGACGTCGTCACCATCGCGGGCGGCGGGTGGCCGCCGGCCTCGGCGCCGACGACGACCAGGCCGTCGACGCCGGCGGCGGCCGCCTTCAGCGCGTGCGGCACCCCGGCCACCACGTGCAGGCAGCGCGTCCCGATCCCGTGGAACCGTTCGAGGTACCGGCGCGGCCCGCCCTGCGACGCGATCAGCACCGGCGGCCGGTGCCGCAGCACCAGTTCGATGACCTCGTCGACGCCCGCGCGGTACAGCGGCAGGTTGACCGCCCACGGCCGGGGCGTGCCCGCGGCCACCTCGGTCAGCACCCGGGCCAGGTCGGGCAGCCGCATCGGCCCCGCCGCCACCACGCCGAGCCCGCCCGCGTTCGAAACCGCCACCGGGAGCGCCGAAGACGACGACGCCCACGACATCCCGGCCTGCACGATCGGCAGGTCGATCCCCAGCAGTCCGGTGACCGACGTCGAGATGCGGGTCATGCCCGCTCCAGCAGGGAACGCGCGTGCGCGGCGAGCCGGTTCTTCTGCACCTTCGAACTCGCGGTCATCCCGATCCCCTCGAAGCCCTCGACGATCCGCAGGTGCCGCGGCACCTTGAAGCCCGCCATCCGCGCCCGCGCCCACCCCAGCAATTCCTCCTCGGAGACGCCGGGGCCGGTCAGCACGACGAACGCGAACGGCACCTCGACCAGCCGCGCGTCCGGCACGCCGACGACGGCCGCCTGGCGCACCATCGGGTGCCGGTGCAGGGTGTCTTCGATGTCGGCCGGGGCCACGTTCTCGCCGCCGACGCGGATGATGTCCTTGGTGCGGCCGGTGAAGTGGAACCGCCCGGTCTCGTCGAGCAGCCCGACGTCGCCGGTGGCGAGCCAGCCGTCGGCGTCGATCGTCTCGGCCGTCTTCACCGGGTCGTCCAGGTAGCCGACCATCACGTTCCAGCCGCGCACCAGCACCGCACCGGGTTCGCCGGGCGCGCAGTCGCGGTCGCCGGCGAAGTCGCGGATCCGCACCTCGACGCCGGGTTCGACGGCCATCGCGCCGGACGCGCGGAGCTCTTCCGGCTCCCACCAGGCCGACTGGGCGACGTTCGGCGACGCCTCCGAAAGCCCATACCCCGCAACGCATTCGCGCGCGCCGAGCTCGTCGATGACCCGCCGGATCACGGTCGGCGACGCGGCCACCCACGCGCCGCGCAAGCACAACTCCCGCGATGGCCGCGAGGGGTGGTTGAGCAGCAGCAGCGCGATGGTGTCGTTGCCCGAGAAGTGCGTGCAGCGCTCGGCTTCCAGCAGCCGCAAGGCTTCTTCCGGCTCGAACTTCGGCATCGTCACCAGCGTCGTCGCGTGCTGGATCGACGCCAGCACGGACAGCGTGCTGCCGGCGACGTGGAAGAACGGCCGCGCGGAGTGGAACCGGTCGCCGGGGCGCAGGCCCATCCGCGCGCCGGAGAAGAACGCGTCCGCGCACATGCTGCGGTGGGTGAGCAGGACGCCCTTCGGCCGCGACGTCGTGCCGGACGTGTACTGCACCAGCAGGACGTCGTCGGGAGAGCCGACCGGTGCGGGAGCCGCCGAAGCCGCGGCCAGGAACTCGTCCCACGAAGAAGCGAAGGGAGGAACGTCGTCGCCGAGCACGACGACCTTCTCGAGCGCGGGGAGGGACTCGACGCCGATTTCCCGCAGCATCGCGGCGAAGTCCACGTTGAGCACCCGGGACGCCACGAACAGCATCCGGACACGGGCGTGCTCGAGCGTGTAGCGCACTTCGCCGGCGGTGAACCGGGTGTTGACCGGCACCGCGACCGCGCCCGCCGCCCCGATCGCCAGGAACAGCGCCACCCAGTCCGGGCCGTTGCCGAGGCAGATGCCGACGCGGTCGCCGCGGCCGATCCCGGCGGCGGCAAGCCCGGCGCGGACCCGCGTGACCCGCTCGGCCAGCTCGCCGTAGGTGATCCGCTCGGTGTCCATGACGACGGCTTCGACGTCCGGCGCGAGCAGGGCCGCGCGCGCCAGCACCTCGTGCGTGGTCAGCGGGCAGGCGGTGCGCAGGTCGGTCATCGCGGTTCTCCGTTCCCGGCGGTGAAGCGGGCGACGCCGTCGCGCCAGCCGCCGTCGGCGAGGCACTGTTCGATCGCCGCCAGCTCGATGCGGATCCCGCGGTCGAGGTCGGTTTCCGAGCCGAGGTCGACCGCGCGCTTGGTGAGCGAGATGGCCAGCGGCGGCGCTTTCGCGATGCTCGCGGCCGTTTCGTCGCCGGTCTCGGCGAGCGCGTCCGCCGGGACGACGCGGGTGACGACGCCCAGGTCGGCGGCCTCTTCCGCACCGAGCGGGCGGTTGGTGAACAGCAGTTCCTTGGCCCGGCGCTTGCCGATGGCGCGCTGCAGGCGCTGGGTCGCGCCGACGGTACCCCAGTGCGGCTCCGGGAACCGGAAAACCGTCCCCGACGCGGCCAGCGCGAAGTCGGCGGCGAGCGTGATTTCGCCGCCCGAGCCGACGACCGCGCCCTGCACCAGGGCCACGACCGGCACCCGGCACTGCTCGATGGCGGCGTACGCGGCGAAGGAAGCGACGCGGCGCCGCCGCACCCAGGCGGCGTCCTTGCCGGTGCGTTCCTTGAGATCGGCTCCCGCGCAGAACACCGGCCCGCGCCCGCTCAGGAGCACCACCCGGACGTCGTCGTCGAGCGCCTCGAAGGCCTCGCGCAATTGGTGGCACATCGGCAGGTCCACGGCGTTGCGGGCCTCGGGCCGGGTCAGCTCGACCCGCGCGATCCCGTCTTCGACGGTGACGCGCACGCGCTCGGTCATCGGATCACCCCCGCGGCCCGCAGGCCCTCGATTTCGGCCGGGGCGAGCCCCAGGCCGGCCAGGACGTCGTCGGTGTCGGCGCCGAGCCGGGGCGGCGTGCCCACCGACGTCGGCTCACCGCCAGTCTCACGCAGGGGCGTCCGCAGCGCCGGGAACGTCCCCTCCGCCGGGTGGGTGAACTCGCCGACGACGCCCCGCGCGACGGCGTGCGGATCGGCGAGCGCTTCCCGCACCGAGCGGACCGCACCGGCCGGGACCTCGGCCGCGCGCAGCTCCTTCACGAGCGCGTCCCGGTCGTGCCGGGCGATCGCGCCACGCAGGGCCTTCATCACGCGGGCGCGCTGTTCGACGCGGCCGGAGTTGCCCCGCAGCACCGGATCCGCGGCCAGGTCGTCGAGCCCGAGGACCGTGCACAGTGGACCCCAGTGCTGGTCGCTGCCGCTGATGTGCAGCCATTCCCCGTCCCCGGCCTGGAACGCCGCCGACGGCACGCGGCCCGGGTGCTCGGTGCCGGTGCGCACCGGGTCCTCGCCGAGCGCGAAGAGCCGGGCGGCGTTGAGCGCGTGCAGGCTCAATTGGACGTCCATCATGGACACGTCGAGGTGCCGGCCCCGCCCGGTCGCCGCGCGCCCGGCCAGCCCGGACAGCACGGCGATGACCACCCAGAGCCCCGAAGTCAGGTCCGCCACCGGGATCCCGGTCTTCGACGGCGGCCCGTCGGGCTCGCCGGTCATCGCCATCACGCCGGACAGCGCCTGGAAGACGGTGTCGTAGCCCTTGCGGTCGCGGTCCGGGCCGGTCTGCCCGAACCCGGTCGCGGACACGTAGACCAGGTCCGGGCGCGCCAGGTCCGCGTACCCGAGGCCCATGCGGTCCATCGCGCCAGGCAGGAAGTTCTCGACGACGACGTCGGCTTCGGCCGCCAGCTTCCGCGCGACCTCCTGGCCGCGCGGGTCCTTGAGGTCGAGCGTCACGGACTTCTTGCCCCGGTTGAAGGCGAAGAAGTACGCGCTTTCACCGTGCGGCAGCCGGGGTTCGAAGCCGCGGGTCTCGTCGCCGGTGCCCGGGCGTTCGACCTTGACGACGGTCGCGCCGAGCTCGGCGAGGATCTGCGTGGCCAGCGGCGCGGCGAGGACGCGGGAGAAGTCGAGGACGGTGATCCCGGCCAGCGGGCCGGTCATCGGCGGAACCCCCGCATCAGCGCGTTGACGTCCTGCCCGGCGCGCATGGCGGCGTCGGCCGGCAGGTCGGCGACGCGGTAGAAGAGGTCCTTCGCGGCGGCGATCGCCCGCGGTTCGACCTTCGCCCAGTGCTCGGCGATCGCCAGCGCGGCGGGCAGCACTTCGGCGGGGTCGACGACCCGGTTGACCAGGCCGTGCTCGAAGGCTTCGGCGGCGGCGAGCAGGCGCCCGGTGCTGACCAGCTCGAACGCGAGCTTGCGGCCGAGGTGGTGCACGAGCCCGGTCATCACCAGCGCCGGGACGATCGAGTGCTTCAGCTCGGGGTAGCCGAACTTGAGGTCGGTGCCGGCGACGACCATGTCGGCCCCGATGGCGAGCCCGGCGCCGCCGCCGACCGCGGCACCGCGCACGGCCGCGACCACCGGGATCCGCAGCTGTCGCGCCTGCACCTGCAGCTTCGCGGTGAGCGCGGCGCGTTCCAGGACGGCGTCGGCGTGCTCGGGCGTCAGCTCCGAGAACTCGCCGAGGTCGGCGCCCGCGCAGAAGCCGCGGCCGGCGCCGGTGAGCACCAGTGCGCGGATGTCGCGGTCGGCGTCGGCCGCTGAGAAGGCTTCGCTCAGCGAACGGGTGAGGGCCGTGTTGAGGGCGTTGAGCTTCTCGGGCCGGTTCAGTGTCAGGACGCGGACGGCGCCGTGGTCCTCGGCGATGACGGTCACGGGGTCTCCTGGTTCGGGGTCGGGGTGAAGCCGGCGCGGGCGACCATGCTGTGCAGGGGACGGCCGAGAGCTTCTTCGCAGGCGGCGGACGCCTTGGCGAGCTGGTCGAGGTCGATGCCGGTGTCTACGCCCATCGCGTCGAACAGGCTCACCAGGTCCTCGGTGCAGACGTTCCCGGTGAGGCCGGCGCCGTAGGAGATGGCCGACGGGTGGCCGCCGACGCCGCCCATCGCGGTGTCGAAGTTCCGGCAGCCGGCGTCGAGGGCCGCGACGGCGTTGGCGATGCCGGTGCCGCGCGTGTTGTGGAAGTGCGCGACCACCGGCACCGCGGGGTCCAGCCGGGCGAACAGCGCGCGGACCGACGGCGGGGTCGCGACGCCGGTCGTGTCGCCCAAGGTGACCAGGCCGGCGCCGAGGTCGGCGAACCGGGCGACGTCCTCGGCGACGCGGCCGGGGTCGACCGCGCCCTCGAACGGGCAGCCGAACGCCACCGACACCACGCCGACCAGCTTGAAGCGGCCGCCGGCCAGTTCGACCATCTCGGTGACGCGCTCCCACTGCCCGGCTCTCGACGTGCGCAGGTTGCGTTCGGTGTGGCTTTCGCTGGCCGAGACCAGCAGGCTCAGCTCCTCGGCGCCGTGCCCGGCGTCGAGGTCGGCCAGCGCGCGCCGCACCGCGCGCGGGTTGGGGCAGGTCGCCTTGAACCGGACGCCGGGGCGGCGCCGGATCCGCGTCAGGACCTCGGAAGCGTCGGAAAAGCCGGGCACCCGCCCGGGATGGCTGTAGCTGGTCGCCTCGATGCGCCGGAACCCCGCGTCCGCGAAGGAATCGAGCAGCGCGACCTTCGTCGCGGTCGGCACGAACTCCGGCTCGTGCTGCAGCCCGTCGCGGGCGAAGCACTCGCAGAGCGTGACGGCGTCGGACATCGGGCCACCTTTCGTTCGGTGGCCCCAGATCTACGCGGCCGTGTTGACAAAGTCAACAGTTGGTGTCGCCGGGGTGGGCGCGCTCACGCTCCTCGACGGCCAGTGCGAGGTCGGCGAGCTTGTCCAGCGCGCCGCTCAGCGTCGCCGCCTCTTCCGGGGTCAGCGCGGCCAGGAACTCGGCGTCGCGCTCGTTGGCCGCGGTGATCAGGCCGCGGTAGACGCGGGTGCCTTCGGTGGTCAGGGCCAGCTGCGACGTGCGGCCCGACCCGGCCGTCCGGTCCACCAGGCCGCGCTCGGTCAGGCGGCTGACCACCCGGCTCATCTGCGCTTTGTCGAGCCCGGCGCGGCGGGCGAGCCGGTTGAGTGTGAGGGTGGGGTCGGCGGCGATGAGTGAGATCGCCCGCCATTCGCCGAGGCTGACGTCGAACTCCCGCCGGTAGCGCAGCGCGGCGCTGCGCGACATCGCCGACGACGTGCGGGAGAGCCGGTAGGAAAGGAGTCCCGAAATGGGCACGAGGTCTCGGCCGTCCGCGCGTTCCGCCATGCCGGTCATCGTAGCCGTTGCCGACCAGGTGTTGACAAACTCAACACTGGATGCCGACACTGCTGCCGCACGCCCCGCCTGACGAAGGAGTCGAGTAGCGATGGCCGAACAACCCGCCGTCACCGGACGGCCCCCCGCGGTGGGTGACGCCGAACGCGCGTCGACCTACCGGACCATCGCCCTGCGGGTCATGCCGCTGCTCGTGGTCTGCTACGTGGTCAGCTTCATCGACCGGACGAACATCGGCATCGCGCAGCAGGGCCTCAAGCGCGACCTCGGCTTCGGCTCGGCGGTCTACGGGCTCGGCGTCACGCTGTTCTTCGTCGGGTTAATCCTCTTCGAGGTCCCCAGCAACGCGCTGCTGGCGAAGATCGGCGCCCGCAAGACGCTGGTCCGGATCATGGCCACCTGGGGCGTGGTCACGATCGCGACCCTGTTCGTCCAGGACGAGCTGACGTTCTACCTCGCGCGGTTCCTGCTCGGCGTGGCCGAAGCGGGCTTCTTCCCGGGCGCGCTCTACCTGCTGTCGCGGTGGTTCCCGTCCGCGCGCCGGACCCGGATGACCGCTGTGTTCTTCATCGGCGTCCCGGTTTCCGGGGTGCTCGGCTCGCTCGTCTCCGGCTGGATCATGCACTCGCTCGGCGGCGTCGGCGGCCTGGCCGACTGGCAGTGGCTGTTCCTGATCGAGGGCATCCCGCCGATCCTGCTGGCCGTCGCGGTCGCGTTCTTCCTCGCCGACGGGCCCGAGCGGGCGAAGTGGCTGACGCCGGCGCAGAAGGCGCTCGTGCAGGCCGACCTCGAAGCCGAGCGGACCGCGAAGGCGGACACGGCGGAACGGCACGGCGGCATGCTCTCGGCGTTGCGCGACCCGAAGGTCTGGATCCTCGGGCTGTGCGCCTGCGGGGCCTACACGCTGGCCAACGCCGTCTCGTACTGGACGCCGCGGATCATCGCCGAGGCCGGCGTCGGCGACGTGCTGAACCTCGGCTTCTTTTCGGCGATCCCGCCGCTGCTCGGCATCGCGGTGATGCTGCTGGTCGGCCGCCACTCCGACCGGACACTGGAACGCCGCTGGCACGCGGCGGTCAGCTGGCTGGTGGCGGCGGTGGCGATGCTGGCGCTCGCGTTCTCCGGCGGCAGCGTCCTGGTGGTGGTCATCCTGCTCGCGGTGATGGCGGCGGCCCACTACTCGGGCCTGACGGTGTTCTACTCGATCCCGTCGATCTACCTGACCGACCGCGCGGCCGCGACGGGCATCGCGGTGGTGACGTCGATGGGCTCGTTCGCGGCCGCGGCTTCGCCGTCGTTGCTGGGCTTCATCCAGTCGGCGACGGGGAGCCTGTCGCTGGGGCTGGTGATCAGCTCGGGGATCGTGCTGCTGGCGGTCGGGGTGCTGCTGGCCGGGGTGAAGGCCGCGGACCTCAAGGAGAAGCACCGCTAGCGGCGCAACGTGGTCTCTTCGTCCAAACGGGACAGTTTCGCCGGGTTGCGCACCGCGTACAGGCCCGTGATCAGGCCGTCGTCGATGCGCAGGGCCAGGACCGTGTCGACTTCGCCGGCGCGGCGCAGGACCAGGGCCGGGTGGCCGTTGACCTGCGCCGCGCTCAGCGTTCCTGTCGCGAAGTTGCCGATCTCCGCCGTGAGCAGGCTGGCCACCGCGGCCGCACCCGTCACCGGGGCCGGGACGGCCTGGACGACGCCGCCGCCGTCGCCGAGGAAGACCACGTCCGGGGCCAGGATCTCCAGCAGCCGCCGGAGGTCGCCCGTCTCGACCGCGTGCCGGAACGCGTCGAGGGCGTCGCGGGACGTCGTGGGGGAGACCGGGCCGCGCGGCCGGCGGGCGGCGACGTGCGCGCGGGCGCGGTGCGCGATCTGGCGGACCGCCGGCGCGGTCTTGCCGACGGCTGCGGCGATCTCCTCGTAGCCCAGGTCGAACACCTCGCGCAAAACGAACACCGCGCGCTCGGCCGGCGTCAGCGTCTCCAGGACCATCAGCATCGCCATCGAGACGCTGTCGGCGAGTTCGACGTCTTCGGCGACGTCGGGCGCGGTCAGCAGCGGCTCCGGCAGCCACGGGCCGACGTAGGACTCCTTGCGCCGGCCGAGCGTCCGCAGCCGCATCAGGGCCTGGCGGGTGGTGACGCGCACCAGGTACGCGCGCCGGTCGCGCACCCCGGCCAGGTCCACGCCCGCCCAGCGCAGCCACGTCTCCTGCAGCACGTCTTCGGCGTCGGCCGCCGACCCCAGCAGCTGGTAGGCGACGGTGAACAGCAGGTTCCGGTGGGCGAGGAACGCCTCGGTGGCGGCGTCGGCCATGCGGCTCCTCCTTTCGCTCGCTTTCCCACCGGATGCTCGCCGGGGCCGAGGTGTGACCGTGACGGTCGTCACTGTCACGGGACCGGCGGCCCCGGCATCTCCTGGTCGTCCGGTTCCGACGGAAGGACGAGACCATGGAACCCCGCTTCAGCCTGACCGACAACGAGATCGGCGCCGAGTTCGCCCGGCGGTTCGGCGCCGCGAGCCAGGCGATCCTCCGGTCGCCGCTGCCGAAGACCACCCAGGAGCTGGTGTCGCTGCGCGTCAGCCAGATCAACGGCTGCGGGTGGTGCGTCGACGTCCACACCAAGGAGCTCGCCGCCGCCGGCGAGGAGGCGGTCCGGGTCAACCTGGTCGCCGCCTGGCGCGAAGCCACCGTGTTCACCGAGGCCGAGCAGGCGGCACTGGCGCTGGCCGAGGAGGGCACCCGGATCGCCGACGGCGCGCCCGGCGTCTCCGACGACACCTGGGAACGGGTGCGCAAGCACTACGACGACGACCGGACCGCCGCGCTGGTCGCCCTCATCGCGCAGATGAACTCGGCCAACCGGCTCGCCGTGATCGTGCACCGGAAGGGCGGCTCGTACGAGCCCGGCATGTTCGGCTGACGCGTTCGTGCTTCGCTGAGGGGCATGGCGAAGACGCAGCGGTGGCGGCGGTACTGGGACCGGAAGTCCGCGACGTACGACGCGGAGATGGCCGGCTGGGACCGCCGCCTCTTCGGCGACTCGCGCGAGTGGGCGTGCGGCCAGGCTGGCGGCGACGTGCTGGAGGTCGCCGTCGGCACCGGCCTCAACCTCCCGCACTACCCGGCGGGGGTGCGGCTCACCGGCCTCGACCTCAGCGTGGGCATGCTCGCGATGGCCCGCGCCCGCGAACCGGCCCGCCCGGTGACGCTGCGCCAGGGTGACGCCCACCGGCTGCCGTTCGCCGAGGCGTCTTTCGACACGGTGGTCTGCACGTTCGGCCTCTGCGCGATCCCCGACCCCGCGGCGGCGGTGGCGGAGATGACGCGGGTCCTGCGCCCGGGAGGCCGGCTGATCCTGGCCGACCACGTGGTGTCGACGTCGTGGCCGGTGCGGGTGGTGCAGTGGCTCCTGGAGCTGGCGAGCGTTCCCTTGGCAGGCGAGCACTTCCGGCGGCGGCCGCTGGTGCTGGTGGCGGCGGCCGGGCTGACGGTGGAGCGGCAGGAGCGGTTCAAGCTGGGCTTGGTGGAGCGGCTGGTGGCGAGGAAGGTCAGCTGATCGCCTTCCGCAGGCGGTACGAGGCCTGGCGGCACGCGTTGGAGCAGTAGTGGCGCGGCCGGCCGAGGTCGGACGTCGCTGAACGTGTCGGCGTGACGGGGCACGGGCACATCGAGCAGAGCATCGACCCCGGGGCCAGCTCGAAGTAGCCGTGACGCGCACAGTGACCGAGCTCCACGGCTTCGGTCCCTCCCATGATCTCCCCTCGCACCCGGTCCGGAACGACAGCTTGATCCGAGTCGAGGTAGTCACGGAGAACGCCGGAGCGCGACGGGTGGCGCAGTTGCCGGAGGGCTGCTGCTTCAAGGCGCGACACGTCGGCCAGGCGCAGGGAAAGGATCGCCGCTGCCTCGGCACGGGAACGGGGAATGTTGTCGCGCAGGCCGAACCGCAGAACGATGATTTCGGCCTGCCTTGCCGACAACGTGGCCAGGGCGGACTTGAGCTGCTCCAGAGCGAGGACCGCGTCGAGGCGGCGGCTCCCGTCGACCACGGTCACCCGTCGGCGCGTCATGGCTGTGCCTCCTGCTCGTCGTCTTCAGCATCGCTTCTGAGCCGAGGCGCACGGCGGCTGTTCAGCCTGCGGAAAACCTGGGTCGCCTCGGTGAAGATCTTCGGCACGTCTTCAGATCGTGCCTGGCACAGGGCCACGATCGACACCACGCCGAAGATCGCGATGAGCAGCAGCATCGGTGACAGGTAGATGAGCAGCGTCAGCATGGCGACCTCCGGGCACGACGAAATCGCCGGACTCACCCGGCGGAAATGGGCAGAAAAAAAGCCCCGGCCGGATCGGCCGGGGCTGGTGGGCACACCAATGCCCGAACTGCGACCAGATTAGCACAGCGAAAACGGCTGAGTCGTGCAGGTTCTGCTCTGGTCGGGAAGCCGAGGGGGCAGGACGTGGTGTCCTACCCCACTTTCGTAACGCGCCGCCCGCAAGCTCAGCCGAGCAGCACGCTCTCCTCCAGCTCCTCCAACAGCGCAGCAGCGTCGTCGTAGACCGCGACTGCGCCGGCCTCCGTCAGTTCCGCCGCGCTCACGCCGCCCGAGCGGACCGAGACCGTGCGCACGCCCGCCTTCGTGGCCGCGTGGACGTCCCACACCGCGTCGCCGACGAACACCGTCTCCTCCGGGCGGGTTCCGGCGCGCTCGAGGGCCGCGAACACCGGCTCCGGGTCGGGTTTCGTCGCGTCGACGTCCGCGCCGGAGACGATGCCCGTGACCACGTCGTCGACGTCGAGGACCTTGCGCAGCACCGACAGTTCGTCCGAGCCCGCCGACGTCGCCAGCACCACGCGCACGCCGCGGCCGGCCAGGGTGCGGAGCAGCTCGGGGGCGCGGTCGAACGGGCGCAGCAGCTCCGCCGTCTCCAGGTAGAAGCGACTGTGGAGCTCCTTCGCCCGGTCGCCGATGCGGTCGGCGTCCTCCTCGCCCAGCAGCGTGCTCAGCAGCTTGCCGGACCCCTTGCCGATCGCCCGGTGCACGCGCCACGAGTCGACGGCGCGGTCGAGCTCGGCGAACGCGCGGTGCCAGGCGTGGACGTGCAGGTAATTGGAGTCGACGAGCGTGCCGTCGACGTCGAACAGGACCGCGGTGGCGATGGCAGGCTCCTCACGTCGATGAGTTCCTCCGGGTACCCCCGCCCGGTTCGATCTACACGCCGGGTGGAACGGGATCGTCGCGTTTGACGGGTTCCGCAGCGGTTACCCGATCAGTCGAGACGATGGCGAGGAGGTGGTCCGCGATGCTCGCCCGCCATTCATCGGTGTGGCTCATCCCGCGGCACGGCACGGTCGCCACAGCTTCGGTCGGCGGGGTGCTCGACTGCACGACCTATTCGAGGTTGCGCGACCGGCTGCTGGAGTTCGCGGCCGACGCTCGCGACGGCGTGGTGATCGACATCGACCGCCTCGAACTGCGTGACCCGGCGCTGGTGCGCGTGTTCGCGCTCGTCGCCCTCCGGGCCGGTGACTGGCCGGCGGTTCCCTTCGCGCTGGTGACCGACCGGCCGGAGCAGCGCGCGGTGCTGACCGCGCGAGCCGACCGGAACGTGCCCGTGTACCGCGATCACGCCGCCGCCCAAGCCGCGCTGGCACGACCGTCGCGGCGGCGGGCGGGGAAGGCGCTCGACCGGTCGCCGCGCACTTCGGTGCGGGCGCGCGGGTTCGTGGAGGGCGTGTGCGCGGAGTGGCTGGTGCCCGAACTGGCCGAGGACGCCGTCCTGGTCGCCACGGAATTCGTGGAGAACGCGCTCCGGCACACCGATTCCGCGCTCCGGCTGCGGATCGAGCTGCGCCGCGACGGGCTGGGTGTCTCGGTCTCCGACGGGAGCGAGCGGCCCGCCGTGCTGCGCGAGGGACTGGACGTCCTCGAGACCGGGCTCGGCCTGCGGCTGGTGTCCAAAGTCGCGAAGCGGTGGGGGAGCAGCCGGCTGCGCTCCGGCGGCAAGGTCGTTTGGGCGGTGCTGGCCCGACGCTGATCAGTCCGTTGTGGACGGTCAGGGCCGGGGCCGGTAGTCGCGTTCGGTCTCCACTTCACCCTGTGGTGTGTGCACGACGTGGCCGACGCGGCGCTTCTTCGCGATCTGCCGTCCGGCCAGCACGGCGTCGACCCGGCGGGGGGACGTGTTGGACGCCCGCGCACCCCCTTCGATCCGGTTCTTCCACAGGCCGTCCTCGAAGTAGGTGTGCACGTCCCCGACCGCCACGACGCCCTCCGATCGAAAGAGTCCGGACGGAACGGGTGCCCCGGTGCGGCGCCGGCAAACGTCAGGCCAGGCCGAGCACCCTGATCGCGTTGTCCTTGAGGATCAGCGGCCGGACTTCGTCCTTGAGGTCGAGGGCGGCGAAGTCGGCGAGCCAGCGGTCCGGGGTGAGCACCGGGAAGTCCGAGCCGAACAGGACCTTCCGCTTCAGCAGCGAATTCGCCGCGCGCACCAGCTGCGGCGGGAAGTACTTCGGCGACCAGCCCGACAGGTCGATGTACACGTTCGCCTTGTGCGTCGCGATCGAGATCGCCTCGTCCTGCCACGGCACCGACGGGTGGGCCAGGATGATCGTCAGGTCCGGGAAGTCCGCGGCGACGTCGTCGAGCAGCATCGGGTTCGAGTAGCGCAGCTTGATGCCGTGCCCGCCGGGCAGTCCCGCGCCGATCCCCGTCTGGCCGGTGTGGAACAGCGCCGGCACGCCCAGCTCCCCGATCGCCTCGTACAGCGGGTAGAACCGCACGTCGTTCGGCTCGAACGCCTGCAGGCTCGGGTGGAACTTGAACCCGCGCACCCCGTGCTCGCCGACCAGCCGCCGCGCGCGGGTGACCGCGGCCTTGCCGGCGTGCGGGTCGACCGAGCCGAACGGGATGAGCACGTCCGGGTGTTCGCGGGCCGCGTCGGCGATCTCCTCGCTCGAGAGCGCCGGGTGCCCGGTGGCGGAGGGCGCCTCGACCGTGAAGACGACGGCGGCCATGTTCCGCGCCCGGTAGTGTTCGGCGATCGCGGTCACCGTCGGGGTGCGGTCCTGGCCGGCCCGGAAGTACTTCGCGGACGCGTCCAGGAGCTCCTGGTCGAGGGCGAAACAGCCGTGGCCGTCTTGTTCGACGTGGGTGTGCACGTCGATGGCGGTCAGTGCGGAAAGGTCCACGGAAAACTCCACTCAGGGCAGGTCGGGCTGGGCGGCCTTGGCGGCCAGCAGGCGCTCGAGGACGGCGTCGCGCGCGGCGACGAGGGACTGCCGATCGGTGCCGGCCAGCTCGGCGTCGACGCCGGCGACCAGCGTCTCGGCGAGCTCGGGCGTGAGGTGGACGCGGCCGAGGTCGCGCCACCACCGCTCGGTGGGCGGGCCGAGGTGTTCGAGGACGTGGGCCAGGCCGCCCGCGCCGCCGGAGAGGTGCTGGTTGAGGAACGGCCCGAGCACGGCCCAGCGCAGGCCGGGGCCGTACGCGATGGCGGTGTCGATGTCGGCGACGGTCGCGATGCCGCGCTCCACCAGCGAATACGCCTCCTGCCACAGCGCGGCCTGCAGCCGGTTCGCGAGATGGCCGGGCACTTCCCGCGTCAGCCGGATCGGCCGCTTCCCGACCGAGGCGTAGAACGCCACGGCCCGGTCGACGACCTCGGGCGCGGTGTCCTGCCCGGGCACGACCTCGACCAGCGGGATCAGGTGCGGCGGGTTGAAGGGGTGCCCGACGACGACGCGCTCCGGGTGCTGCGGGCAGCCGCGCGCGATGACGCTCGGCAGCAGCCCGGACGAGCTGCTGGCCAGGATCACGTCCGGGCGCGCGGCCTCGTCGAGGACGGCGAACAGGGCGTGCTTCACGTCTTCGCGCTCGGGGCCGTTCTCCTGCACGAAGTCCGCGGCGGCCGCGGCTTCGCCGGCGTCGGTGACGAACCGCAGCCGGTCCGTCGGCGTGCCTTCGAGGACGCTCCGCAGCCGCTCTTCGGCGCCGGGCGCCGGATCGGTGGCGACGACGTCGAGGCCGTTGGCGAGGAAGAGGGCGGCCCAGCTCGCGCCGATCACGCCGGTGCCGACGACCGCGACGGTACTCATGCGCACACCTCGCTGGCGCTCGGTGCCGCCTGAGCCGGAAACGCAGTGTTGGATGATTCGCTCGCGAGCTCGCTCATGCGAGCGCCCCGAAGTGGTCCAGCGCGGTGGGATCGGCCAGGACGTCCCGGCCGACGACGTCTTCGGCGCGGGCGCCGAGCAGGAGCTTCTTCACGGGCACCTCCAGTTTCTTCCCGGTGCGGTTGCGGGGGATCGCCGGCACGGCGGTGATCGCGTCCGGCACGTGCCGCGGCGACAGCGCGCTCTTCAACGCCGTCGCGATCTTCGTGCGCAGCGGGGCGTTCAGGACGCCGTCACGGAGGACGACGTAGAGCCGGAGGTCGCCGTTGCCGCCCGCTGGGTCTTCGAGGTGCACGACGAGCGAGTCCTCGACCTCCGGTAGTTCCTCGACGACGGCGTAGAACTCGGCCGTGCCGAGCCGGACGCCGCCGCGGTTGAGGGTGGCGTCCGAGCGGCCGGCGATCACGCAGCTGCCCCCGGGCGAGAACCGGATCCAGTCGCCGTGGCGCCAGACGCCGGGGTAGGTGCCGAAGTACGTCTCGCGGTAGCGCTCACCGGTGTCGTCGCCCCAGAACCCGACCGGCATGGACGGCATCGGCGCGGTGATGACCAGTTCGCCCAGCTCGCCGACCACCGGCTTCCCGTGCTCGTCGAACGCCTTCGCGTCGACGCCGAGACAGGGCCCGGAGATCTCGCCGGCGATGACGGGCTGCAGCGGGCCACCCTGGACGATTCCGCTGCAGACGTCGGTGCCGCCGCTGCCGACGTTGAGCAGCACGTCCGGCCCGAAGACGTCCCGCACCCAGTGGTAGCCCTCGGCCGGCAACGGACTGCCCGCCGCGCCGAGCTGCCGCAACGCCGACAGGTCGTACTCCGTCGCCGGGTTCAGGCCCGCTTTCCGGCACGCCATCAGGAAACCCGGGCTCGCGCCCATCAGCGTCGCGCGGGTTTCGGCGGCCAGCCGCCACTGCCACGCGAGGTCCGGGTGCAGCGGGTTGCCGTCGACGAGCACGATCGACGTGCCGGTGAGCAGCCCGGAGACGAGCGCGTTCCACATCATCCACGCGGTGGTGGAGAACCACAGCATCCGGTCGCCGGGGCGCAGGTCCCAGCTGAGGCCGTGGTTCTTGAGGTGTTCGAGCAGGAGCCCGCCGTGGCCGTGCACGATCGCCTTCGGCTTCCCGGTGGTGCCCGAGGAGAACAGCACGCACAGGGGGTGCGCGAACCCGACGGGCTCGAACCCGGGCTCGGGCTCGGCGAGCAGCTCGGCCCAGGCGGTCGTGCCGGGGAGGCCGTGCTCGCCGTAGGGGACGTGCACGACGTGCTCCACGGTCGGCAGGCCGGCGCGGATTTCGGCGACTTCGCCGCGGCGGTCGACGTCCTTGGCGCCGTAGCGGTAGCCGGACACGGTGAGCAGCACCCGCGGCTCGATCTGGCCGAACCGGTCGACCACCGAGCGGGCGCCGAACTCCGGGGCGCAGGACGCCCAGACCGCGCCGAGGCTCGCGACGGCGAGGTAGGCGACCACGGTCTCCGGGGTGTTCGGCAGGTACGCGACGACCCGGTCACCGCTTCGGACCCCGAGCCGGCGCAGCCCGGCGCGGGCCCGGGCGACCTGGTCGCGCAGCTCGTCCCAGGTCAGCTCGGCGCGTTCGCGCGTCTGGGAGTACGCGATGACGGCGATCTCGTCCGCCGGACCGCCGAGCGCGTGCTCGGCGTAGTTCAGGGTCGCGCCGGGGAACCACGCGGTGCCGGGCATCCGCCGGTCGGGCACGACGGCCGTCGCGGGGGAGTGGAAGCGGACGCCGAAGAAGTCCTTGATCGACGACCAGAAGCCGTCGAGGTCGGTGACGGACCAGCGGTGCAGTGCGGCGTAGTCGTCGAACGCGTGGCCGCGGCCGGCCAGCCACGCCAGGTACCGGCCGATCTCGGTCATCGGCCGACCTTCCCCGCGCGCTTCTCGAGGAACGCCTGCATCCGCTCCTTCGCCTCGGCGCTGCCGCTCGCGACCGCCGCCATCAGCGCTTCCATCAGGTAGCCCTCCGCCGGGTTGGCCTCGGCGATGCGCGGCAGCGCCTGGAGGACGGCGAAGTTCGTGATCGGCGAGTTCGCGGCGATCTTGCGGGCCAGGTCCATGGCGTGCTCGAAGCCGTTTTCGGCGCGGTAGTGCGAAAGCCCGGCGGCGTGGCCTTCGTCGGCGTCGAGCACGCGGCCGGTGAGCATCATGTCGGCCATCCGGTGCGCGCCGATCAGCCGCGGCACCCGCACCGACGCGCCACCGCCGACGAACAGGCCGCGCTGGCCCTCCGGCAGCGCGTAGAACGCGGAGGGCTCGGCGACGCGGATGTGCGCGGCGGCCGCCAGTTCCAGGCCGCCGCCGACGACCGCGCCCTTGAGCACGGCGACCACCGGCACGCGCCCGCGTTCGAGCCGCTCGAACGCGCGGTGCCACATCATCGAGTGCTCCAGGCCCTCGAACGCGTCGCGCTCGGTGAGCTCGGCCAGGTCCAGCCCGGCCGAGAAGTGGTCGCCCGCGGCGTCGAGCACGACCGCCTTGACCCCGGACGGCGGCGCGCCGAAGAAGGCTTCGAGGCCGAGCACGGTGGCGTCGTCGAGGGCGTTGCGCTTCTCCGGGCGGCACAGCCGCAGCACGGCGACCTCGTCGTGCCGGTCGACGCGCAGGGAAGGGGGCAGCAGGGCGGTGGTCATGCGGGTCCGTTCGGGAAGGCGCCGGCGGCTCGCGCGCGCAGTTCGACGCGGCGGATCTTGCCGGTGGCGTTGCGGGGCAGGGCTTCGGTGAACTCGACGTGCTTGGGGATCTTGTAGCGGGCGAGGTGTTGTTCGAGGTGGGCGCGGAAGGCCGCTTCGTCGAGCCGGGACCCGGGGCGCGGGACGACGAAGGCGGCGCCGACCTCGCCCCAGCGCGCGTCGGGCACGCCGACCACGGCGCACGCCTCGACGTCGTCCAGCTGCGTGGCGACCGCCTCGACCTCGGCGGGGTAGACGTTCTCGCCGCCGGAGATGATCACGTCCTTGACCCGGTCGACGACGTGGGCCCAGCCGTCGTCGTCGACGCGGACGACGTCGCCGGTCCGGAACCAGTCATCCTCGACGAAGCTCGCCTTCGACTCTTCGGGCCGGTTCCAGTAGCCGGCGAAGACGTGCGGGCCGCGCACCAGCAGCTCGGCGGGCTCGGCCCCCAGCGGCGCCGGGGCGAGGTCCGGGCCGAGCGCGGCGACGTCGGTGAAGAAGTGCGGCACCCCGGCGGCGACCGGGTGGGCGGGGGTGCCCTCGTGGGTGGCCATCGAGACCCCCGGCGCGGCTTCGGTCATGCCGTAGCCCTGCAGGAGCTGCACGCCGCGGTCGAGCCACGCGCGGGCCACCCGCTCGGCCACCGGCGAGCCGCCGTAGAGGACGCAGGTGAGGGAGCTGAGGTCGGTGCTCGCCCAGCTTTCGTGGCGGCAGAGCATTTCCAGCATCGTGGGGACGGCGGAGAAGCTCGTGATGCCGGCCGCGCCGATCCGGCCGAGAATCGCGCCCGCGTCGAACTTCGCGACCGGTTCCACGCTGCCGCCCTTGAACAGCGTCGGCAGCGTGATCTGGCCCAGCCCGACGCAATGGAACAGCGGCGCGATGCACAGCGCCTTGTCGGTGCCCGGGACGTCGAGGTGGGCCAGCTGGTTGACGGTGTTCCAGGTGAGGTTGCCGTGGGTGAGGACGGCGGCCTTCGGGCGGCCGGTGGTGCCGGAGGTGTAGAGCAGCAGGCACGGGTCGTCGAGCGCGATCCCGGTGCCCGGCGGGGGACCGCCCGCGGCGAGCTCGGCCTCGAAGTCCAGCCCGCCCGCCGGGCACGACGCCGGGTCCGTCGCCAGCACGTGCCGCACCGGCAGCGGGCCGGCCGCGGCGACGAGCGCGTCGGTGTCGGGGCTGTGCACCAGGACCGAGGCGCCGCTGTCGTCGAGCATGTACCGGATTTCCGTGCCGGAGAGCCGGTAGTTGAGCGGGACGAAGAGCGCGCCGCAGCGGGCGGTGGCGAAGAGCGCCTCGAAGACGGTGGTGGCGTTGACGCCGAGGTAGGCCACCCGGTCGCCGGGGCGCACCCCCAGCCGGGTCAGCGCGCCGGCCAGCCGCTCGACGCGCTCGGCGAGGCCGGCGTACGTCAGCGTGCGGTCTTGCCCGCCGCCGCCGTCGAGCGCGGTGCGGTCCGGCGAGATCCGCGCCCGCCGCGCGGGCCAGCTGCCCAGGCCGAAATCGGCCGGGCCGGGGGATCGGGTCACGGCGTTCGTCTCCTTGTCACCGGTGACAGGGTTCCTGCTACGGACGGTGGCTAAGTGTGGCGCTCTGCGTAGATGCCTCGGCGTTGGATGTAAGGAAACCTGATATGCACCTAGGATGCGGAGTACACGCACCGCTGTCAAGAGTGCGGCGGCACGACGAAAACTTCACCCGGATGGGTGGTTTGAGCTGCGAAGACGGCCGTCGCATGCGGGGGTGCCCGGTTCGGCCGTTGGCGGGGTTGCGCCGTTTGGATCAAGGGCTACGCTGCGAAGTGCGGTTCAGAAAGTACAGCCGCCCCCCGATTTGTCAGCCGTTCGAGCGGGCCGGTGAGACCCGTTCGTCACGTCATCTTCGAATGAGGCGTGGAGAAATGTTAGTCGTCCAGCCCCCCGCGACGGCGATCTCCGTGGTGCCGTCGGCGCGCCAGGCGCGCAGCCCCTTCGACATCCAGGTCGTCCGCCCGTACTTCGGCGCGGTCATGGTGAAGATCCGCGGCGCCCTCGACGAAGACAGCGCCGCTCAGCTCCGCTCGGCGCTGAGCACGTGGGCGCACCGCCGCTTCCCGATCCTGGTGCTCGACCTCTCCGAGGTCGACCTCCTCGACTCGGCCGGCCTCGCCGCCCTCGGCGGCATCCAGGCCAGGACGGTCCGCGAGAACTCGACCCTGCGCATCGTCACCGGCGACAACCGGGTGGTCCGCCGCGCCTTGTCGGCCAGCGGCCTCGACCACGCCCTGAACGTCAGCCGCCTGCCGTCGGGCTGGGAACGGGCCACGGAGATCCCCAGCCAGAGCTGAGGCCCGCCTTCGCCCGAGCACGACGAACCCCGGTCCCGCGCGGCGGGACCGGGGCGCACAGCTGATGCCCTCGTGGAATTCCGGGATCACTGCATCGCCGGCCGGGTCACCGGCTCCCCGGCAGGAACTCCTGGAGCTTCGTCTTGACCCCCTGCACCACGAGGTGGAACGCGTCCGGGTCGCCCTTGAGCACCGACTGGGCGGCGGACTTCATCTGCTCGAAGGTGGCGTGCGGCGGGATCGGCGGCACCTCCGGGTCGCAGCGGACGTCGAGCACCGCGGGCTTGCCGGCGGTCAGCACCGTGTCCCAGGCCGTGGCCAGCTGGTCCGGCTTGTCGACCGTGACCGCCGTGAGCCCGAGCGACAGCGCGAACCCCGCGTAGTCGACGTCGGGCAGGCTCTGGGACTCCTCGAACTTCGGTGCGCCGCCCATCGCGCGCAGCTCCCACGTAACCTGGTTCAGGTCGTTGTTGTGGAACACGCAGATCACGCAGGTGGGGTCGCTCCACAGGCTCTGGTACCGCGCGATCGTGATCAGCTCGGCCAGGCCGTTCATCTGCATGGCGCCGTCGCCGACCAGTGCGATCACCGGCCGGTCGGGGTGGGCGAACTTCGCGCCGATCGCGTACGGGACGCCGGGGCCCATCGTGGCGAGCGTGCCGGACAGGGACCCGCGGATGTCTCCGCGGATGCGGAGGTTGCGGGCGTACCAGTTGGTCGAGGACCCGGAGTCCGCGGTGACGATCGCGTTCTCCGGGATCCGCCGCGACAGCTCGGACACGATGGCCATCGGGTTGACCGGGTCCGCTTCGACCGCGGCTTCCTTTTCGACGGTGTCCCACCAGGAAGCGACGTTCTTCTCGATCGTCTCGCGCCACGCCCGGTCCGGCTTGCTCGCCAGCTTGGGCAGCAGCGCCCGCAACGTCGCCGCGCTGTCGCCGACGAGGTTGACCTCGGTCGGGTAGCGCATCCCGATGAACCGGCCGTCCAGGTCGATCTGCACCGCGCGCGCCTGGCCGAAGTCCGGCAGGAACTGGCTGTACGGGAAGTTCGAGCCGACGATCAGCAGCGTGTCGCAGTCGCGCATCAGCTCGTAGCTCGGCCGGGTGCCGAGCAGCCCGATCGCGCCGGTCACCCACGGCAGGTCGTCGGGCAGGACGTCCTTGCCCAGCAACGCCTTCGCGACCCCGGCGCCGGTGACCTCGGCGAGCTGACGGACCTCTTCGGCGGCGCCGCGCGCGCCCTGCCCGACGAGGACGGCGACCTTCTCGCCGGCGTTGAGCACCTCGGCCGCGGCGTCGAGGTCGGCCTCGGGCGGCACCGGGCGCGGCCACGACGTGCTCGGCGGGCTGGAGGGCACCTGCTTGAACGCGTGCTGCGGCGGCGAGTACGGCTCTTCCTGCAGGTCCGCGGGAATGATCAGGGCGGTCGGGCAGCGGGACGACTCGGCCGTCCGGATCGCGCGGTCGAGGGCGTTCGGCAGCTGCTCGGCGACGTTGACCTCGACGAGGTACTCGCTCGCGACGTCCTTGAACAGCGCCTGCAGGTCGACTTCCTGCTGGTAGCTGCCGCCCATCGCGCTGCGCGCGGTCTGCCCGACGATCGCCACCACGGGCACGTGGTCGAGCTTCGCGTCGTACAGCCCGTTGAGCAGGTGGATCGCGCCCGGGCCGGACGTCGCCAGGCACACGCCCGGCCGGCCGCTGAACTTCGCGTAGCCGACGGCCGCGAACGCGGCCATCTCCTCGTGCCGGGTCTGGACGAACCGCGGCTGGTTGTCCGCTTTCCCGAACGAGGCGACGATGCCGTTGATGCCGTCACCCGGGTAGGCGAAAACCTGCTCCACGCCCCATTCGCGCAGGCGCTGGAGCAGGTAGTCGCCGACTGTCTGGCTCATGAGCACTCCCTTGCTTCGCTTCGGTGAGCGCGTACCCGCTTTCGGCGGCTATCATGCTTGCGTGACGCAAACGTGGCAGGCGGACGATGGCACCGAAGCGGCACTGGCGGTGCTGCGGGCGATGGTGACCATCGCGGATTCGACCGTCGAGCGGAACACCGAGCAGCTGACGCTCACCCAGTTCCGCGCGCTGAGGGTGGTGGTGGACCGGACGCCGGTGACGATGGGCAAGGTCGCCCGCGAACTGGCGCTCAACCCCTCGTCGGTCACCCGGGCGTGTGATCGGCTGGGCACGCTCGCGCTGCTGGAAAAGGCCCCGAACCCGCTGAACCGCCGCGAGACGCTGCTGGCGCCGACCGGCGCGGGCCGCCAGCTCGTGGACCGCGTCGACCGCGACCGCCGCCGCGTGCTGGCGGGCGTCCTGCACCGCCTCGGCCCGGGCGCCCGCGATGCGGCGATCGAGGCTTTCGAGAGGTTCGCCGCGGCGGTCGAAGCGGAGGAATCGGATGCGCGGTCACCATTGCGTCGCGCAACTTAAAACGGCGCCGACGGCGTTTGCCCGATCCCGTGGCGGGTACCCGGCACCGGATCAAGTGCCCTGGGTGACTGGGACGCCGTACGAGCCAGGGGTGCCGTGGCCGGTTCGGGCGGGCAGCCGCCTCGCCGACGACTGCGTCACCACGGGCGCCCCGACCCGAAGGAGCTCTTCGCCGGTCAGGCCACCTCCTCGCGAGCCGGGACGAGGCGATGGAGCTGATCGTCCGGCGCGGTAAGGAGTTCCTGGCCGAGCGGGGCCCGGGCGCAACCACCTCGACGGCAACCCGCGGCTGTGCACGGCGACCGCGCTGAAGGAGTCCTTCGGCTGCGGCGGCCGGCCGCGCACGTCCGCGAGGTGGCCCGCGCGGGTCGTGACCACGGCTTGGGCCTGGCCGAGGACGGCGTTGTCCGGCCCGGGTTTGCCGCTGCTGGCCACCCGCGGACGCTGCGGCAGCTCAAGTGGACGAACGCGATGCTGAAGGTGCTCTCACCGCAGATCCTGACCAGCTGAGCCCGCGCTACCCGTCGTCGCCACCCCGCCAGGCCCGCTCGCGCAGGAAGGTCAGCGGGTCGTCGCCCATGCGGTCCAGGGCCCGGTGCCGGATCGTCGATGCGATCGCCGCCGCCCCGACGCCCCATACCGCGATCGCCACCACCACCGCCGGGGCCGGGAGGAGCCGGTCCAGGAAGGCCAGGTTCACCGTGGCCACCAGTGCTGCCGTGCGGGCCAGGCCGAAGTACCAGCGGTGGGAGCCGGCCGCGAAGACCCGGGTGCCGAGCAGGTAGATCGTCAGGCCCGCCGTCGTGAACCACGCCGCCGCGTGCGGTGGGGACTCGTGCAGCGACAGGTTCACCCCCGCCGCGATGAGCACCAGCGCGAACGCCGGGGGCAGGTGGCCCCCCGCGTACAGCGAATACGCGAGCGCCGGGTTGCCGCCCGACAGGTCGAGCATCCGCTCGTAGATCCGCGCCGCCGACGTGAAGTACAGCCACCACAGCGCACCGGCCAGCACCAGGCCGCCGACCATCGCCAGCCAGTACGCGAAGTCGTCGGCCGGGCGGTCGAGCGCCGCCGTGCCGACCGTGAACACCAGCTCGCCCAGCAGCAGGATCATGAAGAGCCCGAAGCGTTCGGCGAGGTGCGCCGAGTCGACCGCGAGGTTGGGGTCGTGCGGGGACGAGATCAGCTCACGCCAGCGGGTCGCGCGCGAGGGCCGTTCGCCGCGCCGGCGGCGGGGCCGGTCGCCGAGCAGCAGGAACCCCGCCTCCTGGAGCAGGGCGAACACCCAGAACGCCCACGTGTGGGGCGCGAACGCCGAAACCGCGAACAGCACCGCCGAAGCCGTGTAGCCCCAGGTGATCCGGCGCTGGTCGAGCCCCTCTCGCGCGGGCCAGCGGTGCGCGGCCGCCAGGATCACCCGGACCCCGGCCATGGCCAGCGCGAAGATCGCCGGGTGCCCCTCGAAGACGTGGTGCGCCTGCGTGGCCGCGATCGCGCACGGGATGGTGCCGGCGAGCACGAAGAGCCGGTCGGCGGCGCGCCCGTCGTCGCCACGGCGGTTGTAGAGCACGGCGAAGCCGATCCACGTCCACCACAGCGTCGCGAACAGGCCGAGCGCGGTGGCGACCCGCGACCAGTGCGGCTCGGCCACGATGCCGTGCGCCACCTGGCCCACCGCGAACACGAAGACCAGGTCGAAGTACAGCTCGACCCAGCCGACCCGCTTGCCGTGCCCCGCCGCGGCCCCGGCGCTGTCGTCCACATCGGTCACGGCGGCGATTCTGCCGGGTCCGGTGCGGGGCGCCCCACCCGGAGGGGGTGAGAATGAATAACAAACCATTGGAACAATGGCCGAGTTCGCCACGAACGACATTGACCGGCCGTGCGTGGGTAAATCTGCCGACATCAGTTCGCGTAGCTCAGCAACGGCTGGAACTGCGCGAATACAGCTTGTACGATGTACAAGCAGCGACCGGTGAAACACCAAGCGTTAGCCGGGAAATAATTCGACACCGTCCCTCGCGAAACGCCGTGCGCGGGGTTGACACGGGTGCCGGACGTGATGTTCCCTGCTGGTCGGCTCGATCATCGTCACGTCCTCGCCCGGCCGGGAGAGAGGCATTTCCACCGTTGGCCCGGGACGTCGGTGACCGGCCCTGGGGTCCTCTCCTGTCCGAGTTCGACGTCGGCCGCGCGCGGCTGGGAATCGAGCGGTTCCGCCATGCACGAAAGAACACCCACGCCCCGCCGGCTGGCGGACGCCGCGTGGTGGCCGGCGCACTGGAGCGTGCGCACCAAGATCAGCGTCGTGCTGCTGCTGCCGGTGCTGGTCGCGGTGGCGCTGGCGGAAATCCGGATCCAGGGCGAGCTCGATCGCGCCACGCAGCTGAGCGCGGCCCGCGACCGGCTGCCGGTGCTGCACGACACGATCGGCCTCACCGAGTCGCTGGGCCAGGAGATGGTCGCCGCGGTGGCCGTCCCGGCCGGGGCGCCGAGCGCGATCACCGCCGCGGTGGACGCGAAGGTGGCCGCGATCCAGCGAGACACCGGCTTCGCGCCGCTGCCCGGCGACAGCGGCCGCGCGCTGAACACCGCGCTGGGCAAGCTCGCCGGCATCCGCGCGGCCGGCGCCGCGAACGGCGACACCCGCACGAAAGCCGCCGGCTACAACGACATCATCGCCACGCTCGGCGACCTCGTGCCCGAGACCGTCCCGGACGACGTCGCCGGCACCGCGGAGGTCGCCCGGGTGCTGGTGCACCTGCGCGCCGAGCTGGCGACCGAGGAGACGTACGTGCGGGCGGCGCTGAACAGCCCCGCCGACGCGTCGCTGCGCCCGGCCGCCATCCAGACCGCCGCGGAGCAGGAAGTGCTCGCGGAACAGGCCGAACACCAGCTCACCGGCACGCTGCTGGCGCGGTTCAAGACCGCGACGGAGGGCGCCGAAGACCGGCTCGACCCCACCGCGGCGTCGCTCTCGTCGATCGCCAAGGAGACGACTGGCGTGACGGCCGTGCTGAACGACGTCACGGCGAAGCTGGCTTCGGATGTTTCGGCGGCCGCCGACGACGCCCGGTCGGACTCGCTGCGCGACACCGCGCTGGTGCTCGGCGCACTGCTCGGCGCACTCGCCATCGCGTTGCTGGTGGTGCGTTCGCTGGTCACGCCGGTGCGCCGGCTGCGGGCGGCGGCGCTGCACGCGGCGAACGAGGCGCTCCCGGAAACCGTCCGGCAGGTCCGCGAGGGCACGGAGGTCGACTGGCGCGCGGTACCCGAGGTCGGCGTCCGGACGAACGAGGAGATCGGCCAGCTGGCCAGCGCGTTCGACGACATGCACCGCGAGGCCGTGCGGCTGGCGGTCGAGCAGGCCGACCTCCGCAAGCAGGTCAGCGAAATGTTCATGACGCTGTCGCGGCGGAGCCAGTCGCTGGTGGAGCAGCAGCTGACGATCATCGAGGACCTCGAGTCCGGCGAGCAGGACCCGCGCCGGCTCGACGAGCTGTTCCGCATCGACCACATCGCGACCCGGCTGCGCCGCAACGGCGAGAACCTGCACGTCCTGGCCGGCGGCCGCCCGGTGCGCCACGGCCGCGAGCCGGTGCCGACGCGCGACCTGCTGCGCGCGGCGACCTCGGAGGTCAAGGACTACCGCCGCGTCGCGCTGGGCAACGCCCCGCGTGGTTCGGTCCAGCCGGAGGCGGCCGCGGACGTCGTCCACATCCTGGCCGAGCTGCTGGAAAACGCGACCCGCTTCTCCCCGCCGGAGCACAAGGTCGCCCTGACCGCGGACCGCGGCGCCGACGGCGGCCTCCTCATCGAGGTGGTCGACCAGGGCCTCGGCATGAGCCCGGAGGAACTGACGACGGCCAACGCCCGCCTCGCCGCGGCGGCCACGGTCGGCCCGGAAACGACCCGGCGGATGGGCCTGTTCGTGGTCGGCCGCCTGGCGGCCCTCCACGGCGTGACGGTCCGCTTGCGCGCGACGGCCCCGGGCGTCCGCCACGCGGGTGTGACGGCGAGCGTCCACGTCCCGGGCGCACTGGTGATCGCGGACCTGGCCCGCCCGATCGGCGCGGGCCGCACGGGGGCGGCGAGGCAGAACGGCCACGCCCGCCCGGTGGCGGTGGTGCCGGCACAGGCGTCGACGCCGATCTTCGAGCAGGTGGTGACGAGCTGGTTCACCGAGCCGGTGGCGAAACCGGTGAACCGCCGCACGCCGCGCACGGAACCCCCGGCGGTCCCGGCCGGCTGGCCCACCGAGGCGGACGCGGCCACGAACGGCACCGCCGGCACCGGCGAGTGGCCGGTGGTCCCGGACGCGGAGACCGGAGCACGGGCCGATCGCTCCGGAACCGGCGAGTGGCCGGTGGTCCCGGCGGCCGACGTGCCCGGCTCGGGCGAGCGGCCGGCGACCCGGACCGCGGACCGCGCCGGTTCGGCGGACCGGCACGGTCCGGGTGCTGGGCCGGCGATCCCGGCCGCGGGCCGCTCCGGTTCGGCGGGCCGCTCCGGTTCGGGCGAGCAGGGTGGCGCCGATCGGTCCGGAAGTGGCCAGTGGCCCGCGAGCGCGGCCGCGGAAACGGCCGCGCGGGCGGATCGCGCCGGCGAGGCAGGCGGGGCCCGGCACGCGGACCACTCCGGTCCGGGCAAGCGCCCCGCCGAGACCGCGGGACGGGCCGACCGCACCGGCTCCGGCGAATGGCCCGCGGCCGCGGCCGCTTCAGCGGACCGCTCCGCGACTCCGGCCGCGGGAACCGCGGCGCGAACGGAGCGCTCGGGCGCGGAACCGGCCACCCCGGCCGACCGCTCCGGCGAACGGCCCACGATCGCGGCCACCCCGCCCGAGCGCTCCGGCGAGCGGCCCCCGGCCGCCCAACCCCTGCCGGACTGGTCCAGCCCCGCCGACGAAGCGCGGCACGCTGCGGAAAGCGCTCTCCAGCCCGCCGCCGTGCAGAACCTCAGCTCCGCCGGCCTGCCGACCCGGCGGCCCGGTGCGCAGCTCGCCCCCGGGGCGGCCCTGCCGCGGGTGCGGGAGCCGGACGGGGCGGCGTTCCGGGACGCCACCGCCGTCCGCAACAGCTTGTCCCGGCACTACCAGGGCATGCGCGCGGCCCGGCGGCAGACCGCCGCGAGCGCGGACGAATCCGGAAAGGACGGAGTGGAACCCCGATGACCGAACTCCCCGACGTGCACCAGCGGCGCGTGCCCGGCGCCGAACCGTCGGCGCGGACCTTGGCAGCTTTTCCCGGCACCGTGACGGCGCCCGAACGGACCGCTACGTTGAACTGGCTCGTCCACGGCTTCGTCCAGGACGTCTCGGGGGTCGCGCACGCGGTGCTCGTCTCCGCCGACGGGCTGCTCGTCGCGGCCGACGAGTCGCTGCCCCGGGAGCGCGCCGACCAGCTCGCGGCCATCGCCGCCGGGTTGTCGAGCCTTTCGCTCGGGACCGCGGAGCTGTTCACCGCGGGGCGGGTCGTCCAGTCGGTCATCGAGATGGAGCAGGGGTTCCTGCTGCTGATGAGCGTCGGCGACGGCTCGAACCTCGTCGTCCTCGCGTCCACCGGCTGCGACATCGGGCTCGTCGGCTACGAGATGACGATGCTGGTCGAGCGGGTGGGGCGACAGGTCGACGTGCCCGCGCGCGAGATGCCGGTGGGCCAGGACCGGCGGTGACCGGCTACGCAGGCGAAGGGGAGCCACGCCGGAGCCCGGCGCTGGCCCGCCCCTACGCCTGGACCGAGGGCCGGACGGCGCCGTCGGTCGACTTCGCGGTGGAAGCGCTCGTCGAGACGACGGCGGCGGGTCGCGCGGCGGCCGGCTACCAGTCGAGCAGCGCGTTCGACCAGGTCACCGAGCTGTGCCTGCGGCCGCGGTCGCTGATGGAGGTCGCCGCGCTGCTGCGGCTGCCGCTGGGGGTGGTCCGGGTGCTCGTCTCGGACCTGGTGGAAGACGGCATGGTGATCGTCCGCGACACCCTCGGCGAGCACGCCGGCTGGGACGAGCGCCACGACTTGATGGAACGCGTGCTGCACGGTCTGCGTGACCTGTAGAGAGGAACCGACCATGGAACACTTCGCGCTCGGGCACTGGCTGCTCGTGCTCGCCTACCTGACCTCGGTGGTCGGCTGCGCGCTCGGCCTCGCCTGTGCGGTGCAGGCCCGCCACGCGGTGAGCAGCAGGCACCGCCTGCGGTGGCTCGTGCTGGCGGCGATCTCGATCGGCGGCGTCGGCATCTGGCTCATGCACTTCGTGGCCATGCTGGGCTTCAGCACGCCGGGGATGCCGGTGCGCTACGACGTCTTCCGCACGGTGCTGTCGGCGCTGCTGTCGATCGCCGCGGTGTTCGCCGGGCTGGTGGTCGTCGGCGGCCGCGCGAAGTTCGGCTGGTGGCGGCTCGCGCTCGGCGGCGTGATCACCGGCCTCGCCGTCAACGTCATGCACTACACCGGGATGTCGGCCCTGCGCGTGAAGGGTGACTTCGGCTACGACGGCCTCCTCGTCGCGCTGTCGGTGGTGATCGCGATCGTCGCGGCGACGGCGGCGCTGTGGTTCGCCGTCTTCCTCGACCGGCTGTCCCTGCGCCTGCTCGCCGGGTTCGTGATGGGCGCGGCGGTCACCGGCATGCACTACACGGGCATGGCCGCGGTGCGGATGAACATGGACATGTCCGCCCCGGACCCGGCGGGTGTCGAGGTGTTCTCCTTCCTGTTCCCGGTGTTCGTGCTCGCCGCGATCGCGATGGCGGTCCCGCTCTGCGCGGTCCTGATGGCCCCCGCGGTCGCGCCGGAAGGCCCGCGGGAGACGCCGGAACGCCTCCCGCGGGCGGTCATCCTAGAGAACGCACAGCAGTGAACAGGCCTTCGCCGACGACCAGTTCGTGTGCGAAGGCGGCGTCCCCGGCGGAACGTTCACCGGCACGTAGCTCACCTTCGCCTGGTTGGTGATCGGGAACAGGTTCAGCAGCGCGTACGTCGAGCAGTGGACCTGCTGCGACTGCCCGGGGGCGAGGGTGAACGGACCCGTCTGGCACGACGGTTCCACGCTGTCCACCACCTGCGCCGAGGTGATGCCGACCGGACCTTCGTTCGTCACCGTGATCCGCCAGTACGCGGTCGCGAACAGCAGGCCCAGCAGACCGACGCCGGCCTGTTTCGCCCACGGGCCGGAGCCGCCCGGCCCGCACTTGGCCGCCGTGGCCGAGGTGCAGATCTCCTTCTCCACCTTGACCTTCGGCGTGCACGACGCACCCGGCGCGACCGGCAGCGTCACGGTGTTCGACGTGAACGAGCCCGTCGAGTCGGTGCCGGTGGCCGTGTTCGCCACCGACGACACCGCGCAGTCCGCCGCGATCGTCGTGCGGAAGCACAGCTGCGGCGCGTCGCCGGCGTAGTCGACCACCAGAGAGCCGGTGAAGCCCGCCGCGCTGTGCAGCACGAGCGTCGTCGTCACCGTGATCGACGGGTGCGCCGCCACGGAGACGCCGGTGAGGTCGACCGAACCGTCCGGGGCGAAGCCGGGCGTCGGCACGACCGCGTTGTCCTGATCGGTCACCGTCACCCGGGACGCGGCGAAGTCGACGTTCGCCGGGTCGACGCCGGTCAGCCGCGCCGCCGTGTAGCCCTGGACGTGACTTCCGCCGTCGCAGTAGAAGTCTCCCGGTTTCAGCGTGACCTGCCCGCCGGACCGGACGCACGGCGTGGCGCCGGTGGCCGGGTCCATCGAGAACAGCACGCCCGCGTCGCCGAGGCCGATCAGGCAGCCCGACGGCGCGTCGTAGGAGTAGCCGTAGTCCCGCGTGGCCCCGCCGTTCGCCGAGGGGTGCGTGATCAGGGCCGGCAGCCCCGCGCACGCCGCCCCCGTCGTCCAGTCGTGGCAGACCGCCGCGCCCGCGATGCCGCCGTTCCAGACCGGGAGGTAGCTGCGCACGTGACCGTTCGGATCGGTGACGACCTCCGGCGGGAAGGCGTAGACACCACCGCCCAGCGCGGCCGGTCCCGGCGGGGCCGCGAGCGCGGAACCGTCGAGGGCGTAGCACGTCGTGCCGCCGGTACCGCCGGTCGTCGTCGCGCACGCGCCCACCGGGGCACCGTTCGTGCCGAACGCCGTGTAGGAGTTGTAGTTGTAGCTGCCCGCCGGTCCGGTGGGCCGCGACGACGCCCAGTTCGCGCACGCCGTGGCCGTCGCCGGGTCGAAGCAGCCCAGCGAAGGCTGCTGCGCGGTGCCGGGGTTCGAGGTCGACGCGAAGATCTTGTTCCCCACCAGGGTCAGCGCGCCGTAGACGTAGGGCTGGTTGGCGGCCGGGACGATCGGCGCGTACGGCTGGCCGCCGCAGGCGCTCTGCGTGGCGATGGTCCAGCAGACCACCGCGCCGGAGCTGATCAGGCCGTAGACGTTGCCGCCGCTCTCGACGAGCCCGGTGATGCTGCTGACCGGCGGCGAGCCACCCACGCTGGCCAAAGCCGAGTAGCCGCAGTTGGCCGCGGCGGCCAGGTCGAGGCAGCCGACGCCGACCGACGACGCCGTCACCGCGGGGTAGTAGACCTTCGCGGGCGCGGCGGGGTCGCGCACGTACTGCTCGACCATGGTGCTGGCGATGTCGCCGGCGCCCAGGGTGCCGAGCGGGCCGGGTGCGGTGTTGAGCACCTTCGGCCACGGGCCGCCCGGGCAGCGCTGCCCGGTGGCGAGGTCGGTGCAGACCACCTTCGGGGAAGTGGCGCCCAGGTGGTGGTAGATGTTCCACGCCTGCAGCACGCCACCCGGCGTGCGGTACAGGATCGGCGAGAAGCCGTCGCCGCCGGTCGCCGTCGTGACCGCCTGCACGGGCGGGGTGAGAGCGCCGGACAGCTGGGTCGCGTCGGGCCCGGCGTCCGGGTTCGTGGCGCGCACGGCCGTCACCCCGGACGCGGGTTCGGTGCCGGTGAAGGTGCTGCCGTCGGTGGACCACTGCGGGGTCCAGCCGGGCGGGACGTGCAGGGAACCGGACTGGAACGCCTGGCCCGCCCCGACGGCGTCGGTGACGGTCGCGGCGCCCGTCGTCGTCGCGTGGTCGTCGTACCCGATGACCCAGTTCGCCGTCGCGCCGTGGTCGGCGGGGGAACCGGTGCCCTGCACGGACTTCGTCAGCGCGGAAACCGCGGCGGGCGCGGGATCGGCGGCCGCGGGCAGCGGGGCGGCGGTCGCCGCCACGAGCACCAGCGGCAGGAACGCTCCCAGCATGCGTCTTCGCATGAACTGTCCTCGATTCTTTCGCGGTGGAGGTTCCAGGAATCGTTTTCCTGGCCGAAGGAAAAGCCTATGCCGCGGCCACGGTGCGTTGAAGCGCTCTCACCCGGGCGCCGAAAAGGCGATGCCAACAGCGCAATTCGTGGCCACGGCGCACTCGTGTGTACATGGTGTGAAAAGGTTCTTCACGACGCGTGCTCACCCGGATGTCGGCACGGCGTCACTCGTTCGGGTAACGAGGGCACGCTAAGAAACGCGGTTTCCGTCAGATGGCGAAGATTTATTTTCCGGATGCGCGATCAACCGGATTCGGCGTCGAAGCGGAGTTTCGACGTGATGCGGTACCGGTCGCCGCGGTAGACCGAGCGGGTCAGTTCGACCACGCGGCCGGTCGTGTCGCGGGTCAGCCGTTCGATGTGCAGGATCGGGGCGTACACCGCGATTTCCAGCAGCTCGGCCTGGTCCGGGTTGGTCACGGCCGGCTCGATCGTCTGCACCGCGTCCTGCACGGCGATCCCGAAGCGCTCCCGCAGCAGCCGGTAGAAGTTTCCGGTCTCGAGGTCGGCGGGCAGCAGACCGGGCACGAGATCGGCGGGCAGCGCCAGGCTTTCGATCGCGATCGGCTCGTCGTCGACGTACCGGACCCGGGTGACGCGCAGGACCGGCGTGCCCGGCTCGCACGCCAGTTCGGCGGCGAGCGAGCGGGCCGCCGGTGCCGTGGTGAACGCGACGACCCGGCTGGTCCAGTGCCCTTCCGCGGGCGGGACGGCGAGCCCGGTGGCCAGTTCCTGGGTGACCTTCTGCGGGCTGGTGAACGTGCCGCGGCCGCGCTGGCGCACCAGCAGCCCGGTGCGGGTCAGCTCGTCGATCGCCGCCCGGACGGTCGGGCGCGAGACGCCCAGCTCCGCGGCGAGATCCCGCTCGGAGGCCAGGCCGGTACCGGGGCCCACGTTCTCGATCACCTTCAGCAGGTGCCGTCGGACGCGGTCGCGCTTCACGGTGGGCGGCCGGTCCGCCGGCTCGCCACCATCGTTTCGGGGGCCCCGGGTGGCGGAGCCCCCGGCCTGGGGTGAAGCCCCGGATGGCTCAGCGGTCAAGGCACCGTCTTTTCGGGTACGGGGACCGCGCCGGCGAACCGGACGCGCTCCTTCGGCAGGGCACCCAGCGCGCGCAGCCGGGTGAGGTGGCCGGCCAGCCGCTGGTGGAAATCAGCATAACCGCGGCCCGGTGGCGACCACGCCCGCTCGGCGAGCGCGCACAGCCGCGGGAAGGCGAGGTGCCGCACGTGGTCGGGGGTCGGCGCGTGCTCGGTCCACAGCTGAGCCTGCGTCCCGAGCACGCCCGGCCGGGTGCCGTCGCTGACCGGGAGCCCGCCGGCCAGCGGGTCGAAGCGGTAGACGTCTTCCAGCGTCGTGATGGGTTCGCGCGGCGGCTCGCCCGGCTCCTCGGTCTGCCGGTAGTCGAAGTACGTGGACAGGTGCGGGGCCATCACGACCTGGTGGCCGCGGGCGACGGCGAGCTCACCGTGTGCGGCGTCGCGCCACGCGGTGACGACCAGGTCGGCGGGCAGCCGGCCGGCGGCGTGGCCGGTCTCGTCCCAGCACACCGCCTGCCTGCCGAGCCCGGCGACCACGCGGTGCAGCTCGCCGAGGAACCACGGGTGCAGCTCGGCGGTGCTGCCCAGCCCGAGCGCCGCGGCTTTCGCCCGGGCGACCGGGCTTTCCGCCCACTGCGTCGTCGGGCATTCGTCGCCGCCGATGTGCAGGTACGGGGCCGGGAAGACGTCGGCGACCTGCGTGAGCACGTCCTCGCAGAAGGCGAACGCGCCGTCGTGGACGCCGAGGATGTCCGGGCTGATGCCCCACTCCGTCCACACCGGGAGCCGCACGCCGGGCCGGTTGCCCAGCTCGGGGTAGGCGGCCAGTGCCGCGCGGACGTGGCCGGGCAGATCGATCTCCGGCACGACCCGCACTCCGCGCGCGGCGGCGAAGGCGACGAGTTCCCGCAGCTCCCGCCGGGTGTAGAAGCCGCCGTGGGGAACGCCGTCGAAGACGCCGCTGCCCGCGGCCCCGACCATCGATTCCGCGCGCCAGGCCCCGACCTCGGTCAGCCGCGGCCACCCGTCGATCTCGATCCGCCAGCCCTGGTCGTCGGTGAGGTGCAGGTGCAGGACGTTGTACTTGTGCAGCGCCAGGAGGTCGACGAACTCGCGCAGGAACTCCAGGGGCAGGAAGTGCCGGGCGACGTCGAGCAGCACCCCGCGCCACGGCAGCCGCGGCGCGTCGCGGATCGTCAGGCACTCGAGCCGGGGGAGCAGCTGGCGGACCGTCTGCACCCCGGCGAGCAGGCCCGCTTCGGTGGACGCGGTGAGGTTCGCTTCTCGCGTGGTGACGTCGAGCGCGTATTCCTCGGACCCGAAACCGGGCTCCAGCGCGAGCCGGATGGCGGGTCCACTGTGGACGACGGGGAGGTCCGCGTACTCGGCGAGCAGCCGGGCGGGTCCGTGCGTGCCCGGTCCGATTTGGACGCCGGTGGGTGTGAAGGAACCGGCGTGGCGGGTCAGCCGCGCGGGGTGGGGGATGACCATCAGCCCTTCACCGCCCCCGCGGTCATGCCCTCGACCAGGTGGCGCTGCACCAGCGCGAAGAAGACGACGACGGGCAGGGCGAACAGCGTCGACGCGGCGATGAGGCCGCCGTAGTCGGTGCCCGTGCTGGTGCTGAACGAGACCAGCCAGACCGGCAGAGTGTAGCCCGAGCTGTCCTTCATGATCACGTAGGCGAACAGGAAGTCGTTCCACGCGGTGATGAACGCGAACACGCTGGTCGCGATCAGCCCGGGCAGCACGAGCGGCAGCAGGACCGAGCGCATGACGCGCCCGCGCGTCGCGCCGTCGACCATCGCCGCTTCCTCCAGTTCGACGGGGATGCCGTGCAGGAACCCGCGCAGCGTCCAGATGGTGAACGGCAGCACGAGCGCCACGTACGTCAGCACGAGGCCGAACAGCGTGTCGAGCAGGTGCGCGCTCTTGAGGCTGAGGAACAGCGGGATGACCAGCGCGGGCACCGGGACCATCTGCAGCACCAGCACGCCGATGAGGAAGCTGCGGCGGCCGAAGAACCGGAACCGCGTCAACGCCGTCGCCGCGAGGAAGGCGACCACGATGGACAGCGCGACGACGGCGACGACGACCACGACGCTGTTGAGGAGGTCCTGGACGAACCCCGGCTTGGCGAGCGCGCCGGCGAAGTTGTCGAAGGTGACGTCGAAGGGCAGGAACTCCGGCGTGGGGCTGAGGATCTTGCCCGCCGGCTTGAACGCCGTGAGCACCATCCAGTACACCGGGAAGATCCAGACGAGGCAGAAGACGGCGGCTGCGGCGTTTCGGCCCACCCGGCGGATCACAGGTCCTCCCCGGACCGGACGAGCCGGCGCACGTACACCGCGGTCATCCCGACGAGCAGCGCGACGGAGACGACGGCGATCGCCGCGCCCTGGCCGAAGTCGTTGCGGCTGAAGGCACGGGTGAACGTCCAGATGCCGAGCGTCGTGGTGCCGCTGTCCGGGCCGCCCTGGGTGAGGATCCAGATCTGGTTGAACACGGTGAAGTCCCAGATGACCGAGAGGATGGTGACCAGGCCGAGGATCGGCTGCAGGAACGGCAGCGTGATCGTGCGGTGCGCCCGCCACGCCCCGGCGCCGTCGAGCGCGGCGGCTTCGTAGTAGGACTGCGGGATCTGCGAAAGCCCGGCGTAGAGCGTGAGCGCGACGAACGGCACCGACTGCCAGACGACGAGCAGCCACACCAGGGTGAACGCCGACGCCGGCGACGTCGTCCAGTCGTGCTGGGTGAAGTCCCCGAAGCCGAGCCGGGTCAGCAGCCAGTTCACCACGCCGTACCCGGGCTGGAAGAGCCACTGCCAGACCAAAGTGGACGCCACGTTCGGCAGGGCCCACGCGGCGATCAGGCACAGCGTCACCGCCGTGCGCATCCCGCGGCCCAGTTTGCGCAGCATGAGCGCGACCCCGAAGCCGATGAGGAGCGTGCCGAGCACCAGTGCGACGCAGAACCCGATGCTGCGGGCGAGCACCGGGAGCAGCTGGTCGTCGCCGAGGACGGCGGCGTAGTTGTCCCAGCCCGCGAAGCCCGTCGTGCCGGTGAACAGCGACCGCAGACCGTACTGCTGAAGGGAGATGACGACCAGCCGCAGCAGCGGGTAGCCGAGCACCAGCCCGAGCAGCGCGGTCGCGGGCAGGAGCAGGCCGTACGGCAGCAGGGACCGGCGCCGCCGGGGCGCCGCCGGTCTTTCCGGCGCGCGCGGCCGCGCTTTCACGAGCAACACGGGGACTCCTTGTCGGAAGCGGAAAAGGGGCGGGGCGGCCCGGCGGGGACGGCGGTCGGCCGGGCCACCCCGCCGGTCAATGGGCGTTCAGCGCTTCGGTGAGGTGGGCGTCGAAGTCCTTGGCGGCCTGGGCGATCGGCTTGCGCCCGGTCGCGATGTCGGCGAAGAACGTGTTGATCGACTTGTCGCTCTAGATGGTCGCCCAGCCCGGCGCGGCCGGCGTCGCGACGCTCGTCTTGGCCGCGGTGGCGAACGCGGCGTTGAGCGGCGGGAGCGCCGGCGTGACCTGGTCGATCAGCTCGGTCGAGATCGGGGTCCAGCCGTCGATGCCGGAGATCGCTTCGCGCTGCACGGCCGGGTCGGTGGCCGCCTTGACGTAGGCGAGCGCGAGGTCCTGGTTGCGGCTCTTGGCCGCGATCGCCAGGTCGGACCCGCCGAGGAACACCGGCTGCGTCTTGCCGGGCGTGGCGCTGGGGAAGGGGAACGTGCCCAGCCGGTCCTTGAGCTCCGGCTTGTTCTTGACCACGGTGTTGACGCTCGTGTCGAGGATGGCCGCCGCGCCGCCGGCGGAGAAGATCGCGGCCTGGTCGGGTGCCTTGGTGTCGACGTTGCGGGACGCGGCGGAGGAGTAGGCGTTCTGGAAGTCCTTCCAGGCCTGCAATCCCCGCTGAGCCTCGGGGCTTTCGAGGGCACCGGCCCACTTGCCGTCCTTCTGCACGGCGATCTGGCCGCCGGCGTCCCAGACGAACTGCAGCGCGCCGAACCAGTACTTGCCGGGGAAGTGGAAGACCGAGTAGTCCGGCGCGGGGTGCTTGGCCTTGATCTTGTCGAGCGCGGCCGTGAGTTCGGCGTAGGTCTTGGGCGGGGCGGTGACGCCGGCGTCGGCCCAGACCTGCTTGTCGTAGATCACCGACCGGTTGCCCGCGAACAAGGGCGCGCCGTAGACGTGATCGTCCACAGTGGCCGGACCGATCAAGCCGGGCAGCCAGGTCTGGCCCTGGGAGAGCTCGGCGCGGTGCGGGGTGAGGTCGGTCAGCGCGCCGTTGGCGGCGAACAGCGGGACGTTCGTGTTGCCGATCTCGATGACGTCCGGCGTGGTGTCCTGCGCCAGCGCGGTGCTGATCTTGGTGTTGATGTTGTCCCATTCCTGGATCTGAACGGTGACCTTCGCGCCGGTGGCCTTCTCGAACGCGGCGGTGATCGCCGCGGTGGCCTTGTCGCTCAGGTCGCCGTTCATCAGCCAGACGGTCAGGGTGCCCCCGCCGGCGGCGGGAGCGGGGGTATCGGTGCCGCAGGCGCCGGCGGTCAGGGCGGTGACGGCCAGTGCGGCGGCGAGGATGCGTCTGCGCATGGGGATTCCCGGGAGGCGTGGGTGGGTGCGGTGCAGGTCGTCGTGAGTGTTCAGGGCGGTTCTGACCGCCCTGAACACTCACGACGGGGTGGGGGTCAGCAGTGGCCGAGGTCGGCCCACTGGGCGGTGAGGCCGGGCTCGGAGCCCTGGGTCCACCAGTTCGCCTGCCAGAGGTGGGCGCTGTGCTTCACGCGCTGCCCGCCGAGGTACACCGTGCCCCAGGCCCATTCCGGCGCCGTCGAGCAGTCGGCGGGCTGCGACGGCGTGGTCGGGGTCGTGGGCGTCGTCGGGGTGGTCGGCTTGGTGGTCGTGGTCGCCGGCGGGCCGGTCGGGGTGGTGCACCCGGTGACGGTGTCCACATGGGACGTTCCGGCGGTCCGGTACTGCGCGGCTTTCGCGGTGGCGTCGGAAGGCGCGACGACCTGGTTGCCCGCGTAGTAGGTCCAGTCCACCTGCTCGGTGTAGACGCTGTTCCCGCTCGTGTGGCCCGCGGTGTCGATGAACCACATGTTGTAGTTGATCGACATCGGCGTGCGCGGGTAGACGGGGTTCCCTTGGGCGTCGGTGGTGTGGTCGGCGGTCAGGACGCCGTCGATGTAGTACTTGACGTGCCCGCCGGAGACCTGTGTGACGATGTCGTGCCAGCCGGCCAGGCTGCGGTTCTGCGCGGTGGACGTGCGCAGGCCGTCCCAGGTCGGGTTGTTCCAGTAGGTGTACCAGCTGGTCTGGTAGTTCGCCTGCGAGCCGCCCCAGCCGCCGTTGGGGAGGTATTCGGAGAAGTCCAGCTCGCTGTAGAGCGGGTCGCGGTCGTACCGCAGCGGCGAGATCGTGAAGTAGGTTTCGTTGACGTGGTCGCCGTCGGTACCGCTGTCCGGCGTATCGGTGAAGCGAACCCGGCTGGCGTACGTACCTTCGAAGAACCGCAACTGGTTCTGGTACATCTCGGCGTGCGTGGTGCCGTTCGCGGAGCCGTCGGTGGAGGCGTTGAGCTGCGCGACGCGTTCGCCGTTGACGGTGGGAAAGCTGACGTTGCCGGTCAGCCACCGCGCGCCGGGCACACCGGGGCTGCCGACGTCGTTGCGGGTCGTCCACCCGGCCCCGCTGAAGGCGGAGTCGGTGGGCGAGGCGTAGTGGAAGTCGTCGAAGAGCACACCACAATCAGCTGCCGCGGCGGCCGCAGGGGCGGCGTCGGCCCCACCGGAGAGGATGAGGGCGGTCGCGGCCACGGTGGCCAGGCTGGTGAGGGCTGCGGTGGTGGTCCGGGTGGTACGGGACATGGGTCTCCTCCTGGGATGCCGTCCGCGGGGAGGCCGATTGGTCTAGACGAATCGGGTGGCCAGTACCTTCCTCTTGACCATTGGTCATGTCAATACGGTGACGGAACTTACCTTTGGTAATTTCTAGGCCGGGTCGGGTTCGCTTGACGGGGCGCCGAGCAGCGTGGCTCTCGTGGGTCGTCACGAGCGGTTCTCAGTGCTCAGCCCACGGTCACGACTTCGTCGCAGATATTGTCAACAATTTCATCGACGATTAGTGTGCGACCATCAAGCATGCGAAGCGACGAGGACTGACCTTGATCATCGACTGCCACGGCCACTACACCACCGCACCGCCCGCGCTCGCGGCGTGGCGCGACCAGCAGATCGCCGCACTGGACGGCTCCGCGACCGCGCCCCTGCGCGCCGATTTGCGGATCAGCGACGACGAGCTGCGCGAGACCATCGAGCCGAACCAGCTGAAGCTGATGGACGAGCGCGGGATCGACCTGACGATCTTCTCGCCCCGCGCGTCGTTCATGGCCCACCACGTCGGCGGCTTCGAGACGTCGGCGGAGTGGGCCGCCATCTGCAACGAGCTCTGCCACCGCGTCAGCGCGCTCTACCCGGACCGCTTCGCCCCCGCGGCGATGCTCCCGCAGTCCCCGGGCGTCGACCCGGCCACCTGCCTCCCCGAGCTGACCCGCTGCGTCGAGGAGTACGGCGCTGTCGCGCTGAACCTCAACCCCGACCCCAGTGGCGGCCACTGGACGGCCCCGCCGCTCACCGACCGGTCGTGGTACCCCGTCTACGAAAAGATGGTCGAATACGACATCCCGGCCATGGTGCACGTCTCCACCAGCGTCAACCCGGCGTTCCACACGACCGGCGCGCACTACCTCAACGCCGACACGACCGCGTTCATGCAGCTCGTGCAGGGCGACCTGTTCACCGACTTCCCGACGCTGCGGCTGATCATCCCGCACGGCGGCGGCGCGGTGCCCTACCACTGGGGCCGGTTCCGCGGCCTCGCGATGGCGCTGGGCAAGCCGGAGCTCGAGGAACACGTGCTGGGCAACGTCTTCTTCGACACCTGCGTCTACCACCAGCCGGGGTCGGACCTGCTCTTCGACGTCATCCCGGCACGCAACATCCTCTTCGCGTCCGAGATGATCGGTGCGGTCCGCAGCGTCGACCCGCGCACCGGCCACCACTTCGACGACACCCGCCGCTACGCCGAAGCCTCGCGACTGTCCGAAACGGACTGGGCGGCGATCCGGGAGCACAACGCCCGCACCGTCTACCCGCGCCTGGACGCCCTGCTGAAGGGGCAAGGCCGGTGACCGCGCCGAAGACGCCGGGCTGGCTGGACTGGTACGCCGATCCGTCCACACCGGACTTCACGCTGCCGCCGGGCACGGTCGACGCGCACTGCCACGTTTTCGGCCCGCAGGCGAAGTTCCCGTTCGCGCCCGAGCGCAAGTACACCCCGTGCGACGCGAGCAGGGACCAGCTCTTCGCGCTGCGCGACCACCTCGGCGTGTCCCGCAACGTCATCGTGCAGGCCACCTGTCACGGCGCCGACAACTCCGCGATGCTCGACGCGGTCCGGGCGGCCGGCGGGCGGGCACGCGGCGTCGCGACCGTGCGGCCGGACATCGGGGAAGCAAAACTGCGCGAGCTCCACGCGGCGGGCGTCCGGGGCGTGCGCTTCAACTTCGTCAAACGGCTGGTGGACGCCGCGCCGACGGCAGACCTCACCGCGATCGCGAAGAAGATCGCCCCGCTCGGCTGGCACGTCGTGCTGTACTTCGAAGCCGCCGACCTGCCCGAACTGGAAGACTTCTTCGGCACGCTGCCCGTCCCGCTGGTGATCGACCACATGGGACGGCCGGACGTCGCAAAACCTCTGCAGGGCAAAGAGTTCGGCCGGTTCCTGGAGTTCGCCGAGCGCAACGACGTCTGGGTGAAGGTGAGCTGCCCCGAACGGCTCACGGTGACCGGACCCCCGGCACTCGACGGCGAACGGTACGCCTACACCGACGTCGTCCCGTTCGCCCGCCGCGTCGTGACCGAGTTTCCCGACCGGGTGCTGTGGGGGACCGACTGGCCGCACCCGAACCTCAAGAACCACATGCCCGACGACGGGCTCCTCGTCGACCACGTCCCGCTGATCGCGGAAACCGCGGAAGCGCGGCGGAAGCTGCTCGTCGACAACCCGATGCGCCTCTACTGGCCCGGCGAAACCGCCTGAAACCCCTGAAGGGCATGCAATGCAGCACGCCAACGCGCTCAACCGGCTGAACCGCCTGCCGATCTCGCGCTTCCACAAGCTCACCCTGATCGCCGTCTCGTTCGCGTACTTCTTCGAGTTCGCGGACATCAACAGCTTCGCCACGACCGCGCCCAAGCTCATCAAGCTCTGGGGTGTGACGGTCAACCAGGTCGCCTACGTGACCTCGCTGTCGTTCGTGGGGATGTTCTTCGGCTCGATCGTCGCGAGCACGCTCGCCGACCGCTGGGGCCGGAAGAACGCTCTCATGTGGACGACCGTCTGGTTCGGGATTTTCTCTTTTGCCGCAGTTTTTTCCTGGGACATCGTGTCGCTGGGCGTGTTCCGCGTCCTCACTTCGGCCGGCCTCTCGGCGATGACCGTCGTCGCGGTCATCTACGTCAACGAGCTCTACCCGGCGGCCAACCGCGGCAAGTACCAGGCGTACGCGATCGTGATCGGCATCTGCGGCACGCCGGTGACCAACCTGATCGCGAGCGTCGTCGTGCCGCTCGGGAACTGGGAGTGGCGGCTGGTCTACCTGTGGGGCGCGCTCGGCGTCCTGCTCGTGCTGTTCACCCGGCAGCTGAAGGAATCGCCGCGCTGGTACGAAAGCCGGGGCGAGCACGCGAAGGCCGACGCGGTGCTGCGCGAGATCGAGACGCTCGTCGCGGCCGAGAAGGGCCCGCTGCCGGAGCCGGCGCCGCCGATCGAGGAAGCCCCGGTGGCCAAGGCGCCGCTGCGGTTGCTGCTGCGCAAGAAGTACCTGCTGCCGACGCTGCTGCTCACGGTCCTGTGGGTCACGCAGACGATCGGGTTCTTCGGGTATTCGAGCTGGGCGCCGACGTTGCTGGCCAAGGAAGGCTTCAGCGTCGAGAAGTCGGTGTTTTACGTGGCGCTGACGACGATCGGCGCGCCGCTGGGGTCGTACCTGGCGGCTCTCGTCACCGACCGCTTCGAGCGCAAGTGGTGCCTGGTCGCGTTCGGCGGGATCATCGCGCTGTGCGGCCTGTTCTACGGGCTGACGTTCAACCCGGTCCTGATCGTGGTCTTCGGCTTCCTGGTCAACATGTTCGAGCGCGGCTACACGGCACTCGGGTACGCGTATTCGCCGGAGCTGTTCGATACCCGCGGCCGGTCGCTGGGCACAGGCGTGTCGTACGGCCTCGGTCGCCTGTCCAACGCGGCCGGCCCGCTGATCGTGGCGTCGCTGTACAACGGCAGCGGCTACCAGAGCGTGTTCTTCTTCATCGCGGGAACGTGGCTGGTCGGCGCGGTGGTGCTGGCGCTGTTCGGGCCGCGGACACGCCAGGCCCGGCTCAAGTCGACCGCCGCCGAACCCGCCGGCGTCTGACAGGCTGGGGCGACCTTCCACCGTGCGGTCCGGCGGGAGCGTCAGCGCAGGTCAGGCGGCCTGCGGGACCGTCGGTACCAGCGCCGTCCGCCGGACCAGCGCGACCATCGCCGTGTTCAGCAGGCCCGCCACCGCGAAGACCAGGAAGTCCGAAGTGGACAGTCCACTCGTGACCAGGACGCCGCCGAGCCAGGGACCGAACGCCGCACCGAGGCGGCGGTCGGCAGCGAAGGCGTCCGAACCTGTCAACAATCCTGTGAACCAGCTATGAACCGAAGCTGGTCCCGAGCCGCGGCGGCAACGTCGGCCCGGACATCGAGTTCCCCGAGCATCTCGGCAGCGGCGGCCATCTCGGCTGTGCGACGGACGGCGTGCCGGTAGGAGCCGGTGACGAGCCGATCCACGGTGCCGGCTCCGGCGGCGGTCAGTTCCCCGACGATGACGTCACGCAGCCAGTCCTCACAGCCGGCGGCCCGCGCGGCCTGAAGCGCTTCGACCACGGCGGCGGACATGCCTTTGAAGAAGACGCTGCGGAGCAGCTTCCGCTCGGCGGCGACCCCGGCCTCCCCGGGGAGCACGTCGACCGCGGCCCCGAACCCGTTCAAGGCGGCGGCGACGGCTTCGGCGGCATTTCCACTGGTCAGCATGGGAACGCTCAAGCCTCGGCCGGGGACCGGAGCCATGATCGCAACGTCGGCGAAGGGGACGCCATGCTCGGCGGCGAGGGCGGCCAGCCGGCGTTTGGTACCGGGGGAGGCGGTGTTCAGATCGGCCCAGACCGCGCCGGGCCTAAGTCCGGCGAGCCCGGCACGCAGGGCGTCGAGCGCTGCGGACGCGCTGTTGACGCTCAGGACGAGATCGGCCCCATCGGCAGCTTCAGCTTCCGACCCGGTGAGGATGACGCCCGCAATGGCGGCGCCGGCGCCCGCCTCGCCGGCAGCGGCGCCCAGTCGGCTGGTGGTGATGCCTGCCGGGGCAGCACTGGCACCTGCTCCGCTGGCAGTTGCACCTGTCGTGTCGGTAGTGGCGCTGGGCCTGCTGGGGGTGATGTCCGGCGGAGCGGTGGTGGCACCCACTCCACCGGCAGTGGCACCTGCCGGGGCCGTGGTGGCGCCCGGCTTGCTGGTGGTGCTCGCCGGGGCGGTACTGGCCTCCGCTCCGCTGGCGGTGGCACCTGTCGTGTCGGTGGTGGCGCCGGGCCTGCTGGTCCGCGGAGCGGTAGCGGCAGCCACTCCACTGACGGTGGCTCCTGGTTCGCTAGCGCCGGTAAGTGCGGCGGCACCCGGCCTACTGGCGGTGGCGACCGCTGGGTCGGTGACAGACCCTGTCGCGTCGGCGATGGCACCCGGGACGGCGGCCGTGGTGCCCAGCTCGGGGGCGGCCGTGTCGCTCGACCCGCTGGTGGCGGTGCCTGCCGAGGCGACAGTGACCGCCGGGTCGTATGCGCGCACCACCGCTCCGGCGGCCGCCAGGTCGCGGGCCAGATGGCCGCCCGCTTCACCCAATCCGAGTACCGCGATGGTTCCGGGCATAGCAGAATCCTCCTCGCCAGCTACGATCGAGTACACGATGTGCTCGACAAAATTGTCAACAAAATCGGAGTCGAGGGTATGACCGAGAGTGCTGCGGACCGGCAGCCGGGGGAGCGTTCGGTGGTGGCGGCCATTCGGGACGCCATCGTCCGCGGCGAGTTCGTGCCCAACCAGCGGCTGGTCGAGGCCGACCTGTCCGCACAGTTCGCCGCGAGCCGCGCGACCGTGCGGGCCGCGTTGATCGAGCTCACCAACGAGGGGCTCGTCGAACGCGTGCAGAACCGCGGGGCCCGGGTGCGGGCGGTTTCGCTCGAAGAGGCTGTCGAGATCTCCGAGGTCCGGATGATGCTGGAATCGCTGTGCGCGGCGAAGGCGGCCGAGCGCGTTTCCGATGCCGAGGTCGGGGAGCTGCGCGAACTCGGCGAGCTCATGCACCAGGCCGTCGCAAGCGGGGATGTCGTCGGGTACTCCGGCCTCAACCAGCGCCTGCACCGGCGGGTCCGCGAGATCAGCGGGCAGCGGACCGCGGCGCAGGTGCTCGAACGGCTGCGCGGGCAGAGCGTCCGGCACCAGTTCCGGCTGGCGATGCGACCGGGGCGGCCGCAGGTTTCGTTGCCGGAGCACCTCGCGATCATCGACGCCATCTGCGCGCACCATCCCGAGCGGGCCGCCGAAGCCGCGCGGGTGCACTTGGGCAGCGTGATCGAAGCGCTCAAGGCGGCCGATGCCGAGGTGTCCCTGCTGCACCCCTGACCCGGGGCTGCCGATCGAGGTGCTCGACCGGGCCGCTGGCCGAGGCAGCCGCCGGGGTGCTGATCGAGTCCGCCGGTCGAAGCTTCGGCCTGAGCCGCTGGCGGCGGCTCCTGGCCGAGGTCGCTGGCCAAGGCCAACAACCGAGCCCCTGACCGGGCTATCGACTGAGCCGTGGACCGGATACCTCCGCCGAAGTCGCGACCGAGGCCCTGCACAAAACCCCCACACAGACCGTCGCCAAAATTGTTGACAATCTTGGCGACCGAAACGTACGGTGGCAAGCATGAAGCCCGTCATCGTCACCGACCCGCCGCGCGCCGACCTCGAACAAGTGACGCGCCTGGCTGACTACGGTGTCGCCACCGTGCACGAGGCCCTCGGCCGCTCCGGGCTTCTCGGGCCCGGGCTGCGGCCCATCCAAGACGGCGTGCGCGTCGGCGGTACCGCCGTCACCGCGCTCTGCTGGCCCGGGGACAACCTCATGATCCACGCGGCCGTCGAGCAGTGCCGTGAAGGCGACGTCCTCGTCGTCACCACCACTTCACCTTGCGGCGACGGGCTCTTCGGCGAACTCTTCGCGACCGCGCTGCGCCACCGCGGGGTGCGCGGCCTGGTCACCACCACCGGCGTCCGTGACGTCGCCGACCTGCGCGCCCTCGGCTTCCCCGTGTGGTCGGCCGCCATCAGTGCGCAGGGGACCGTCAAGGCCACCGCCGGTGCGGTCAACGTCCCCGTCGCCATCGGCGGTCAGCTCATCCGCCCCGGGGACGCCATCCTGGCCGACGACGACGGCGTCATGCGCGTCCGTCGCGAGGATGTCCAAACCGGACTCGACACCGCGAAAGCAAGGCTGGAAAAGGAAGCCGCCGCCCGCGAGGCCTTCGCGACCGGTCAGCTCGGCCTGGATCGCTATGGCCTGCGCGAAAAGCTCGACGCCCTCGGCGTCCGGTACCTGACCGCCGAGGAGTACGAAAAGGAGCAGGCATGACCGGCGTGCGCTGCATGCTCATGCGCGGCGGGACGTCGAAAGGCGCCTACTTCCTCGCCGGCGACCTGCCCGCCGACCCCGCCGCCCGCGACGACCTGCTGCTGCGGATCATGGGCACCCCCGACCCGCGCCAGATCGACGGGCTCGGCGGCGCCCAGCCGGTCACCAGCAAGGTCGCGATCGTCTCCGCCGCCGACGATCCCGGGCACGACATCGACTACTTGTTCCTGCAGCTCGGCGTCGAAGAAGCGACCGTCTCCGACCGGCAGACCTGCGGCAACCTCCTGGCCGGGGTCGGGCAGTTCGCCGTCGAGCGGGGTCTGGTACCCGCCGGCGACGAACGCACCACCGTGCGCGTGCGGCTGGTCAACACCGGCACCATTGCCGTCTCGACGTTCGCCACTCCCGGCGGTGCGGTCGACTACCGCGGTGACACGGCCATTTCCGGCGTCCCCGGCACCGCCGCCCCGGTCGAGCTGGACTTCACCGAAACCGAAGGGTCCGTCTGCGGCAGCCTGCTGCCGACCGGCAACGTCCGCGACGACGTCGGTGGCATCGCGGTGTCCTGTGTGGACAACGGGATGCCGGTCGTCGTCGCACGCGCCGAAGACTTCGGCATCACCGGGTACGAGCCGGTCGAGGAGCTCGCCGGCGCCGAACTCGCCGGGCGGATCGACGCCCTGCGCGTCGAAGCCGGGAAGCTGATGGGCCTCGGCGACGTCCGCGGCAGCTCGGTCCCGAAGACGACGCTGGTCGCCGCGCCCCGCGACGGTGGCGCCGTCTGCACCCGGACGTTCATCCCGGTCAAGCCGCACCCGTCGATCGGCGTGCTCGGTGGCGTCAGCGTCGTCACGGCGTTGCTGCTCGACGGCGCCGTCGGCCACGAGCTGCTCGAAACCGGCGATGGACCGGTCGAGATCGAGCACCCGAGCGGCAAGCTCGCCGTGGCGATCGAGTTCGACGGGTCCCGCGTCCGCCGCTCGACGGTCATCCGGACCGCGCGGAAGTTGTTCGACGGCACCGTTTTCCCGCGTTCCTGAGGAGCCGGCCATGCCCGACCCCTCGCTGCGCCACGAAATCGCGCACCTCGGCCACGTCGAGCTGCGCACGCCGGAGCCGGAAAAGAGCCTCGACTTCTTCGTCCGCGTGCTGGGCCTGACCGAGAACGGCGCCGACGGCGACTCGGTCTACCTGCGCACCTGGGACGACTACGAGCACCACAGCCTGAAGCTCACCGCGGCGAAGACGTCCGGGGTCGGCCGGACGGCGTTGCGCGCGTCGAGCGAAGAAGCCCTCAAGCGCCGCGTGGTCGCGCTGGAGGAACGCGGACTCGGCGTCGGCTGGGTCGACGGCGACACCGGGATCGGCCCGACGTACCTGTTCCGCGACCCGGACGGCCACGAACTCGAGCTGTACTGGGAAACCGAGCGCTACGCCCCGCCGGAACACCTGCGCCCCGCGTTGAAGAACCAGGCGCAGGCGTACCCCGGGCGCGGGGTCGGGGTCCGCCGCCTCGACCACGTCAACTACCTGGCGAAGGAAGCGGAAGCCAACGGGCGCTTCGTCTGCGACGCGCTCGGCGGCCGGGTCACCGAACAGATCCAGCTGGACAGCGGCGTGATTTCCGGGCAGTGGACGCACTTCGCGCAGAAGTCCTACGACATCGTCTACACCACCGACTGGACGGGCTCGCGCGGGCGCCTGCACCACATCGCCTTCGCGACCGACACCCGCGAAGACATCCTGCGCGCGGCGGACATCGCGCTCGACAGCGGCGTGCACATCGAAACCGGGCCGCACAAGCACGCGATCCAGCAGACGTTCTTCCTCTACGTCCACGAACCGGGCGGCAACCGGATCGAGCTGTGCAACCCGACCGGACGGCTGATCTTCGCGCCGGACTGGGAACCGGTCACCTGGACCGAAGCCGAGCGGGCCAAGGGGCAGGCGTGGGGACTGAAGACGATCGAGTCGTTCCACACACACGGAACTCCGCCGGTGGCGTAGAGACGGCTCCAGGCACTACGCTGAGCGTTTCAGGCGGCGCTCTCCGTGACAGCCTGGGGGTGGGGGATGGCCGGAACGTGGTCGGCGTTCGCAGTGCGCGGGTTCCGGGTGGTGTGGCTCGCGGGCCTGCTTTCGGTGGCCGGGGACCAGCTCGCGCGCGTCGCGCTGTCGATCCTCGTGTACCAGCGCACCGGATCGGCGGCGTTGAGCGCGGCGACGTACGCGCTTTCGATGCTGCCCGCGCTCGTCTCGGGTGCGCTGCTTTCGTGGCTGGCCGACCGGTTTCCCCGGCGCCAGGTCATGGTGGTGTGCGACGTCGTGCGGGCGCTGCTCGTGGCCGTGATGGCCGTGCCTTCGACACCGCTGCCGTTGATGGCCGGGTTGCTGGTGCTCGTCCAACTGGCCGAAGCGCCGTTTTCCGCGGCGCAGGGCGCGGTGCTGCCGGAGCTGCTGGGGGCGCGGTACGAAGCGGGCCAGGCGGTGCAGCAGGTGACCACGCAACTCTGTCTGGTGCTGGGGTTCGCGGTGGCCGCGTTCGTGGTCGCCGGGGTCGGCGCGCACACCGCGCTGGCGATCGACGCCGCCACCTTCGCCGTTTCCGCGCTGCTGATCCGCGCGGGGCTGGGCGTCCACCCGCCGCCGGGTGGCCGGGTCCGGAGCGGGACGTCGTGGTGGCGGCAGGTCGCCGCGGGCGCGCTCGCCGTCCGCCGCGACCGGACGCTCGCGACGCTGGTGTGGCTGGGCTGGCTGGCGTTGTTCACCGTCGTCCCCGAAGGGCTCGCGGTGCCGTTCGCCAGGGAAGTCGGCGCGGGCGGCGGTTGGATCGGCGTGCTCCTCGCCGCGGAACCTGCGGGCGCGGTCGCCGGTGCGCTGCTGTTGCGGCTGGTCGCGCGCCGGGTGCGGGTGCGCGCGCTGGGCGTGCTCGCGGTCGGGACGTCGGCGCCGCTCGTGGCCTACTGGGCCCAGCCCGCGCTGAGCACGGCGCTGGCGCTGCTGTTCCTGTCCGGGATCTGCTCGGCGTACCAGGTCACCGCGGGCGCGACGTTCGTCCAGCTGTCCCCGCCGCCGCTGCGGGGACGGGCCCTCGGTTTCGCGCGGACGGGGATGATCGCCGGGCAGGGGCTCGGGATCGTGCTCGGCGGCGTGCTCGCGCAGCTGGCCGGGGCGGCGACGGCGATCGCCGTGGCGGGCACCGCGGGAGCGCTGGTCGCGCTCGCCGCGGCCGCCGCGTGGTCACGCCGGCGGCCGGACGCGGTCTCGGCCGCGCTGCCGGCCGAAGCCTGACTCGGGTTCACCAGCCTTTGTCGCTCATCGGGCGCTCCTCGTCGGTGCTCCGGGTTGCGGGGTCGGACCTGGGGTTTCACCAGCCCTTGTCGCGCATTGCGTGCTCCTCGTCGGTGGTGGCGGGCAGGGGGAGTGGTGGTGGGGTTCACCAGCCTTTGTCGCTCATCGCTTGCTCCTTTCCGGTGGTCGGGGACGGGCGTGCGGTCGTGGGGGTTCACCAGCCCTTGTCGCTCATCACGCGCTCCTCTTCTCGGTCGCCGGGGGAATGGGGGTCGCGGTGCGGGTTCACCAGCCCTTGTCGCTCATCGGCTCGCCTTTCCGTGCGGTTCGTCCGGTCTCGGATACCCGGAATGCTCCCAGGGGCCCGGTCGGGTCGCGCCGTGGGGAAACGGCTGACACCCGACCGCAACGCGACTACCCTGGGCGAGCAGGTGTTCACCGGGGCGGAGCAGGGCGGGGAGGCGCTGCGATGAGCGGAGGCACGAGCGATCCAGGGGGCTGGGCACCACCGCGGTGGAAGCTGTGGTCGTTGCCCGGGCGGGTGCGCTTCTTCGTGCTGGCGGTCGATGTGGCGGCGCTCGTCGTCCTCGTGCTGTCGGCGCGGGCGGGGCCGACACCCCAGCACTGGGCGACGGCGGGCTGGCTCGCCGCGGCCGCGCTGCCGCACCTGCACGCTTCGCACCTGATCGAGCAACGGCGTCGCGACCGCTCCGGCTCGCCGTACGTCGACCTCTGCAGCGTCTGGATCTTCGCCGGCGTGCTGGCCTTGCCGCTGGTGCTCGAGCTGGCGCTGGTCGCGGTGATCTACGGCCACCGCTGGCTGCTGGTCAACCGCTTCGACCCGGTCCGCCCGCCGCACCGCACGGTGTTCACCGCCGCCACGCTCGCCCTCGCGGCGGCCGCCGCGGCCGGGGTGCTGCGGGCGACCGGCGCCCACGAGCACCTGGCCCACCTCGGCGACGGCGCCCGGCCCGGCTGGGGCGACCTCGCCGCCGTGGTCGGCGCGGGTGCCGTGCAGTGGACGGTCAACACGGCGCTCGTCGGCGCGGTCATCGCCTGGACGGTCACCGTCGACCACCCCCGCCGGCTCCTGGGCAGCGCTTCCGACAACCTTCTCGAGGTCAGCCAGCTGGCGCTCGGCGTGTTCGTCGCGCTCGCCCTGCTGTGGTGGCCGCCCGCGGCGCTGCTGATGATCATCCCGACGTTCGCGCTGCACCAGTGCGTCCAGCTCGACCAGCTCAAGCTCGCCGCGCGCACCGACCAGCGCACCGGGCTGCTCAACGCGATCGCGTGGCACCAGCAGGCCGAACGCGCGCTCGAGCGCGCCCGCGCCACCGGCGGCCGGACCGGGGTGCTGATGATCGACCTCGACTGGTTCAAGCGCATCAACGACACCCACGGCCACCCGGTCGGCGACGACGTCCTCGCCGAGGTGGCGACTGTGCTCGCGAAGACCGTCCGGCGCGGGGACACCGTCGGACGTTACGGCGGGGAGGAGTTCGCCGTGCTGCTGCCCGACGTCGACGAAGCCGAGGTGCGCGCCGTCGCCGAGCGGATCCGCGTGCGGATCCGGGCGCTGCGCATCACCGCGCCGACGGGGGAGCCGGTCGCGCTGTCGGCGACCATCGGCGCGGCCCTGCACCCGGCGGAGCTCGAAGCGGGCCTGGACGGCATCATCCGCGCGGCCGACGACGCCCTGTACGAGGGCAAGAAAGCGGGCCGGGACCGGGTGGCGCTCGCGCTCTGAGGCAGGCCGGTGCGGTGGACGGCCAGGCGGTGCGGGGCTCGCGCTCCGGTCTGGTGCGGTGCTCGGCCAGGCGGTGCCGTGCTCGGCCAGGCGGTGCCGTGCTCGCGGTGCTCGACCAAGGCGGTGCGGCGCTCGCGGTCCAGGTCGGGCTGGTGGCGGCCACGCTCGGCGCGACCGGGAGGTGCGGGGGCTTGCGTCCTGGGTCGGCGCCGCGCACGCCCAGGCGATCCTCGCGCCTTAGCTCGGACTGGTGCCGCGCACGATCAGCCGGTGCGGGGCGACGATCGAGCGTGGTTCCGTCGTCGGCTGCGTCAGCCGGTCCAGGGCGAGTTCCGCGATGCGGTCCTTGTCCGGTGACACCGTCGTGAGCGCCGGGACGCTGTAGCGGCCGTCCTCGATGTCGTCGAAGCCCACCAGCGCCAGCTCGTCCGGTACCGCGATCCCGCGGTCGGCCGCCGCACGCAGCGCGCCCAGGGCCAGCTCGTCGGTGAAGCAGAAGACCGCGTCCGGTGGTTCGGGCAGCTCCAGCAGGTCCAGCATCGCCGCGTGGCCGTCGGCGCGGTGCAGGCGCCGGACCGGGATCTCCAGCTCGGGGACGGCCGGCAGGCCCGCCGCCGCCAGTGCCTCGCGGTAGCCGGTGAGGCGCTGGCGGGCCGTCGCGTTCAGGGAGCGCGGCTGGATGCCCAGTGCCGCGACGCGGCGGCGGCCCGCGCTCAGCAGGTGGCCGGTGGCTTCGCGTGCCGCCGCGACGTTGTCGATCGCGACGTGGTCGACGCCCGCCGTGCCGTCGTGCTCGCCGAGCAGCACCAGCGGGACCGGGTCGGTGCGCGCGGTCAGCTCCGCGGGCGCCACCGCCCACGGGCTGAACAGGACGCCGTCGACCAGCTGGCTGCGCTGCCCGTGCAGCAGCTGCTTCTCGCGCTCGGCGTCGCCGTCGGTCTGGTCGATGAGCACCGTCAGGCCCCGGGCTTCGGCGATGCGCACCGTCCGCGCGGCGAGCTCGGCGAAGTACGGCGAGTCGATCTCGGGGATCACCAGCGCGATCAGCCCGGTCCGGCCGCGCCGCAGCGTCCGGGCGGCCAGGTTGGGCCGGTAGCCGAGCGCGTCGATGCTCGCCTGCACCCGCTCGCGGGTCGCCGGGGCCACGTAGCGGAACCCGTTGACCACGTTGGACACCGTCCGCACGGACACGCCGGCGTGTTCGGCCACGTCGCGCAGTTTCGGGTTCACCCGCGCAGCGTACCTCTTGCAACGTGGCATGCCACGTTGCAAACTGAGGTGCCACGCCGTCGTGCCCGAGGAGGCCAGGATGACCGCGCACCAGACCACCGCCGCCCCGCTGTCCGAGACCGAGCTCGCGGAGCTGACCGAGCGCCTGCGGAGGGACGGCATCATCGGCCTGCCGCAGGCCTTTTCCCGCGACTGGGTCGCCCGCCTCGGCGAGGACATCGACACGGCGTTCGCCGAGGCCCGCGCCCGGCCGGACGGTGCCGTCGGCCGCGGGCCGAACCGCTTCTACGTCGAGATCCACCCGGAGCAGCTGCGCGGGTTCGCCGAGCTGGCGGGCCACCCCTGGATCACCGCCGTCGCCGAAGCGGTGCTGGGGCCGGACTACCGGATCGTCGAGGTCGGGTTCGACGTCCCGCTGGCCGGCGCGGTCGACCAGCCGTGGCACCGGGACTTCCCGATGCCGCGGGAAACCGCGCACGAGCGCAGGCTGACGTCGCTGGCGGTCAACGTGACCGCGGTCGACACCGAGGCGGACATGGGACCGTTCGAAATCGCGCCCGGCACGCACTGGGACGACGGCGCCGCCTTCGAGCACGGCATGTTCCCGCCGCGCGAGGCCTACCCGCGTTACCGGGAGCTCGCGGCGCGCAAGTTCCCGCGGATGGGGGACATCTCGATCCGCTCGGCGCTGACCGTCCACCGCGGCACGGCCAACCACTCGGCCAAGTCCCGCCCGGTGCTGGTGCTCGGGCTCGACGCGCCGGGCGCGGGCAACGACGCCCGCCACGACACCGCCGTGACGCCGGGGTTCCGGGCGTCGCTGCCGGAATCCGTGCGCGCGCACCTGCACTGCCCGGTCGTCGACGAGCTGCGGCCGATCACCCAGAAGCACACGATCGAAGGGCTGGTCATGGGGGACGCGGGGTAGCGCCGATGTTTGCCGCGCCGGGACGGGGGCATCAGTGGGCCATGGCTGATGCGGGAATCACCGAAATGACGGGCCGCGCCGGGGTCATCGCGGGGTTGCGACGCGTGCTGCTGGCGTTCGGCGTCGGCGGCGCGCTGGCGTGCCTCGCCTGGATGGCGTTGTGGCTGGCCATGCACCTGTGACGAGTTCGGCGCCGGCCGGGTCGTCCCGGCCGGCGCCGCGGGCTCACTGGCAGGCTTCGCAGTCCGGGTCGTCGATCCGGCAGGCGGCGCCGTCGGTGAGCTCGAAGTCGAAGTCGTCCAGCGCGGGCACGGCCGGCGCGGTGACTTCTTCCGGGGTGGTGGTGGACATGGCGCTCCCTCGGGGTCGAACGGGTTCTCTTGGGGTGTAGCGCCGAAGATCGACGGGCATTCCGTGACCCGTGCCACAGTCGACATATCGCCCGTCCTGGGCTTGGAGCGTGGTCTTCATTCGTGACGCGGCCGACCGCCGGATCCGGTGGCTGATGCGGCTCGACCTCAGCGCGTCCGCCGGCGGCTGACCAGGGCGGCGATCGCCACGGCGGCTCCGGCCGCGGCGAAGATCCCGGTCGCGACGGGACTCAGGAACTTCGACAAGCTCGGCGCGCTGCTCGGTCCCAGCAGCCAGGCCGCGACCAGTGCGGCGTAGCCCGCGGTGAGGCCGAAGGCCCACCAGCGCAGGGAATTCTTCGCGCGCAGGGCGCCGACCAGCACGACGGCGATGGGGATGACGGCCAGGAACGCGAACTGGCCGAGCACCATGACGGGAACGGCCCACGCCGCGACGAGCACGGCGATCGAGGTGCGGCGGGCGGGCGTGACGGCGGGGTCGGCGGTGGTCGTGGTCATCGGGTTCTCCTCGTTGGCTCAGCGGTGGCAAGGGTTTCGGCGGTCGGCTCAGCGGCGCCAAAGGGCTTTTGCGGTCTGCGCGAGGTCGGCAGACTTGGCGGTGGCAGGTTTCCGCGGTCTGTGTGAGGTCGCGGGCTCAGCAGTGCTCAGGGTTTCGGTGGTCTGCTCGGTGCCGGCGTGGTTCAGCGGCCGCAACAGGTTTCGGTGGTCTGCGTGAGGCCGGTGTGGCTCGGCGGCGGCAACGTGCTTCGGCGCTTGGGGTGCCTCAGCGGTGGCAAGGGGCCTCAGCGGTCCGCTTGAGGTCGGCCAGCCAGGCGTCCAGCCCGGGGGCCAGGTATTTCATCGCGGTGGCCGGGTCGGCTTCGATCTGCTTGCCCGTCCAGCTCTCCTCCGTGCGGACGAGGACGCCGCCGCGGACGGGGGTGAACGTCCAGACGTGGACGCCGCGGTCGATGCGCAGGCCGTCGCCGATCGCCGGGCCGCTCCAGCGGATGCAGTGGCCCGGCTGGACCTGGTGGACCGTCGAGGTGATGACCAGTGTGGTCGCCGGCGTCGCGGGGGTGGCCGGGACCGGGGTCGTCCACCGGAACCGCGAACCCGGGCGCAGCGGACCGGGGTCGAGCCGTTTCGCGGTGCTGACGGCGCTCTGCCACGAAGGCCAGCCCGCGACGTCGGTGTGCAAGTTCCAGACGGCCCCGGGCGACGCCTTGACCAGCGTCTCGGTCCGGTAGTGCAGACCGGCGGCTGGGTCGATCCCCTCGCCGCGGCAGGTGACGGCCGTGGGCACCGGCGTCGAAGAGGCCGAGGCGGCGGGAGCGGCGACGCCCAGCAGTCCGGCGGCCAAGGGGAGGGCGAGCAAAGCGGTACGCATGCGGGTCATCGGGTTCTCCTCGTTGTTAGTGCCTGTCGTGATGGTTAGAAGCTATAACCAACGTCGAGTGAGTGTCAATAGGAAAAGTGATAGCCTCTAACCATGACGGAGAGCCCGCGGGAGCGCTACCGCGCCCAAGTGCGTGAAGAGATCAAGCGGCATGCCTGGGAGCAGATCGCCGCCGCCGGCGTGCCCGCGCTGTCGCTCAACGCGATCGCCAAGCAGGTCGGTATGAGCGGCCCGGCGCTGTACCGGTACTTCGGGAGCCGGGACGAGCTGATCACCGCGCTCATCCGGGACGCCTACCGCAGCATCGCCGACGCCGTCCAAGGGGCCCGTGGTCAGGGTTTCGCCATGCTGGCCAAGGTGATCCGGGACTGGGCGCGCGCCGACCCGCAGCGGTACTTCCTCATCTACGGCACGCCCGTCCCCGGCTACCACGCCCCCGCGGACACGACGGCGCTCTCGCACGAGGTGATGGCGGTGCTGATCGAAACTTGCTCCGAGTTGCAGGGGCCGGAGGTCCCGGCGCCGTTCGACGACCACCTCGAAACCCATCGCGAGTGGGCGGGCGACAGCGGTGTCCCGAACTGGGTGCTGCACCGCGCGCTGGCGTTCTGGACCCGGCTGCACGGTGTGCTCTCCCTCGAGCTGGCCGGGCACTTCGCCGGCATGAAGTTCGATCCCGACCTGCTGATCGACGAAGAGCTGAACGCGCTCTCCTTCTACTGACCCACGCCGTCCCGAACCCCGGATCCGGCGGCGATGCCGCACGCCCGGATGACTAGTCGTCAAATTTCTGAATCATGTCAAGTTCTTGCATGTTGTCTCCTCGTTGTTGCATGCTCTGGACGCTCGCGCTCCCTCCCCTGCCGCTCTCGACGAAGAGATGACGCCATGACACGCATGCGCTTGCCCCGGCTCCTGGCCGGATTCCTCGCCGTGGGGCTGTCCGTCACCGGGCTCTCCCTCGCCTCCGCCGCCGACAGCCCGCCACCGAGCGCCGCAGCCGCGGCGGCCGTCGCCGACGTGCAGCTGACCCGCACGGTCTCGGCGAGCAGCGCGCTGCCCGGCTACCCGGTCGGCAACGTCGTCGACGGGAACCAGGCCAGCTACTGGGAATCCGCCGCCAACGCTTTCCCGCAGTGGCTCCAGGCCGACCTCGGCTCGGCGAAGCCGCTCTCGCGGATCGTGCTGAAACTGCCCGCCGCCTGGGAAGCCCGTACCCAGACCCTCGCCGTGCGCGGCAGCACCGACGGCACCGCGTTCACCGACCTCGTCGCCTCGGCCGGGTACTCCTTCGCGCCCGGCGCGAACACCGTCACCGTCCCGGTCACCGCGACCACCCGGTACGTGCGCCTGCAGATCACCGCGAACACGCAGTGGCCCGCCGCGCAGCTCTCGGAATTCGAGCTGTACGGCCCGGACTCCGGGGACACGCAGGCGCCCACCGCGCCCGCGAACCTCGCCCTGACCGAGCCCGGCGCCGGCCAGATCCGGCTGGCGTGGTCGGCCTCGACCGACGACGTCGGCGTCACCGGCTACACCGTCTACCGCGACGGCACGCCGGTCACCACCGTCACCGGCACCACGTTCACCGAGACGCGGCCCGCGGGCACGCGCGTCGAATACTTCGTGCGGGCCAAGGACGCCGCGGGCCACGAGTCCGCCGACAGCGACCACGTCGTGCGCCAGGGCACCCAGGCCGGGCAGAACCTCGCCGCGGGCAAGCCGATCGAGGCGTCTTCGAGCGCCTTCTCGTTCGTCGCGGCCAACGCGAACGACAACGACACCGCCACGTACTGGGAATCCGCGGCGGGCTACCCGGACTCGCTGACCGTGAAGCTCGGCGCGGACGCCGACCTCGACGCCGTCGTCGTGAAGCTCAACCCGGACGCGGTCTGGGGCGCGCGGACGCAGAACTTCGAGGTCCTCGGCCGCGGCCAGGGCGCCACGGCGTTCACCTCGCTCAAGCCCCGCGCCGACTACCGCTTCGACCCGGCCGCCGGCCAGAACACGGTGACCTTCCCGATCACCGGACGGGTCGCGGACGTGCGGCTGCAGTTCTTCGCCAACTCCGGCGCCCCGGGCGCGCAGGTCGCGGAGTTCCAGGTGCTCGGCACACCGGCGCCGAACCCCGACCTGGTCGTCACCGGCACCACCTGGACCCCGGCGAACCCGGACGAGACCAGTCAGGTCGCGGTCTCGGCGACGGTCAAGAACGCGGGTACCGCGGCCGCGCCGGCCACGACCGTCAACGTCGCTCTCGGCGGCACGGTCGTGGGCAACGCCGCGGTCGGCGCGCTCGCCGCGGGGGCGTCGGCCACGGTGACCGTGAACGCGGGCACCCGGCCGCAGGGCAGCTACCGCGTGACCGCGACCGCCGACCCGGCGAACACGGTGGTGGAGCAGAACGACACCAACAACACGTTCACCGCGGCGGCGCCGCTCGTCGTCGCTCAGGCGCCGGGGCCGGACCTCGAGGTCACCGGCATCACGTCGAACCCGGCGAACCCGTCGGCCGGCGCGGCGGTGTCGTTCACCGTGGCCGTGCACAACCGCGGCACCAGCACCGCCGGCGCGTCCGTGACCCGCCTGACCGCGGGGGCGACCACGCTGACCGGCAGCACGCCCGCCGTCGCGGCGGGGTCCACAGTGGACGTCGCCATCGCGGGCACCTGGACCGCGGTCAGCGGCGGCGCGACCCTCACCGCGACCGCCGACGCGACGAACACGGTCGCGGAGACCAACGAGTCCGACAACGCCCTCTCGCGCACGATCGTCGTCGGCCGTGGCGCGGCGCTGCCGTACACCGAATACGAGGCGGAAGCCGCGCAGTACCAGGGGCAGCTGCTCGAAACCGATCCGCTGCGGACGTTCGGGCACACGAACTTCGCGACCGAGTCCTCGGGCCGTCAGTCGGTGCGGCTGGCCGCTCAGGGCCAGTACGTCGAGGTCACGTCGGTGAACCAGGCGAACTCGATCGTCGTCCGCAACTCCGTGCCCGACGCCCCCGGCGGCGGTGGCCAGGACTTCACGCTCAGCCTGTACGTCAACGGCACCTTCGCGCAGAAGCTGACGCTGTCGTCCACGCACAGCTGGCTCTACGGCACCACCGACGACCCCGAAGGCCTGACGAACACGCCGCAGGCCAACGCGCGGCGGCTGTTCGACGAGTCGCACGCGCTGCTGGCCCAGTCCTACCCGGCGGGCACGAAGTTCAAGCTGCAGCGCGACAACGGCGACAGCGCGCCCTACTACGTCATCGACCTGGTCGACCTCGAGCAGGTCGCGCCGGCGCTGCCGAAGCCCGCCGAATGCACGTCCATCACCGACTACGGCGCCGTGCCGAACGACGGGGTCGACGACGCCCCGGCGATCCAGCGCGCGGTCACCGACGACCAGAACGGCGTCATCGCCTGCGTCTGGATCCCGGAAGGCCAGTGGCGGCAGGAGGCGAAGATCCTGACCGACGACCCGACCGTGCCCAACGGCGGCGGGCAGTACAACCAGGTCGGCATCTCCAACGTCACCGTCCGCGGCGCCGGCATGTGGCGTTCGCAGCTGTACTCGCTGATCCAGCCGCAGGACGCGGGCACCATCAACCACCCGCACGAAGGCAACTTCGGGTTCGACATCGACAAGAACACGCAGATCTCCGACATCGCCATCTTCGGTTCCGGCCGGATCCGCGGCGGTGACGGCAACGCCGAGGGCGGGGTCGGGCTCAACGGCCGCTTCGGCACCGGCACGAAGATCAGAGACGTCTGGATCGAGCACGCGAACGTCGGCGTGTGGGTCGGCCGCGACTACAGCAACAAACCGGAGCTGTGGGGGCCGGCCGACGGGCTCCAGTTCAGCGGCATGCGGATCCGTGACACCTACGCCGACGGCATCAACTTCACCAACGGCACGCGGAACTCGCGGGTGTTCGACTCGTCGTTCCGCACCACCGGCGACGACTCGCTCGCCGTGTGGGCCAACCAGTACGTGAAGGACCCGTCGGTGGACATCGCGCACGACAACGCGTTCACCAACAACACCATCCAGCTCCCGTGGCGCGCCAACGGCATCGCGATCTACGGCGGCTACGGCAACAAGATCGAGAACAACCTGGTGTCCGACACGATGAACTACCCGGGGATCATGCTGGCGACCGACCACGACCCGCTGCCGTTCTCCGGGCAGACGCTGATCGCGAACAACGCCCTGTACCGCTGCGGCGGCGTGTTCTGGGGCGAGCAGCAGAAGTTCGGCGCGATCACGTTCTTCGCGCAGGGCAAGGACATCACCGGGGTGACGCTGCGGGACACGGAGATCCACGACTCCACCTACGACGGCATCCAGTTCAAGACCGGCGGCGGCACGATGAACGTGGCGGTCACGAACGTCAAGATCGACAAGTCGGACAACGGCGCGGGCATCCTGGCGATGAGCGGCGCCCGCGGCAGCGCGACGTTGTCGAACGTGACGATCACGAACTCGTCGGCGGGCAACGTCGTGGTCGAGCCGGGTTCGCAGTTCGTCATCACCGGCGCCCCGTGATCCTGGGCGGCGGCGCCCGCGTCCCGGGCGCCGCCGCCCAGCCGGTCTGCTCGCGCGCTCGGGCGGTTGCCGTGGTGTGGTCCGGAGGTCGGATCGTTTCGCCGGAGGGGCCGGGGATCGCCGGCCAGATGCCGGTGCGAGAACGGGGGCGGGTCAGCCGGTCCGGAACGCGCCGGGGCCACCGATCACAGCGGCGCCCGCGTCCCGGGCGCCGCCGGTCAGCCGTTTGGTCGCGCGCGGGCTGGCGCTGAGGTGGGGTCCGAAGGTCGGATCGGTCCGCCGTGGAGGCTGGGAGATCGCCGGCCAGGTGGCGGTGCGAGACGGGGTTTGGGTCAGCCGGCTCGGGACGCGCCGGGACCACCGATCACAGCGGCGCCCGCGTCCCGGGCGCCGCCGGTCAGCCGGTCTGCTCGCGGATCCAGTTCGCCACCACGTCCACCCGGGCGATCGTCTCCGCGCCCGGTTGCGGGCATGGGGGACCGGTGTTGACGATCGCCACCAGCGTGCCCGTGTGGTCGTCGTCCGAGGTGAAGAACGGGCCGCCCGAATCCTCCGGGCACGGGCCGTTTTCGACGGTTCGCTTGCCCACCGGCTGGGCCTCCAGCGTCGACTGGCCGATGCCCGACACCGTGAAGCGGCCGCGTTTCAGGTGGTCGGACGGCCCGAGCACGGTCGCCGAGTGGGAACCCCAGCCGGCGAACTGCAGTTGCTGGCCCACCACCGGCCGCTGGGTGTTCAGCGTGACCGGGGGGATGTCGTTGATCGCGAGGTCCAGCTCGGCCAGTGCCAGGTCGTTCACCGGGGACTGCTTGACGTCCACGACCCGGGCAGTGTGGCCGCCGGGGTCGGTGTCCTTGACCTTCCCGATGGTCACCGTCATCGTGTACGGCGGGCGGCCGCCGATGCGGGCGTCGGCCAGGTCGTGGAAGCAGTGGCCCGCGGTGATCACCCACTGCGGCGCGATCAGCGACCCGCTGCAGGCGCCGTTGCGCACGCCGCCGCCCGGGACGGGGATGTCGTCCGACGTCAGCTTCGCGTTGAAGGGCAACGTCGAGTTCGGCGCCGGCCGGGGCGTCGTGGTCACCGGTGAAGGCACCGGGGCCGCCGGGTCGGGCAGGCCGTGCCCGCCGGCCGCGGCGGCCAGGATCGGCCCGGCGAGCGTCGCTCCGGTGGTCGTGTGCGCGAAGGCGAGCCCGGCCCCGGCCAGCACCGCGACGGCCGTCGCCCGCGGCCGGAAGAGCCGCCGTCGTTGCGAAGAAGTCCTCACACCCCTGATACACGGGCGGGAGGCCGGAATGGTTGCGAGTTTCCGGCGTGAACCGCGTCGCCGCCGGTCAGGCGGGTGGCGTCGCGATCGCCGGCCACAGCACCGCGACGACGGCGGCGGGGATCCCGTCTTTGTCGTCGCCGCGGTGGAACGCTGCGAAGTAGCTGCCGAAGCACAGGGTCGCGATGGTGTGCTTGTCGATGCCGTCCCGGACCGCGCCGCTCGCCTGGAGCTGGGTCAGCACGTTCTCGACCAGCGCGACCCGCGGTTCGACGGCGTGCTCGCGGACGATCTCGAGCAGCTCCGGGGTGCGGATCGCCTCGCCGGCGAAGTTGCCCATCAGCACCATCGCGTCCGGGTTGAAGTACGCGGGATCCAGCCGGCGGACGGCTTCGGTGAAGGCCTCCCGCGGCGCCATCCGGCTCAAGTCCACTGTGTACGAATCGCGCTGTTTGCGGAAGCCGTAGTCCAGCGCGTCCACGACCAGGTCGAACTTGGTGCGCCACCGGCGGTACAGCGTCGGGCGGCTGACCTTCGCGTCCGACGCGATGTCGCCGATGGTCATCAGCGAGTAGCCGTCGCGCACCAGCCGCGCCCGGGTGGCCAGGATGATCGCTTCGTCGAGCGCCGCGTCGCGGGGACGTCCGCCGGGCCGCGACGCGGCTTCTTCGTCGGTCGCGTCCCGGGAAGCCACCTCCGCAGCCTAACGTCAGGGGCGCTGACCCACCCGGTCGACGAAGGTCTTCACGGTCACCGCGCTGCCCGGGGTGCCCAGGAACCGGTGGGTGGTGGCGTCGAAGACGAGCACTTCCGGTTTGGCCTTCGGTGACGAACCGGGCGGGACCGGCCAGGTGATCCCGACGCCCGGGCGGCCGGCGCCGTCGGTGACGTGGTCCAGCGCGGTCAGGCCGGGTATCTTCGCCGCCGCCGCGAACAACGCCGAGTACGAGGCGGGCAGGAGGGCCTGTTCGTGGGCGAGGGTGACGACGTCCTTGCCCAGCGCGTTGACGTCGCCCCGCTCACCGCTGTGGTGCTCGTGGAGGTAGGCGAGCATCGCGTCCGCCGTGGTCGGCAGGTCCGTCCGGTAGGCGGGGGAGGGAGTGCAGTCTTCCAAGGTCCCCTCCTTGCTCGGGTCGTTCGCGCCGTAGATGGGCGCCTTGCCGTCGCGGCAGCCGGGGATCTTCATGTCGCCGATCCGGCCGTCGTGGGTCCCGTCGACGGAGAACCACACTTCGCGGGTCTGGTGGCCGGGGTACTCCGTCTTCACGTACAGGTACTGGTCCGCGCGCGGGGGCGTGGCCTGCTCCCCGAGGGCCGCGCCGGCCGCTTCGGTGAGCACCCGCACCGGGTCGGCCTGCGCGACCCCGACGCCGACCCCGGCGCCGGTTTCGCCGGCCGGGGCGAGCGCCACCACGGCGGTGATGCCCGCGGCCAGCCCGGCCGCGGCGCCCGCGGTCCACCACCAGCGCCTCGCCCGGCGCGGCCGCCCGGTTCGCGCCGCCGCCAGCAGCCGGTCCCGGGCCGGGACGAGCTCTTCCGCCGTCGCGAAGCCGACGGCGTCCGCGCGATCGCGGATCAGGTCCAGCTCATCCATGGTCCGAGGTCTCCTTCACGAGGTCGAGGGCGCCGAGTTCGGCGCGGACGCGGTGGCGGGCGCGGTTGAGCCGCGACTTCACGGTGCCGACGGGAATGGCCAGCGCTTCGGCGACTTCCTGGTAGCCGAGCCCTTCGGCGGCGACGAGCAGCAGGACGTCCCGCTCGCGCGGCCGGAGGGCGGCCAGCGCCCGGTCGAGCCGGTCGCCGAGGGCCCGGGCGCTGACGCGGTCGGCGACCTGCTCGGCGTGCCCGGCTTCGGCCGGTGGCGGCCCGAGGGCCAGCCGGAGCTTCAGCTCGTTCACCTCCGCCCGCCGCTGCCGCGAGACGAGGTTCGTGGCGATGCCGTAGAGCCACGGCCGGGCGTCCGGGCGCGCCGGGTCGAACTTCGCCCGCTTGTCGAACGCGATGAGGAAGGTGTCGGCGAGGACGTCGTCCGCGGCCGCCGGGCCGAGCCGCCGGACCAGGTAGCGGTGGATGTGCCGCGCGTGGCGGTCGAAGATCACCGCGAACAGGCTCGGCTCCCGCCGCGACCGCGTGATCACGCTCGCGTCGTCGTCTTTCGTATCTTCCCGGGTCATCGCCCGCCTTCCGCTGCTGCCGGTGTCCTCAGCTGTTCACGGAAGGGGCGGAACGGGTTCCAGGATCGAGGCCGTTCCCGGCGAAAAGTGACCCAGGTCACGTCAAGAGCAGTCTTCGGCCGCCAGCATGCGGCGGTTCGCCTCCCCGAGACCGTCGGCCAGCGCGCTCAGCTGAGCCGGGGTGAGAACGTCGAGCAGCAGCTCCCGCACGAGCGCGACGTGCCCGGGCACGGCCTGGTCCAGCAGGGCCGCGCCTTCGTCGGTCAGCACGGCGTAGACCGCGCGGACGTCGCTTTCGCACGCGCGCCGCCGCACGAGCCCGGCCTGCTCGAGCTGGCCGATCTGGTAGGTCAGCCCGCTCTTGGAGTTGGAGACCGCGCAGGCCAGCTCGGCCATCCGCAGCTCGCGGCCCGGGGCGGCGCCGAGCCGGGCGAGGATCTCGTACTGGAGGTGGGACAGGCCGGAGTCGCGCTTGAGCTGCTGGTCCATCCGCTGGTGGAGCAGGGTGAAGCTGGTGCGGAACGCGTTCCAGGCCCGCTTCTCCTCGGAGCTCAGCCCCCGCGCATGACCCATGCCACCACGGTACCCGGTGTTCAAATTCGAACCCAGGCTCCGGCTCAGCGCCGTTCGGCCACCGTCGCCAGCTGTTCGGTGATCTGGTCGAGCAGCTCGGCCGCGGCTTTGTCCAGCGCGGCGAGGTCGGCCAGGGTCGTCTCTCCGGTCGTCACGGGCACGGCTCCTCCGCGAAGGGCCGGTGGCGGGCGACGACGGCGTCGGCGAACGCGGTGTGCACCCGGAGGTACTCGTCGCGGCCGACCGCGGTGTCGGCCCATTCGTGCCAGCGGATGTGCGCTTCGGCGACGTCGATCTGCGCGGCGGCCGCCACCGTGGCGGGCGAGGTGCCGGCGAGGATCGCGTGGTGCATGAGGGACGGCGACGAGCGCCGGGCGAGCTCGGCCAGCGCCGCGAGGCGGGCGAGCTCGGTGAGCGTTTCGGACGCGACGGGACGCGGGCGCGGCCGGGGGACCGGTCGGGCGTTTTCGAGGCCGTCGGTCAGGACGCTGGTCATCAAACGACTCCTGGGCGGAAGCGGCGAAGCAACCTGAACGGTGGACGTTTACCCCGCGCTGGCCGGGGTAAACGTCCACGCTCGTGATCTCCGTCTCACCGCTTCGAGTGATCCTGGCTAGATCACCCGGACCGCTCCGCAGTGCCACGGGATCCGCTGCGGCCGCACGCTTTCCAGCGTTGGCGCGACCGGGGCGATCGTGCCGTCGCGGCGGAAGGTGAGCTTGTCGATCGTCGTCTCGCGGTGGGTGCCGTCGCCGCCCGGGATGCCGAAGCGGTGGTAGGCGAGGTACCAGTCGTCGGTGCCCGGGACCTGCAGCATCGAGCTGTGCCCGGTGCCGAGGACGCCGAGGTGGGCGTCCTTGCTCAGGATCAGGCCGCGGTTGGTGAACGGTCCCGCCGGCGAGGGCGCCGTCGCGTAGCCGACGCGGTAGTCCTCGCTGCGCGTGTCGTCGATCGACCAGCTCAGGTAGTACGTGCCCTTGCGCTCCGCCATGAACAGGCCCTCGCGGAAGCCGTCGAGGCCGGTCAGGCGGGTGATCTTCGCCGGGTCGAAGGACACCATGTCGTCGTTGAGCGGGACGACGTAGGCGTTGCCGTTGCCCCAGTACAGGTACGGCTGCCCGGTGTGGTCGACGAAGACCGCGGGGTCGATCGCCTGGCCGCCGTCGGGGTTGCTCGCGATCAAGGGCTTGCCGGAGTCGACGAACGGGCCGGTCGGCGAGTCGCTCACCGCCACGCCGATCTTGGCTTCGGCGCAGAAGTAGAAGTAGTACTTGCCGTCGTGCTCGGCGATCGTCGGCGCCCAAGCGTTCTTGTCGGCCCAGCTCACGTCGGGGCCGAGGTCCAGGATGACGCCGTCGTCCGTCCAGTGCACCAGGTCCTTCGACGACCACGCCGAGAACTTCGTGCCGCTCCAGCCGTCGAAGCCGTCCGTGGTCGGGTAGAGGTAGTACGTGTCGCCGAACGCGACGATGTTCGGATCGGCGGTGAAGCCCGGCAGGACGGGGCTGCGCACCTCGTGCGCCTCGACCGTCCACACGCGACGGTCGCCGCCCGCCCCGGTGACCGTGAACCGCTTCGGCGTGCTGAGGTCGACCGGCTTCCCGTTGCCCGGCTTGATGGTCGAACCCGGCGCGAGGCCGAACGTCGGCGCCAGCTTGCGCAGGTCGGTGCCCGGCTTGACCGGCAGCACCACCGTCCCGGCGCCGGAGTCGACGACGGCCGGCGTCTTGAGCGAGGCCAGCTCCACCGAGCGGATGGCGGTGCTGTTCGACGGCAGCGCGGAGACCTCCACCCCGGACAACGCCCGGTCGTAGAGCCGCACGTCCTTCATCTTGCCGATCAGGGTCTTGTCGCCCGCGTACACCGACCGGCCGAGGTAGTTCGCCGCCGTGACGCCGCCGCCGAGGTCCGACGGCTTGATCGTGGCGTTCGCGTTGCGGGCCACTTCGACGCCGTCGAGGTAGAGCACCGCCACGCCGTCGCCGACGGTCAGGGTCACGTTCTTCCAGACCCCGCGCGGGAGCCCGCCGGCGGAGGCCACCTGCTGTTCGGTGGTCCAGTTCCCGGTCGCGATGGCGCCGCGCAGCCCGCCGCTCGCGGTGCCGCCCGTGGTGAACAGGTAGCCGTTGCCGGTCCCGTCCTCGGCCGTGTTGCCCAGGCCCCACAGGAAGTACGGCGTCTGCTGGCCTGGATCGACCAGGACGTCGGCGGAAACGGTGGCCGCGGCGGCGCCGGTGAGCAGGTTGTTCGGCAGCTGCACGTGCCCGTTCCTGCCGCCGAACGCGAGCGCGCCGTCGGTCCAGCTCACGTCGCCGGCGAGGGCGCCGTCGTAGCCGTGCCCGGTGGTGTCGGCCGCGACCGTGCCGGACTTCGCGTTGAGCGGCCAGTGCGCGACCAGGCCGTTCGCGTCGGCCCGCACGGGTGCCGGGGGAGCGCTGAGCCGGTTCATCTCCGCTTGCGTGACGGGCAGGACGGTGCCGTGCCGCGGTGACGCCGGCAGGTGCGCGCCGGTCGACATCGTCCACTTCCCGGAGTTCAGGTCGGTGGACTCGAACGGGACGTACCCGCGGCCGCCGAACTCGTCGATGAACAGGTACCACTTGTTCTCGGTGTTGGACTTGAAGCCGGTGGGCCCTTCGCCCGCGGAGAGGCCGGGACCGGTCGCCGTCGCCTTGCCGATGCAGTCGGCCACGAAGCCGTAGTGCGGGTCGAGCAGGTCGGTGGACTTCTCTTCGGTGATGAACTTGCTGCACGGCGTGGAGGACGTGGTGTTGCGCTCGTCCTTGGTGAAGCGGTAGTAGGTGTCCTGGTCCTTGATGACGGTCGAGTCGATCACCGAGTAGCCCGGGTCGATCCACACCTGCGGCGCGCTGAAGGTGACGAAGTCGCGGGTGGTCGCGTACATCATCCGGTTGTAGCTGTCGCCGGTGTGGTTCGGGTCGTTCTCGGCGTAGAGCTTGGAAGCCCAGTAGACGACGTAGGTGCCGCGCTTGGCGTCCCAGAAGGCTTCCGGCGCCCAGGTGTTCCCGGCGGTCGGCGGCGAGACCTGCACGCTGCGCTGGCGCGACCAGTGCGCGAGATCGGTGGACTCCCACACCATGATCGACCGGCTCCCGGTCCGCTGCGCGGCGTCCCAGCCGCGGCCGGCGTAGATCCGCAGGTCGGTGGCGAGGAGGTAGAACTTGTCGCCGTCGGGGGAGCGCAGGATGAACGGGTCGCGCACGCCGAGTTCGCCGAGGCTCGACTTGAGGACCGGCCGGCCGTTGTTGAGCTCGGTGAAGTTCAGCGGGTCGTTGCCGCGGCTGAGCGCGGAGTAGATCTGCTCCCCGTCGGAGGTGCCTTCGCCGGTGAAGTAGAAGAAGCTGTACCCGGCAAGGGGTTCCTGGACGGGCTTGGGCACGACGGTGGCGGTGAACCGCCGCGTGACGCTGTCACGGCCCGCGCTCACCTTCGCGGTGAGACCGACGTGCACGGGCTCGCTCCCCGACGGCGGCCGGGTCACTTCCCCGGTCGGGGTGATGACGGCGGGCGCGCTCGACGTCCAGGTGACGGTCGTGCCGTCCGGGCCGCCGGCGGGGAGGGTGAGGTTGCCGCGGACGTCGTCGATCCCGGGCACGGAAAGGCTTTCGGCGGCGGCTTTGACGGCGGCCGGTGGCGCGGCGCTCGCACCGGGGACGGGGACGAGTGCGGCCACGAGGGCGAGCACGACGCCGAAACGGCGCGGGGAGGACAACTTCATCGTTGTACCCTTCGGGCAAGATGTTAACGTTAACATCGGGCGGGCACGCTGACTTTATGTCCGCTCCGGGTGGTGGTCAAGAGCCGATCGGTCTCCGCTGTCCCCGGTCGCGTCGCCCCGATTCGACGAGATCCGGCCGAGCGGGTGAGTGACCGCGCGATCAGCCGCCCGCGCCGGCGAGGCCGTCCAGGAACACCCGCACCAGCCGCTCCGCCGGTTCCGTCCGCTCTCGTGGCGCCGGCCCGGCGACCAACGCCGCTTCGTGCATTTCGAACAGCAACGCCAGGTCCGCCGGTTCCAGGTCCGCGCGCACTCCGCCCTCACGCTGGGCTCGCTCGAAAGCCGGGCGCAGCAACGCGATCAGGGCCTGCGTGTACTGCCGCTGGCTGCGTTCCGGCAGCTCGCGGAACACCCGGACGAGGGGCCGCCGCCGGGCTTGCATCGCCAGGACCCGCCACAGCAGCTCTCGGAACGGTTCGTCGCGGATCAGGCCCTTGAGCGCCGTCAGGTGGTGGGCCGCGACGGCGAACGCCAGTGCCGTGCGGTCGGGGAAGTGGCGGTACACCGTCGCGCGGCCGAGACCGGCCCGGCGGGCCACTTCGTCCAGGACGACGTCGGCCTCTTCGCTGAACACCTCGTCGGCCGCGCGCAGGATCGCTTCGCGGTTGCGGCGCGCGTCGACGCGGCGGGGTACGGCCGGTGACGGTCGCCCTGCGCGCATGGGCCAGCACGTTACTCGTGAGTAGTGAGACCGGCAATCCGTTCCATCTCTCGGTTCGGGTTCCTACCGTTACCCCAGGTCACGACCACCGCCGGAGGAGCCTGATGCCCGTCCTGAACCGCCGCACCGTCCTGAAGGGCGCCGCCGCCGTCGCCGGGGCCGCCGCCCTCGGGGCCGCCCGGGTCACCCGCGAGGAACACCGGGTGGTCGTCATCGGGTCCGGGTTCGGCGGCGGGGTGACGGCGCTGCGGCTCGCCCGGGCCGGCGTGCCCGTGCTGGTGCTCGAACGCGGCCGGCGCTGGCCGACCGGGCCGGACGCCGAGACGTTCCCGCACCCGACGTCGCCGGACAAGCGGATCTTCTGGCTCGGCTCCGCGCCCTCGCTGCCGGGACTGCCGTCGCTGCCGCCGTTCGAGCGCTACACCGGGCTGCTGGAACAGGTGAGCGGTCGAGGCATGAGCATGATGTGCGCGGCGGGTGTCGGTGGCGGCTCGCTCGTCTACCAGGGCATGACGCTGCAGCCGACCGCGGAGCTGTTCCACGCCTGCTTCCCCGAACAGCTCGACTACCCCCGGATGGCCGCCGACCACTACCCCCGCGTCGCCGCGATGCTGGGCATCGAGACCGCGCCGGACGCCCTCGTCGAGAGCAGGACCTACCGAGCCGCCCGGGTTTTCGCCCGCAACGCGCGCAACGCCGGTTACGACGTCGAGAAGATCCCGATGCCGATCGACTGGGACTTCGCGCTGCGCGAGCTCGACGGCGAAGTGAAACCGTCCTACACCAACGGGGACTGCGCGCTCGGGGTGAACAACGGCGGCAAGCACTCGGTCGACGTCACCTACCTCGCCGCCGCCGAAGCGACCGGCCGCTGCACCGTGGCGGTCCTCCACAACGTCACCGATGTCGCGCTCGCGCCGGACGGCCGCTGGGAAGTCCGCGTCGACCGCATCGACACCGCCGGCAACGTGCTCGAAAAGAAGATCCTGACCGCGAAAGCACTCGTGATGGCGGCCGGCACGGCGAACACGACCCGGCTGCTGATGCGCGCGGGCGCGAAGGGCGACATCCCCGACCTGCCCGACGAACTGGGCGCGGGCTGGGGCACCAACGGCGACCGCATCTACACCTGGACGAACCTCGCTGACGACTTCGGTGCCCCGCAAGGCGGTCCGGTCGTCTACGGCAGCAAGGAGTGGGACGACCCGGCGACGGCCAACACCGTCATCCAGGCGTCCCTGCCGCCGCTGCCGGACCTGCGCACCACGATGCTCGTCGGCTACGGCATCAGCGCCGGGCGCGGCCGGTTCGTCTACGACGCCGCGAAGGACGACGCCGTCCTGCACTGGCCGTCGGACGCCGACGCGAAGCTGAGCGCGCGCATCCACGAACGCATCTCCCGCATCGCCGGGCCGCTCGGCGTGCTGCTCGACACGACCGCCGTCGTGCCCAGCACCTGGCACCCGCTCGGCGGCGCCGCGATGGGCACGGTCTGCGACCTCGAAGGCCGCGTGCTCGGCCACCGCGGCCTGTACGTCCTCGACGGCGCCCTGATGCCGGGGACGACCGCCGCCTGCAACCCCTCGATGACCATCGCCGCCGTCGCCGAGCGCGCGCTGGACCACCTGATCACCGAAGACGTCGACCGCGTCTTCTGAAGCAGTTCCCCGACAACGGACTCGACGAGGAGTTCCCATGCGTCGCTTGTGGACGGTCCTACTGGCCGTTCTCCTGGTGTCCACCACGGCGAGCCCGGCGAACGCCGCGGAGCCGCCGCAGGGCCCCGCCGGAGACGCCTTCTACACCCCGCCGAGCCCGTTGCCGGCCGGTGCCGACGGCGACGTCGTGTGGTGGCGGCCGCTGCCGGACCAGCCCGGGGCCAAGGGCTACCTGGTGCTGTACCGGTCGCGGTCCGCGACGGACACCCCGATCGCGGTGTCCGGCCGGGTCCTGGTGCCGGCCCAGCCGTGGACCGGCGCCGGGCCGCGGCCGATCGTGTCGGTGGCCAGCGGCACGCGGGGCATCGGCGACCGCTGCGCGCCGTCGAAGTTCCAGCCGGACTACGAGAAACCGCTCTTCGTCGACGCGATGCTGAGCCGCGGCTGGGCGGTGGCGATCACCGACTACGAAGGCCTCGGCACACCCGGCACGCACACCTACGTCGTCGGCCGGTCGGAGGGCCACACGGTGATCGACGCGGCCCGCGCGGCCACCCGGCTGCCGGCCGCGGGCCTCGCGGCGGGCGGTCCGGTCGCGTTCTCCGGCTACTCCCAAGGCGGCGGGGGAGCGGCCTGGGCGGGGGAGCTGGCGCCGTCGTACGCACCCGAGCTGGCCGTCGCGGGCATCACGGCCGGCGGCACGCCCGCGGACCTGGACGCGGTGGCGAAGAACCTCGAAGGCAGCGTCGGGTTCGGTTTCCTGCTGCTGTCCGCGCTCGGCCTGGACGCGGCCTACCCCGAGCTGGACCTGCCCGCCTACCTCAACGACCGCGGCCGCACGCTGTACGCGACCCAGCGGGACGCCTGCGTCGACGCGGTGTTCGGCTACGCCTTCGGGCACATCGCCGACTACACGACGGCGAACCCGCTCACCACGGCGAAGTGGCAGGCCCGGCTGGCCGAGAACAAGCTCGGCGCCCGGCCGCCGAAGGCCCCGGTGTTCCTGTTCCACGGCACGGCCGACGAGATCATCCCGCTCGCCCAGGCGCAGACCCTGCGCCGCGACTATTGCGCGGCGGGGGTCCCGGTCACCTGGGGCGGCTACCTCGGCGAGCACGTGACGACGCTCGCGTTCTCGGCCGGCGACGTCGTGGGCTACCTGGCCGGCCGGTTCGCGGGCAAGCCGGCGCGCTCCAGCTGCTGAGCGATTTCCCCGGCGGGGTACGGGGTCTTGCGGCTTTCCCCGTGCAGGGAAACGTAGAACTCGTTCACGACGACCGCGAGCGGGGCGTAGCGCCGCAGGAGCCCGGCCGAGGGCAGCTCCGGCAGCGCGCGTCCCGCCGCGCAGTCGCGGACGAAAGCGTGGCGGACGCGGTAGTCCGGCTCGGGGACGAGCGGCCGGACGATCGAGTTGACCAGGTGGGTCAAGACGTAGGCGCGGTCGTGGTCGGCGTGCCGGGCGAGGAACTCCGCCTCGGCGCCCGACAGCGTGAAGTCCGGCAGCGCCGCCAGGCCGAAGTCGGTGAGGTACAGGCGTTCGCCGTCGGTGAGGACGTTCGCGAAGTGCGCATCGAAGTGCTGGACACCTTGCCCGGCCAGGAATTCGGTGACGGCCCGCAGGTCCCGGTGGGCGAGTTCGATCCCTCCGGGGTTCCGCTCGAGCCACCGCGTCAGGTTCTCCGGGACGTGTTCGAGGCACAGCACGAGGTCCGCGGTGGCGCCGTCGAGGGCTTCGAGCCGCCGCCGCACGCCCGGGTCGCCGTGCCAGAACGCGACGTCGTGCTCGAGGTCGGTGCGGGGGCGCGGCAGGCCGGGCAGGACCCGCCAGTGGTGCAGCAGCGGGAAGTTCCCGCACTGCCCGGTGCGGACCCAATCGCTGGCCGCCCGGTGCGCGGCCAGCTCCCGCCACGCGCCGCCGCCCGCGGAACCGACGCCGTAGTGCGACCACGGCGGCAGGCCGTACAGGTCCGCCGTCGAACCCTCGTGCCGCCGCTCGACGTCGGTGAGCGCGACCCGCTTCACGAACACGGGCTCGCCTTCGACCGTCAGGAGCCAGGTCGAGCCGCCGATCCCGGTGCCCAGCGGGCGCGCGGCGGCCAGGACGTCGTCCGGTGCGTCCGCGAGGGCGTCGGCGATCTTCGTGTGGCGCTCGAGCCGCGTCACCGGCGCCGGACCAGGGGCAGGAAGACCTCGTCGACGATCTCGACGAGCACGGAGTCGTCCACTGTGGTCAGTCCGCGGGTGAGGTATTCGTTGCGCAGCAGCACGAGCGCGACGGTGGCGACCCGCGGGTGCCGTGCTCCGGGCGGCGCATCGCCTCGGGTGATCGCGTGGTCGACGACCGTCTGCCAGGTGTTCGTGACACCTTCGGCGGCCTGTTCGTTCAGCTGGGCCAGGAGCTCCGGTTCGTCGCCGACCCCGGCCAGGAGGCCGCGGAGGATCCGGGCGGCGGGGGAGGACTGGCCGCAGTTGATCGCGCGCAGCAGGGTCAGGGCGTCTTCGCGCAGGTCACCCGTGCCGGGCGGGCTCAGCCGGTCGCCGGCCAGGTGCCGGTAGGCGGCGACGCCGAGTGCGGCGCGGTTCGGCCAGCGGCGGTAGAGCGCGTTCTTGTTGGTGCCCGCCCGCAGGGCCACGCGTTCCATGGTCAGCCCGGCGTAGCCCGCCTCGGCGAGCTCGTCCGCCGCGGCGCGCAGGATCGCGTCTTCCAGCTCCGTCCCCCGGCGCCGGGTCTTCACTTCGGCCATGGATACCGACCGTACCGTAGTTTTAGGGTACGGTACGTACCGTACCTAAACTGGGAGGAGCTTCGCCCATGCGAGCCAAGGGCATCGGCTACGACACCGGCCTCGCGCGCGACGGGCGGTTCAACCGCCCCTTCGACGCGGACCTGGTCCGCCGCGAGCTGACGATCATCCGCGACGACCTGCACTGCACGGCCGTCCGGCTGATCGGCACCGACCTCGACCGGATCGAATCCGCCGCGCGCCAGGCGGCCGCGCTCGGGCTGGAGGTGTGGTTTTCGCCGTTCCCCTGGGACCGCCGGCCGGAGGAGATCCTCGCGCAGTTCGCCGACGGCGCGGCCCGCGCGGAACGGCTGCGCGCCGCGGGTGCCGAGGTCGTGTTCGTGACCGGCGCCGAGCTGAGCCTGTTCAGCCACGGCTTCGTCCCCGGCGACGGCCTCGAGGACCGCGTGGCGAACCTGCTGGCGTCCCGCGAACTGGTGGCCGGCCTCCCGGCCCGCGTCAACGAGTTCCTCGCCCGCGCGGCCGGGACGGTCCGGGCCCGCTTCGGCGGCCGGATCACCTACGCGTCGGTGCCGTTGGAGCGCGTGGACTGGGCGCCGTTCGACATCGTGTCCGTGGACGCGCACCGCTCGAAGGAGGTGGCGCACGGCTACCGCGACGGCATCCGCGCGCTGGTCGCCGCGGGGAAGCCGGTGGCGATCACGGAGTTCGGCGTGACCCCGTACCGCGGCGCGGCCGACCTGGGAGCCCGCTGCGGCGAGATCCTCGAGTACGAGGGGGACGTCCCGGTCCGGCTGAAGGGCGCGTACGTCCGCGACGAAGAGGAGCAGGCGCGGTACTTCCGCGAACTGCTGGAGGTGTTCACCACCGAAGGCGTCGACGCGGCCTTCGCGTGCACTTTCGTCTGCTACGGGCTCTGGCACCGGGAAGATCCCGCCGAGGACCTGGACATGGCGAGCTGGGGCGTGGTGAAGGTGCTGGAGAACGGCACGGGCGAGACGTACCCGGACGTGCCGTGGGAACCGAAGGCGGCGTTCGGCGCGCTGGCGGAGTGCTACGCCGGGTGAGCCGGTGGTCCGGTGTGGACAGTCCACACCGGACCACCGCCGGTCACGGGGCCCAGGGCGCCGCCACGGTCCAGCTGCTGTCCGCCGACACCGTCTGCGGGCGGTCGGAGCCGGTGCCCGCGCCGGACGCGATGTACACCGCCGAGTCGAAGTGGCGCAGGTACGCGCCGGGGATGTTGAGCGACTCGAACGTCACGCCGGTGCCGCCCAGGCCCGGGCGGCTGCAGAACGTCGCGTCCGCGCGCATCAGCGCCGACCCGTCGTCCGGCGAATTGCGGACGCGGCCGTCCTGGTGGCGCAGGAACTGGCCCGGGTAGTTCACCGACTCGAACGAGTAGCACGACGACTCGCCCAGCCCGCGCCGGACGGTGTACGTCGCGTCCTGCTTGAGCAGCGCGCTGCTGCCGCTGTTCACCACCTCGGTGTAGGCGAGGCCGTTGGCGTGGCGCAGGTAGCGGTCGGTGTAGCCCCACGTCGTCACCTGCAGCGACTGCCGTGCGTTGACCGCCAGGGGTACCGAACTGCGCCAGAGCGCCGGCGCCGAGACGTCCCACGTCGCGTCCGCGGCGAAGCTCGTCGCGGTGTCCCACGGGTTCGGCCCGCCGCTGACGGCCAGGTAGACGCTCTCGTTGTAGTGCCGGATGAACCGGCCCGGGAAGTTGAACGACTCGAACGACGTCCCGCCGGCGGCGAGGCCCGGCCGGGAGCACCAGGTGGCGTCCGCGGCGAACGAGCCGCCCGTGTCGCCGTCGATGCGGACGTGGTTGTCGGCGTGGCGCAGGAACTTCCCGGGGAAGTTCGCCGACTCGAAGGAGAAGCAGCGCGGGTTCGCGAGCCCCGCGACCGTGCGGAACGAGCCGTCCTGGCGGGCCCCGTCCGCGCTGCCCGTGGTCAGGACATCGGTGCGGGCGAGGGAATCCGCGTGCCGCAGGTACCGGTCGGTGTACCCGGGCGTGGTCACCCGGAACGACCGGAGGTGCCCGAGCGTCAGCGGCACGGCCGCGTTGAGGTTCTTCGAGGCGGTGATCAGGTCGGTGTGCGCCGCGCGGACGCGGGCGGTGTCGACCTTCTGCACCCGCCGGTCGTAGGTCAGCAGCCCGTTGTACTCGCCTTCGACGTCGGTGATCTCGGTGTAGACCGACGCCGACAGGCCCTTGGTGAGCATCAGCTGCTTCGCGTCCCGGACCATGCCGGTGTAGCGGTCGTTCAGCTGCACCGCGCTCGCCATCTGTTCGTAGGCGAAGAAGTTGCCGGTCGGGCTGTACTCGTGACCGGGGTTGCGCAGGCCGAGCCCGCCGAACTCGCCGAGCACCGACACACGGTTACCGGACGGGCGGGGCGCGTCCGGTCCGGTGTAGACGTGCCAGTCGATGATGTCGCCGGTGCCCGGGTCACCCTTCGAGGCGCAGCAGTTGAACCCGCTGTGCGCGTTCACCAGCCGGGTCGGGTCGTAGTTCTTCAGGCTGGTCGTGACGCGCTTGGTCTCGTCGAGGTTCCACTCGCCCCAGCCTTCGTTGAACGGCACGTACGTGACGACGGCGGGGGAAAAGCGGTGCTCGTCGACGATCTCGCGCGCTTCGGTTTCGAACTCGGCGATCTGCGCCGGCGTCCGGTTGCTGTCGGCTGTCGGTGTCGACGGGATGTCCTGCCACACCAGCAATCCCAGCCGGTCGGCCCAGTAGTACCAGCGCGCCGGCTCGACCTTGATGTGCTTGCGGACCATGGTGAAGCCCAGATCCTTGTGCTTCTGCAGGTCCGAGGCCAGCGCCGTGTCGGTCGGCGCGGTGTACAGGCCGTCGGGCCAGAAACCCTGGTCGAGGGTGCCGATCTGGAACACGAACTCGCCGTTGAGCGTCGGCCGCAGGACGCCGTTCACGTTCTTCGTGCCGATTTCGCGCATGCCGAAGTAGCTGACCACCTGGTCGGCCGTCGCGCCCGAGGCGGTGCGCAGCGACACCCGCAGGTCGTAGAGGAAGGGGTCGTCGGGCGACCACCGCCGCGCGTTCGGCACCGGCACCGAGAACTCCGTGAAGCCACCGGTCGCGCTGCCGACGACGGCACCGCCGGTCATCGATTCGGCGAGCACGGAGTACCCGCTGACGTTCCCCCGCCCGAACACCCGCACGCGCGCGGTGTTGTTCGCCAGGTTCGGGTAGATGTCGACCGAGAAGATCGACGACGGCGCGGTCGGTTCCAGCCAGACGGTCTGCCAGATCCCCGAAGTGGGCGTGTAGAAGATGTTCGACGGCGTGGTGGCCTGCTTGCCCACCGGCTGCTTCTCGCCGCGGCCGTCGGTCGGGTCGTACACGCGCACGACGAGTTCGTTCGCGCCGCCGTTGAGCCGCGCCGTGATGTCGGCTTCGAACCGGTCGTAGCCGCCCTTGTGCGCCGCGACCTGGACGCCGTTGACCCACACGGTCGCTTCGTAGTCGACGGCGCCGAAGTGCAGCTGCACGTTCCGGCCGGCCCAGGCCGGCGGCACGGTGAAGGTGCGGCGGTAGAACATCAGGTCGCGGTTGTCGTTGCGCATGATGCCCGACAGTGCCGACTCGACGGGGTAGGGCACCAGGATGCGCTCGGGCAGCGTCTGTCCCAGCGGGGGTGCGGCGTTGCGGTCGACGCTGCCGCCGGAGCCGGTGGCGGGGTTGAGGAACTCCCACTCGCCGTTGAGGGACTGCCAGTCGGGCCGCGTCATCTGCGGCCGCGGGTATTCCGGCAGCGGATCGGTCGTGCTGACCTGCGACGTCCACGGCGTCGACAGCGGCGGTGGTTTGGGGGTGACGGCGGCGTTCGCGGGTGCGGTCACCACGACGAGCGGCGACAGCAGCGCGAGGACCAGGACGACGAGACGGCGCATCGAACTCCTCCGAGGACGCGCACGGAACCGCGCACCGGCCTGGCGGGGACGGCGGAGCACTCCGGGCGGGGCGGGCACGCCGAGCCCGGAGCACTACCGCGGGCTCGTCAAACCGAACGTAACACGGAACACGGGCAAACGGAATAACTCAGAAAACACCAGACAATCAACACAAGACCACTCGAACACCAGGTCCACGCGCGAAGCCCGCCGAAGGTTGCGTCTCACCCTCGGTGTGCGGCCGGTCGCAGCAGGCAACTAGGCTGTCCGGACCAACGGCACGGCAGGAGGTCCCCGGGGTGGTTCCCGTCCGTCGCTGGCCGGTCGTCGCCGCCGCGTGCGCCGTCGTCCTGGCCGCGGTCTACTCCCTGGCCGTCTGGACGGTGCCCGGTCAGGAGCTGGAGAACGCCGCGCTGCGCGGTGCCGACGAGGCCGCCGCGCGCGACCAGGCCGTCGCCGACGCGAGCTTGAGCCGGATCACGCTGGTCTCGCTGGTGGCCGCCGTCGTCGTGGTCGCGCTGGTCGGCTTGCTGCGCCGCCGCCTGGACCTCGCGTTCGCGGCGGCCGGCGTGATCGTCGCGGGCCAGCTCGTGACGCAGGTCCTCAAGCGGTACGTGCTGCCGCGGCCGCGGCTCGTCGAGGTGACCGGGCACTACGCCGCCAACAGCCTGCCGAGCGGGCACACGACGATCGCGATGACCGTGCTGTTCGCCGCCCTGATCGTGGTGCCCTACCGCTGGCGCGGGGTCACGCTGTTCTTCCTGCTGTCCTGGGCGGTCGGCATCGGCGCGTACACGGTGACGGCGAAGTGGCACCGGCTGTCCGACACGCTCGCCGCGGACGCGATCGCCCTCGCGCTGGCCTGCCTGGCGTCGTGGTGGCTCGCGCGGCGCGGGGCGATCAGCCGTCACGACGGGCCGCGCCGGATCCCGCGGGTGCTCGTGGTGACCGTCGCCGTCCTCGGTGCCGTGGTGTTCTTCGGCCTCGGCACCGTCCTCATCGGAGCGTCGCTGGCCGGCGGCGGGTACGCGGAAACGGTGCGGGACAACGCCTGGGTCGTCTACCTGGCCGCGAACTCGTTCGCCTCCTTCGGTTCCGTCGCCGCGGCACTGGTGTTCCTGGCGACCTGGCGACGGCTGGAGGTCGCGTGAACCCGGCCCTGCTCCCGCTCGCCGCGGCCGTCTTCTGCTTCGCCGTCTTCCTGGTCAGCTTCCTGCTCGACCGCCGCAAGCTGCGCAACGGCTTCTACCTGTTCTTCGCGTTGGCCTTCTTCGGGCTGACGCTGCTCGCGCTGCTGGCGTCGATTTCGCCGGAGGCCGCGGCTTTCGTCGCGCTCGGGCTGGTCGCGCTGGTTCCGCTGACCATCGTCGTGCTCGCGGTGTTCCTGATCGGCAACGGCGTGACGATGCTGCGCCGCGAAGGCCGCCGCCCGGCGAACCTGCTGTCCCTGGCCGCCGGCGTGGGCATCGTGGCGCTGATCGTGTTCGACTTCGTGGTCGGGCAGCTGGGCTGGGCGCCGCTGGAAGCGGTCCGCGACAGCGTCGACGGCATCGTCGCGTACCTGTCGTTCCTCTTCGTCTGCTTCCTGCTGTACTCACTGGTCTACGGCCGGATCCGCACCCGCCGCCCGCTGGACTTCGTGGTGGTGCTCGGCTCCGGCCTGCTCGGCGGCAAGAACGTCCCGCCGTTGCTGGCCGCCCGCCTCGACCGCGGGCGGCGGGTGCTCGACGCCGAATGCCGCAAGGGCCGCGAGCCGCTGCTGGTCACCTCGGGCGGGCAGGGGCCGGGCGAAGACCTGCCGGAGTCGCACGCGATGGCGGACTACCTCACCGGCCGCGGCGTGCCGCGCGAGCGGATCGTGCTGGAAGACCGATCGCGCACCACGCGGGAGAACCTGACGTTCAGCGCCGGCCTCATGCGCGAGCGGCGGGCGGACTACCGGTGCGTCGTGGTCACCAACAACTTCCACGTCCTGCGCGCGGCGCTGCTGGCCCGCAAGACCCGGGTGAACGGCCAGGTCATCGGCGCCCCGACGGCGTGGTACTTCTGGCCGAGCGCCACGCTGCGCGAATTCGCCGCGATCATCGTGGACCACCGGATCCTCAACGGGATCGTGTGCGCGACGATCATGCTGGCGAGCGTGCTGAAGGCGGTCTGACGGCCGGTATGATCCGGCCAGCGTCGTCGGGGGATGGGAAGCACGTTGTCGTTCCAGTACTACCTGTACGTCAGTGACAGCAAAGTCGACATGCTGCTCGCGCAGATGGCGCCGGGCTTCGCGCAGAAGCGCACGACCGAGGTCAGCGTGAACCTGAAGCTCTTCGGGGGCAAGCAGGCCAGGGAAGCACCCGCGGGCGGCGAGCGCACCGCGAAGCTGCAGCGGGTCGTCCGCTACCTCGAAGAGCACGGCGACCTCGGCACGGTCGAGGAACCCGGCCAGTTCTTCTGGGGACTGCTGCCGATGAACTGGGGACCGTTCCCCGCCGAGCCGACGCTCGCCTACTTCGGCGGCACCACCGGGCGGACCGTCGTCGGGCTCGGCGGGTCCGGGCACCACATCCTCGGCGGTGGCGCCCCGGCCGCGTCCGGGGTGCCGCGGTCGGTGATGCCGTCGCTGCTCGCCGGGCTGCGCAGCGATCCCGGGATCGGCGCGCTGACCGAAGCGATCAAGCACGAGGACGACGGGGCGCACAAGGGCGCGCTGGCCGCCGTGCAGCGGGCCAACGAGGCCATGCCGGGGCCGGACCAGAACCTCGAGTTCGTCGCCAAGCGGCTGCTGCACGGGCCCAGCCCCACCGGCGGCGGCGTCGACGTCCTGCTCGGCACCCCGCTGTACGTGGCGCAGGTGGACTAGATGTGGGCCCCGGGGGACGTGGTGCTCGGGGTGTACGAGGTCCGTGACGTCGTCACGACCGGCGGCATGGGCCTGGTCTACCGCGTGTGGCACCGGCAGTGGGGCATGGAGCTGGCGGTCAAGACCCCGCGCCAGGAGCTGGTCGCGTCCCCGGCCGACGCCGAACGGTTCGAGGCCGAGGCGGAGACCTGGGTCGGCCTCGGCGCGCATCCGCACCTGGTGAGCTGCGCCTACGTCCGCCGCGTCGACGGCACGCCCCGGGTGTTCGCCGAATGGGCGGGCGGCGGCAGCCTCGCCGAGGCCGTCCGCGACCGCGCGCTCTACGGCGACGGCCACCGCCCGGCGGTGCGCCGGATCCTCGACCTGGCGATCCAGACCGCGTGGGGCCTCGGGCACGCGCACGCGCGCGGGGTGGTCCACCAGGACGTCAAGCCCGCCAACGTCATGCTCGACACCGGCGGCGCGGCGAAGGTCACCGACTTCGGCCTCGCGAACGCCACCGGCGGCGGGGGCATGACCCTGGAGTACTGCTCGCCCGAGCAGGCCCGTGGCGAAACCCTCGGCCCGGCGACCGACGTCTGGTCGTGGGCGGTCAGCGTGTTCGAAATGTTCGCCGGCGGGCCGCCCGCGATGTTCGGGCACGCGGCGGCCGGCGTCTTCGCGCAGTTCCTCGAGGCCGGTCCCGCCGACCCCGTCCTCCCGCCGGTGCCGCCGGGGGTCGCCGACCTGCTGCGGCGGTGCTTCGCCGAGAACCCGGCGGCCCGGCCCGCGGGCTTCGGCGAACTCGCCGACGAACTCGCCGAGCTCTACCGCGCCACGGTCTTCGAGCCCTACCCGCGGCAGCGGCCGGACGAGGCCCCGCTGCTCGCCGACGCGCTGTCCAACCGGGCGCTGTCCCTGCTGGACCTCGGGCGCGCCGAGCAGGCGGACGAGCTCTGGGCGGAGGCGCTGCGGGCCGACCCGCACCACCCGCACGCGACCTACAACCGCGGCCTGCGCCGGTGGCGGTCCGGCGCGCAGACCGACCGGCAGCTGCTCGCCGAGCTGGACGCGGTGCGGCTGAGCCACGAAGGCGACCGGACCGCCGACCACCTGATCGCCGCCGTCCACATCGAACGCGGGGACAAGGAAGCGGCGCTCCGCCTGCTGGACGACCTGCCGGACGGCCCGGACACTGCGCTCGCCCGCGCGCTTCCGGACCGCGAGGTCACCGAGCGGCCCGGCATCATCCACAGCAACCTGGCGCACCCGCTCGCGCTGAGCGCCGACGGCCGGGTGGCCGCGGTGACGTTCCAGCAGCGCCAGGCCGAAGTCTGGGCGCTGCCGGAGGGCCGGGTGCGCCACCACCTGACAGGCCACGAAAACCGCCTGCGGTCCCAGTCGCTGAGCGCCGACGGCCGGGTGCTGGCCTCCGCCGACGAGGCCGGGCAGGTGCGGGTCTGGGACACGACGACGGGGGAGTGCACCCGGGTCGTCGACCTGCCGGCGGTCGCGGTCGAAGCCGTCGCGGTCAGCCCGGACGGGACCGTGGTGGCCGTTGTCGGCGGCGACGGATCGGTGCGCGTGCTGGGCGACGCCGTGGAGCTGGTCCGCGCCGGGCGCCCGGAGTCCGAGTACGGCCGGGGCTGGGGGATCGCGGTCACCGCGGACAACGAGCGCCTGGTCGTCTTCGACGGCTTCGATTGGACCTTGCGGGTACTGGCGGCCCGCACCGGCGACGAGCTGTGGCGGGTCGGCGGGCTGCGGCAGAACTGCGCGATCAGCCCCTCCGCCCGGTACGCGCTTTCGGCCACCCACGACGACAAGGTGGTTCTGCTGGACCTCGCGACCGGTGACGTCCAGGTCGTCGGGAGCGCCCTGCTGTGGAACAAGGGCTTCAGCTGGCTCGCCGTCAGCGACGACGGCCGCACCGCGGTGAACACCTTCGACGTCGTGCTCCAGGGCTGGCGGCTGGACGAGGGCCGGTGCACGTTTTCGACGACCGTCCACTCCCGCAACACGATGAGCGTCGTCGCGGACGCCGGGGGGCGCACGGCACTGGTCCTGCTCGGCACCCGCACCCCGCAGACCGTGCACACCACGGTGGTCGTCCACGTGCCCGAGCCGGGGCCCGCCGCGCCGTGGAGCTACGCGCGCCCGCAGCCGACCGACCGGATGGCCGGTGACGCGCTGGCCGCCGCGGAGAACCTCGGCCTGGCCGCGGAATTCCTCGACACCGGCCGGCTCGCCGACGCCCGGCGGCAGCTGGACGTCGTGCGCGCGATGCCCGCCTACCGGCGCCACCCGGAGCTCCGGACGCTGTGGCGGCGGGTGGGCGGCCTCAGCGAGCGGACCGCGCTCGCGGGCGTGTGGCCGACCCGCCGCTTCGACGCCGTCCTGCACGGCCGGACGGCGCTCACCCGCGACGTCCACTACGCCTTCGCGGACTTCTTCGGCCGCGGTGTCCGGGTCATCGACCTGCGCACCGGCGAGGTGGTGGCCGCCCCGGACCGGCACGAGCTGGACCTCGAGCGCGCGACGGCCTGCGCGGACGACCGCCACGTGCTCACGACGGACTCGGACGGCGCCGACGTCCTGTGGGACCTCCGGACGGCCCGCCGCGCCGGCGTCGTCGTGCGCGACGACGCCGGGAACCCCGTGCTGAAGGACGAAAACCCGGCGTTCGAGTTCGTGCGAGGGGACGGCCTCAGCATCCTGCGCAACCGCCTGACGGGCCGCCCGCTGCACGGCTGGGCGGTCCGCGAGGACGAGCGCCTGGTCCTGTCCGGGTCGGTCGCCGTACTGGTCAAGGACGACGGCCGGGCCTGGGTGCTGGACGCCGGCGACTTCACGTCGGTGCGCCAGGCGCGCGTGTACCCCGGCGAGTCGTCGCTCGTCGCGAGCGCGGACGGCCGCGTCCTCGTCGGCACCCGCCTGGGCTTCGACAACACGGGGGAGATCGTGCTGTCCGTCGCGGGCTCGGCCGAAGCCGTGGCCCAGGTGGCGGACGACCGGGTGACGTCGCTGGCCCTCAGCGCGGACGGCGACCTCCTGCTCACGGCGTCGTCCCGGCTGCTGCGCCTGTGGCACCTGCCCAGCGGCGGCCTGGTCACCGAAATCGAGTGCGCCGAGGACGTGATCGCGGCGGAGCTGTCGCCCGACGGCTGCGCGGCGGTGGCCATCCTGGGGTACCACCACCTGCAGTGCTGGGAACTGGACTGGGACTACCGGTCGCCCTGAGTCTCGTGGCGCAGGACATCGGCTGACTCGCCTTGGCCCCCCGCCCGGGTCGCTCCGCTCTGGCATCCGGACCCCGCCACCGACGGCCTGAACGCCTTCGAGGGCATCGAGGCCGACCGCGGCCACCACCACCCCGACCGCGAGTACGTCGTCGTCGAAGGCGACCACTGCCGCTTCGCCATCTGGAAGGACGACCGCGACACCACCGGTGGCGGCGACCGCCAGCGCACCGAATCGAAGGGCATCTTCCAGACGAAGACGCCGTCGACCAACGGCGGCCCGTGGGTGACGCTGGACCTGACCCGCAGCGGCGGCAAGGAGCTGCTCAACGCCCGCGCCTACGCCGACCCGGGCTCGCCGAGCATCGCCGCGACCGACCTCTCGCCGCTGCGGAACAAGTGGATCATCATCGAGTGGACGTGCACGCCGGGCTCGAAGGGCAAGGCGTCGTGCGGCATCCGCAACGGCACCGGAGCGGGCGCCCCGGTCGCCGCGCGGGGCAGCAGGAGCGGCGTGACCATCCCCGATCAGGGCGATTACGTCCGCCCGAAGTGGGGGATCAACCGCTCGGTCGAGAGCGCGCCCGCCGACATCCTCGACACCTACCTGCTGTTCCGGAACTACGCCTACCCGCGCGCGGGTAGGCGTGGCGGGGCGCGGGCGTCCGGGGTGACACTGGCGGGATGAAGGTCGTCGACGGGCAGCGGAGTGCGTACCGCCCGCCGTCGACCTCCCCGGCGGCCCTCAGGCGTGGTCCCGTGCTGGTTACGGCCGCTTTCGCGGGGCTCGGCGGGGCGCTGATCCCGGCCGCCGCGCTGGCCGCTCTCTGGCGGATCTGGCAGCTGTACGCGATGGTGTTCGGCGCCGTCGCCGCGGTCGAGGTGCTCGCCGTCGTGGCCGTGCTCGGGTGGCCGACGCGCAAGACCGCGCACTTCGGCGCGCTCACCGCGTTCGCGGCCCTGACCCTCTGGGTGCTCAGCCGGCCGCTGGGGCTGCTGGTCCGGCTCGATCCCTGGCAGCCGGCGGACACCGTCGTCGGCTTCACCGACTACGTGGCCGCCGGCCTGCAGGTCGTCGCGCTGGGCGGCTTCCTGGTGGTGGCCCGCCGCCGGGCGCACCCGCGGCCGTCCGCGCTGCGGCGGGTGTCGGCGTGGATCGTGCTGTTCCCGGTGCTCCTGCTCGTCATCGCGACCGGCGTGGCGGGTACGGTCGCGGCCGGCGACGGCATCCGCGGCACCGGTGCTTCGACCCTGCTCGACGGCGGCACGGTCGAGTACTGCCACCCGGACGGCGTCCCGCTGGCGATGGACCTCCGCCGTCCGCCTGGCAACGGCCCGGCGCCGGTCGTGCTGTCCCTGCACGGCGGCGGCCTGCTGCTGGGCAACCGCAAGCCGTCCGGGCCGGGCGCGCTGCTCGCCGGGACGCGGCCGGACGACCTGACCTCGCACGGCTTCGCGGTCGCCTCGATCGACTACCGCCTCGCGCCCGCCGCCCGCTGGCCCGCCCCGCTCGACGACGCCCGCTGCGCGGTCCGGTTCCTGGAGGCGAACGCGGCCGCGCTGGCGATCGACCCGGCCCGCATCGCGGTGTGGGGCACCGGCGCGGGCGGCACACTGGCGTCGCTGCTCGCCCTCACCCCGGGCACCCACGTCCGCGCGGCGGCGGCGCTCTCGGCCCCGGCCGACTTCACGGACCTTCGCGGCACGGACCCGGTGACGCGGGCGTCGGTGCTCGTGGCGCTGGGCCGCGCCCCGGAGACCCTCCGCTCGGCGAGCCCGCTGACCCACCCGGCGGCGGGCGCGCCCCCGTTCCTCGTCGCGGGCGGCCGGAAGTCGGCGGAGTTCGCCGACCACCTGCGCCAGGCGGGTGTCGCGGTCACGACGTCATCGGACGTCTCGGCGTTCTTCGCGACGGCGTTGCGCTGAGCGTCACTCCCACACGACGACGTTGCGCCGCGTCGGCACCGACGTCGGGTCCGCGCTGAACAGCTCCGGTGACCGCGCGCGGATCCGCTCCACGTCCTCGAACACCGCCCGCAGATCTCCACGTGCTGCGTCGCGAACTCCGCCGGGGACTGCGCGTCGTAGAGCCCGAGCCGGCGGGCGCGACCCAGGTGCCCCTTCGCCGACGCCACCGTCGTCCACGCGTTCGCGTGCCCGCTCAACGTCAGCAGGCCCTGGTGGAAGGCCTCGTCGAGCGCGAAGAACTCCTCGAGGCCGAGGTCCGGGCGCCGCTGCCGCTCGAGGTTGGCCAGCAGGTCCCCGACCACGGTGTCGTCCAGCGCCGCGAGCTCGACGGCCTCACGCAGGAACCGCGCGTCCGCGACGCGCTGCGGGTCGACCCGCGAGACGAACGAGCCGATCTGCGGGAACACCTGGACCAGGCCCTCGTCCGACAGCAGGATCAGGCCTTCGCGCACCGGCGCCCGGCTGACGCCGAGGCTCGCGGCCGGCTCGTGCCGGTGGAAGCGGCGCCGGTGCTCGAGTCCGACGACGTACCGGTGGCCGAGGGCGCCGCACTGGCCGCACGGCTGGCGAGTGGGGGCCCCGACCGCCGTCGTCGAGCTCGGCGCGGTGGCGCGGGCCAGGGGCGAGCCGATCCCCGTGGGGCGGGCCGGTCCGTGCGCGAGTGCCTGGCCACCGCGACCGCCCTCGGATCGGCGGTCTGCACGGTGCCGGGCGACCGGGAGGGCATCCCGACCCGCGCCGAGCTGGCCGCGTCGGACCTCGCCGTCGTGCGGTAGCTTGGACGGCATGAGCGGACGGGCGATCTTCGGCGATCACTCGTACCGCTGCGACTTCTACGGTTGACGGGGTTCCCGGCCCCTTTCCCTTCAACCGTAAGGACAGTCATGCCTTCATCCGTTCATGCCGGGACCGAGTGGGCGCTCAAGCACATGCCGCTGACCGCCGCCGCGGTCGCGGAAGCCGCGCCCCTGCTCGCCGGGCGGCGCCTGGCGATGTGCCTGCACGTCGAACCCAAGACGGCGGCGCTGGTCACGCTGCTCGCCCGCGCCGGGGTCGAGGTCAGCCTGACCGGCTCGCCCGGCACCACCCACGACGACGTCGCCGCCGCGCTGCGGGAACTCGGGGTGCGCGTGCACACCCGCCGTGCCGACGACGAGACCGGCCACACCCGCAACGTCGCCCTCGTGCTCGAGTGCGAACCCGACCTCACGCTCGACAACGGCGCCGACCTGACGCTTTCGCTGCTGCGCTCGGGTCCGCCGTCCGGCTGGCTCGGCGGTACCGAGGAAACGACGACCGGCGGCGTCCGGCTGCGCGAGGAGCGCGTCGCCCACCCGATCGTCGTGATCAACGACTCGCGGCTGAAACTGCTGGTGGAGAACGAATTCGGCGTCGGGCAGAGCGTCGTGCAGGGTTTCCTCAACGCCACCAACCTGATGGTGCCGGGGATGCGCGCGGCGGTGCTCGGCTACGGGCCGTGCGGCAAGGGCGTCGCGGACACGCTGTCCCGCCTCGGCGCGCGCGTCGCGGTGTGCGAACCGGACCCGATGCGGGCGCTGCAGGCCATTTTGGACGGTCATCGCGTCGCTTCGTCGACGGAGGTGCTGGCGGACGCGCAAGCGGTTTTCACCGCGACGGGCGCTCCCGGCGTCGTCGGTGCCGCGGAACTGGCGGCTCTGCCGGACGGTGCGCTGATCGCGGGCGTCGGGCACTTCGCGTGGGAGATCGACGCGGCGGCGTTGCGGGCGGCGACGGTCCGCACGGTGGAGTACGGCGAGCCGGGCCGCCGCACCGGGCACGTGCTGGCCGGCGGCCGCGAGATCGTCGTCCTCGACCGCGGCCGGATGCTCAACCTGACCGCGGCCAACGGCAACTCGATCCAGGCGATGGACCTGGGCCTGACCCTGCAGGTCCGCAGCCTGGCGGCGGTGGCGGGCGGCCTGGCCCCGGGCGTCCAGCCGGTCCCGGCGCCGGTGGAGCACCGGATCGCGACGGACCTGGTGGCGCGGCTGAGCTAGCTTGACCTGGAGCGCGCTCCAGGACCTAACGTGGGGTCACGTCGACCGCACGTCAGGAGAACACCCCATGGAACTCGGTTTCCACCTGCCCATCTTCGACATCGACGGCGGCACCCCCGCCATCGCCGGCGAGCTCGCCCGGGTGGGCGCCGCGGCGGAGGAGGCCGGTGCGACCTGGTTGTCCTTCATGGACCACTACTTCCAGATCGAACCCACCGGCCTCCCCGCCGAGTCGAACATGCTGGAGGGCTACACGACGCTCGGCTACCTCGCCGCGCACACGTCCCGCATCGAGCTCGGCCTGCTGGTCACGGGCGTGACGTACCGCCACCCCGGCCTGCTCGCGAAGATCGTCACGACCCTCGACGTCGTGTCCGGCGGCCGTGCGGCCCTCGGCATCGGCGCGGCGTGGTTCGAGCGCGAGCACCGGGGCATGGGCGTCCCGTTCCCGCCGGTCGCCGAGCGTTTCGAGCGCCTGGAAGAGACGCTGCGTATCTGCGGCCGGATGTGGGACCCGACCGCCAACGGTCCGTTCGAGGGCAAGCACTACCAGCTGGCGGAGACGCTCTGTTCGCCGCAGCCGATCCACCGCCCGAACATCCTGATCGGCGGCTCGGGCGAGCGCAAGACGCTGCGCCTGGTCGCCCAGTACGGCGACGCGTGCAACCTGTTCGGCACGTCGCCGGAGGACGTGGCGCACAAGCTGGACGTCCTGCGCCGCCACTGCGACGACGTCGGCCGCGACTACACGACGATCCGCAAGACGATCCTGGCCAACAACCCCCGCCCCACCCCGGAAACGCGAGACGACTTCGTCCGTTCGATGGCGGCCTACGCGAAGCTGGGCATCGAGACGGCGATCGTCACCCCGACGACGGGCTCGCCGTCGACGTGGATCGAGGGCATGGCCCCGGCGGTGCCGCAGCTGGCCTCGCTCGGCTAGTCCACAAAGGACTCTCGGGTCGTTTTCCCGCACTTTGAACCACTCGGGCGATCGCCCCGTGTGAGTGGGTGAGGTGGCGACCCGAGAGGAGGGGCTGATGCCCCAAACGCGCAGGACCGGACGACACCGCAAACCGGCGACGATCGGGCTGGTAGCGCTGCTGGGAGTCGCGGGGGCGACCGCGACGGCGATCGCCCTGAGCAGCCCGGCGAGCAACGCGGCGACCGAGAACTGCAGTGGTCTGGACACGGCGCTGCAGAACAACCTCACGTTCATCGCAGGCCAGCAAACCGCCCCGGACGCCCAATCGGCGGCCCGCATCGCCAACCGCCAGGCGGTAGTCCAGCAGATCGAACAGAGGCGCGAGGCCGCCGGGTGTGAAGGCAAGGTAGCGGCGAACGCGGCCGCGGCCGAGTGCGCGGCGGTGGCCGGAGCGGCGGAGCCGGGTGCTGCGGCCGAGCAGAAGGGCATGGCCGGCAAGAAGGCGGCGGCCAAGGAGAACGGCATGGCCGCCGACGGGAACGGTGCCGCCGGGAAGAGCGGTATGGCGGCCGACGAGAACGGCGCTGCCGACCAGAACGGCATGGCCGCCGGTGAGAACGGCGCCGCCGAGCAGGGCGGCATGGCCGAGCAGCAGGGCATGGCCGGGCAGAACGGCAAGGCCGCCGATGAGAACGGCATGGCCGAGCAGCAGGGCATGGCCGGCCAGAACGGCAAGGCCGCCGATGAGAACGGCATGGCCGAGCAGCAGGGCATGGCCGGCCAGAACGGCAAGGCCAAGCAGAAGGGCAAGGCCACGGAGAAGGGCAAGGCGGCCGACCAGCAGAACGCCGCCGACCAGAACGCGGCGGCCGCTCAGGCATGCGCCGTGGTCGAGAAGTGCGTAGCCCAAGTCGCAGGTGCCGACGGGGTGGCCGACCAGCAAGGCATGGCCGCGCAGAACGGCGAGGCCGAGCAGAACGGCATGGCCGGTCAGCAGGGCATGGCCAACGAGAACGGCGTGGCCGAGCAGAACGGTAAGGCCGCCGAGAACGGCATGGCCGCCCAGCGGGACGCCGCCCAGAACGCCGTCTCCGGCCAGGACTGCGCCGCGATCCTCGACTGCGTGACCCAGGCCACCGCCGACCAGAGCGCGGCAGCCGACCAGCAGAGCATGGCCGCCGAGCAGCAAGGCATGGCCGACGACCAGAAGGGCAAGGGCCACCAGAAGGCTCAGGCCCAGGCCGCCGACCAGACCGCCGCGGCCGCCGAGAAGTGCGTCGCCGCACAAGCGGCCAAGGCCACCGCCACAGCGACGGCCACCGCCGGCAAGTAGAAGACCCGGAGGGTGAGCACCGGCGGCGGGCCGGTGCTCACCCTCCGCCCTCCCGGTGACCCCCGATCCGGTGACCCGGGGGAACTCCGGCCCGGCGCCGGCCGTTGTCGGTTCAGAGCGCAGTACCCTGGCGTTCGCAAGCGACCGACGACAGCACGAGGCTTCAGTGACCACCGACCCGGCGGCCGAGGACGCTTCCCTGCGTGAGGCGGCCGACGAGCTCGCCGTCGCCGGGCAGCTCCCGCGGTTCCTCCTGATGTACAAGTTCGCCATCGAAGAGCTGATGACGAAGCTGCGGATCCTCAGCGAGGAGTTCGACTTCGTCCACCAGCACGACCCGATCGAGCACATCACCAGCCGGGTGAAGCGGCCCGAGGCGATCAAGGAAAAAGTGCACCGCCGCGGCCTCGGCACCGACTGGGTGTCCGCCGCCGGCGCGCTCGACGACATCGCCGGGATCCGCGTCGTGTGCCCGTTCGTGTCCGACGTCTACGAAGTCGCGCGGATGCTCACCGCGCAGGACGACGTCGAGCTGCTGCGGACCAAGGACTACATCGCGCAACCCAAGGCGAACGGCTACCGCAGCCTGCACCTCATCGTCCGCATCCCGGTGTTCCTGTCGGACCGCGTCGAAAAGGTCAAGGTCGAGGTCCAGCTGCGCACCATCGCGATGGACTTCTGGGCGGCCGTCGAGCACAAGCTGTCGTACAAATACCGCGACAGCGTCCCGCCGGACTTCGCGGGCGAGCTGTCGGCCGCGGCCCGGACGGCGGCCGACCTCGACGCGCGGATGGCCGCGCTGCACGAGCGGATCCGCTAGAGCTCGCTGAGCGCGTCGAGCAGGATCCGCAGCCCGAACTCGAACTCCGCCTCGTGGTCGCACACGGCGAGGTACGGCGCCGCCGCGGTGACGGCGGGCAGGCCGGAGCCCTCGAGGTCCGCCAAGCGACGGCGGGCGCCGTCGGGGTCGGTGCCGCTGAACGTCGGCGCGGCCTCGACCTCCCGCATCAGCGTGCCGATCAGGAACGCCAGCACCGCCCGCAGCCCGTGCACCGCGCGGTCCGGCGGGAAACCCGCCGCGAGCAGCGGCCCGAGCACGGCCTCGACCGGCGCCAGCGCCGTCATCGACGCGAGCTGGCGGGTGAGCACGAGCGGCGCCGCGCGGGGGTGATCGAGCATCGCGGCCCGGAAGCCGTGCGCCAGCGCGGACATCGTCTCCCGCAGGTCGCCGGGCGGGGGCGCCGGGATCGCCGCCAGCAGCACCTCGGCGACGCCGTCGAGCAGCGCGTCCTTGCCGTCCACGTGGTTGTACAAGCTCATCGGGTCGACGCCGAGCCGCCGCGCGAGCTTGCGCATGCTGACGGCGTCCAGGCCCTCTTCGTCGACCAACGCGAGCGCCTCCCGCAGGATCCGGTCCCGGGACAGGCCACCGAGGTCCTTGGGCGGACGGCCACGCCGGGTCGTCACGTCGCGAGCACCGCGGGCAGGTTTTCGTAGCCGCGCAGGATCCGGGTCGACCGGCGACGGCCGCCGGGCAGCACGCGCAGGCCGGGGAACCGCTCGAAGATCGTGCGCAACCCGATCTCGCCCTCCATCCGCGCCAGCGACGCGCCCAGGCAGTGGTGCCGGCCGGAACCGAACGCCAGGTGGTCGCGCGCCCGCTCCCGGGTGACGTCGAAGACCGCCGGATCGGCGAAGACCCCGGGGTCGCGGTTCGCGCCGGCCAGCACGGTGGTGACCAGTGCGCCGCGCGGCAGCGGCACCCCGGCGACCTCGGTCGCACGGGTCGCGAGCCGTCCGGTCAGCAGCACCGGCGGGTCGTACCGGAGCACCTCCTCGACGGCGTTGCCCCACAGCTCGGGCCGCTCGCGCAGCACGGTGAGCTGCCCGGGGTCGCCGGCCAGCAGCGCGATGCCGCTGCCGAGCAGGTTGACCGTCGTCTCGAACCCGGCCGCCAGCACCAGGCCGGCGGTCGACTTCAGCTCCGTCCCGGTGAGGCCGACGCCGTCGTCGCGGGCGGCGACGAGCTTGCTGAACAGGTCCTTGCCGGGGTGGCGGCGCAGGTGGTCGAGGTGCTCGCCGAGCCAGGTGTCGAACTCGCCGAGCGCGGTCTCGACGTGGCGGAAGGTGCGCCAGCCCAGGCCGAGGTCGAGGCTGGGCGCGGCCGCCGAGCCCAGGGCCAGCACCTTGCCGAGGTCGGACGGCGGCACGCCGAGGATCTCGCTGATGACGGTCACCGGCAGCAGCCCGCAGTAGGACTCGACGAGGTCGAGCGGGCGGCCGGGGTCGAGGCCGTCGAGCAGGCCGTCGGCGATCTCCTGCACGCGGCCGCGCAGCTGCTCGACGGCGCGCGCGGTGAACACGCCGGTCACGAGCTTGCGGTAGCGCGTGTGCTCGGGCGGGTTGACGGCGAGCAGCGACGGCGGCCGCACCGGGTGCAGGTGCTCGCCGGCCGACCACTCGACGAGCCGGCCGAGCGGCGAGCCGTCGGCACCGATGACGCCGACGCGGAAGTCGTCGCTGGAGAGCACTTCCCGGACCGCGGCGTGCGTGGTGGTCATCCAGCCGAACCGGGTGCGCGCCAGCGGCCCGGCGGCGCGGATCTCCTCGAACAGCCCGGTCAGATCCCGCCCGGCGGCCGCGTCCACGACCATCCGTCCTTGCAGGTCGCCGCGCTTGGCCTCGCGGCGCAGCACGGTCCGGGGCAGCGCGTGCCCGAGGCTCCACCGGACGACGGGTTTCGCGCGGGCCAGAGCTCCTTCGAGCACGGCTTCCCCCTTCTTTCGGCGTGCCTACAGTGTAGGTTATCGTCGGATACCTACACCGTAGATATAGGAGTCGTCATGCCGCAGATCCCCGCTCCCGAAGTCCTCGCGGCGCGGCAGAAGCTGGTGCTCGACCACTTCCGCGACGAGGTCGCCCAGGACTGGGACGCGACGCTGTCGACGTTCCCCCACCCGCACTACGAGGTCATCGCGACGATGACGGTCCACGACGGCGACAGCGCGGTCCGCGGCTACTACCACGACACGCGCACGGCGTTCCCCGACCAGCACCACGAGCTGATCGCGCTGCGGCACAGCGCCGACGCGGTCATCGTGGAGTTCTGGCTGCTGGGCACGCATTCGGGCCCGCTGGGCCCGGTCCCGGCGACGGGTTCGCGCTTCCGCGTGCGCATGACGGCTTATTTCGTGTTCGACGCGGAGGAGAGGCTCGTGTGCGAGCGGATCTACTTCGACACGCTTTCGATGCTCAAGCAGCTGGTCGGCGGGGTGGACAAGAAGAAGCCGAAGAACTGGCTGCTGCTGGCGCGGGTCGCGCGGGGGTTCCTGAAGATGTCGAGCGGCGAACCCGATCCGCGGCTCGTCAACACTGTGGAGCCGGAGCTGACCTGATCACGCGGGCTTGCGGATGAGCCCGGTGTACCCGGCGAGGGCCAGGGTGGCCAGGCCCCACACGGCGGCTTGGATGAGCCAGATCAGCAGGGTGAACCACTCCCCGGCGGTGGTTTCGGTGTTGAGGTCGCAGCGCGTGCGGACGCCGGTCGGCGAGAGCGGGAGGCCGCGATCGAGACCGACGCCGATGAGTTCGACGGTGCTGCATGGTTGCCCGGCCGGCTGGGCAAAGCTGGTGACGCGCTCCGCGGCGTGGTGGGTGCCATCGGTGATGTGCCCCGCCACGAGACCGACGGTGGCGGCGGCGATCAGCGCGATCAGGAGTGCGGCGGCGGTTCGGCGGGCTCGGTAGCCGTAGCCGGCGAGGAGGCCCCAGGAGCGGTGGAACAGGTGGGTGAGCCGACCACCGAGTGCCCTGGAGTCGCGGCGCTGGAGGTCTTGCTGCTGGGTGATGAGAACGTGCCGTGCGTTGCCGTCGTGCCCGGCGGCCCGCTCTGATGCGGCCAGCTTCTGGTATGGGGACGGGGTGTAGCGCGGGGTGTGGAAGCGGATCAGGTGCAGCCACTCTCGCCAAGACAGCGATGCCAACGAGCCGAACGTGAAATCGTCGAGATCTACTTTGGTCGACCAGCGGCAGGAGCGGCCCCACGCCTGAACGCACACGAGCCGGCAGGGCAGAAAGATCACGCCGTCGGTCCGGGTACCGATGAGGTTGATGGCGCTGCCGTGGGGATTTCGAATCGAATGGGCGGTGAGGTTGAGCTGTCCTCGTATCTTTGCCGAGGGGAGCCGGAGGGCTCCGCGCCCGCTGTTACCGGTGATTCGCACGTTCTTGAACGACAAGTTGCCCGTGACGTCCAGACGGTCGGCAGTGACCCCGGGCCCCGACCTGTTGACCACCCGCATGTCAGTGCAGGTGAGCTGGCTACCGATTCTGGTGCTGACCATGCGGACCGCGCCGGACGGGCCCGCACCGGTGACGTGGACCCTGTTCAGGTACAGATCTCCCTCGACCTTGAGGCCGTCGGCGACGATTCCGGGGCCGGTCTCGTTGATGATCCGGGCATCTGCGGCGCTGAATTGGCCCCTGATGTTCCCGCCGGGCAGACGGAGGGCCCCAAGTTCGCCGCTGCCCGTGAGACGGGCGTCCCGCAGGGATAACTGGCTGGTCGCCCCGATCCCGTCGGCGATGATGGCCGGCCCCGCGAAGTTGTGGACGTCGAGTTCGTCCCCGCTGAGCTGGCCACCGATCTGCGCTCCCGGGAGACGGAGCGCACCGTCTGGCCCGTTGCCGGCGATGCGCGCTTTCCCGAGGTAGAGGGTGCTGGCCACGCGCAGGTTGTCAGCGGTGATGGCCGGGCCGGACGGGTTACTGACCTGGAGCTCCGCGAACTGGGCTTGACCGCCGATCTCCGTTCTCAACAACCGCAACGCGCCGAGCTGGCCGGCTCCGGTGATGTGGGCGTTCATCATGTACAGGTTGTTTCCCACTTGCAGACCGTCGGCCTGGACAGCAGGTCCTGCGTCATTGACGACTTGCAGTTCGGCACCGTCGAGCTGGCCGCCGATCCGGGCACTTGTCAGACGGAGTGCGCCGTACTCCGCGAAGCAGTGGATCCGTGCACGCCAAAGGGTCACGTCGCCGTCGACGTGCAAACCATCACCGAAGAGGGCGGCAATGGAACCAGTGCGGATCTCGAGACCGCTGCAATCGAGTTCGCCCACATGGGCGTCGCCGAGGTTGATCGGTGGTTCATCCGAGTCCGCTTCGGTGATCCGTGTCCCTGCCAAACCCAGTACGCCCTCGACTCGAAGGCGGCCCGCGTCGAGATGGTCGAACCGACTGTCTTCGCAGGTCAGGTTCTCGATGCGCGCATCAGCTGCGGAAAACGAGCCCTCGATCGTGCACCGGGTCAGGTACAGCCCGCACTTCGCCCGCACGTGGGCCAGGTCCAGATCACCCGTGATGCGCGCCCCGGTCAGCCGGACACCACGCGGGTCCAGCTCCCCATGCCGCCCCAGCAGCAGCTCCCGCAGAAACCGCCCCCGCACCAGGTGCCCACTCACGTCACTCACGGCGAGCAGATGCACGGGCAACTCGCTGACCTGCGCCACCACACCTCTCCGGGTGCTGTCGAGCAGCTCGAGCTCCGGCGGGGTCAGGTCGGTCAGCACCGGCAGGGGATCGTCACTCACTCCCGGCTAGTCGCGAGCCGATCATCGTCAGTTACGCCGACCGGCGCCAGCAGGACACCCAGCGCGATCAGCTCCGTCAGCGCCATCCCGCGTTCAACCAGGCCGAGCGGGATCAGGGTCCACCAGCGGCCGTCCTCGGCCGCGGCCACCACCACCGCGCCCAGGATCACCGCGAACCAGCCCAGTGACAGGAGCGCCAGCACGCGTGCGAGCCGGCGCCGTCCCGGTGACGCCGGGAACGCCGTCCGCGCCGCCACCAGCACCGCCAGCGGCAATGCCACGAACGCCACCACGCTCGCGATCCGGTGCAGCGTCCCGCCGAAGTCCGCGCGGGAGACCGTGGCCCAGTCCGGCTTCGGGAAAGCCACGATGACCAGCAGCCCGACCGTCCACAATGTACCCAGGATGGCCGCGGGGACCGGCAGCCGCCGTTGCCCGGCCAGCACCGCCAGGCCCGCGGCCGAGCCCAGGGCCACCAAGACGACCGCGAGGTCGAACACCCACTTGTGGTCGGACAGGCCGTACTCGCTGATCGTGCGGCGGGTCGGGCTGATCGCGTCGGTCGGCGGGATGACCTGCAGCAGCAGCACCAGGCCGGCGCCGATCGCCAAGGCGGCCAGACCGCTGAGCGAGACCGCGACCGAAACCCGTCGCGCAGGGACCGTGACCATGGACCGACAGTAGCCGACCACCGGTTGAACTCCCGGTGAAAAGGTCCATCCGGGCAGCCGTACGGGCTTGAGGCTGTACGACTTACGGCGGTTACCGCAGCCGGATTTCCTCCATTATGGTCACTCGCTACCGGTACGTCCGTGCTGCCGGCCTCGGCAAGGAGGTCTTTTCCTGTGGGGAATTCACCAAGACGGCTAGTGTTGCTGGCTTCGGCCGTCGCGCTGGCCGGAACGTTCGTCGCGCTACCGGCCGGTACCGCCGGTGCGGCGCAGAACATCCTGCGCGCCGACAAGTCCGTACCCCGCTCGTGCTTCGCGAAAGTGCTGCCCAAGGGCACCTCGGGCACCGATCGCCGCGAGCTGACGTCCACCGTGGACGGTCTCGTCCAGGCCCGCCTCAAGGCGACCCCGGGCACCGAAGGCGACTGGGACGTCGCCGTTTTCGACAAGGCGACCGGCGCCGTCGTCGCCGCGTCGACCGCGTTGCGCACCCACGAACTGGCCGAGAGCTTCGTGAAGAAGGGCCAGCAGCTCGTCGTCCAGGGCTGCCGCTACGGCGGCTCGGCCGGGCAGGCCCAGCTCGGCGTCGACTTCCTCGCGCTGACCCCGCAGGGCACGCCGACCGGCACCGCGGCCGCGTCGCAGCGCGCGGAGCTCGTCCGCGTCGAGACGCCGACGCGCGCCGACAAGAACAAGCTCAACGGCCTCGGCCTCGACGTCACCGAGAAGGGCGACGCGACCGGCGTCGAAGTGGTGCTGGCGAACGACGCCGACCGCAAGACGCTCAAGGACAGCGGCTTCAAGTCGAAGGTGGTCGAGGCGGACCTGTCGGCCAAGTCGGTCCAGGACGCCAAGACCGACCGCGAGTACGCCGCGAAGACCGCGGCCTCCGCGCTGCCGTCCGGGCGCACCAGCTACCGGCACCTCTACGAGTACAACTACGAGCTCAAGGAGCTCGCCCGCAAGAACCCGAACCTGGTCTCGGCGTTCACCATGCCGGAATCGACCTGGGAAGGCCGCGACGTCGTCGGCGTCGAGATCGCCACCGACGTCAAGAACATGACCGACGGCAAGCCCGTCAACTTCACCATGGGTGTGCACCACGCCCGGGAGTGGCCGGCGGCCGAGCACGTCATCGAGTGGGCGTACGAGCTGATCAACGGCTACTCGCACGACGCCGCCATCCGCAGCATGGTGAGCAAGACGCGCAACATCATCGTGCCGATCGTCAACCCGGACGGCTTCGAGATCTCCCGCGAGGCCGAGCCGAAGGGTGACTTCACCCGGTTCGACTACGAAATGAAGCGCAAGAACTGCAACGTCAACGACTCGCCGCCGCAGTTCGCGACCGGCGTGTGCAAGGCGAACCCGGGCGGGCGCGTCCGCGGCACCGACCCGAACCGCAACTACGGCGGCTTCTGGGGCGGCAACGGCGCCGAGCTGTCCTGGAGCGGCGACACCTTCCGCGGGTCCGCGCCGTTCAGCGAGCCCGAGGTGCGCAACGTTCGCTCGATCGTGTCGTCGCGCCAGGTCACGAACCTGATCACGATGCACACCGTCGCCGCGCTGGTGCTGCGCCCGCCGGGCGTGGCGGACGTCCGCGCGCCGCTGGAGGAACCGCAGTACAAGGCCCTCGGCGACAAGCTGGCCTCGCGCAACGGCTACACCAGCGAGCCGAGCTGGGCGCTCTACGACACCACCGGCACCACCGAAGACTGGTCGTACTGGGCCACCGGTGGCTGGGGCTTCACCATCGAGGTCGGCGGCAACGGCTTCCACGGCCCCTACGCCGACAGCGTCGTGGCGGAGTACGAAGGCCTGGCCCCCGCGGCCGGGGCCGGCAAGGGCGGCAACCGGCAGGCGTTCCTGGACATGCTGGGCAACGCGGCCGACCCGCAGCAGCACTCGACGCTGATCGGTTCGGCGCCGAAGGGCTACCAGCTCAAGCTGCACAAGACGTTCCAGACGCCGACGTCGCCGGTGATCCAGCCCGACGGCTCCACCAAGCCGCCGATCTACTACACCGACGACCTGAACTCGAAGTTCACCACCTCCGGCGGGCGCTTCGCCTGGTCGGTCAACCCGTCGACGCGGCCGTACGTGGCCGGCCGGTACGGGCGCGACCCGCAGGGCCCGGCGCAGCAGGGTTACGCGGTCGCCAACCCGGCCGGCGTGCCGCCGATCAACCAGAACTACCCGGCCGACGCAGCGGGTGACTCGTTCACCTTCCACGTCGACGGCCTGCCCAAGGTCGACAACGGGAAGTTCAGCGTCAACATCAACTGGGCGAACACCGCGACCGACTGGGACCTCTACGTCTACGACTCGGCGGGCAACCTGGTCAGCTCGTCGGCCAACGGCGGTACGACGTCCGAGCACGCCGTGCTGTTCGACCCGCCGGCCGGCGACTACAAGGCCGTGGTGGTCAACTACGACCAGGCCGACCCGAACGCCGTCGACGACTGGGCCGGGGACGTGTCGTTCTCGTCGCCGATCCCGCCGACGTACGGGACGAAGGAGGCCTACCAGCTGACGTGCTCGTCGCCGAAGGGCAAGCTCGTCGGCGTGGCGGACGTCTTCGTCGACCGCGGCCAGACGGTCGACGTCGGCGAGGTCTGCACCCGCTCCGCGCACGCGCAGAAGCAGCGCGCTTCGGGCGGCGTCCGGTAGTTCTCGTGGGTTCGTGAAGGCCTCCTCGCCCGCCGCGAGGGGGCCTTCACGGCGTTGTGGCCAGGACGACCCCGAGTACGACGAGGATCGTGCCCACGACCCGGTTGAGGGCCGGTTTCGCGTGGGCGTACCAGCGCTGGGTGGCGGGGGAGGAGAACAGCAGGGCCACGCTCAGGTGCCAGGCCGCCGACGCGGCGACGATCAGCGCGACGGCGGCGGCCTTGACGGCGGTGGGCTCGGTGGGCGGCAGGGTCGCGGTCAGGACGCTGCCGAAGAAGGCCGCGGCCTTCGGGTTGGTGAGGTTGCTGACGACGCCCCGGCGGAACGCGTTGCCGCGGGCTTCCGGCGGGGCGGATTCCGGGGCCTTGGCGGTCAGCCACAGGCGGAGGCCGAGCCAGGCCAGGTAGGCGCCGCAGACGATGCGGAGGGTCGTGGCGAGCCAGGGGTGGTGCGCCAGGACGGCGCCGAGCCCGAAGACGGCGACGGCGGCCAGGAGCCCCCCGGCGGCGACGACCCCGAGCGCGACGGCCAGCGCGGCCCGGCGGGTGCCGGCGGCCGCGGTGTGGGCGATGAGGATGAAGTTCGGGCCGGGGGAGACCGCGGCCGGGAGGTAGGCGAGCAGGACGGTGCCCAGCGTGGCGGCGGGGCTCATCGGGCCGGCGCCGCTGGTCCGGCGACCCCGCGTGGCGGGCCGGCGGGTCCGGAAGCCATGAACGACCCTTTCACCGCGTCCGGCGAGGTGAACGACTCGTTCATGACGGTGTGACCGCCGGACCAGCCACGCCGGTCCGGCACAGCCCTGGCTCGCCGCCGCGCGCCGAGAGCGAGGCGGGCCGGGTCACGCCGCGCGGCCGCCTCCGCCGACGACCTGGTCGCGGACCGTCCGCAGCGCTTGGTGGTCCACAGTGGACGGATCGGCCGCCAGCCACTCGCCGATCTCGTGGAGGAACTCCTCCGGCGTCATCGGGGCCGCCGTCAGGTCGCCGGGGTCGGCCGTGGTCAGGTCGCCGCTGCGGCTCGGGTACACGATCATCGCGCCGCGCAGCGCCACGCCCGGCAGCAGGTCGCGGTAGGCCGCGAGGCTCTCGGCGAGCCGGCTCCCGCCGCCGCGGAACGGCCTCCCGTTGCGCAGCAGGCGTCCGTCCTCGGCGGTCTCGTAGTGGCCCGGCAGCCAGAGCTTGGACTCGATGAGCACCAGGCGCTTGCCGCACAGGACCGCGTGGTCGACGTCGGCGAACACCGAGCCGGGCCAGGCGAGGCCGTGGAAGATGCGGGCGCCGGGGAGGCGGGTCAGGTAGGCCTCGAGCAGCTCGGCCGTCAGGCGCTCGGCCAGCTCGTCGCGTTCGGTGCCCGGCGCGCCGAAGGTGGTGCGGCCGCCGAACTCCTCGGCGTAGGCGTCGCGGGCCCGTGCGGCGCGCAGGTAGCCGCGCGCCAGCCGCTGGACGAGCACTGCCGTGCCCGCGGTCAGCAGCAGCCACACGACGAGCACCGGCGGCGAGAACCCGACCCCGGTGACCAGCGGCAGCAGCACGAGCACCATCCCGGCCACCGCGGCGACGACCGGCGTGTGCCCCGGCCCGCGGCGGCGGCCGTGCCGCATCCGGGTGTCCTCGCCGGCGAAGTGCCACCAGCTCAGGTCTTCGGCGTCCAGGTCGGGCAGGTCGGGGACGAACCCGGGCTCGTCGCCGAAACGCCGCCGGGGCCGCGGGCGGACCGGCACGGGCACCACGGTGGCGCCGCCGGAGTCGTAGCGGGCGCGGCTGACGGGGTCGCTCAGGACGTCGTAGGCCTCGCGCAGCAGCCGGAACGTGCCGACGGTGCCGCCGCCGTCCGGGTGCATGCTCTTGGCCAGCCTGCGGTAGGCCGTTTTGACGTCGGACGCCGTGGCGTCCCGGCGGACGCCGAGCACCTCGTAGTAGTCGACCTCGGGCACGCTGGCGTTCACCTCCGGATGGCTGCGCGAAAACCTTATGGGGTCGGGTTCCGGCCCCGGCGACCGCCTCCGCGGCGCGCCAGGGTGATGGTCCTGCGGACCAGGTCAGGGCCGTGTCCGGAGTTTTACCGCGCTTCGCGGGACCCCGTCCGCGGCGGGTGGCCGGGCGCGTGACGGGCCGCCGTCCGGTCCCCGGAGCGCGTTTGTGGTGCTCTGTGACTGTCCATTGAGGACTTAATGTCGCCCGGAAGTGTTGTAACGGGCGGGAAAGCCGGGGTCATGGTGACTTTTCGTGGTCGGAATTCACCTGAACAGACGCGAACACGTGTTCGAATGTTCGGCTAAGCTGGGGTCATGTCCTCGACCTCCCTCAGACGTGACGGGCCCACCGCCACCCCACCTCGGCAGCGGGTCCGTCACCCCGGTCAGCGCTCGCGCAGCAGGAACCGCTGGAGCTTCCCGCTGGCGTTGCGCGGCAGCGCGTCGATGAAGCGCACCCGGCGCGGGTACTTGTACGGCGCCGCAACGGTTTTGGCGTGCTCCTGCAGGGCGTGCACGAGGTCCGGGCCGGGAGCGGCGCCGGGTCGCGGCACGACGAAGGCGGTCACGACCGAGCCCCGGTCCGGGTCGGGCGTGCCGACGACCGCGCACTCCTCGACGTCGGGGTGTGTCAGCAGCACTTCTTCGACCTCCGGGGCCGCGATGTTGTAACCGGAGGAGACGATCATGTCGTCGCTGCGCGCCACGAACCTGAAGTAGCCGTCGGACTCGCGGACGTAGGTGTCGCCGGTGATGTTCCAGCCGTCGCGGACGTAGTCGGCCTGCCGCGGGTCTTCGAGGTAGCGGCAGCCGGTGGGGCCCTGGACCGCGAGCCGGCCGGGGGTCCCGTCGGGCACGGGCGCGCCGTCGAGGTCGAGGACGGCGGCGCGGAACCCGGGCACGACCTTGCCGGTCCGGCCGGGGCGGACGTCGTCGTCGGCCGCGGAGATGAACACGTGCAGCAGCTCCGTGCTGCCGATGCCGTCGATCAGCGGGCGGCCGGTGACCTCGCGGTACCGCTCGGCCACGGCGCCGGGCAGCGCTTCCCCGGCGGAGACGGCGCGGCGCACGCCGGCCAGGAGCGGCCCGTCGCCGGCGCCGAGGATCGCGCGGTAGGCGGTCGGCGCGGTGAAGAGCACGGTCACGCCGTGCTCGGCGACGACCGAGGCCAGTTCCTTGGGCGTCGCGCGTTCCACCAGGAGCGTGGACGCGCCGGCGCGCAGCGGGAACACCAGCAGGCCGCCCAGGCCGAAGGTGAACGCCAGCGGCGGCGTTCCGCAGAACACGTCGTCCGCGGTGGGGCGCACGACGTGCCGGGAGAACGTGTCGGCGATCGCGAGCAGGTCGCGGTGGAAGTGCATGGTCGCCTTCGGTGTCCCGGTGGTGCCGGAGGTGAAGGCGAGCAGCGCGACGTCGTCGGCGGCCGTGGGCACGTCGGCGAAGGTCGCCGGGTGGCGGGCGCAGCGGCCGGCCAGCTCGGCCGTCTCGGTGCCGAAGGGCACCGCGGGCAGGCCGGGCGGCAGCTCGTCGAGCAGGCGCTCGTCGCAGAGGGCGACGCTCGGGCGGGCGCGGTCAGCGATCTTGTCGAGCTCGTGGCGGCGCAGCATCGGCATGGTCGTGACGGCGACGGCCCCTGCCTTGAGGACACCGAGCCAGCACGCGGCGAGCCACGGCGTGTTGGTGCCGCGCAGCAGCACGCGGTTGCCGGGCACGACACCGAACTCGGCGGTGAGCACGTGTGCGATCCGGTTGGCGCGCGCCAGTACGTCGCCGTAGCTCCACGTCTCGTGCGGTGAACGCAGGCACGGGCGGTCCGGGCCGAGGCGGGCGGCCGTGGCGTCGAGCAGTGCCGTCGCGGCGTTGAGGCGGTCCGGGTAGCTCAGCTCCGGCAGGTCGAACACCAGCCGCGGCCACTGCTCGCCGGGTGGCAGGCGGTCGCGGCAGAACGAGTCGGTGTGAGCGCTGGGAGTAAGCCTCATCGCAGCCCCTCGGGTCTCGACCTGCACCCCGAGGAACGTAGCACTCGTTGCGACCGTCGAGAAGACGCAATAGCGCATCGATGACGGCGGCAACGGATGATCGATGCCGGTGGGCCTCCCGAGGTCAGGGGCGCCGGACCTCGGCCGACTGTCCCGGCGTCACGAAGGCCGTCGTCACGGTCACCTCCGCCAGCACGACGTGGATCCGCACCGGCTTCCCCGGGCCGGCGGGCTCCACCGAGAGCCGGGTGAGCACCCGGTGCACCGCGATCGAGTGCGCGCCGACGCCCCGGTCAGCGTGCTCGAACGCGGCAGCGAAAGGCGGCGCCGCCCGGGCCGTGGACGGTGGCGGCGCAGACGAGCAAGGTCAGCGCGAGGGCCGGCAGGCGAGTCATGGTGGTCGTCCCCTCCAGATCAGATGATCTTCAGGTCTAACGCACGGCCGTTGTCCGGCGCCGGGGCGCGAGGACCGGACATCAACGTCCGGACAACCCGGTGCGGGGGTTTCGGCGGGCGCGCCGGTGGTAGCCCCCGGGAATGGTGAGTGTCGGCTATTTCCTGTCTTCCGAAGAGTTCTCGCCGCGTGAGCTGGTCCGCCAGGCCCGGCTCGCCGAGGCCGCCGGCTTCGAGCGGTTGTGGATCTCCGACCACTTCCACCCCTGGCTGGACGAGCAGGGCAGCAGCCCGTTCGTCTGGTCGGTGCTCGGCGCGCTCAGCGAGGTGACGTCGCTGCCGATCTCGACGGCGGTGACCTGCCCGATCATCCGCACGCACCCCGTGGTCGTCGCGCAGGCGGCCGCCACCGCGGCGGTCCAGTTCGAGGGCCGGTTCGTGCTCGGGGTGGGGACCGGGGAGGCGCTCAACGAGCACGTCACGGGGGAGCGGTGGCCCTCGCCGCCGGTGCGGCTGGAGATGCTCGAAGAGGCGATCGACGTCATCCGCGAGCTGCACACCGGTAAGGAGGTCAACCACCGCGGCCGGCACTACACGGTCGACCACGCGCGGCTCTACACCGTGCCCGACGAGCCCGTCCCGATCTACGTCTCGGCGTTCGGCCCCGCGGCCGCCGAGCTGGCCGCGCGCGCCGGCGACGGCTTCTGCACCGTCATGCCGGACGCGGACCTGGTCCGCCAGTACCGCGAGGCGGGCGGCGGCGACCGGCCGGTGCAGGGCGGCCTCAAGGTGTGCTGGGCCGACTCCGAAGACGACGGCGTGCGCACCGCGCACCGGCTGTGGCGCAACGAGCTGCTCCCCGGCCGGCTGCCGTCGGTGCTGCCCACCCCGGCCGACTACGAAGCCGCGGCCAGCCTGGTCACCGAGGACATGGTCCGGGAGCAGTTCCCGTGCGGCCCGGACGCCGACCGGCACGTCGAGGCCGTCCGCGAGTTCGCCGACGCTGGGTTCGACGAGGTGTACGTCCAGCAGATCGGGCCCGACCAGGAGAAGTTCTTCGAAGCCTGGCGCACCCAGGTGCTGCCCCGGCTGGCCTGAGAGTCAGTCCGCGACGGTCGCGTCGGCCTGGTTCGCGCGGCGCAGGGCGTCGGCGACGAACCCGCTCGCCTTGAGCTCTTCGACCAGGTCACGAAGGAAGGTGATGGTCTCGGGCCGGCGGTCCGGGGTGGTCCCGACGGCCTGCTGGATCTGCATGAACCGCTCATCGACGACCCGCTTCCCGGGATGCGCGGCGACGTAGGCGGTCATCGGCTGCCGGATCCCGGCGGCCACGTCGAGGCCCTGCTCCTCGAAGACGGCGACCCCGTCCTCGCCGCGGACGATCGTGGCGTGCGAGAGCGTCCGGGTGAGGTAGAGGTCGTACGCCGACCCCTGCTTGACACCGATCCGCACCCCGGGCCGGTCAACGTCCCCCGGCGACCGGACCGGCGACCCGTCGGGCACGACGTACACCCCCTCGATGACGACGTAGGGAGCGGTGAAGGCGACCTCGGCCGCCCGCGCCGGCTCGATCGCCAGGAAGCACAGGTCGGCGGCACCCGAGGTCAGCGCCTCGAACGACTTCCGGGCGGCATGGAAGCACCGGAGTTCGACCTCGACCCCCAGGCGCGCGCCCACCTCCCGCGCAAGATCAACGGTGACCCCGCCGGGTTCGGTCGCGGTCCCGTGCGCGAGCACGGGATTGCCGAGGTTGATGGCGGCCCGCAGCACACCGGTGGGCGCAAGGTCGGCGGAAAGATCTCCCATGACCGGCGAGGGTAACCGCGCACCGCGGCGCGAGTGACCGAAGTGTCACCCACGCCACCGCCAGGGCGCCGCCACGGCCGGACCGCTGCTCACGCCACCCGGCCACGCCGCGGTGGCTCGGTTGTTGCGGGTGCCCGATACCTGCTCACTCCACCGGCGGCCACCCGCTGCGGCCAGGCGGCTGCGGGTGCGGGGCGCTTGCTCGTCCCGTCGGCGGTCACCCGGCCGCACCGCGGCGGCCCGGTCGTTGCGGGTGCCGGGTACCTGCTCACTCCACCGGCGGTCACCCGGTTACACCGCGGCGGCCCGGTCGTTGCGGGCGCTGGGGCACTTGCTCACGCCACCGGCAGCCACCCGCTGCGGCCAGGCGGCTGCAGGTGCGGGGCACTTGCTCATCCCGCCGACGGCCATCCGGCCGCGCCGCTGCGGCTCGGTTGTTGCGGGTGCCGGGCGCTTGCTCACTCCGCCGGCGCATCCGGTCGCACGGCGGCGGTCTGGTCCTTGCGGGTGCCGGGCGCTCGCACCCCCCACCGGCGGCCATCCGGTCGCGCCGCTGCGGCCCGCTTGCTCACCCCGCCGCTGGCCACCCGCCGCGGCCAGGCGGCTGCGGTGCCGGCCGGCAGGCGGTCCGCCGCACTCGAGGGGCCAACTACTGCGGGCCGCATCGCCGGCGCGGCCCGTGCCGCTCCATAGCCGCCGACGCCACCGCCGCGGTCGGGTGGCCGGCGGTGGCGGGCCGCCATCACTCCGCAGGCAGGCCGTCCGCTGTGCTGAGCTCGTACACCGTCTCCTGGTGGTACGTCTCGCCCGGGCGGAGCACCGTCGTCGGGTAGTCCGGGTGGTTCGGTGAGTCGGGGAAGTGCTGTGCCTCCAACGCGAACCCCGCGCCGCGCTCGGGCAGGTGGTTGCCCGAATAGAACTGCAGGCCCGGCTCCGTCGTGCGCATCGTGAGCAGGCGCCCCGACGCCGGGTCCCACGCGCGCGCGGCGAACGGAGCCCCCTCCGCCAACACCCAGTTGTGGTCGTAGCCGTCCGCAAGCCTCAGCTGGGGGTCGCCGGAACCGATGCGTGCGCCGATCCGGGACGGGTGGCGGAAGTCGAACGGCGTGCCCGCCACCGGGACCGGCGCGCCTAGGGGGATCAGGCCCGCATCCGTCGGGCAGAAGTGGTTCGCGGCGATCTCCACGTGGTGGTCGTGCACATCGCCCGCGCCGGCCAGGTTCCAATACGTGTGGTTGGTCAGGTTGACGACCGTCGGCGCGTCCGTCGTCGCGCGATAACCGATGTGCAGCCGTCCCGGTGCCTCGAGGCGGTACGTCACCTCGGTCGTCAGGCAGCCGGGGTACCCCTGGTCGCCGTCCGGGCTGATCAGGGTCAGACGTACCCCGTCGGGCAGCACCGTCGCGGACCACACTCGCGTGTCGAATCCTGCCGGGCCGCCGTGGAGGCTGTTCTTGCCGTCGTTCTGCGGGACGCGGTGGCGGACGCCGTCGAGGGTGAAGGTGCCGCCCGCGATGCGGTTGGCGAAACGGCCGATCGCCGCGCCCAGAAAGACCCGGGCCGCGTCCGGGTGGTTGTTCGCGACGTACCCGGCCAGGTCCGGGTAGCCGAGGACGACGTCTTCACACCGGCCGTCGCGGTCCGGGGCCTCGATCGACTGGATCACCGCGCCGTAGTCGAGGATCCGCACCGTGAGGCCGCCGGGGTGGGTCAGCGTGTGGCGGTGGACGTCCTCGTCGCCGGCGCGGCCGAAGAACTCGGGAACGGGTGCGGTCATCGGGACGCCCTCCAGCACGCTGTTAACGCTAACACCGTGCCGGAACTCTAGGATCGCGCGCGGGGCGCGGTCAAGAGCCCGACGCGGGTGTTCCCAGCAGCTGGTGGGCGCGCAACGCCATCTGGATCTCCAAGCGCCGCGCGGGATCCGCCAGCCGGTCGCCGAACAGCTCGGTCAGCTGGCCCACCCGGTAGCGGACCGTCTGGGGGTGGATCCCCAGTGTCTGTGCGATCTCCGGCGTGCTCCCGTTGTGCTCCAGCCAGCACAGCAACGTCTCCGCCAGCCGGGTCTGCTGCTTCGCCGTCAGATCGGCGAAGGGCGCGAGGACCTTCGCCGACAGCTCGTCCAGCAGGAAGCGGTCGGCCAGCAGCCAGTGCGTCGCGAGGTGGTCGGCCGTGTGCGCCACCGGCTGGTCGCCGGCCAGGCCGCGGCGGGCCAGGGCGAGCGTGCGGCGGGCCCAGCTCGCCGACGTCGCCGCGTCGGCCGGGCGGACGCGGGGGCCGACCGCCGCGCGCCGGCCGGGCAGGCGGCCTTCGAGGCCGAGCAGGTCACGGTCCGGGTGCGGGGTCAGCACGCAGGGTTCGGGACCGTCGAGGTCCACGAGTACGTCGTCGGCGAAGTGCAGTGAAGGCGGGTGCGGTCCGGTCCACGGCTCCAGCGCGATGACCGCGACCTGCTCCGGCATCGGCCACCGCGCGGCTTCGGCCATCGTCGCGAGCGTCGCCGGGGACGACGGCGGGGTGGCGAGCAGCAGTTCGAGCAGCCGGCGGCGACGGCGTTCGAGCGTGCCCGTCGCCATCGCCTGCGCCAGCGTGTACCCCTCGACCGAATACGCCGAAATCTCGTCCACGTAAGCGAAAATCGCCTCCGCGCCGATGCACAGCACTGCGGCCGGGAACCGGTGCGCCTGCCCGAGTTCCGCGATGTACCGCCACGCCGCGCGGCCGCCCGCGCGGTAGGCCGCCTGCAGCGAGTTGACGCTGCCGCCGTCGTGGTGGACGCGTTTGCCGACCTCCACGAACAAGTTCGCCCAATCGTCCGGTGTGGACGGCAGGTCTTCGATGCTGTCGATGCAGCTGAGCACCGCCTGCTCGATCGCGAGCACGATCACCTTGCCGAACTCGCCTTCGAGGGGCTTGGCGTACTCCGGTACGGCCCGCTGGACCTCCTCGAGGATCCGCCGGGCGAGCGGGTCGGCGTGCGGCCGGAACCGCCGCGCGACCTCCGCCGGCAGCGAGCACCACAGCTGGCGGGCGCGGCCGGTGCCCCGGGGTCTCGGGATCACCTGGGTGGTCGTCGTCATGCCACAACCCCTTTCCGGCACCGGTGCGCGAAGGTCATGTACTCACACGGGATCGGAGTTGGCAACCGCCGATCCTGCCGCGCGACCGGGTTCTGTCACGTGGGGACCAATGGCGGCGGCCACTATTGTCACCTGTCCGCCAAACGGCGGAACACTCACGCGCACAAGGGTTTCCGCGGCTCGATTTGTGGTGCGGGACGGTATCTTCGCGCCCTTCCTCGTTGTTAGCGTGATCAACCGAGGAGGCCGGATGACGACGCTCGTATCGTGGTGCTCCCGGCGCGCCGCCGCGGTCGTCGTGCTGTGGCTGGTGGCGTTGGGCGGCCTCGGTTCCGCCGCGCTGCACACCGGCGCGGCCTTCCGCGACACGATCGACCTGCCCGCCGCGGACAGCACGGCGGCGGCGAACCTGCTGCGCGGCAACGGTGCCGGCGGGGCCGAGGAACGCGTCGTCGCCCGCACGCCGGACAGCCCGCTCGACACCGGCACCGGCCGGGCCCGGCTCGACGACTTCGCCGCCCGGCTGGCCGCGCTGCCGCACGTCGTCGCGGTCACCCCTGGCGGGCTCTCCGCCGACCGGCGGACCGCCGTGCTCGGCGTGCGGTTCGACGCGCCGGCCGCGGACCTCGGGCAGCCGGTGGCCGACGCGCTGGCCGCGGTCGTGCGCGACGCCCGGGGCCTGACCGCCGGGGCCGCCGGCGAACTCGCCGCGATGACGGCGGCCGCGCCAGACCTCGGCAACGCCGGGATCGGCCTGCTCGCCGCGGCCCTGGTGCTGCTGGTGACCTTCGGTTCGATGACGTGCGTGCTGCTCCCGGTGCTCACGGCGGCGGTTTCGGTGGGTTGCGCACTGGCCACGGTCACGCTGCTTTCGCACGTCATGACCGTCCCGAAGATCAGCACCGAGATCGCCGCGCTGCTGGGGCTCGGCGTCGGCGTCGACTACGCGCTGTTCGTGCTGACCCGCTACCGGCAGGGCCTCGGGGAAGGCGCCCCGCCGCCGGTCGCGCTGGCCACCGCCGCCGCGACGTCCGGGCGCAGCGTGGTCTTCGCCGGCGTGACCGTGTGCGTTTCGCTGGGCGGCCTGCTGACCGTCGGCATGCCGTTCCTGGACGGGATCGCCGTGGCCGCCGCGGTTTCGGTGCTGCTGACCGCGCTCGCCGCGCTGACCCTGCTGCCCGCGTTGCTGCGGCCCGTCGCCCGGATGCGCGTCAAGCCCGGCGGGAACGGCGGCCGCTGGGCCCGGCTGGCGCGTTCGGTGACCGCGCGGCCCGGGCCGTACACGCTGGCGGCGGTGCTGGTCGTGGCCGTGCTCGCGCTGCCGATGACCGGGCTGCGGCTCGGCGTGCCGGACGCCGCGCAGGATCCGCCCGGCAGCATCACCCGGACCGGCGCCGAGCTGCTGACCGACGGGTTCGGGCCCGGCGCCGGCGCCCCGCTGCTGGTGGTGGGCACCGGCGACGCCTCGCTGGGCACGCTGCGGGAAGCGGTGCTCGCCCGCGCCGACGCCGGCCCGCCGACCGCGCTGCCCGGCGGAGGCTGGCTGCTCACCGTCGTCCCGCGGACCGCGCCCGGCGACCCGGCCACCGCCGGGCTGCTGGCCTGGACGCGGACCATGGCGGCGACCATCGGCGGCCCGGACGCGCACGTCGGCGGGATCGCCGCGACCCAAGCCGACTTCTCGGCGGCGATCACCGCGCGGCTGCCGGTGTTCCTGGTCAGCGTCGTCGGCATCGCGGTCCTGCTGCTCGCCTGGGTGTTCCGCAGCGTGCTGATCCCGCTGACGGCGGCGGTGATGAACCTGCTGACCGCGGCCGCGACGACCGGCGCGGTGGTCTGCACCTTCGGCGCCCCGATCGAGCCGTACCTGCCGGTGTTCCTGTTCGCCGGTCTGTTCGGGCTCTCGATGGACTACGAGGTCTTCCTCATCGCCCGCATCCAGGAAGCCTGGCGCCGCCACGGCGACACCCGGGCCGCGGTCGTCGACGGCGTCGCGGCGACCGGCCGGACCATCACCGCGGCCGCGCTGATCATGGCGCTGGTGTTCGTGTCGTTCGCCTTCGTCGACGCCCGCGTCGTGCGGGAAGCGGGGGTCGGGCTGACCGTCGCCGTGCTGCTGGACGCGGTCGTCGTCCGCTGCGTGCTCGTGCCCGCCGTGATGGCCCGTTTCGGCGCCGCGAACTGGTGGTTCCCGCGACGGCGGCCCGTCCTCACCCCAGAGCCGGTGGGGAGCACGCGATGAAGACCCTCGTACTCCTCGCGCTCGGTGCGTTCGTCACGACGCTCGACAACACCATCGTTGCCGCCGGTGCGCCGTCGATCGGCCGCGACCTCGCTCTCGACCTCGATGCGCTGCAGTGGATCGCGCTCGGCTACATGCTCCCCTTCGCCGGCTTGCTACCGGCCGGGGGCGCGCTGGCCGACCGCTGGGGTCCTCGTCGGACGCTGACCGCCGCGCTGCTCGCGTTCGGGCTCGGCGCGGCGGCAGGTGGGCTGGCCGGGTCGCTGTGGCTGCTGGTCGCCGCCCGGGTGCTGCAGGGGATGGCGGCCGCGTTCCTGGTGCCGGGCCTGCTCAGCCTCCTGCGCACGAACCTCGACGCGCGCGGTCGCACGCTCGGTGCGGCGGTCTGGACCGCGTGTCTCGCCGCGGCATTGGCGCTCGGCCCCGCGCTCGGCGGGGTGCTGAGCGAATACCTCGGCTGGGCCTGGATCTTCTTCGTGAACCTCCCGTTCGTGGTGGCGATGCTGGTGCTGCTGCCGACGGTCCCCGGCCGGGCCGGTGGGGACACCCGCGCGCCGCCGCTCGCGGCGATGGTCCTGGTGACGGCGAGCCTGGTGCTGCTCACCGCCGCACTGGCCGAACCCCGGTTCGCGCTCCCGCTGTTCGCCGCGGGTGCCGCGCTCGGCGTGGGGTTCGCCGTCCGGGAGCGGCGGGCGCGGGACCGGCTGGTCCCCGCGGAGCTGACCGGGAACCGCGTGTTCGCCGGCTCGCTCGGCCTGCAGCTGCTGTGGGGACTCGGGATTTCCGGGATCTTCTTCTTCACGCCGTTGCTGCACCAGGAGTTCCTCGGCCTCGGCCCGGTCGGCGCCGGGCTGCCCCTGGTGCTGGTCGCGGTGGCGGTCGTCGCCGCGACGCCGCTGGTGCCGGGAGCCGTCGCCCACCACGGTCCACTTCGGACGGTCGCGGCGGGGCTCGCCGTGGTCGGGGCCGGGCTGCTCGCGCTCGCCGCGGTGAACGCGATCCCGCAGATCTGGCCCCGCGTGCCCGGCCTGGTCCTGATCGGGGCGGGCTCGGCGTTCACCGTCCCGATGACGTCGCACGCGCTGGACGTCGTGGCGGAGCGGCATTCCGGCACGGCGTCGGGCTTGCTCACCGCGGCGCGCGAGCTGTCGAGCGCGCTCGGTGTCGCGCTGATCGGCGCGGTGCTGACGGCGGTGCGCGCGGCGCGGCTCGAAGCGGGTACCGCACCCCCGGCCGCGCTGGCCGGAGGCTACACCACCGGGCTGCTCGCCGCGGCCGGGTTGACGTTCGCCGGTGCGCTGCTGGCCGTGCGCGTGTCGAAGGCCCGTTCCGCCGACACTTCGTCGCCGCGTGACAAACGCGCGGTGCCCTGACCCGTTTCCCGGTGAGCATCCGGGATCCGCCGATTGACAACCGCACGGGCGCGGCTATTCACTGCGCCGGTAAACGCTCTCTGCGAGGGACCATGGAAACCATTTCCCAGCCGATTCCCGGTACACCGGAAACGCTCGGCGACGGCGAATCGTTCGCGACCCTGCTGGGCCGGTGGGCGCGGGTGCTCGGCGACGAAACCGCCGTGACGCACCTCGACTACCGCGCCACCGCGGACGGTCGCGCGGTCACGCTCTCCTGGCGTGCCCTCGACGAGCGCGTCGACGCGGTCGCCGCGCGGCTCGCGGACCTCGCGGCACCGGGGGAGCGGGCGGCGGTGCTGGCCGGGCAGTCGGTCGGCTACGTCGTGGCGTTCCTCGGCGCGCTGCGGGCGGGGCTGGTCGCGGTGCCGCTGTTCGCGCCCGGCCTGCCCGGCCACGAGGGCCGCCTCGCCGGCGCGCTCGCCGACTGCACCCCGCGGGTCGTGCTGACGACCTCGGCCGACTTCGACGCTGTTTGCGAATTCACCGCCGGGCCGGAGGTTGTCGCCGTCGACGCGCTGCCGGAAGCCGAAGCGCGCGAGTGGCCCCGGCCGGATCCCGACGCGCCCGCCTACCTGCAGTACACGTCGGGGTCGACGCGGTCGCCCGCCGGGGTCGTGCTGACCCACCGGAACGTGCTCGCCAACGCGCGTCAAGCCTGCGCCGCCTACGGGGTCGAGAGCCGGACGACGTCGACGGTCAGCTGGCTGCCGCTGTTCCACGACATGGGCCTGATCCTCGGCATCGGTGCGCCCATGATGGGCGGGATGGCTTCGGTGCTGATGGACCCGCTGGCGTTCCTCGAACGTCCGGCGCGGTGGCTGCAAGCGCTTTCCGCGAGTCCGGGCGCGATCAGCGCGGCCCCCAACTTCGCCTACGCCTACAGCGCTTCCCGCGTGACCGAGGCCGAAAAGGACTTCCTGGAGCTGAGCCGGGTCGTGTCGCTGATCAACGGCAGCGAACCGGTGCTGCCGGCCACCATCGCGAAGTTCCAGGACACATTCGGCGGGTGCGGGCTGCGACCCGAGGTCCACCGCTCCTCCTACGGCCTGGCGGAGGCCACCGTGCTCGTTTCCGTGACGGACAGCGGGAAAGTGGCCCGGCAGGTCACGTTCGACCGGGACCGCCTCGCCGCCGGGCTCGCCGTGCCGGCCGCGTCCGGCACGACGCTCGTCTCGTGCGGCCGCCCGGCGGGCCAGCGGGTGCGGATCGCCGACCCGGTGACCGGGAGCGACGTCGAGCCGGGGGAAGTCGGCGAAATCCGGGTCAGCGGCCCGAACGTCGGCCGCGGCTACTGGGGACGGCCCGACGCGTCGGCGGCGACCTTCGGCCTGCCCCCGCTCGACCCGGACACCGGCGAGGGCTGGCTGGCGACCGGCGACCTCGGCGTGGTCTTCGACGGCGAGCTGTTCGTCACCGGCCGGCTCAAGGACCTGGTCGTCGTCGACGGCCGCAACCACTACCCGCAGGACATCGAGCAGACCGTGGAAGCGCATCCCGCCGTGCGACCGCACTCGGCGGCGGCGTTCGCGATCGAAGTCCCCGACGGGGAGGCCGCGGTGGTCGTGCTGGAACGCGCCAAGGACTTCGAAGCCGGCGTCGCCGACGCCGCGGCGGACCTGCGGGCCGCGGTGTCGGCCGGGCACGGGCTGCGCCTGCACGACGTCGTCTTCCTGGCGCCCGGCGAGGTGCCGCGCACGTCGAGCGGCAAGATCAGCCGGGCGCGCTCCCGGGCGTCCTATGCGGACGGTTCGCTGACCGAGCGGCGGCTCGGGTGAACGCGGCCGGGATCCGCGCCTGGCTGCTCGCCCGGCTCGGCGACGTCGACGCCGACCGCCCGCTCCAGGAACTCGGACTGTCCTCACGGGACGCGACGGTGCTCGCCGCCGACCTGGGCCGGTTCGTCGGCCGGCCGCTGGCGCCGACGCTCGTCTGGCAGTACCCGACGATCGCCGCGCTCGCCGCCCACCTGTCCACAGTGGAGACGGCGCCGGTTCCGGAGCCGCGGCGGGAGGCCGGGGAGCCGATCGCGATCGTCGGCCTCGGCTGCCGCCTGCCGGGTGGGCTCGAGTCGCCGGCGGCGTTCTGGCGGTTCCTCGACGGCGGCGGGGACGCCATCGGCGACGTCCCGGAAGGCCGCTGGGAGACGTTCGCGCCCGCGGAAGACCTGGCCGGGCTGCCGGCGCGCGGCGGTTTCCTCGACGACGTCGCCGGGTTCGACGCGGCGTTCTTCGGCATCACCCCGCGCGAAGCCGAGGCGATGGACCCGCAGCAGCGGATCCTCCTGGAGGTCGCGTGGGCGGCGCTGGAGCACGCCGGGATCCCGCCGGAGCGCCTGCGCGGCAGCCGGACCGGCGTGTTCGTCGGGCTGTCGGCCACCGAATACGGCTCGCTGACGATGACCGACGTCGCGGGCGTCGACGTCTGGTCGGGCACCGGCGCGGCGGCGAGCATCGCCGCGAACCGGCTGTCGTACCTGCTCGACCTGCGCGGGCCGAGCCTGACGCTGGACACGGCGTGCTCGTCGTCGCTGGTGGCGGTGCACCAGGCGGTGGAGAGCCTGCGCCGCGGCGAGAGCGAGCTCGCGCTGGCGGCGGGGGTGAACGTGCTGCTGTCGCCGGGGATCACGGCGGGCTTCCACCGCGCGGGGGTGCTCGCCGCCGACGGCCGGTGCAAGCCGTTCGACGCGAGCGCGGACGGGATCGTCCGGGGCGAGGGCTGCGGCGTGGTCGTGCTGAAGCCGTTGCGCGCGGCCCGGCGGGACGGCGACCGGGTGCTGGCGCTGGTGCGCGGCAGCGCGGTGAATTCGGACGGGCGCTCCAACGGGTTGACGGCGCCGAACCCGGAGGCGCAGGCCGCACTGCTGCGGGACGCCTACGCGGGCATCGATCCGTCCACTGTGGACTACGTCGAGGCGCACGGGACCGGCACGCCGCTGGGGGATCCGCTGGAGGCGGGGGCACTCACGGCGGTACTCGGGCGCGGCGCGGACCGGCCGTTGCTGCTCGGGTCGGTGAAGAGCAACCTCGGGCACCTCGAAGGGGCGGCCGGGATCGCCGGGCTGCTCAAGGTGGTGCTGGCCATGACGTACCGGCGGCTGCCGGCGAGCCTGCACTTCAGCACGCCGAATCCGTATATCGACTTCAGCGGGCTGCGGGTGGTCACGGAGGGGACTTCGTGGCCGCGGTACTCCGGGACCGCGCGGGCCGGGGTCTCGGCGTTCGGGTTCGGGGGGACCAACGCCCACGTCGTGCTGGAGGAGTGGCCCGCCGCGGCGTTCCCGCCTCGGGGGGAGTCGGCGGGGCCGCAGGTGTTCGCGCTTTCGGCGCGGTCGGACGGGGTGGTGCGGGCGCGGGCCGGGGAGCTGGCGGACTGGCTCGCCGCGTCCGATGTGCCGCTGGGGGCGGTCGCGGCGACGCTGGCCCACCGGCGGGAGCACCTGCCGGCGCGGGGTGCGGTGGTGGGGGAGAGCCGCGGCGAGGTGGTCGAGGCCCTGCGTGAGCTGGCGGCGGGCCGCGGTGTCGTGGGCGAAGCCGAGCACGAGCCCAGCGTCGTCTTCGTCTTCTCCGGTTACGGTTCGCAGTGGTGCGGGATGGGCAGGCTCCTCCTCGGCGCCGAGCCCGCCTTCCGGGCCGAGGTCGACGCGCTCGATCCCGTTTTCCGTGCGGAGGCCGGGTTTTCGCTGCGCGAGGCACTGAGCCGCGACCTGCCGGACCTGGCCGCGACCCAGCTCACCCTCTTCGGCGTGCAGCTCGCCCTCGCCGCGCTGTGGCGGGCGCACGGTGTCACGCCGGCCGCTGTCTTGGGGCACTCCATGGGCGAGGTCGCCGCGGCCGTGGTCGCCGGGGCGCTGGACGTCGGCGATGGCCTGCTGGTCATGGCCACCCGGGCACGGCTGCTCACCGAACTCGACGAGTCGGGGGAGGGGGCGATGGCCGTCGTCGAGCTGTCGCCGGCCGAACTCGCGGACTTCCCCGAGGTCGCCATCGCGGTGTACGCGTCGGCGACGCAGTGCACCGTCAGCGGGCCCGCCGACCAGGTCGAAGCGCTGGTCGAGCACGCCGAGAGCCTCGGCAGGCTGGCAAGACGGCTGCCGGTCGGCGGGGCCGGGCACTCCGCCGCCGTCGACGCCGTGCTCGGGCGGCTGCGCGCCGACCTGGCCGGGCTCGTCCCCTGTCCGGCCACAATTCCCTGCTACAGCAGCGTTCTCGACGATCCGCGGGAGACGCCCGCGTTCGACGTCGAGTACTGGGCCGCGAACCTGCGCCGTCCGGTGCGGTTCAGCCAGGCCCTCGCCGCGGCGGCCGGCGACGGGCACACCGTCTTCGTCGAGATCGCGCCGCACCCCGTCGCGCTGGCCGCGATCGAGCAGGCCGGCGTGCTCGGCCTGGCGTCGGGGAGCCGCCGGGCCGACGAGCGGACGGCGTTCCTGACCAGCCTCGCCCGGCTGCACGTGCTGGGCCTGCCCGGCGTGCTCGCCGCCCGGCCCGCGGCGGCGCCGGTCGAGCTGCCGGGGCCGGTCTGGCGGCACGAGCGGTTCTGGCCGCGGCGGCCCGTCCGCGCCGGCGGCGGCCACCCGCTGCTGGGTGTCCACATCGAACACCCGGACGGCGGGCACCTCTGGCGCGCCGACGTCGGCACCGAGGTGCTGCCGTGGCTGGCCGACCACACCGTGCGGGACCGCCCGGTGTTCCCGGCGACCGGGTTCCTCGAGCTGGCCTTGGCCGCCGGCCGGCACGTGCTCGACCTCGAACTGCGGGAGGTGCTCCCGCTCGCCGGGCACACCGAGGTGACGACCACCCTGACCGGCGGCGAGCTGAGCGTGCACGCCAGGTCCGCGTCCGGCGAGTGGGTCCGCCACGCCACCGCGCGGATCGGGACCGGCGGGACGCCGTCCCCGCCGCTCGGGGCGGTCGAGGGCGAGCCCGTCGACGTCTACCGCGCGCTGGCGGAGCTGGGGCAGTCCTACGGGCCGGCGTTCCGCGGCCTGCGCCGGGTCGTGGCCAGCGGCGGCCGCGCGTCGGCGTCGATCGCACTGCCCGAGGCCGACCACCCGGCGTACGTGCTGCACCCGGCCCTCGCCGACGCCTGCCTGCACGCACTGGCCGCGGCGGTCGGTTCGGCGGACGGCCTCTACCTGCCGCTTTCGATCGGCGAGGTGGTCGTCGCGGGCGAACCCCGGCGGGGCGTGCGGGTGGACGCGGTGGTCGCGCCGTCCGGCGACGGCCTGCTCGGGAGCGTCCAGCTGGTCGACGCCGAGGACGTGATCCTGGTGGAGTTCCGCGACGTCTATTGCCGCCGGCTGCGCGATGCGGCGGTGGGGCGCCTCCTGCTCGAGGCGGCTTGGCAGCCGGTGGAGCTGCCCGAGGCACCGTCGCGCGAGCACCACTGGATCGAGCTGGACACCGCCGGTCTCGGAGACCGCGCGGCGCTGGCGAAGCTGTTGCGGGACGGTGAGACGACCGCGGTCATCGCCCGCCTGGGTTCGGCGGGCGGTCCGGACCCCGAGGCGGCCGCGCGGCTGGTCGAGACGCTGACGGGGGTCGTCGCCGAGCTGGCCGAGCTGCCGGCACCGCCGCGGTTGTGGCTGGTCACGGCGGGCGCGCAGGCCGTGCGGCCCGGTGAGGCGGGCGATCCCGGTCCGGCTGCGGTGCGCGGGCTGATGCGGGTGCTCGCGTTCGAGCACCCGGAGCTGCGGGCGTCGCTGGTGGACTGCGACGACTTCGCCCGGTTGCGCGACGAGATCCACGCGGACGCCCCGGACGACGAGATCGCTTGGCGCGACGGTGTCCGGTACGCGCGGAGGCTCTCCCGTCCGGAGCTCGGCGACCCGATCCGCGAGCCGGTGCGGGAGGGCGCGTACATCATCACGGGTGGGCTGGGCGGCCTCGGTTTGGTGGCGGCGAAGTGGCTGGCCGAGCGCGGGGCGACGCGGGTGGTGCTCAGCAGCCGCCGTGCGGTGGACCCGGCCGAGCTGGGCTTCGGATCGCAGCGCGCCGAGGGGGGCTCGGCTGCGAACCTCGCCGATTCGGGCGCGACTGAGCGAACGGCTGGCGCGCCGGGCGTGGGTGGGCGAGCGGCTGACAGCCACGCCGAACCGGGCATGGCTGGGCAAGGCGCCGACGGCTTCGCCGAAGCGGCCGCAGCTGGGCGGCCCGCCGATGGTCTCGCCGAGGTGGGCTTGGCTGGGCGAGCCGCCGGCGGGCTCGCCGGGGCGGGCAGGCAGGTGACTGGTGAGCTCGCCGGGGCAGGCGCGGGTGGGCAAGTGGCCGGTGGCCTCGCCGAGCCGGGCATGGCTGAGCAGGGCGCCGGCGGTTCTGCCGAAGCGGCCGCGGCTGGGGAAGGGGTTGACGGTTGCGCCGAGGCAGGCGTGGGTGGGCAAGTGGCCGGTGGCCTCGCCGAGGCAGGCGTGGGTGGGCAAGTGGTCGGTGGTTTCGCCGAAGCGGCCGCGGGTGGGCAGGCGGCCGGCGGTTTCGCCGAGGTGGCCGCGGCTGGGGAAGTGGCTGGTGGTCTCGCCGAGGCAGGCGTGGGCGGGCAAGTGACCGGCGACCAGGCCGAAAATGCTCAGTCCCGCGCCTACCCGGGCGTCGAAGTCCGCGTGGTGCCCGGCGACATCGCCGAGCCGGGGATCGCCGAGGAGCTGGTTGCGGTTGCCGTCGAAGGGGGTGTGCCGCTTCGTGGGGTGCTGCACGCCGCCGGGGTGCTTGGCGATGGGGCCGCGATCACCCTCGATGGCCCGACGATCGAAGCCGTCTGGCGGCCCAAAGCTCTGGGTGCCTGGCGGTTGCACCAAGCGACCGCCGAGCACGACCTCGACTGGTGGCTCGTCTACTCCTCCGCCGCCGCGTTGTTCGGGTCGCCGGGGCAGGCCGCCTACGCCAGTGCCAACGCCTGGGCCGATGCCCTCGTCGCCTGGCGGCGGGCGCGGGGGCTTCCCGCCGCGACCATCAACTGGGGTGCCTGGGGCGAGGTCGGCGCCGCGGCCGGGTCGGTCAATCCGGTGCTCACCCCGCTCGGTACCGAAGAAGCCCTGGCCGCCTTGGACGCCGTGCTGGCGCGGGATCGGCGAGAGACCGGGGTCGCCCGCATCGACGCCGAAACCGTGCTGGAAATGTTTCCACGTCTCGGCGAACGTCCGTTCTTCGAAATCTTCACCCCGCGGCGCGAGTCCACTTGGGACGGTGTGGAGGCACTGAGGGCGGCGACGCCCGAGCAGGCCAGGGCCGCGATCGGCGACCACCTCGCCGGGCTCATCGCGGGACTCCTCGGCTTCGCCGAAGTCGATCGGGACGTGCCGCTCACCCGGCTCGGGCTGGACTCGCTCTCGGCCATGCGCGCTCGCGGCGCCGTCGAACGCGACTTCGGGCTGCCGCTGCCGATTCCGCTCCTCCTGCGCGGAGCCAGCCTCGCCGAACTCGCCGGGCACCTCGCCGAGCAGGCCGGGTTCGGGACCGCCGCGCCGGTCGAGCGGGTGGTCGCCGGGCCGCGGGATCCCGCTGAACGGTGGGTCGCGCGGCACTGGCGGACCGTCGTCGGCGGGGCCGAACCCGGGGTGCACGACGACTTCTTCGCCGCCGGCGGGGATCCGGAACGGCTGCGGGCGCTGTTCGCCGCCGAGCTCGATGTCTTGCCCGAGCGGCTGTTCGACACCCCGACCGTCGCCGCGATGGCCGATCTGGTGCGGGACGAGCTCGAGGGGCACGGCGGCGGGCCGGTGCGGGTGTTGCGGGACGGGGCCGGCGATCCGGTGTTCCTGTTCCACCCCGCGGGTGGCCGGGCGAGCGTGTACCGCGAACTCGTGCGGCTGCTGCCGGAAGGGCAGCCGGTGTACGGGTTCGAGCGGATCGACGACGAGGACACCGTCGAGGCCAAGGCCGCCTGCTACGCCGAGCTGGTCCGCGAGATCCAGCCGGACGGGCCCTACCGGCTCGGCGGCTGGTCCTTCGGCGGCTGCCTCGCCTACGAGACCGCGCGGCAGCTCGGCGGCGCCGAACTGGTGTTCCTGATCGACACCATCCTGCCGCTGCCCGCACCGGGCACACCGGTGCAAGAGCTGCTGCTGGACCGCTTCGACCGGTTCGCCGACCACGTCTCGCGCACGTACGGCGTGCCGTTCTCGGTACCGCGCGAGGAACTCACGCGGCTCGACGAAGACGCCCAGATCCGGTGGGTCATGGCGAAGCTGGCCGAGCTCGTGCCGGACCTCGGCGCCGGCGTGCTGCGGCACCAGTACGAGTCCTATGTGGACGCCCGGGTCGCCGAGCGGTACTTCCCCGAGCCCTGCGGCGGGCGCGTGGTGCTGCTGCGGGCGCAGGAACCGCACCCGCTGACCACCGCGCTGGACCCGCGGTACCTGCGCACCGACGACACCCTCGGCTGGGACGCGTACTGCGGCGCCCTCGAAGTCGTGCGGGTGCCCGGTGACCACGTGTCGATGATCGACCCGCCGCACGTGACGGCGCTGGCCGCCGCGCTCGCTGCCCGGCTCGGAACGGTGGTGCGGTGATGGACGAGCTCACGCCGGGGACGGCGTTCCGGATCGCCGACCTTGCCGCCCGGCAGGACGAAGCCGTGCGGATCGCCGAGAAGCGGGCCGTCGACCGGCAGCACGCCAAGGGCAAGCTGACCGCGCGCGAACGCATCGGGCTGCTGCTGGACCCCGGGTCCTTCGTGGAACTCGACCAGTTCGCGCGGCACCGGTGCGCCGAGTTCGGGATGGACGCGAACAGGCCGTGGGGCGACGGCGTCGTGACCGGGCACGGCACCGTCGACGGGCGGCAGATCTGCGTGTTCTCGCAGGACTTCAGCGTCTTCGGCGGCAGCATGGGCGAGGTCTCGGGCGAAAAGGTCCTCAAGGTGATGGACCTCGCGATGTCGCTGGGCTGCCCGGTCGTCGGGATCAACGACTCCGGCGGCGCGCGGATCCAGGAAGGCGTCGTCTCGCTGGCGTACTACGCCGAGCTCGGCCGCCGCAACGCCCACGCGTCCGGCGTCATCCCGCAGATTTCGATGATCATGGGCCCGTGCGCGGGCGGCGCCGTCTACGCGCCGGCGATCACCGACTTCACCGTGATGGTCGACGGGACTTCGCACATGTTCGTCACCGGCCCGGACGTCGTGCACGCCGTCACCGGCGAGCGGGTGACCGCGCAGGAGCTCGGCGGCGCGGCCGTGCAGTCCGAAGTGGCCGGCAACGCCCACCACCGGGCCGCGAACGAGGAGGACGCCGTCGAGTGGGTGCAGACCCTGCTCGCCTACCTGCCGTCGAACAACCTCGACCTCGCCCCGGAATACGCCGACGACACCAGCGCGGTCGTCACGCCGGCCGACCTCGCGCTCGACCGGCTGGTGCCCGACTCGCCGCACCGGACCTACGACATGGCCGAGCTGATCGCCGCGCTGGCCGACGACGGCGAGTACACCGAGGTGCACAGCGCTTTCGCGGCCAACATGATCTGCGCGTTCGGCCGGGTCGAGGGCCGGACGGTCGGCATCGTCGCCAACCAGCCACGCCACCAGGCCGGCGTCCTCGACATCGACGCGTCCGAGAAGGCCGCCCGGTTCGTGCGCTTCTGCGACGCCTTCGGCATCCCGCTGCTCACCCTCGCCGACGTCCCCGGCTACCTGCCGGGCACCGGGCAGGAACGCGGCGGGATCATCCGCCGCGGCGCCAAGCTGATCTACGCCTATTCGGAGGCGACGGTGCCGAAGGTGACCGTCGTCGTGCGCAAGGCTTACGGCGGCGGCTACGCGGTGATGGGCTCGAAGCACCTCGGCGCCGACGTCGTGCTGGCCTGGCCCACCGCCGAAATCGCGGTGATGGGGGCCGAAGGCGCGGTGCAGGTGCTGCACCGGCGTGAACTGGCCGCCCTGCCCCCGGAACAGCGGGAAGCGGCGCGCCGCCGGCTCACCGACGAGTACCGCGAGCACCACGGCGGCCCGTACCTGGCCGCCGAACGCGGCTACGTCGACCAGGTCGTCACGCCGTCGCAAACCCGCCTGCACGTGGCGCGGGCGCTGCGGACCCTGCGGACCAAACGTCAGACCCTGCCGGCGAAGAAGCACGGCAACATCCCCTTGTGAGGAGTCGCGATGAAGCGATTGGCTTTGCTGGCGTTGTCGGCGGTGCTCCTGCTCGCCGCCGGCGGCGTCGCCCCGGCCCAGGCGGCCCCGGCGGTGGCCGACGACGGTGCGAAGGTCGTCTCGGAAACCTGGCTGGACGCCCGGACCGTCGACCTCAAGATCAGTTCGCCCGCGCTCGGCACGACCGGGATGGTCCGGCTGATCGTACCGGCCGGCTGGGCGGCGCAGCCGAGCCGGACCTGGCCGGTGCTGTTCCTGCTGCACGGCTGCTGCGAGCCGGTCGACTACAAGTCGTGGGACCAATTCACCGATGTGAAGGCGTTCACCGCGAACAAGGACGCGCTCGTCGTGATGCCGACGGACGGCCCGGCCGGGATGTACACCAAGTGGTGGAACTTCGGCCTAAGCGGTACCCCGGACTGGGACACGTTCCACACCGCCGAAGTGCGCCAGATCGTCGAACGCGGGTACCACGGGGGTACCCGACGGGCGGTCGCCGGGTTGTCGATCGGCGGGTACGGTGCGCTCGCCTACGCGTTCAAGCACCCGGGGATGTTCGGCGCGGCCGCGTCCTACAGCGGCGTACCGAACACGCTCTTCCCCGGCATCCCGGTCTGGATCATCGGCATCCTCGCCCGGGCCGGCATCTTCAACTACCTGCAGCTGTGGGGCGACTCCTTCGGGATGCGGCCGCTCTGGTCGGCGGGCAACCCCTACGACCACGCCGACCAGCTGCGCGGTACGGCGCTCTACATCTCCTGCGGCAACGGGCAGACCGGCCCGCTCGACCCGCCCGGCCAGTCCGACGTCCTGGAGCCGTCGGCGCTGCTGTCGTCGCAGAGCTTCACGGACCTGCTGCGCTCCAAGGGGATTCCCGCGACCGTCGACTACTACGGGCCCGGCACGCACAGCTGGCCGTACTGGCAGCGGGCCCTGCACAACTCGTGGCCGGTCCTCGCCGGCGCACTGGGCCTTCCGGCCTGATCTTCCCGTTCGACCGATGGAGGTTGTGGTGAAGTCCGTCCACGTGCGACAGCTGGTGTCGGCGCTGGTGAGCTGCTGCCTGGTGGCGCTGGGGGTGGTGGCCGCGAGCCCGCCCGCCGGCGCGGCCGCCGCCCCGATCCTGCCGGGGCCGTTCGACGACTCGTTCTACACCCCGCCGTCGCCGCTGCCGGCCGGGAAACCCGGGGACGTGCTGCGCTGGCGGCCCACGGTTCCGCTGCTGAACGCGGCCAACGCCGACGCCTGGCAGGTGATGTACCTCTCGACCAACGCCCAGGGCCGTCCGGACGCGGTGACCGGGACCATCCTGGTGCCCAAGGGGAAGGACCCCGCGGCGGCGCCGATCGTCGGGTACGCGGTGGGTACGCAGGGCCCGGCGTTCAAGTGCACGGCGTCCAAGGCGATGGAGCGGGGCACGCTGTACGACCAGCCGGCCATCAACGACTCGCTGTCCTCGGGCTACGCGGTCGCGGTGACCGACTACGAGGGCTACTCGCCGGCGACCGTGCCGACGTACATCACCGGGCAGTCGATGGGCCCGGCCGTGATCGACTCGGTGCGGGCCGCGCAGAACCTGCCGTCCGCCCGGCTGGCGAAGAGCGCCAAGGTGATCTTCCAGGGCTACTCGCAGGGCGGCGGCGGAGCGATGTGGGCGGGGGAGAAGCAGCCTTCGTACGCACCGGAGCTGAACCTCGTCGGCGTCGTCGCGGGCGGCGTCCCGGCCGACCTGACCGAGGTCGCCAAGGGCCTCGACGGGTACATCGGGTTCGGGTTCCTCGCGTTCGCCGCGGTCGGGCTGGACGCGGCCTACCCGGACCTGAAACTGGATTCGTTCCTCAACGACACCGGCCGTCAGCAGTTGTCCGACGCCAAGAAGAACGCGTGCGTGGCGGAACTGCTGCTGAACTATTCGTTCAAGAAGATCAGTGATTACACGACGTCGAATCCGCTCGCGACCCCGCAGTGGCAGGCGCGGCTGGCGGAGAACAAGCTGGGCGCGAACCCACCGCGGGTGCCGGTGTTCCAATACCACGCGAGCACCGACGAAATCGTCAACACCCCGCAGGCGGAGACGCTGCACCGGACGTACTGCGCGGCCGGCGTCCGCGAGCAGTGGAAGACCTACCTCTCCGACCACGCGACAGGAATCCTGGCGGGCAACGCCGACGCCCACCAGTGGATCGTCAACCGCTTCACGGGGGCGGCGGCGCCGTCGAACTGCTGACGATCAGACCTTCGCGGCGGCGAAGGCTGCTGCGTCGGCGGCTTTGTTCCCGTAGCCCAGGTGGGCCAGGAAGTTGAACCCGCCCGCCTGGCAGATCGGGTCGCCGGTGGCGCAGTAGTCCTTGGTGCGGCTCTGGTAGGTGCCGGTGACCTGGCGGCCGAGCGCGCGGATCGGGTTGCCGAACAGCAGGATCGCGGCGATCCGGGGCGCGAGCTCCGCGGGGATGGTCGCGACGATCGGGCCGCCGACGACGGCGCCGTCGCTGCTGATGCCGATCGAGTTGTCGACGACGTTCGCGCCCTGGGAATAGCCGACCAGCACGAACCGCTGCTGCGGGCAGGCCGCGGCCTGGGCCTTGACGTGGTTGACCAGGTCCGTGTTGCCCTTCTGCACGGACGCGGGCTCGCCGAGGTCGGCCGGGTAGTCCACCCGGTAGCTGCTCAGCGTGCGCGGGCGCAGCGAATTCTGGACCGCCTGGTAGACGGGGTCGCCGACGATGAACCCGAGCGTGCCGGGTTCGCCGGTGCCGCGGGCGACCGGGACGTCGATGTCGGTGCACGGCGCGGCGGACGCCGCCGGCGCGGCCGCGACGCTCAGACCGGTGATGGCGATACCGAGTGCGGCGGCGGCGGAAAACAAGCGCGTTTTCATGGCTGATCAACACCTCTTCGCGGGAAAACGGGTTCGGCAAGCGCTTTCCGGGTGGATCGGAAATGCATTTCGGCGCTTGCGGGTAACGGCAGCGTCGCAGTGGCCGCCGACCGCGGCAAGAGTCAATTGCGAAGGCCGGCGGGAATTGTCCGGCGGGTGACAACCAGTCCGGTGTGGATGCTCAGGTGGCGCACTGGCGCGCGTCGTCGACGCGGTCGAGCAGCGCCGGGTCGAGGCCGCGCAGCGCGGCCAGGACGAACCCGGTGGCCAGTTCGCCCGCCGCGATCGGGTCGACGCCGGGGGAGTGCGACACGTGCATCGCGGCGCGGCCGACGAGGCCCACCATCATCGCGGCGAGCAGGTCCGCGCCCGGGCCGGGCGTGCGGCCGTGGGCCAGCAGGTGCTCGTGGATCCGGCCGAGGACGTGCGTGGTGACGGTGTCGGCCAGCGCGCGGCGCTCGTTCGACATCTCGTCGACGGCGGAGTCGAACAGCAGCCGGAAGCTGTCCGGGTGGGCGCCGGCGTAGCCGAACATCGCCATCACCGAGAGTCGCACGCGCTCTTCCAGTGGCCGCGCGCTCGCGGTTTCGTAGGCGGTGAGCACCCAGTCCCGCAGCGCGGCGACTTCGCGGGTCACGGCGGCGCGGAAGAGGGCCGCTTTGTCCCCGAAGTGCGCGTAGAGCGTGGGTTTGGTGGAGTCGGCGCGCTCGGCGATCAGCCCCATGGTGGCCTGGGCGTAGCCGCGCTCGGCGAAGACCGCGCGGGCGGCGTCGAGCAGTTCGCCGTCGGTGGGCCGGGCGGCCGGGCTGCGGCGAGCGCTGGATCGATCAGGACGACTCGGCCGGCTCATGGAGGTGTACTGTACGGTCCCGCTGCTTTACCGTCCGGTAAAGCTCGTTCCGTCGCCCGTCCCCGGTGGAGGAACCCTTGGTGTCCCCCGAAAGTGCCCGGCCACGCGTTCCGGCTCACCGGGACGACGGCGAAGAGATCCTCGGGAGGAGCGAGCTGGCGGCGCTCATGCGTCCGGCCCTGCCGGCACTGGTGGACTGGATCGTCCAGGAGGTGCGGCGGGTCGTCCCGGTCTACGCCCGGCCGGGGGACGGGTCCTACGGCCGCGTGACCCGGCACGGCGTCGAGTGCGCGGTCGCGCTCTTCGTGGACCTCGTCGAGGACCCGCGGGCGCCGCGCGACCGGCTGTACGCGACGTGCCACCGGCTCGGTGCGGGCGAAGCGCGCGAAGGCCGGATGCTCGACGACCTCCAGGCGGCGTACCGCGCCGGCACCCGCGCGGGCTGGCGCTGGATCATGCGGCTGGGCCGTCGCCACCGGCTGTCGTCGGCGGCGATGGCGCGGCTGGCCGAGATGCTGTTCGGCTACGCGGACGAGCTGGCCCGGATGTCGGCGCAGGGCTACCGCGAGGCGCGCGCGGAGATCGACGGCACGCGGGCGGGCCTGCGCCGCCGGCTGCTGCGGCTGCTCGTCGGCCCGGGCACCCTCCCGGAGCCGGTCCTCGCCGAGCTCGCGGCCGCGGCCGGCTGGCCCGTCCCCGGTTCGGTGGTGGCGATCGCGGCGGAGACGGCAGCCGGCACGTCGTGGGGTCCCGAGGTGCTCACCGACCTCGAACCCCCGCAGCCGTACCTGCTCCTGCCCGCTCCGGCCGCCGCCGGCGCGCTGACCCGCCTCGGCACGCGCGTGGCGGTCGGCCCGGCGACGGAGGTCGCTTCGGCGGCGGACTCCCTGCGCTGGGCCCGCACCGCCCTGCGCCTGGTGGCCGACGGCGCGCTCCCGGACGTCCCGGTGACGTGGTCCGCGGAGTACCTGACCACGCTGTGGCTGCTGTCCGACGCGCCCCTGGCGGACCAGCTGGCGGATCGGGAACTGGCCCCGCTGGCGCAGTTCCCGGACCGCACACGGCGGCGGCTGGGCGAGACGCTGCTGTCCTGGCTGCAGAACGGGGGCAACTCGGAGAAGATCGCCGTGGAGCTTTCGGTGCACCCGCAGACGGTGCGCTACCGCGTGCGGCAGCTGAAGCAGGCGTTCGGGGAGCGGCTGGAGGACGCCGACGCCCGGTTCGCGATGCAGGCGGCGTTGCGCGCTTCGGGGCTCAGGTCGCGGCGAGCCTGACTGTCGCCGGAGCCGCGCGGGCGAGTGTCGTGAACGACTCGTTCATCGCGTCCGGTGATACGGCGCCGGCAAGGTTGGATCGGCGCGGCCGGTCCGGCGGTCCGGATGTCATGAAAGCCCCTTTCACCTCGCCGGACGCGGTGAACGACTCGTTCATGACATCCGGACCGGGCACGCCACCTTGCCCAAGGCGAGAACGTGTTCTAGTTTTGTGACGTGAAGACCGATCTGGGCCTGGCCGGTGCCGTGGTGCTGGTCACCGGCGGTGTCCGTGGCGTGGGCCAGGGCATCTGCAACGTGTTCCTGGCCCACGGGGCACGCGTGATCACCTGCGCGCGGCGCGAGGCACCCACCGACGCCGAATTCGTCCAATGCGATGTCCGGGACGACGGGCAGGTCGCCGCGCTCGTCGAGGGGATCGTCGACCGGCACGGGCGGCTCGACGTCGTCGTGAACAACGCCGGTGGGGCGCCCTACGTCCCGGCCGCGGAGGGCTCGCCGCGGTTGCACGAAAAGATCGTGCAGCTCAACCTGCTGGCCCCGCTGCTGGTCTCGCAGCACGCCAACGCCGTGATGCAGCGGCAGGACGACGGCGGCTCGATCGTGATGATCTCCAGCGTCAGCGGGACGCGCGCCTCGCCGGGGACGGCGGCCTACGGGGCGGCGAAGGCGGGGCTGGACAACCTGACCGCGAGCCTGGCCGTCGAGTGGGCGCCGAAGGTGCGGGTCAACGGGCTGGCCGTCGGGATGGTGCGGACCGAGCAGTCGCACCTGCACTACGGCAGCGAAGCCGCGGTCGAGGCGGTCGGGAAGACCGTGCCGCTGGGCCGGCTCGCCGAACCCCGGGAGGTCGGCGCCTGTGCCGCGTTCCTGGCTTCGCCGCTGGCTTCCTACGTCTCGGGCGCCACCCTGCGCGTGCACGGCGGCGGTGAGGTCCCGGCCTTCCTCGCCGCGGCCGACGTCAACCATCGGGAGGATTCGTGAGTGGGTTGTGCCAGGACCGGGTGGTCGTGGTGACCGGAGCCGGACGCGGGATCGGGCGCGCGCACGCCCTCGCGTTCGCCGCCGAAGGGGCGCTGGTCGTGGTCAACGACGTGGCCGGGGACGCGACCGCCGAGGTCGTCGCCGAGATCGGGGAACGCGGCGGGAAGGCGGTGGCGAACACCTCGGACATCGCCGACTGGGCCGGGGCCGCGGAACTGATCGGCGCGGCGCTGGAGACCTTCGGGCGCCTCGACGTGCTGGTCAACAACGCGGGGTTCGTCCGGGACCGGATGCTGGCCAACCTGGACGAGGACGAGTGGGACGCGGTGATCCGCGTGCACCTGAAGGGACATTTCGCGCCGTTGCGGCACGCCGCCGGGCACTGGCGGGCCGAGGCCAAAGCGGGTCGGCCGCCGCGGGCGCGGGTGATCAACACCAGTTCGGGCGCTGGGTTGCTGGGCAGCGTCGGCCAGGGCAACTATTCGGCGGCGAAGGCCGGTGTCGCCGGGTTGACCGTCGTGGCGGCGGCCGAGCTGGCGCGGTACGGGGTGACGGTGAACGCGATCGCGCCGGCCGCGCGGACGCGGATGACCGAAGGGGTCTTCGCGTCGATGGCGAGGCCCGAGAGCGGCTTCGACGCGATGGCGCCGGAGAACGTCTCGCCGCTCGTCGTGTGGCTGGGCAGCGCGGAATCTTCGCACGTCACCGGCCGGATGTTCGAGGTCGAGGGCGGCAAGGTGTCCCTCGCGCAGGGCTGGCGGCACGGCCCGGCCGTGGACAAGGGGGAGCGCTGGGACCCGGCGGAACTGGGCCCGGTCGTCGCCGACCTGCTCGAGCGCGCGCCCGAGCCCGAACCCGTCTACGGAGCGAGCTGATGGGCATCCGCACCAAGCGCGACGCGCACGTCGAGGTCGTCACGGTCGACTTCCCGCCGGTCAACGCGCTGCCCGTGCAGGGCTGGTTCGACCTCGCCGACGCGCTCACGCGGGCCGGGCGCGACCCGGACGTGCACGTCGTCGTCCTGCGCGCCGAGGGGCGGGGCTTCAACGCGGGCGTGGACATCAAGGAGATCCAGCGCAGCGCGGGGTACGACGCGCTCGTCGGCGCGAACCGGGGCTGCTACGCGGCTTTCGGCGCGGTCTACGACTGCGAGGTGCCGGTCGTCGCGGCCGTGCACGGCTTCTGCCTCGGCGGCGGCATCGGGCTGGTCGGCAACGCCGACGTCGTCATCGCGTCCGACGACGCCACTTTCGGTGTCCCCGAAGTGGAACGCGGGGCGCTCGGCGCGGCGACGCACCTGGCCCGGCTGGTGCCGCAGCACCTGATGCGCACGCTGTACTTCACCGCCCGCACCATCACCGCCGCCGAGCTGCACGCCCACGGCTCGGTGTACCAGGTCGTGCCCCGCGCCGAACTCGACGACGCGGCGATGGCCGTCGCCGCCGACATCGCCGGGAAGGACCCGCGCGTGATCCGGGCCGCCAAGGAGGCGTTGAACGGGATCGACACCCAGCAGGTGCACCGCAGCTACCGGTTCGAGCAGGGGTTCACCTTCGAGCTGAACCTGCTCGGCGCGTCCGACGAGGCCCGCGAGGAGTTCTTGAATGGCCGATAAGCGCATGACCGCCGACGAAGCCGCGGCGGAACTGGAAGACGGCATGACCCTCGGCATCGGCGGCTGGGGTTCGCGGCGCAAGCCGATGGCCCTGGTCCGCGCGATCCTCCGGACGCCCGTCAAGGATCTCACCGTCGTCTCCTACGGCGGCCCGGACGTCGGCCTGCTGTGCGCGGCCGGCAAGGTCAAGCGGGTCGTGTTCGGGTTCGTCACGCTGGACTCGATCCCGTTCGACCCGTGGTTCGGCCGGGCGCGGGAGACCGGCGCGATCGAGGTGACCGAGTACGACGAGGGCATGTTCGGCGCGGCGCTTTCCGCGGCGGCGCAACGGCTTCCGTTCCTGCCGATGCGCGCCGGGCTCGGGTCGGAGGTGATGCGCGCGAACCCGGACCTGCGGACCGTGCGCTCGCCGTACGCCGACGCCGAGGAACTGGTCGCGGTCCCGGCGCGGCACCTGGACGTGGCGCTGGTGCACCTCAACCGCGCCGACGCCCGCGGCAACGCCCAGTACCTCGGGCCGGACCCGTACTTCGACGACCTGTTCTGCCTGGCGGCGGCGAAACGGTTCGTGTCGGTCGAGAAAGTCGTCGAGACGCCGGACTTGCTGGCGGGCGGGCCGGTGCAGTCGTTGCTGCTCAACCGCGGCAGCGTGGACGGCGTCGTCGAGGCGCCGCGGGGTGCGCACTTCACCACGGCGGCGCCGGACTACGGCCGGGACGAACGGTTCCAGCGTCACTACGCGACGTGCGCGAAGGATCTCGATGCCTGGTCCGGGTTCGCGGACCGGTTCCTCTCCGGTGACGAGCGCGCGTACCTGTCCGAAGTGGACAAGTTCGAGGCGGAGGCGGCATGAGTGCGACCCGGGCCGAGATCGCCGTGGTGGCGGTGGCCGAGCTGTTCCGCGGCGACGGCGAGATCGTGGCCAGCCCGATGGGCCTGATCCCGCAGCTGGGCGCGAAGCTCGCGCGGCTGACGTTCGAGCCGGACCTGCTGATGTCCGACGGCGAGGCGTACCTGGTCACGCCCGACGGCGTGGTCGAGGGCTGGCAGCCGTTCCGGAAGGTGCTGGACACGATCGTCCCGCACGGGCGGCGGCACGTCGTGATGGGCGCGAACCAGGTCGACCGCCACGGCAACCAGAACATCTCCGCCATCGGCGACCACGCGCACCCGAAGAAGCAGCTGCTCGGCGTGCGCGGCGCGCCCGGCAACACGGTCAACCACCGCACCAGCTACTGGGTGCCGAGGCATTCCCCGCGGGTGTTCGTGGACGCCGTGGACGTCGTTTCCGGTGTCGGCTACGACAACGCGGCCAAGGCGGGGCCGTCCGCCGAGAAGTACCACGACGTCCACCGGGTCGTCACCAACCTCGGCGTCTTCGGCTTCGGCACCCCGGGCCACTCGATGCGCGCGGTGTCGCTGCACCCGGGCGTCACGCGCGACGAGGTCGCGGCGGCGACCAGCTTCGAGATCGACTTTTCCGGAGCCGGAACCAGCCGCGAACCGACGGCGGAAGAACTGCGGCTGATCCGGGACGTGCTCGACCCGAAGAACTTCCGCGACAAGGAAGTCCCGGCGTGAAGACCGCGCTGACCGACCTCGCCGGCGTCGAGCACCCGATCGTCCAGACCGGCATGGGCTGGGTGGCCGGCCCGCGGCTGGTCTCGGCGACCGCCGAAGCGGGCGCGCTCGGCATCCTCGCCTCGGCCACGATGACCTACCTCGAGCTCGAAGCCGCCATCACGGAGGTCAAGAAGCGCACGGAGAAGCCGTTCGGCGTCAACCTGCGTGCCGACGCCGCCGACGCGGGCGACCGGGTGGACCTGCTGATCCGCGAAGGCGTGAAGGTGGCGTCGTTCGCGCTCGCGCCGCGGAAGGAGATGATCGCGAAGCTGCGGGACCACGGCATCGTCGTGGTCCCGTCGGTCGGCGCCGCCCGGCACGCCGAGAAGGTCGCGGGCTGGGGCGCGGACGCCGTCATCGTCCAGGGCGGCGAGGGCGGCGGGCACACCGGCGGTGTCGCCACGACGCTCCTGCTGCCGTCCGTGCTCGACACCGTCGACATCCCGGTGATCGCGGCCGGCGGCTTCTTCGACGGCCGCGGGCTCGCCGCCGCGCTGGCCTACGGGGCCGCGGGCGTGGCGATGGGCACCCGGTTCCTGCTCAGCAAGGAGAGCACGGTCCCGGACGAGGTCAAGCGCGTGTACCTCGAGCAGGGGCTCGCCGGGACCGTCGTCACCCGCCGGGTGGACGGCCTGCCGCACCGGGTGCTGCGCACCGCGCTCGTCGACAAGCTGGAGCGCGCCGGCCGCGTGAAGGGACTCGCGCAGGCCGCGCGGAACGCCCTCCGGTTCCGGAATATCACCGGACTGTCCCCGGTTGCCATGGTCAAAGAAGGCTTCGCGATGAAGCACGGCAACGATCTCACCTGGAGTCAGCTGGTCATGGCGGCCAACACCCCCATGCTGCTGCGTGCGGGGCTGGTCGAGGGCCGGACCGACGCCGGGGTGCTAGCGTCGGGGCAGGTGGTGGGCATGATCCACGACCTGCCCACGGTCGGCGAGATCGTCGAGGGCACGGTGGCCGAGGCGGGTGAGATCCTGCGGCGCCTCGGCCGGGAAACGGGAGGATGACAGTGGCGCTCAAGGTCGGTTACAAGGCGTCGCCGGAGCAGTTCGGGGCGCGCGACCTGGTCGAGTTCGCCGTGCGCGCCGAGGAGGTCGGCCTGGACTCGGTCTGGGTGGCCGACCACTTCCTGCCCTGGCGGCACGAAGGCGGGCACGCGCCGTGGGCGCTGGCGTTCATCCCGGCGGTGGCGGAGCGGACGAACCGGGTGCAGATCGGCACGAGCGTGCTGACCCCGACGTTCCGGTACAACCCGGCGGTGATCGCGCAGGCGTTCGCGTCGATGTCCCTGCTGTCGGAGGGCCGGGTGATCCTCGGGGTCGGCACCGGCGAGGCGCTCAACGAGATCGCCGTCTCCGGCATGGAGTGGCCGGAGTTCAAGGAGCGGTTCGCGCGGCTGCGCGAGGCGATCACGCTGATGCGCCGCCTGTGGACCGAGGACAACGTCTCGCACGACGGCGAGTACTACAAGCTCGTCGACGCGCGGATCTACGACCGCCCCGACCAGCCGCTGCCGGTGTACATCGCCGCGGGCGGCCCGGTGGTGGCCAAGTACGCGGGCCGCGCGGGCGACGGCTTCATCTGCACCTCGGGCAAGGGCATGGACCTCTACACCGAGAAGCTGATGCCGGCCGTGGCCGAGGGCGCGGAAGCCGCCGGGCGCGAGGTCAAGGACATCGACCGGATGATCGAGGTCAAGATCTCCTACGACCGCGACCCGGAGAAGGCGCTGGAGAACACGCGCTTCTGGGCCCCGCTGTCGCTGACGGCGGAGCAGAAGCACACGATCTCGTCGGCCGACGAGATGGAGCGGCTGGCCAACGAGCTGCCGATCGAGCAGGTCGCGAAGCGCTGGATCGTGGCGTCCGACCCGGACGAGGCCGTGGCGCTGGTCAAGCCGTACGTCGACGCGGGCCTGAACCACCTGGTCGTGCACGGTCCGGGCCACGACCAGGAGCGGTTCCTGAGCCAGTTCTCCGAGGACGTCCTGCCGAAGCTGCGCGAGCTCGCCTGACGTCGTGAGTGTCCAGGCGGGTTAGCACCCGCCTGAACACTCACGACAGGCGTTCGATGATGGTGACGTTGGCGGTGCCGCCGCCTTCGCACATCGTCTGCAGGCCGTAGCGGCCGCCGCGGCGTTCCAGTTCGTGCAGGAGCGTCGCCAGGAGCTTGGTGCCGGTGGCCCCGATCGGGTGGCCGAGGGCGATGCCGCCGCCGTTCACGTTGACCCGGTCGGGGTCCGCGCCGGTTTCGTCCAGCCACGCCAGCACGACGCTGGCGAAGGCTTCGTTGACCTCGAACAGGTCGATGTCGCCGATCGTGAGCCCGGCGCGGCGCAGTGCGTGCGCGGTGGCCGGGATCGGGCCGGTCAGCATCCACACCGGGTCCGCGGCGCGCACCGACAGGTGGTGGATCCGCGCCCGGGGCGTCAGGCCGTGCTCCTCGACGAACGACGCGGACGCCAGCAGGGCCGCGCTCGCGCCGTCGGAGATCTGGCTGGCCACGGCCGCGGTCAGCCGGGACTCCGGAGCGAGCGGCTTCAGCCCGCGCATCCGCTCCAGCGACGTGTCCCGGCGCGGCCCCTCGTCGTGCCGGAAGCCGTCGACCGGCGCGATTTCCGCGTCGAACCGCCCGGAGTCGACGGCGGCGATGGCCCGCTGGTGGCTGTGGAAGGCGTACTCCTCCATGGTCTCCCGGCTGATGTCCCAGTGCGAGGCGATCATGTCCGCGCTGCGGAACTGCGAGACCTCGACGCTGCCGTAGCGCTCCTGCCAGCCCTTCGACCCGGAGAACGGGTCTTCGAAGCCGTGTTCGCGCCCGGCCAGCATGGCCGCGCTGATCGGGATGCGGCTCATGTTCTGCACGCCGCCCGCCAGCACCAGGTCCTGCGTCCCCGACATGACCGCCTGCGCGGCGAAGTGGACGGCCTGCTGGCTCGACCCGCACTGCCGGTCGACCGTCACCCCCGGTACGTGGTCGCCGAACCCCGCCGCCAGCCACGCCGTGCGCGCGATGTTGCCCGACTGCGGGCCGAGCGTGTCGGTGCAGCCGAGGATGACGTCGTCGACGAGGTCCGGGTCGACGCCCGCGCGGGCGACGACCGCCTGGATGACGTGCGCGCCGAGGTCGGCGGAGTGCCACCCGGACAGGGCGCCGCCGCGCCGGCCGACCGGGGTGCGGACCGCGTCGAGGAGGAAGGCTTCGGGCACGGGCGCTCCTAGGGGTGCTGGCTGCTGACGGAGACGACTTCGCCGGTGAGGTAACCGGCGTAGTCGCTGGCGAGGAAGACCATGACGTTGGCGACCTCCCACGGTTCGGCGGCGCGGCCGAACGCCTCGCGTTTCGTGAGGTCTTCGAGGAGTTCGTCGCTGGTCACCTTGGCGAGGAAGGGGTGCATCGCGAGGCTGGGGGCGACGGCGTTGACCCGGACGTGGTGTTCGGCGGCGTCGAGCGCGGAGCAGCGGGTGAGCGCCATGACCCCGGCCTTCGCGGCCGCGTAGTGCGCCTGTCCGGCCTGGGCGCGCCAGCCGATCACCGACGCGTTGTTGACGATGGCGCCGCCGCCACCCTGGGCGACGAACTGCTTCAGCGCCGCGCGGGTGCAGCGGAAGGTACCGGTGAGCGTGATGTCGAGGACGCGGGACCACTCGTCGTCGGTCATGTCCAGCACGGACTTCGTGCCGCCGAGCCCGGCGTTGTTGACCATGACGTCGATGCGCCCGTAGTGCTCGACGGCGCCGTCGATGAGGGCTTGGACCTGGTCTTCCCGCGTGACGTCGCACGGGATGGCGTGCACGTCGCCGAGTTCGGCGGCCTTCTCCTTCAGCCGCCGCTCGTGCCAGTCGCTGATGACGACTTTCGCGCCCTCCTCCCGGCAGCGCTTGGCCACGGCCGAGCCGATGCCGGTGCCGGCCGCGGCGGTGACCACGACGACCTTGCCGGCGAGCAGGTCGTGGCCGGGTGGGTAGTTCGGGATCACGGGCGGGCCTCCCGGGGCAGGCCGAGGACGCGCTCGGCGATGATGTTCCGTTCGATTTCGTCCGAGCCGCCGTAAAGGGTGTCGGCGCGGGTGAACAGGTAGAGGCGCTGCCAGTCGTCCAGTTCGGTGGTGGCCGAGGTGAGCGAACGCGCTCCGCGGGCGCGCATGGCCAGTTCGCCCAGGCCGCGGTGCCACTGCGCCCACAGGAGCTTGCCGACGGCGACTTCCGGCCCCGCGGCCTGTCCGAGCGTCCGCAGGGCGTGGGCCCGCAGGACGCGCAGGCCGATCCGGGCGCGGGCTAGGTCGGCGCGCAGCAGCGGGTCGTCGTAGGTGCCGAGCCGTTCGGCCTCGGCCGTGATGTCGTCGAGTTCGCGGCGGAAGCCGATCTGCTGGCCGAGCGTCGACACCCCGCGTTCGAACCCGAGGGTGGCCATCGCGATCTTCCACCCCTCACCGGGTTCGCCGACGACGAGGCCGGCGTCGGTACGGGCGTCGTCGAAGAAGACTTCGTTGAACTCCGACGTGCCGGTGAGCTGCTGGATCGGCCGCACGGTGACGCCGTCCTGGCGCAGCGGCACCAGCAGGTAGGACAGGCCGTGGTGACGCCGGGAGCCGGGTTCGGTGCGGGCGACGACGAAGCACCAGTCGGCCACGTGCGCCAGCGAAGTCCAGATCTTCTGGCCGTTGACGACCCATTCGCCGTCGCGCCGGACCGCGGACGTCGAGACGGCGGCGAGGTCGGAGCCGGCGCCGGGCTCGGAGTAGCCCTGGCACCACAGCTCCTCGACGGCGAGGATCTTCGGCAGGAACCGGGCCCGCTGCTCCGGTGTGCCGAACGCGATCAGCGTCGGGCCGAGGAGCTGTTCGCCGATGTGGTTGACGCGGGCGGGGGCGCCGGAAGCGGCGTACTCCTCGTGGAAGGCGACCTGCTCGGCCAGGGACAGCCCGCGGCCGCCGTGCTCGACGGGCCAGCCGACGCCGGTCCAGCCCGCGGCGGCGAGGTGGCGTTCCCAGGCCAGCCGCAGGTCGAACTCCTCGTGCTCGCGTCCCGGGCCGCCCAGGCCGCGCAGCCGGGCGAACTCGCCGGTCAGGTTGGCGGCCAGCCAGCCGGCGACTTCACGGCGGAATCCCGTCGCTTCCACGCACGCCTCCTTGCTGCCGGGCCGGTCCGGCACCTAGGGTAATGAGAACACGTTCTAGTTTGCCGGTCCAGAGGAGGGTGTGGTGGGAAGAACCACGATCCCGGCCGTCGTCCGGGACGCTGCCGATAAGTTCGGTTCCACGGAGGCCCTGGTCGACGGGGAGCTGAGGCTCGGCTTCGACCAGCTTCTGGAACGTGTTCGAACGGTCGCGCGCGCCTTCCTCGCCCGCGGCGTCGAGCCCGGCGACCGCGTCGCGATCACGTTGCCGAACACCCACCACTGGGTCCTCACGGCGCTGGGCGCGCTCTACGCGGGCGCGACGCTGGTGCCGGTCAACACCCGGTTCACCGCCGCCGAGACCGTCGACCTGCTCGTCCGCGGCCGGGCGAAGGCGCTGGTCGTGGCCGCGGACTTCCTCGGCACCGACCGCTACGCCGCCGTCCGGGCGACCGGGGCGCAGCTGCCCGACCTCGGCACCGTCGTCCGGGTGGCCCTGGAAGAGCCGCACCGGCCGGTCGAGGGCACCCTCGGCTGGGACGAGTTCCTCGGGCTCGCCGAGCGTGTGTCCCTCGCCGAGGCCGAAGCGCGGGCCGACGCGGTACGGCCGGACGACGTCAGCGACATCCTGTTCACCTCGGGCACCAGCGGCCGGTCCAAGGGCGTGCTCTCGGCCCACCGCCAGGCGGTCGGCGTCGCGGCCGCGTGGGCGGACTGCGGCCGGGTCACCGCCGACGACCGCTACCTGGTGATCAACCCGTTCTTCCACAGCTTCGGCTACAAGGCCGGGATCCTGGTCGGGTTGCTGACCGGCGCGACGATCGTCCCGCAGGCCGTGTTCGACGTCCGCGCGGCCTTGAACCTCATCGAGCGGGAGCGCATCTCCGTGCTGCCCGGCGCGCCGACGATCTTCCAGTCCCTGCTCCAGGAACGCCGGGGCGACCTGCCGTCGCTGCGGCTCGCGGTGACCGGGGCGGCCACCGTTCCCGCGTCCCTGGTCCGGCGGATGCGGGCCGAGCTGGGGTTCGAGATCGTGCTCACCGCCTACGGCCTCACCGAAGCCGTCGTGGTGACCATGTGCCGCCCCGGCGACGACGCCGAGCTGGTGTCCCGGACGTCCGGCCGCGCGACCGCCGGGTTCGAAGTCGCGATCCACGGCTCGCCCGGCGAGATCGTCGTCCGCGGCCCGAACGTGATGCTCGGCTACCTCGACGACCCCGAAGCCACCGCGAAAGCCGTCGACGAAGCAGGCTGGCTGCACACCGGGGACGTCGGCGAGCTCGACGAGGCCGGCAACCTGACGATCACCGGCCGGCTCAAGGACATGTACATCTGCGGCGGCTTCAACGTCTACCCGGCCGAGGTCGAGCACGCGCTGACCGAACTGGACGGCGTCCGCGACGTCGCCGTCGTCGGCGTCCCGGACGGGCGGCTCGGCGAGGTCGGCAAGGCCTTCGTCGTCGGCACCGGGCTGACGGCCGAGGCGGTCGTCGCGTTCTGCCGCGACCGGCTCGCCAACTACAAGACCCCGCGGTCCGTCGAGTTCGTGGACGCACTGCCCCGCAACGCTTCCGGCAAGGTGCTGAAGCGGCTGCTGACCGAGGAGAACGCATGAGTGAACCGGTGGTCCGTTCCGAGCGACGCGGGCCGGTCGCGGTCGTCACGATGAACCGGCCGGACTACCGCAACGCCCAGAACTCCGCGATGACGTACGCGCTGGACGACGCCTTCACGGCCGCGGTGAACGACCCCGAGGTCAAGGTGATCGTGCTGGCGGGGGAGGGCAAGCACTTCTCCGCCGGGCACGACATCGGCAGCCCGGGCCGGGACGCGGACCAGCCGTTCGACCGGCGCGCCGTGATGTGGTGGGACCACACCGACAAGGTGGGCGGCGACCAGCGGTTCGCCCGCGAGTCCGAGGTGTACCTCGGGATGTGCCGCCGGTGGCGGGAAATCCCGAAGCCGATGATCGCCAGCGTGCAGGGCGCGTGCATCGCCGGTGGGCTGATGCTGGCGTGGGTGTGCGACCTGATCGTGGCGGCCGACGACGCGTTCTTCGCCGATCCCGTGGTGCGCATGGGGATCCCGGGTGTCGAGTACTTCGCGCACCCGTGGGTGCTCGGGCCCCGCGCGGCGAAGGAAGTGCTGTTCACCGGCGAACGGTTCACCGTGCAGCAGGCCAAGGAATGGGGCATGGTCACCCGGATCGTGCCGCGCGCGGAGCTGGAAGAGCACACCTTGGCGCTGGCGGAGAAGATCAGCGGGATGCCGTCGTTCGGGCTGGCGCTGGCGAAGAAGGCGGTCAACCAGGCCGAGGACCTGATGGGGCTGCGGTCCGGAATGGACTCGGTGTTCGGGCTGCACCACTTCGCGCACGCCCACAACGCGGAGACCTCGGATGACGCGCTCGGCGGCCAGTCGGCGCGGTCGATGCGCGACGCGAACAAGGGGGGCTGATGGACCTCGACATCGACGGGGCTTCGGCGGCTTTCCGCGACGAGGCCCGGGAATGGCTGGCTTCGCACGTGCGGGTGCTGCCGTCGATGGACACCGCGGAAGGCTTCGCGGCGCACCGGGAATGGGAAGCGCGGCTGGCCGAGGCGCGGTGGTCGGTCGTGTCGTGGCCGGCCGAGTACCACGGCCGGGACGCTTCGATGCTGCAGTGGCTGCTGTTCGAGGAGGAGTACTACGCCGCCCGCGCGCCGGGCCGGGTGAGCCAGAACGGCATCTTCATGCTCGGCCCGACGTTGTTCGCCCACGGCACGCAGGAGCAGCGCGACCGGATCCTCCCGCCGATGGCCCGCGGCGAGCAGATCTGGGCACAGGCGTGGTCGGAACCCGAGGCGGGCAGCGACATCGCCGCGCTGCGCAGCACGGCCGTGCGCACCGACGGCGGCTGGCTGCTGTCGGGGCAGAAGACGTGGAGTTCGCGGGCCGCCTTCGCCGATCGGGCGTTCGGCCTGTTCCGCACCGACCCGGCCGCGCAGCGCCACCACGGGCTGACGTACTTCATGGCCGACCTGCGTGCCGACGGCGTCACCGTGCGGCCGATCCCGCAGCTGGACGGGGAACCCGGGTTCGCGGAGATCTTCTTCGACGACGTGTTCGTGCCCGACGCCGACGTGATCGGCGAAGCCGGGCAGGGGTGGCGGGTCGCGATGACGACGGCCAACAACGAGCGCGGCCTGTCGTTGCGCAGCCCCGGCCGGTTCCTCGCCGCCGCCGATCGGCTCGTCGGCCTGTGGCGCGCGCAGGACGAGCCGGAGTCCACAAAGGACCGCGTGGCCGACGCGTGGATCGGGGCGCGGGCCTACCAGCTCTATACGTTCGGGACGGTGAGCAGGCTCGCCGAGGGCGGCGAGCTGGGCCCGGAGTCCAGCGTGAACAAGCTCTTCTGGTCCCACCTCGACGTCGAACTGCACGAGACCGCGCTCGACGTCCTCGGCCCGGCCGGGGAAACGGACCAGGACTGGGTGAACGGCTACCTGTTCTCCCTCGCCGGGCCGATCTACGGCGGCACGGACCAGATCCAGCGGAACACGATCGCCGAGCGGCTGCTGAAGCTCCCGAGGGAGGCCCGCCGATGAGGTTCCAGCTTTCGCCGGAACACCGGCAGTTCTCCGCGACGCTGCACGAGCTGCTCGGCGGGGCGGACACCGCGACCACCGCCCGGGCGTGGGCGGCCGGGGAGCACGACCGCGGCCTCAAGCTCTGGCGCGCGCTCGCCGACGTCGGGGTGTTCGCGCTGCTCGTGGGCGAGGACGACGGCGGTCTCGGCGCCGGCCCGGTCGACCTGGTCGTCGCCTTCGAAGCACTGGGTTACCACGCGGTCCCCGGCCCTTTCGTCGAGTCGGCCGCGGTCGCCCCGGCGCTGCTGACCGGCGCCAAGCTGACCGCCCTCGCCGAGGGCGACCTCCTGGCCACCGTCGTCGCCCCGCCGGAAGTCCCCCTCGCCCTGGACGCCGACGTCGCCGGCGTGGTGCTGGACCTGACCGGCGCGGAACTCACCGCGGCGGAAGCGGTCCGCTCGATCGACCCGGTCCGGCGCCTGTTCCGGGTCCCCGGCGCGACCGCGGGACCCGTGCCCGACCTCGGCGTGCTCGCGGTGGCCGCGCAGCTCCTCGGTGCTGGTCAATGGCTCCTGGACACCTCCGTCGCCTACGCCAAGCAGCGCCGCCAGTACGGCCGCGCCATCGGCGAGTACCAGGCGATCAAGCACCTGCTCGCCGACGTCGTCACCCGGCTCGAACTGGCGCGGCCGCTGCTCCACGGCGCGGCCGTCGCCGGGGGGACGTTCGCCAGGGACGTCTCGGCGGCCAAGGCCATGGCCGCCGACGCCGCCTGCCTGGCCGCGCGGACCGCGCTGCAGGTGCACGGCGCCATCGGCTACACCGCCGAACACGACCTCGGCCTGCGGCTCACGAAGGTCCGCGCGCTGGCCGGGGCGTGGGGGACCGGGTCGTTCCACCGCGACCGGGTGCTGCGATGACCGACCCGATGGACACCGAGGAGGCGCGTGCCCTGCGGGAGGCCGTCCGGGCGCTGCTGACCCGCCGATCGGCGGTGCGGGCCGCGATGGACTCGCCGCTGGGCTACGACGACAAGCTGTGGTCGACGCTGTGCGAGCAGATCGGCGTCGCCGCCCTCGCCATCCCGGAGCACTACGGCGGCGCGGGCGCGGGACTCGCCGAAACGTGCGTGGTGCTGCAGGAACTCGGCCGGACGCTGACGCCGTCGCCGCTGCTGGGTTCGGCGCTGCTCTGCGGCGGGGCCCTGCTCCGCGCCGGCAACGACGAAGCCTGCGAACGGTTGCTGCCCGGCATCGCCGCGGGCACCACCCTCGCCGCGCTGGCCTGGTCCGGCGAGAACTGGACACCGGAGCTGACCGCGTCGCCCGCCGGCCTCGACGGCCGCGCCCACTACGTCCTGGACGGCGACCTCGCGGACGTCCTCCTGGCCGTGGCCCGCACTTCGGACGGCACCGGGCTCTTCGAAGTGCCGCTGGACGGCGTTCACCGCGAGCACGTGACCACCCTCGACCCGACCCGCAGGCTGGCCGTCGTGGATTTCGCCTCGACCCCGGCCCGGCGCCTCGACACCGGCGGGTTCGACCGGCCGTTGCGGCAGGTGCTCGACACGGCGGTGATCGCGGTGGCCGCGGAGCAGGTCGGCGCGGCGGCCCGCGCGCTGGAACTGACGGTGGAGTACACGAAGCAACGCCGTCAGTTCGGCCGCCCGATCGGGTCCTTCCAGGCGTTGAAGCACCGGATGGCCGACGTCCACGTCCACGTCGAGGCCGCGCGCTCGGCGTTGTACGCGGCCATTGTGGACGGTGACGCGGAAGCGGTGTCGACCGCGAAAGTCGTGTGCGGCGAAGCGTTTTCGCACGCGGCCGCGGAAATGATCCAGCTGCACGGCGGCATCGCGATCACCTGGGAACACGACGCCCACCTGTACTTCAAGCGAGCGCACGGGACCGCCCTCCTGTTCGGCGATCCCGTGCGCTCGCTCGGCTGCTAGGCCAGGTGGTGCACCTCCTGCAGCCCGTACACCGGCGTCGGCAGGCCTTCGGCGCGGGCCTTGAGCTGCAGCGCGAGGTAAAGCGAGTAGTGGCGGGACTGGTGCAGGTTCCCGCCGTGGAACCACAGCCCCTCCTGCCGCGTGGGTTTCCACATGTTCCGCTGCTCGCCTTCCCACGGGCCCGGGTCCTTCGTGGTGTCCGAGCCCAGGCCCCACACCTTGCCGACCTTGTCGGCGACCTCCTGGCTGATCAGGTCCGCGGCCCAGCCGTTCATCGAGCCGTACCCGGTGGCGTAGACGACCAGGTCCGCTTCCAGCTCCGTGCCGTCGTCGAGCTTCACCGAGTTCTCCGTCAGCTCGGTGACCTGGCCGTGCGCGAGCTTGACCTCGCCGTCGGCCACCAGGTCCGCGGCGCCCACGTCGATGTAGTAGCCCGAGCCGCGGCGCAGGTACTTCATGAACAGGCCGGAGTCGTCGTCGCCCCAGTCGTGGCGGAAACCCGCGGCCTCGAGGCGGTCGTAGAACTCCTGGTCGCGCTCCTTGATCGCGGCGTACACCGGCTGCTGGAAGGTGTGCATGATCCGGTAGGGGAGCGAGGCGAACGTCAGGTCCGCCTTCTGCGTCGTCATCCCGGCGGCCAGCGCGCGCTCGGAGTAGAGGTCGCCCAGGCCGAGGTCCATCAGGGAGTCGGACTTCACGATGTGCGTGGAGCTGCGCTGGACCATGGTGACGTCGGCGCCGGCCTCCCACAGCGCGCCGCAGATGTCGAACGCCGAGTTGTTGGACCCGATGACCACGGCCTTCTTGCCGCGGTAGGCGTCCGGGCCGGGGTGCTGGGAGCTGTGGTGCTGCTCGCCCCGGAAGCGGTCCTGGCCGGGCAGCACCGGGATGTTCGGCTTGCCCGACATGCCGGTCGCGAGCACCAGCTGCTTCGGCTTGAGGACGACCTCTTCGCCGTCGCGGTCGAGGACGACCGTCCATTCCTTCGCTTCCTCGTCGTAGGAGGCGCTCCGGCAGGTCGTCGACGACCAGTAGTTGACCTCCATGACCTTCGTGTACATCTCGAGCCAGTCGGCGATCTTGTCCTTCGGCGCGAAGACCGGCCAGTTGCGCGGGAAGTCGAGGTAGGGGAGGTGGTCGTACCAGACCGGGTCGTGCAGGCACAGCGACTTGTAGCGGCCGCGCCACTGGTCGCCGGGGCGGGCGTACCGGTCGACGACCACGTGCGGCACGCCGAGCTGGCGCAGCCGGGCGCCCAGCGCGATCCCGCCCTGGCCGCCGCCGATGACGAGCACGTACGGCTGCCGCGTCGTGCCCAGCTCCGTCGCTTCCGCGTCCCGCGCTTCGGACCAGGTGACGCGGTCGCGGTTGACGCCGTGTTCGGCGCCCTTGGGCCGGGCGGTGCCGAGCGACTCCTCGTGGCCCTTCAGCTCGTGCAGCGTGGTGAGGAGCGTGAACGCGCCTTCGTCGGTGAGCCGCAGGTGCCCGCGTCCGCGGCCGGCCGCGGTTTCGAAGCCGATCCACGCCTCGACGACGCCGTCGCTTCCGGTCGGTTCTTCGGTGGCGTGGAAGCCGCTCGCGTCGGTGGTTTCCATCGTGGCGAGCAGCAGATCTTTTACGCCGTCACGGTTTTCGACGGTCTTGAGGTTCCAGGTGAAGGCGACCAGGTCGCGCCAGAACGACGTCGTGGCGAAGAGGGCGGCGGCCCGGTCGGCGTCCCGGGCCGCGAGCGCGGCCTCGAAGTCGGCGAGCCAGCCGTCGACGCGCTGCCGGGCACCGAGCGCCGCGGCGGGTTCGAGGGTCTGGGTCATGAGCGGACCTCCCCGTCTCGGGCACCGTCGTCGTCGGCGGCGCGTTGAGGGCAGCCAACCCCGGCGGCCGGGGTCCGCGTAAGGGTTGCCCTAAGGTTGCACTACGACTTCGACGCCGGGCGCGAGCCGGTACGGGCGGGCGAGCAGCAGGCCGCCGACGAGCTTGCGCAGCCGCGACAGCTCGGCGCGCACAGTCACCACGTGCGTGCGGTCGCCGTAAACGGTTTCCGACAGCTGCGCGGCCGACACCCCGGCCGGACCCGCGGTCGCGATCAGCCGCAGCAGCTCGGCCTGGCGCCGCCCGAGCGGGTGCGTCCACCGCGCCGAGCCTTCGACGATCGCCCGCGGCGGCCCGAGTTCGAGCGTGATCCGCAGCGGTCCGCGCCGGCTCGGGCGCAGCAGCCAGCCCCCGGGCACCGGCTCGGGTTCGCACGTCCCGAGTCCGCGCACCGCGACCGGGACTCCCGGGCTCGGCGCGGCGACCCGGTCGAGCCCCGGCACCCCGCGGTGCGCGGCGACCCAGCCGTGGTCGTCGACGACCAGCCCGGGACCGCCGGTGAGGACGTGCCCGGACAGCTGCCGGAGCCCGTGGAGCCGGGCTTCGTGCCGCTGCCACAGGAGGGCTTCGGCGAGCCGCACGGACGTCCCGACCAGCGCGACCGTCATCGGGTGCACGGTCTCGGCCGGCCCGCTGACGTCGACGATGCCGAGCAGCTCCCCGGTCCGCGGGTCGTGCAGGGGGTAGGCGGTGCAGGCCCAGGCGTGGTGCGACCGCACGAAGTGCTCGGCGGCGAACATCTGCACGGGCGCGGCCTCGGCCAGCGCGGTCCCGATCGCGTTGCTCCCGATGGCGGGCTCCGACCAGGTGGCCCCTTCGGTGAACCCGAGCGAGTCGGCGCGGTGCCGCACCCGGCGCGCCCCTTCCCGCCACAGGACGACGCCGTCGGCATCGGTGACGACCATGAGGTGGTGCGCGTCTTCGGCGACCGACGTCAGCGCGCCCCGCAGCTCGGGCAGCACTTCGTTCAGCCGGCAGCCGGTCCGGCGCCGTTCGACTTCGGCGGCGCCGAGGGGATCGGGCGCGGGCGGCCGGTCGGGATCGACGCCTTGCGCGGCCACGCGGCGCCAGGACCGTTCGACGAGCAGGCGCGGCGCGGTCCGGGGGGCCTTGCCGGCCAGGACGGCGTCGTGGATGCCCGCGAGCAGCCGGGCGTGCCCGGCGACGTCGGTGCCGGGCCGGACCGCGCAGACGCCTTCGTCCACCGCCACCTCCTGGGCCGTGGCCTCACGGTAACCCGCCTGGTGGGGGGTGGGGCAACCTTCCCGCAACCCCGCAACCCCGCAACCCCGCAACCCCGCCACCCCGCCACCCCGGGGCCCTCGCACCGCGTCCGGCGCCCGACCGAGGGGTTGCGACGTCCGCAGCAGCCGGTTCGAGACCGGTCCGGGGTCAGCCGGTGAGGCGGGCCGCCGTCGCCGGGAGTTCGCGGTTGGCCTCGTCCAGGCCGCTGGCCACCGTGCGGCAGGGGGCGCAGCGGGCGATGTGCTCCGCGATCGCCGTCGCTCGCCGGGGCGACAACGCCCCGCGGACCCAGGCTCCCATCCGCCGCCGGGGTTCGCGGCAGATCGGCTCCTCCGCGTCCGGGACCTGGACCTGCAGGTACGCCTGCCGCAGTCCTTCCCGCGCCCGCATCGCCAGCGCCGCCACACTGTTGGGTGAAAGTCCGAGCAGGGGAGCGACCTCCGTCGGGGTGTCGCCCTCGGCTTCGGTGCGCCACAGCACCGTCCGCCACCGCCCCGGCAGCGTGCAGTACGCCGTCCACACCAGCTTCTCGTTCGACCGGTGCAGCGCCCGCTCATCGGCTCCGCAGGTCGCGCGAGCCTCGGGGACCGTCTCGCACAGCTCGACCCGGCTGCCCTGCTTTCCCCAGCGGGACACCAGGTTCCGCATCGTCACGACCAAGTACGGGCGCAGGTCGCCGTCCGGCCCGCCGCCGGCGCGGACCACGGCCAGGACCCGGGTGAAGGCCTCGGCCACCAGATCGTCGCGCTCGGCGGGCTGGTTCGCCCAGCTGCCGGCGATGCGGCGCAACGGGCCCTCGTGGCGGCGGAACAGGAGGCCGCCCGCGGCGAGGTCGCCGGCGCGGAGGGCGGCGAGCAGTTCCGCGTCCGGCGGGTCCTCGTTTGCTGTCCTCATCGGTACTCTCCGTGACCACGCTGCACCCAAAGTAAGAGGTACGGCAGTGTACGCGATAGCGTCGCGCCGGTACACTCCGTGCCGATGACATCGACGGACAGACCGCGGCCGCCGGATGGGCGGGCCGCGCGGTGGGCCGGGCAGCGGGAACGCCGTCGCGGCGAATTCGTCGAGGCGGGCCTGCGCGCCATCGCGCGGTACGGGCCCGAGGTGTCCACCGAGCAGATCGCCGACGAAGCCGGCGTGGCCCGCACGCGCCTTTACCGGCACTTCGACGGCGCCGCCGACCTGCAGCACGCCATCGCGGGCCGGGTGGCGGAGCTGATCACCACCGAGTTCGCGCCGCTGTGGAGCCCCGCCGGCACGCCGATGGACCTGATCCGGACGGCGATCGGCGCGCACACCCGCTGGCTGGCCGAGCACGGCTCGCTCTACCGCTACCTGACCCGGCACGGCATGGACGGCGCCCCCGACGTCTTCGCCGACGGCAAGACCGCCATCGCCCGGCAGCTCACCGTCGTCTTCGAGCACTACCTCGGGCTCTTCGGCATGGACACCCGCGTCTGCGAGGCCGTCTCCTTCGGGCTCGTCGGCCTGGTGGAGACGAGCACCTCGCGCTGGCTCGAGAACCCCCGCGGCGTCACCCGCGCCGAGCTGGCCGCCCTGCTGGCGCGCTGGGTCTGGGGGATCGTCGACGACACCCTGCGCGCGGGCGGCGTCACCCTCGACCCGGACGTGCCGCTCGCCGCGGCCGACCTGACCGCGCCCTGACCGTCCACAGTGGAGTCCGGGTGCGCGGTGGCGGGCCCGCCCTTACGATCGCCGCAAGCACGCGGGAGCGGGGGAACGGATGGGCATCGGGGCCGGCACGTGGCTCGTCACCATCGGCGTCGTCCTGGCCTTGCTGGCCGTCGACCTCGTGCTCGCCGCGGTCCGGCCGCACCGGGTCGGGTTCGGCGAGGCCGTCGCCTGGTCGGTGGGCTACATCCTCGTCGCGGTGGCGTTCGGCGTCTGGCTGGCGCTCGCCCACGGCGGCGAGTTCGGTGCGGAGTACTTCGCCGGCTACATCGTCGAGAAGAGCCTGTCGGTCGACAACCTCTTCGTGTTCGTGATCATCATGACGACGTTCGCGGTCCCGGAGGAGCACCAGCACAAGGTGCTCACGTTCGGGATCATCCTCGCCCTGGTGATGCGCGGGCTCTTCATCGCGCTCGGCGCGGCCCTGCTCGCGTTGTTCTCCTTCATGTTCCTGCTGTTCGGCCTGCTGCTGATCTTCACCGGCGTCCAGCTGTTCCGGCACCGCGACGCCGACCCCGACATCGAGCACAACCTCGTCGTGCGCACCGCGCGGCGGCTGCTGCCGGTGTCGGAGACCTACGACGGCGGCCGGTTGACCACCACGGCCGGCGGGCGGCGGCTCGTCACCCCGCTGGTGGTCGTCCTGGTCGCGATCGGCGGCGTCGACCTGCTGTTCGCGCTGGACTCGATCCCGGCGGTGTTCGGCGTGACCGACGAGCCGTTCATCGTCTTCGCCGCGAACGCCTTCGCGCTGCTGGGCCTGCGCGCGCTGTACTTCCTCGTGAAGGGCCTGCTCGACCGGCTCGTCTACCTCTCGGCCGGGCTCGCGGTGATCCTCGCGTTCATCGGGGTGAAGCTGATCCTGCACTGGGCGCACGTCGACCTCGACGAGCGCGTCCCGGAAATCGCCACCCCGGTCAGCCTCGCGGTGATCATCGGCGTGCTGGCCGTGGTGACCGTCGCCAGCCTGCTCAAGACCCGCCGCGACCCCGGGGCGAAGGCGCACCCGGGCTCGCTGCGCGGGTCCGCCTCAGACCGCGAAGACCTGTGAGTCGTCGGCGAACGCCTTGAACTCCAGGGCGTTCCCGGCCGGGTCGAGCAGGAACGTCGTCCACTGCTCACCGGGCTGCCCTGCGAACCGGAGGTAGGGCTCGATCACGAACGCCGTCCCGGCCGCGCGCAGCCGCTCGGCCAGGGCGTGGAACTCCTCGACGGTCAGGAGCAGCCCGAAGTGCGGCACCGGCACGTCGTGGCCGTCGACCGGGTTGTGCACCCGCTCCGGCCGGGACGGCACCAGGTGCGTCACGAACTGGTGCCCGTGCAGGTTCCAGTCGACCCAGGTGTCGGCGCTGCGGCCCGGTTCGAGGCCGAGGACTTCGCCGTAGAAGCGGCGGGCGGCGGCGAGGTCGTCGACGGGCATCGCGAGGTGGAAGCGAGGGAGAGTCATGTCTGGATGTTAACATTACGACATGAGTGCTCAAGTGGCCCCCGCGCGCCGGCGCGGGCTGGCCGACGAGGTGGCCGACCGCGTCCGCGACGCGATCTTCGGCGGTGTCTACGCGCCGGGCAGCGCGCTGCGGGAGGTGGAGCTCGCGGAAGCGCTGGGCGTCAGCCGCGGGCCGGTGCGGGAAGCGCTGCTCAAACTGGAGCGCGAGGGGCTCGTCCGCAGCGAGTGGCACCGGGGCACCACGGTCACCGCGCTGTCCGACGCGGACGTCGCCGAGCTGGACAGCCTGCGGGCGGCGCTCGAACAGCTCGCCGTCGCCCTGGTGGTCGAGCGCGCGCCCGACCTGGCCGAGGTCGACGCCGTCGTCGGCCGGATGGAACGGGCCGCCGACGCGCACGAAATGGTCCGCTGCGACCTCGCGTTCCACGACGCGGTCTACGCCGCCGCCGGCCACCGGCGCCTGCGCGAAGCGTGGGAAGCGATCCGCTCGCAGGTGCACCTGTTCCTGCTGACCCGGATCGGCGTCGAGGCCGAGGGCTACCTCGACGGCATCCCGGCCGAGCACCGCGAGCTCGCCGAGGCGCTGCGGGCGCGTGACCTCGACGCGGCGCTCGAGCTCTTCGCCGTGCACCGCCGTCACGCGTACGAGATCCTGCGCGGGAGTTGACGCCGGCGTCGTCCGGCGCGGATCGTGGACCGATGGCGACACGCATGGGTGCGCGGTTCACCGGCGACCTGGCCGAACTGCGCTACGAACCGGTGGCGAAGCGGGTGCGGGCGGTCGCGAGTGGACGGACGTTCGCCGACTCGCGCCGGGCCGTGCTGGTCTGGGAACCGAAGCGGGTGGTGCCCTCGTACGCGTTCCCGCTCGCGGACCTGCGCGCGACCCCGGCCCCCGCGGACACCGCGGCGGCGCCGGAGCACCCGGTCCGGCTGGCCGAGGGCGGCCCGCCGGTCCTCGACCCGCGGACCGCGTTCGCCGTGCACACCTGCGCGGGCGAGCCGCTGACCCTGGCCGGCGACGGCGTGACGCTGCCGGGCGCGGGTTTCCGGCCCGCCGACCCCGACCTGGGCGAGCACGTCGTCCTCGACTTCGCCGCCTTCGACGAGTGGCTCGAGGAAGCCGAACCGATCGTCGGCCATCCGCGGGACCCGTTCTCGCGCATCGACGTCCGGCGCGGCGACAGCCGGGTCCGGATCGAGGTCGACGGCGTCGTCGTGGCCGACTCGGCCGCGCCCCGGATGCTGTTCGAAACCGGCATCACCACCCGCTACTACCTGCCGCGCGAAGACGTCCGGATGGAGCTGCTGACCCCGTCGGGCACCCGCACCACGTGCGCCTACAAAGGACACGCGAGCTACTGGTCGGTGGGCGCGCACCCCGATCTCGCCTGGACGTACGGCGAACCGCTGTCCGACGCGCGGGACGTCGCCGGGTACATCGCCTTCCTGACCGAACGCGTCGACGTCTTCCTGGACGGGGAGCGGCAGCCGCGGCCGGTCACGCCCTGGTCATAGCACCAGGTCCGCCGGACCGCCGATCTCGCGCACCTCGCTCGTGGATTCCTGCTGCGCCAACGGATCCGCGTCCGGCAGCTCGCCGAACGACAGCCCGGTCAGCTCGGCGACGCGCCGGACCGGGACCTGGTAGGTGCGGTAGGCGCCGTAGCTGAACTCGCCCGCCAGCTCCAGTCCCTTGATCAGTTCCTCCTGGCTCAGCAGGTAGGCCGTCGCCGAGAGCGTGCCGTCGGTCTTCACCATCGCGACGACCTTCCAGAACTGGCGCGGCAACCGCACCCCGCGGTAGCGGTCGTCGTCCTCGGCCAGCACCGGGCCGGTCAGCACGGTGACCTTGAGGTCGTGGTTGTCCGCGTTGTTCAGCACGTAGTCCTCGAGCCCGGCCCACGTGGTCTTGTTCTGGTTGAAGTCCTTGTGCTGCGGCGAACAGTTCGTGAAGTGGAACGTGTCGTCGTTGCCCAGCTGGGCGATCGCTTCGGTCGCACCCCACGCCGGGTCGAGGCGGCGGACCAGGTGGCCGCGGTCGAGCGGGTTGGCCCGGTAGATCTCCTCACCGACCTGCTCGGCCTCCTCGACGCGGGGGTCCAGCGACCAGTGATCGGCTTCGCGGTGCAGTGACCGGCTGGTGCGCCCGTCGATGTTGACCGCGGTGAACAGCGCGAGCCGCCGCTCCTTGTGCAGCACGACGCTGAAGTGGTGGTACGGCAGCACGTACCGCGGTTCGGCGGTGGCCTGCCGGTTGAGCGCGGCCAGCGGCACGAGGGCCTCGGGCAGGGCGGGCAGCGGCACGGCGTGCCCAGGCAGGAAGGCCGGGTCGTAGCCCTCGCGGTTCGAGTAGTCCGGGTCGATCCGGCCGGTCTCCGGCCGGGCGCCCGCCACGGGCAGGGCGCGGCCGGCCAGCCGGTCGACGAGGGCCTGCTGCTCGGCCGGGAACCGGTGCGTGCGCAGGAAAGCCAGCAGCTTGCTGACCCGGATGCCTTCGTTGATGAAGCGGCCGAGCTCGGCGTGGTCGCCGGTGGGGACGCTCGCGTGGTGCAGCGCCACGACCTCCCACTGGTCGTTGAACACCGGCGAACCCGACGACCCGGGTTCGGTGTCGGTCTCGTAGTGCAGGAACTGCTCCAGCACGTCGACGACGCGGTTCTCCCGCAGCGCGACCTTCTTCTTGTCGCCCTGGGGGTGCTGGACGATGGTGACGAAGTCGCCGACGATCGCCTTGCCCTCGGTGCCGATCAGCCGGTTGTACCCGAAGGCGGCGAGGTCGTCCGCGGACGCTTGCACGGCGACGAGCGCGAAGTCGAGGTCCTCGTCCGCGACGAAGAAGCGGCCGGGGTCGAGCCGGAACGCGCGCACCGGCCGGGGCAGGCCGTCGACGCCGTCCTGGTAGTCGAACTCGATCACGCTGAACCCGGCGGTCGCCGCGTCGGGCAGCACGTGGTGGTTGGTGAGCAGCAGTTCCGGCGACACCAGCGACCCGGTGCCGTAGCCGGTGAGCCGGCCGCGGTCGTCACGGATGTTGACCCGGCCCACGGCCGACGCCGCCCGGACACCGCCTTCGAGGTAGCCGACGCCGAGGAGGTCGTCGGTGAGGATGATCCGTTCGAGGATCGCGCCCGCGGCCGCCATCGCCGCGGGCTCGCCTGCCACGATCGCCGCCGGGCTGACCGGGCGCACGTCGGGGTGGTAGCGGGCGAGCCGGTCGATCCGGGTGGCCACGCGGCGCGGCTCGTCGGCCCTGGCGATCCCGCCGGGCGTGCGCAGCAGCGCGATCTTGGCCCGCCGTTCGACGATCCGCCGTCCGGCTCGCGCGGCGGCGGCCGCTTGCTGAGCGGACGGCCGTTCGGTCTTGACGTCCACGGTGCCTCCCCGGACGAAGCGGAATCACCGCGTTAGTCGCATTCGTCCGGGGTCCGTTACACGAATTCCGTTGTATCGGCCGGAATGTGATGGTTCATTTTCGCTTCATTCGGAGAAAGGGAGAAAAATAACCGCCCGGCGCGCGGCCGGTCCGGCGGTTCGCAACGTCGTGAACGGGTCGTTCACCGCGCCGGACGCGGTGAAAGGGTCGTTCATGACGTCCCGGACCGGGTCAGGGCGAACGTGCGTGGAAGGGCGAGACCGCCACCGGCGGGCAAGCGTGCGAGCATTCTGCCATGTCTTCGATCATGCGGGCGTTCGTGCTCACCGGCCCCCGGGAGTACGCCGTGCGGGAGGTTCCCGCGCCGGCCGCGGCACCGGGTGAGGTCGTCGTCGACGTCGAGCGCGCCGGCGTGTGCGGCACCGACGTCGAGTTCTTCACCGGCGAGATGCCCTACCTGCACGACGGCCACGCCGCCTACCCGATGCGGCTCGGGCACGAATGGGCGGGCACGGTCTCGGCTATCGGCGACGGCGTCGACCCCGCCTGGCTCGGCCGCCGGGTCATGGGCGACACGATGCTCGGCGACCGGACGTGCCGCCGGTGCCGGAAGGGGCACCAGCACACCTGCGAGCAGCGCGAGGAGGTCGGCATCCGCGGTGGCCGGCCGGGCGCGCTGGCCGAGCGGCTCGCCGTGCCGGCGTGGTCGCTGCACGCGCTGCCGGACCCGGTGGACGCCGTGCTCGGCGCCCTGGTCGAACCCGGCGGCAACGCCCTGCGCGCGGCACGGGCCGCCCAGGCCGGCCCCGGCGACCGGGTGCTCGTGCTCGGGCCGGGCACGATCGGGCTGCTGACGGCGATGTTCCTGCGGGCCGCGGGTGCCGAGGTGCACCTGATGGGCGTGGCCGCGCTGGACTTCGCCCGCGGCCTGGGCTTCACCGGCGTCTGGACCCGCGAGACGCTGCCGGACCTGCCGTTCGACGCGGTCGTCGACGCCACCGGCGCGGCCGCGGCGCCCGCGCTCGCGGTGGACCTCGTGGAGCCGGCCGGGCGGGTCGTCTACATCGGACTGTCGGGCGACCCCAGCCGGGTGGACACGCGTGCGCTGGTCTTCAAGGACGTCACGGCCGTCGGGGTCCTGTCGGCGTCACCGGGCCTGGCGGAGGCGATCGAGGCGTACGCGAGCGGAGCGGTCGACCCGCGCCCGCTGGTGGGGGCGACCGTCGGCCTCGACGGGGTCGGCGCGGTGCTGGCGGGGGAGCGGCCCGGCGGTGCGGGGCCGAAGGTCCACATCGACCCGCGGCGCTAAGTCCTCGGCGACGCGAGCGTGGTGGGGCGGGATCGTCCGCGCAGCACCACTTCCTCCTTCGCCACCCACTGGGCCGCCTCGGTCTCCGCGGCGGACTCGACCGCCGTCCAGGAGGCCAGCAGGCGGGCGGGGGCGTTCTTGGCCAGCTCCGTCAGCCGGGCGGCTTCGTTGACCGGGTCGCCGATCACCGTGTACTCGAAGCGGCGCGGGTCGCCGACGTTGCCCGCGACCGCGTCGCCGGTGGCCACGCCGAGGCCGGCCGGGCCGTCCGGGACCTCCGCGGCCAGGCGGCGGGCGATCGCGCGGGCGGCGGCCAGTGCGCACGTCGCGTGGTCGGCGAGCGGGGCCGGCACCCCGAAGATCGCCAGCGCGGCGTCGCCGACGAACTTGTTGACCAGCCCGTGGTGCCGGTCGACCTCGTCGACCACCACGGCGAAGAACCGGTTCAGCAGGGCGACGACCTCCTCGGGCGGGCGGCTCGCGGCCAGCGCCGTCGAGCCGACGAGGTCGACGAACAGCACCGACACCGTCCGCACCGTGCCGCCCAGCTCGGTGGCCGTGCGCATGGCCTCGACCGCGACCTCGTGGCCGACGTGCCTGCCGAACAGGTCGCGCATTCGCTCGCGCTCGGCCAGCCCGGCCGCCATCCCGTTGAACCCCGCCTGCAGCAGGCCGAGCTCGCTGCCGTCGTAGACCGGGATCTCCACGGCGAACTCGCCCGCCCGGACGCGGCCCAGCGCGTCCTGGACCGACGTGATCGGGTTGACCACCGCGCGGGCGGTGAACACCGTGACCAGCAGGCCGAAGCACAGCACGACCAGCCCGAGCACGATCACCGACACGGCCAGCTTCGTCGTCGAGACGTCGCCGCGGACCCAGGCCAGCACCGCGGTCACCACCAGCCCGGCCACCGGCACCCCGGTGCCCAGGCACCAGAACAGCAGCATCCGCAGGTTGACGCCGCCGGTGACCGGGCGCGGCGGCGTCGTGCCCGCCAGCGCCAGTGCCGCGTACGGCCGCAGCGCGAACTCGCCGAACAGGTAGGCGATCGCGCAGACGACGACGGCGGCGAAGGCGACGACGAGGAGCTCGGTCAGCGCCACCGACGGCTGGACGAGGACAGCGAGCCCGCCGAACACCAGTGTCGCGACGCCCCACAGCACGGCCTGCAGCACGGTGAGCCGCAGCGGGACGCGCAGGCTCGCGGTGCGTTCGGCGTCGGTGGGCCGGCGCCCCTCGGCCGCCCAGTGCAGCGTCCGCAGCGCGCCGCCGGTGCCCCACAGCGTGCCGACGACGACCGCCGAAACGACGTACACGGGTACCGCGATCGCGGTGACGCGGACGAGGTCGGCGGACATCCCCGGCGCCGGCATGAGCAGGGCCGCGAGCCCGACCACGACCAGTGCGCCGATGACGTTGGTGGCGATCAGGGCGGCCGTGAGCAGCCGCTGGACCCGCCGCCGCAACGCCGTGACGTTCTGGTCCAGCGGGCCGAGCAGCCCGGAGCCGTACGGCAGGGGTTTCACCCGCTGAGTGTACAACCGTTCACTCAGATGCCCGCTGGCGGGCGGGAAAGTATGTGTTACGGTTGGTAACAGTGAACTTGGGTAACACCTGACGAGGAGGTCGGCCATGACGAGCATCGGCGAAGCGGGCGTGTCGGACCGGGAGACCGTGGCGCGGCGGCTGCTCGACTCGTCGGAGCAGCTGTCCTACGACCCCGTCAAGGAGGTCGACTGGGAGACGCCGCTGGACACCGACTACCACGGTGCGAGCCCGGAGTGGAGCACGCTCTACGGGACCTCCTACTGGGCCGAAATGACGCCCGGGCAGCAGCGCGAGCTGACCCGCCAGGAGGCGGCGTCGGTGGCGAGCACCGGGATCTGGTTCGAGATGATCCTCCAGCAGATGGTGCTGCGCGACTTCTACGGCAAGGACCCGACGGACCCGGCGTTCCAGTGGGCGCTGACCGAGATCGCCGACGAGTGCCGCCACTCGATCATGTTCGCCCGCGGTGCCGCGAAGCTGCGCGCGCCCGCGTACCGGCCGCGCCGGTTCGTCGTCGAACTGGGCCGGGTCTTCAAAGCCACCGCGACCGGGGAAGCGGCGTACGCGGCGATCCTCGTCGCCGAAGAGGTCCTCGACGTCATGCAGCGCGACTGGATGCGCGACGAGCGCGTGGTCCCGTTCGTGCGGACCATCAACAACATCCACGTGGTCGAGGAGTCGCGGCACATGAAGTTCGCCCGCGAGGAGACCCGCGAGCGGCTCGAAGGCGCCGGGTGGCTGCGCCGCCAGATCAACGGCTTCGTCGTCGCGGTGGCGTCGTACTTCATCGTCACCAGCATGGTGAACGCCAAGGTGTACGAGAACGCCGGGCTGGACGGCAAGCGGGCGCGGCGCGAGGCGAAGGCGAACGAACACCACAAGTCGATGCTGCGCTCGAGCTGCTCCGGGCTGATGGAGTTCCTGCACTCGGCCGGGCTGCTCACCAAGCCGTCGCTGTGGTTCTACAAGCGCGCGAACCTGATCTGACATGGCGTTCGCGATCACGCAGACCTGCTGTGCCGACGCGTCCTGCGTGTCGGTCTGCCCGGTCAACTGCATCCACCCGACGCCGGACGAGCCGGACTTCGGCACGACCGACATGCTCTACGTCGACCCGGACACGTGCATCGACTGCGGTGCCTGCGCCGACGCGTGCCCGGTCGACGCGATCTTCCCGGCCGGCGCCCTGACCGGGCCGCTCGCGGCCTACCCCGACATCAACGCGGAGTACTACGCGGAGCGGGACGTGCTGACCGAGGCCACCGTCGCGCCGAACTTCCACCGGTGGTCGCCGCCGTCGTTCGCCCGGATCCTCCCGAGCGACTTCGCGCCGCTCGACGTCGCGGTCGTCGGCACCGGGCCGGCGGGCATGTACGCGGTCGAGGACCTGTTGCTGCACACCGATTCCCGGGTCACGCTCATCGACCGGCTGCCGGCGGCGGGCGGGCTGATCCGTTACGGCGTCGCGCCCGACCACCCGTCGACGAAGAAGATCGGCGAGACGTTCGCCCGCTTCCACGACCACCCGCGGCTGCGCCTGCGGCTCGGCGTCGAGGCCGGTCCGGAGCTGGCCGAGCGCCACGACGCGGTGATCTACGCGGTCGGCGCGACGGAGGCCCGGCCCCTCGGCATCCCGGGCGAAGACCTGCCCGGCAGCCTCCCGGCCGCCGCGGTGGTCGGCTGGTACAACGGCCACCCGGACATCGCGCCGGACGCCGTCGACCTCTCGGCCGAGCGGGTGGTCGTGGTGGGCACCGGCAACGTGGCCCTCGACGTCGCCCGGATCCTGACGGCGGATCCGTCTTCGCTGGCCGGTACGTCCCTTGCCCCGGCGGCCCTGGCTCAGCTGCGGTCGAGCAAGGTCCGCGAGGTCGTGGTGCTGGCCCGCCGGGGCCCGGAGGACGCCGCGTACACGCGGTCGGAGCTGCTGGCGCTGGCGGCCCGGGGCGACCTCGTCGTGGACGGCCACGACCCACGCATCGCCGCGGCGATCGACGGCGGGGACGGGAAAGCCGCGTTGCTCCGGGGGCTGCCGCGGGAGGCCGTGGACTGGTCGTCGCCACCGCCGGACGGACGGCGGACCGTGCTGCGGTTCCACTCTTCGCCGGTCGCGTTCACCGGCGACACCGAGGTGCGCAGCGTGCTCACCTCCGGCGGCGCCGAGATCCCGGCGGGCCGGGTGGTCCGGGCCGCGGGCTTCCGCGGCGCGCCGGTTGCGGGGCTGCCGTTCGACACCGAAACCGGGACCGTGCCGAACGTCTCGGGCCGGGTCACGCCCGGGACGTACGTCGCGGGCTGGATCAAGCGCGGCCCGTCGGGCGGGATCGGCGCGAACAAGGCGTGCGCCCGGGAGACGGTCGGCGCCCTGCTGGAGGACGCCGTCGCCGGCCGGCTGCGCACCCGCGCACCCCGGCGCGGACTGGCCCGGGTGTTCGGCCGGTCAGCCGCCCGCGGGTGAATGGCTGGTGTGGGTGAATTCCACAGTGGACAGCATCGAGGCGTCCGTCGTGGTGCGCTTGCGGCCGAACGCCAGGACCTTCGCCGGCTCGACCGCGAACACCGCCGCGTCGTGGCCGCCCTGCCGGAAGCCGTCGTCGGTGGCCTCGTAGACCCAGCTGCCGTCCCACTTGGCCAGCCAGGCCTCGGCGAGCCGGGTCAGCTCGGCGCGGCCCTTGACGCGGCGGGCGACGCCTTCGACCACGACGTCCAGCGCGTCGTCCCAGGAGTCGCGGCCGGTGGTCAGCACGACGTTCGGGTTCGCGGTCAGGTTGAGGTACTTCTGCTCGGTCTCGCCGGTCGCGAAGTGCAGTGTGCCGTCCAGCCACACCGCGACCAGCGGCGTGACGTGCGGGCGGCCGTCGGACCGCACCGTGGTGAGCCAGCTGATCTGCGCCGCTTCCAGCGCTCGCGCGGTTTCGGCCCAGTCCGTGGCCCGGGTACCGGGGTCGCTGAACCGTTCGTCGAGCCGGGTTTCCATCGTCACTCCGATCGTCGGCCCGGCAGCGCCGCCGTGTAGGCCGCTGCCAGGCGCGCCGCGACGGGGGGACCGTCCGGCGCTTCTCCGCGACGGGTTCCGAGGTGGGCCTCGCGCAGCTCGTCCATGAAGGCTTCCCACAGCGGCGGACCGCCGTCCGTGAGCACCGCGGCGCGCGCGGCGTACTCGTCGGCGACCGGCAGGTGCCGGACGCCCCACGCGCTGAGCTGCACGAGCACCGGGACGAGCTCGATGGCCCGCTCGGTCAGGCTGTAGGTGACCTTCTGCTTGTGCGAAGGGTCGCCGGCCCGGGTGAGCAGCCCGTGTTCGACGAGCACGCCGAGCCGGTCCGCCAGCACGTTCGACGAGATCCGCTCGGCGCCGCCGAGCAGCTCGCGGAAGTGCCGGGCGCCGCCGAAGACGACGTCACGCAGCACGAGCAGCGTCCACCGGTCGCCGAAGATTTCCAGCGACAGGGAGATCGGGCACCCGGACCGCGTGTCGCGCACCGCTCTCACCTCGAAACTGGTTGCATTACGAGAGCAGTATGCGCGGCACGCGGCCGGTGGTCAACCCGCGAGGCGGTGCAGGACGGCGGCGGCCAGCGCCGTGCGCTCCAGCATCCCCTCGACGCTGATGTGCTCGTGCCGCGCGTGGGCGCCGTCGCCGACCGCGCCGAAGCCGTCCAGGACCGGGTGGCCCAGTGCCGCCACGAAGTTGCCGTCGCTCGCGCCGCCCACCGAACACTCCCGCAGCGTCACGCCCAGCTCCGCCGCTTCTTCGCGCGCCAGTTCGTACACCTTCGCGATGGCGGCGGAGCGTTCCATCACCGGGCGGTTCCAGCCGCCCTCGATGGTGAGGGTCGCTCGGGAGTCGTGGGGCTTGAGCGCCGCCAGGCCCGCGTCGATGCGGGCCGCCTCCGGCGCGCTCGACACGCGGACGTCGATCTCACCCGAAGCAGCGCCCGCGATCACGTTGGAGCGCGTGCCGCCGTCGATCACGCCGACGTTGACCGTCGTGCCGGCGTCTGGATCGGACAGTCCGTGCAGGGCCAGGATCGCGCGCGCCAGTTCGTCGATCGCGCTCGCGCCCTTCGCCGGGTCCAGGCCCGCGTGGGCCTCGACGCCCGTCGTGCGCACCCGGAACAGGCCGACGCCCTTGCGCGCGGTCTTCACCGCGCCGCCGGCGCTCGCCTCGAACACCAGCGTGGCACGGGTGCCCGCGGCGGCTTCCTCGATCACCGGCCGCGACGCCGGGCTGCCGATCTCCTCGTCGCCGTTGAGGACCAGGCGGACGGCCGGGCGCGGCAGCCCGGCGGCGTCGAGCGCGCGCAGCGCCCACACCGCGTGCACCAGGCCCGACTTCATGTCGAAGATCCCCGGCCCGGTCGCGCGGTCGCCGTCCACGGTGAACGGCCACTCCGCCAGGGTGCCCAGCGGCCACACCGTGTCGTAGTGGCAGAGCAGCAGTACCGGTTCTCCGCTGCCGGCGAAGTCGTAGACCTTGATGTCGCCGTAGCGCCCGCCGTCGACGTCCCGGACGTTCTCCGGGGTGCCCAGCCGCTCGCGCAGCCGGCCGTCCACCCAGGACAGTCCGCGGTCCAAAGCGGGCTTGTCGTCACTCGGCGTCTCGATGCCGACGTACGCGGCGAGGTCGGCGAGGAGGTCGTCGCGGTGCGCGCGCACCCACTCGTGCAGGTCCCGGATCACAGAGCTCGCTCCAATTCGGTCAGGTGGTTTTCGGACATCGCGACGGCGCCGCTCTCGACTTCGCGCAGCCGGGCCAGCACCGCGCGCAGCAGCGGCACGGGAGCCTCCGCGAGCACCGGCGCGTAGTGGTGGTGGACCTCGACCGGCCGGTGCCGCACGGCGATGTCGCGCCAGATGCCGCTGCGGTCCTTCGGCTGGCTCCGCAGCCACGCGACCAGGCGGTCGGTCGCCTCCTCGCGGCCGGTCGCGCCCGGGAGGTAGGCGGCCGGGTCGAACTGGTCGAACGCCTCCAGGGTGCGCTCGCCCGCGGCGGAGAAGACCTCCGCGGTCAGCGCGTGCATGAGCGGCCGGTGCCGGTCGATCAGGTCGGCCATCGGCGCGTCGGCGAGCGCGGTCGTGGTGAGCATCGCGCCGAACCCCAGCTTCGCCCACAGGTAGCCCTCGACGTTCGCGGTCGCCTTCGCCGGACCCCACACCTGCAGGTCCGCGACGACCTCCTCGACCCGCGGCGTGATCCGGCCGTCGGGTTCGCCGACGACCAGGGCGCCGAGGCCGCCGTCCCGCACGACACCGGGTTCGACGACGTCGGCGAACAGGTTCACGAACGCGCCGACCGTCCGTTCCGGACCGACGCGGGACGCGATCAGCCGCTCGTTGAGCCCGTTCTGCAGGGACACGACGAAGCCGTCTTCCGCCAGCCGCGGTGTCAGCCACTCCAGGACCGTTTCGGTGGCCTGGGCCTTGACGGCCAGCAGGACGCGGCCGAGGACCGGCGGGGCGTCCGCGGGGGTGAACGCGGGCAGTTCGACGGTTTCGGCGCCCTCCGGGCGGCGCAAGGTGAGGCCGCGGGCTTCGATCGCGGCCACGTGCGCCGTGTCGGCGTCCACGATGGACACCGGGTGGCCGGCGCGCGCGAGGTGGAACGCGAGCGTCCCCCCGATCGCGCCGCCACCGACCACCGTGTACGAGCGCCGGTCAGACATGCGCTTCCTTTCCTTGTTGCACGGGGGTTTCCCCGGTCCAGTGCAGCGGCAGGCCGGCCGCGCCCGCGGTGGACCCGCCGTCGACGCGCAGGACCGCGCCGGTGATCCAGGCCGCTTCCGGTCCGGCGAGCCAGAACACCGCGTCGGCGACCTCCCGCGGTTCGCCGCGACGGCCGAGCGGGTTGACCGACACCGCTTCCGCGTACGCCTCGGTGACCGGGTTGGCGGAGCTGTCCACGGTGACGAAGCCGGGGCTGACGGCGTTCACGCGGATGCCGTGCGGGCCGAGTTCCACCGCGCACGCCTTGGTGAGCATCTCCAGCGCGGCCTTCGACGTCGCGTAGTGGGCGGCGCCGGGCCGCGCCCGGGTCGCCGCGCCGGAGGAGATGTTGACGACCGCGCCGGTGGTCCCGGCGGCCACGTGGGACCGTCCGAACGCGACGGTGGTGAGCAAAGCGGCCCGGACGTTGACGTCCTGCACGCGGTCCCAGGTCGCCGCGGTCATCTCCAGCAGGGGAGTGGCCGGGTAGATCCCCGCCGCGTTGACGAGGACGTCGACCGGTCCGGCCTGCCCGACGAGTCCCCCGGCGAATCCGGCGTCCGCGAGGTCGCCGGGCAGCTCGACGACGTCGGTGCCCAGCCGGGCCGCCACCGCGGACAGTTCGGCCGGGCGCAGGTCGGCCAGGACGAGGCGGTCGCCCGCGGCGGCGAACCGGGCGGCGATGGCCGCGCCGATCCCGCCGCCGGCGCCGGTGACGAGCACGGTCCGCACTACAGCTCCTTTCCCTTGGTCTCGGGCATGGTCAGGTAGACCGCGACGCCGATGAGCGCGGCCGCGGCGACGTAGACCCACACCAGGTGGCCGAGGTGGTTCGCGTTCAGCCACGTCGTGACGTACGGCGCGGTCCCGCCGAAGATCGCCACGGCGAGCGCGTACGGCAGCCCGATGCCGGTGGTGCGCACCTCGGCCGGGAACTGCTCGGCCATGATCACCGCGCAGTTCGCCGAGTAGCCGACGATCAGCACCAGCCCGATCAGCTCGATGACGAAGACGCTCCAGAAGCTGTTGCCCAGGAAGTGGAACGCGGGCCAGGCGAACACCACGAACCCGGCGGCGAACGCGGTCATCGTCGTCTTGCGCCCGATCCGGTCGGACAGCAGGCCGCCGAACGGCAGCAGCGCGATGAACACGACCATCGCGAGGGTGTTGGCGAGCAGCGCGGTCTTGAGCGGGATGCCGGTGCTCAGGTGGGCGTAGGCCGGCATGTAGGAGACCCACACGTAGTAGATCAGCGTCCCGGCGATGGTCACGCCGGCCACGCGCAGCGCCGCGCCCGGGTGGTCGCGCAGCATCGCGACGACCGGGTTCCGCCGCGGCTGGGCGGAGATCTTGGTGAACGCCTCGGTTTCGTGCACCGACACGCGCAGCCACAGGCCGACGAGGCCGAGCAGGCCGGCGATGCCGAACGCCAGCCGCCAGCCCCAGCCGTGCAGGTCTCCGTCGGACAGCGTCGCGTTGAGGATCGTGCCCATCAGCGCGGCGATCAGCGAGCCGAGGCCGACCGAAACCTGCTGCCACGAACCGGCGAACGCGCGGCGCCCGGGTGCGGCGGACTCGATGAGGAACGCCGACGACGACCCGAATTCGCCGCCCGCCGAGAAGCCCTGCACGAGCCGGGCGAGCAGCAGCACGATCGGGGCCAGCACGCCGATCTGCGCGTACGTCGGGCACAACGCGATGACGATCGACGCCGCGGCCATCAGCGAGATGGTGAGCGTCAAGCCCTTCTTGCGGCCCTTCCGGTCGGCGTACGCGCCGAGCACCGCGCCGCCGATCGGCCGCATGACGAACCCGACGGCGAACACGGCCAACGTGGACAGCAGGGCCGTGGTTTCGTTGCCGCCGGCGAAGAACTGGCCGGCGAAGACCGGCGCGAAGGTCGCGTAGACGGCCCAGTCGACCCACTCGACGGTGTTGCCGACGGCGCCGGCGACGATCGCCTTGCGCTGCTGGGCCGTCAAGCGGTGGCTGACGACGGTGTCCACAGTGGTCATGCCTGCTCCCGGAGGACGTGGTCGACGATCTGGGCGTGCGTGGCGTACCAGACCCCGTCGTGGCCGCCGATGTGGTCGAGCAGTTCGGCGAGGACGGCGATCCGGGACCGGTGCCCGATGATGTGCGGGTGCATGGTGAGCTGGAAGATCCCGCCCTCGGCGTACGCGGCGTCGAACTCGTCGCGCCAGATCGAAAGCACGCCGCGGGGCGGGGTGTAGGGTCGCAGCGAGGCGAACCGGTCCATCATGAAGTACGGCGCGTCGTCGCGGATCCACTCGACCGGCAGCTCGACGATCCCGGTCGGCTCGCCGTGTTCGAGGAGCTCGTAGCAGTCGTCGTCGGCCATCAGCGACGAGTCGTAGGCCAGGCCCAGCTCGCGGGTGATGGCGAGGGTGTGCGCGGAGAAGTCCCACGACGGCGTCCGGATGCCCACCGGCCGGGTGCCGGCGAGGCGCTCGAGCACGTCGGCGGCGCGGAAGGCGAGGTCGCGCTCCTCGGTTTCGGTGAGGGCGGTGTTGCGTTCGTGGATCCAGCCGTGCAGCGCCACTTCGTGCCCGGCGTCCACATAGGACTTGACTTCGCCGTCGTGGAGCAGAGCGGACACGGCGGGCACGAAGAAGGACGCGGGCGCGTCGTGCCGCTGCAGGAGCTTCAGGATGCGGGGGACGCCGACGCGGGCGCCGTACTCGCCTTGCGCCATCTTGCCGGGCAGGACGTCGCCGTCCCGCAGCGAGGGTGTTTCGTGGTCGGAGTCGAAGGACAGCGCCACGGCCACCTTCGCGCCGCCGGGCCACGCCGCCGGGCGCAGCGGGCGCCCCGCGCGGACGTGCTCGACGTGGCCGCGCCAGGTCGCTTCGTCCCACTGCCACGGTTGTTCGGTCATGCGTCCTCCAGCTTGGCGGCGGGTGTCGGGGCCCACGCGCGCTTGAGCGTCGAAACCTGCAGGGTCACGTCGGCTTCCCGGAGCCCGGGCAGCGCGCCGACGACGTCGGTGGTGTGCCGGTACAGCTCGCCGTAGTGCCGCAGCACGATCTGGCCGACGAGGTTGAACCGGCCGGTGGTGGCGGAGAGGTACTTCGTGCCGGGGTGGGCGGCGAGCTGCTGCCCGGCGCGGTCGAGCTCGCCGGGGACCACCGAAAGCCAGAGCATGAATTCGAGGGCGTAGCCGAACATCGACGGCTCGGCGAGCGTCCGGAACCGCAGGCACCCGCGGCGCACCAGCGAGTCGACGCGTCTGGCCACAGTGGACTCGCTGGTCCCGACGTGCCTGGACACCTCCTTGAACGGCACCCGCGCGTCTTCGCCGAGCGCCGCGCAGATCGCGAGGTCCAGCTCGTCGAGCTGCTCGGGCGGGCGCTCCCAGTGCTGCTCTTCGAACGGCCGGACCTCGCCGCCGCGCAGGTCGGTGACGGCCTCGCGGCTCAGCTCGCCGGAGTCCCAGTCGTGGTTGGAGGTGAACGTCCGCATGACGGCGAAGGTCTCGGCATCGCGGACGTCCTCGTCGCCGGGGAAGCCGTTCTCCTGCAGCCGCGCGATCTCGCGGTAGGAGGGCAGGACGAACTCGGCGGAGCAGTCGGCACTGCCGGCGAGCACGGTCGCGTACCGCACCTCGGGCCGCGCGGCGAGCGCCTCGGCCACGCCGGCGGCCGTACCCGGCCGGCACCGCAGCCGCGCGATCACGGGCACGCCGAGACCGCATCGCAGCACGTCCACGACCCCGATCACCCGGAGGCGGCCGCTGTCGGTGAGCTGCGCGGCCCGGCGGAGGACGGTGGACTCGCTGGCCCCGACGTGCCGCGCGACGGCGCCCCAGGACGCCCGGCCGTTGAGCTGCAGGGCCGCGACGATCCGCCGGTCCAGTTCAGGTGCCTTGCCTTCGATCTGCACGAGAGGCATCCTGAATGCAGGAAAACGTCAAGTCAAGGGGTGGCGATGCAAGAATGCGTCAGAGAGTGGGCGTGACTGCGGCGAGAGCGTCCGCCGCCGCGAGGTCGAAGTCGCCGTGGTCGCTGCCGAGGCCCTGGGCCACCAGCGCGGCGGCCGCGCTGCCCAGGACGGCCGCGTCCCGCAGCGAGCGGCCGAGGCCCAGGCCACGGAGGAAGCCCGCCGAGAAGGCGTCGCCGCAGCCGGTCGTGTCCACCACCGGGACCGCGAACGCCGGCACTTCGAGCGCCTCCCGCGCCGTCACCACCAGGGCGCCGAGCGCGCCCCGCGTCACCGCGACGCAGCCGACGCCGGCGTCGAGGAGCGCGTGGGCGCCGCCTTCGAGGGTGTCCGCGTTCGTCAAGCCCAGCAGCTGGTCCTCGTTCGGCAGCAGGTAGTCCAAAGAGGACAACGCGGGCGCGAGCCAGGCCAGCACGCCGGGGTCGCCGGGGGCGAGCAGGTCGGCCGAGGTCACCACGCCGGCCGCGCGGGCCGGGCCGAGGATCTGCGCCGCTTTTTCGCCGCCCATCAGCTCCGGGCCGCCCAGGTGCAGGTGCGTCGCGCGGACGATCTCCGACGCCGGGGCGTCCGAGGGCTCGTAGGTCAGGTTCGCGCCGGGGACGTGGAAGGCGGGGCGGCTGCCGTCGGCGCGGATGGGCAGCACCGACGCCGACGTCTGCACGCTCTCGCGGCGCAGCACCAGGGACGTGTCGACGCCGTGGCGCGCGAGCATCGCCAGCAGCAGGTCACCGACCGGGTCGGTGCCGATCGCGCCCGCCGTGCGGACCGTCGCGCCCAGCTTGGCCAGCGTGACCGCGGTGCCCGCGGCCGTGCCCGCCGGACCGAACCGGATCTGCTCCACCAGGGTCGCGCCCTGGCCGTCGGGGATGGCTTCGACCGGGCGGACCTGCACGTCGAACACGTGCGCCCCGAGCGTCACGACCGTCTGCGTCACTGCCCGTACCCCCGGCGCACGGCCGCGGCCACGACGGCTTCCTGCTGCGCGGGATCGAGGACCCGCGGGGCGCCGAGCGTCGCGGCCCGCACGTACAGGCCGCACGCCCACTCGAGCAGCAGCGCGTTGTCGACCGCGGCTTCGAGGGAGGGACCGTGGGCGACCGCGCCGTGGTTGGCCAGCAGCGCCGCGGACTTGCCGTCGAGCGCGGTGAGGGTTTCCGCGGCCAGCTCCGCCGACCCGAAGACGGCGAACGGGGCGACCCGGATCGCGCCGCCGAGGGCCAGCTGCTGGTAGTGGACGCACGGCAGCTCGTCGAGCACCAGGGACACCGCGGTGGCCTGCGGGGAGTGGGTGTGCACCACCGCGCCCGCGCCGTAGCGCCGGTAGATCCCCAGGTGCAGCTCCAGTTCCGAGGTCGGGGTCCGCTCGCCGGCGACCACCTCGCCGTCGAGGTCGACGACGGTGACGTCGTAGGCCGTGGCCCGGCCCAGCACGACGCCGGTCGCCGTCACCGCCACGTGCTCGCCCACCCGGACGCTCACGTTGCCCGCGCTGCCGATGAGCAGGCCTTCGCCCGCGAGCCCGTGACAGGCCCTCGCCACCGACCGCCGTGCTTCGTCGAGCATCGAACTCGCCATTGCCATGCGCCGAGGCTAGGATAAATACGAAACAAAGTCACGTTCAGGTTTGGGGAGCGGATGACCGAAGGCCGGCCGCGCCGGGTGCCGCGCCAAGCGCGCTCGCGGGAAAAGCTGGCCAGGGTGCTGGCGGCCGCGGACCGCCTGCTCGCCCGCGAAGGCGTCGAAGCGCTGACGACGACCCGCGTCGCCGCCGAGGCCGGCGTCTCGGTCGGCGCGCTCTACCAGTACCTGCCGGATCGAGAGGCGATCACCGAGGCGCTGGCCGTGGGCTACCTCGCCCGGCTGGAAGACCTCATGGACGCCGTCGCCGAGCGAGCGGCGGAGGAGGCCTGGGACGACCCGGTCGGCCTCCTCGTCGACGCGTTCGCCGGGCTCTACCGCGCCGAGCCCGGGTTCCGCGCCCTGTGGTTCGGGCGCGGCCTCACCGACGGCGCCCGGGAAGCCGACCGCGCGCACAAGCGCGTGATGGCCACCGGCGTGCACCGCATCCTGGTCGCCCAGCGCCTCCTGCGTGACGACTACGCGGCCGCGGTGGCGTGCCGCACGGCGTTCCTCGCCGCTGACGCCGTGCTCCAGGAAGCGTTCCGCGGCGACGGCGCGCCCGAACTGCTGGACCCGGTCAAGACGATGCTGCGGGCCTACCTCGGTCAGCTGCCCCGGCCGTAGCGACGAGGAACTCCTCGCCACGGGCGAGCCGCAGCCCGTCGGCGCGCCCGGCGAAGTAGCGCTCGTCCAGCTCGTCGCCCGAGACGTGCACCGCCTCGCCGAACCCGGCTTCCTTGGCGAGCGCCAGGATTTCGGCGGGGGAGAAGGAGCTGACGAACGGCGTCCCGGCCGCTTCCGCCTTGCCCGCGGTGGCCCGGTGCCGGGCGCGCTCGCCGTCGTCGAGGAGCTCGGGCGGCAGCATGAACGTCATCGCCAGCGTGGAACCCGGGGCGAACCCGGCGATCCGGCGCAGCGTGGCCGCGTTCGCCGCCTTGGTCAGGTACATGCTGACGCCGGTGGACGCGACGACCGCGGGTTCGTCCGCCGCGAAACCCGCGTCCGTGAGCCGATCCCACCACGACGTGGTCTCGAAGTCGACCGGTACCAGCCGCAGCCACTCGGGGACGCCGAGCCCGAGTTCGTCGAGGCGCGCGCGTTTCCAGGCCTGCGGGCCGGGCTGGTCGACTTCGAACACGCGCAGCCGCGCCGCGATTTCCGGGCGGCGCTGGGCGAAGGTGTCCAGCCCGGCCCCGAGGAGGACGTACTGCCCGACCCCGCGGCTCGCGTGTTCGACGACGAGGTCCTCGACGAACCGCGCCCGCGCGACCATCCCGGCCCGGTACCGCCCGGCGGTGGCCGGGTCCATGTCGTCCCGGTCCCGCCAGCCCTCGCCCGGACCGGCCAGCCGCAGCCCGAGTTCGTCGTCGAACACGTGCGGCGGCGGATCGACGGCGACGTGCAGCGCCCGCCACAAGGCGGTCCGCACCGCGGTGCTGTCCGGCGCGGTCATCGTCAGCCCGCCGCCGGCGCCGAGAGCGTCCAGGTCCGCCCGTCGGGATCGCGGACGGTCATCTCGCGGGTCCCGTAGTGGGTGTCCTCGAACGGGGTGACCACTTCGACGATGTCGTCGGCCCGGAAGGCGTCGGCGTCCGGCACCTTGAAGACGACCTGCTGCCGCGGTTCCTGGCTCGCGGGTACCTCGGCGATGAACAAGTGGGGTCCGTCGCCGTTGCGGAGCAGCCCCGAGTTGTGGTCGGTCGCGAAGTCGATTTCGTAGCCCAGCGCCTGGAAGAACTTGGCGGCCTTGCCCCAGTTGTGCGTCTCCAGGTACACGGCCTCGATGCCCTCGGTCGTCATGTTCAGTGCTCCTCTTCGGTTCCGAGATAGGCGCGCAGCGCTTCGGCGACGAGCGCCGACAGCGACTGTTCGGTTTCGACGGCTCGGTGCTTGAGCTGCCGGATCAGGCCGATCGGCAGGTACACGTTGAACTGTTTGACGTCGTCATCGCCCACGTGGCTGACCCTAGCATGCTAGCAAGCTAGAGGCGCCCTGGTGCTGGGCCGGTCTCTGCGGCGGCGTTCGACCGTGTTCGACCGGATTGCCGTGACCGAACCGGTGGTCGTTCTCCGGCCTCGTCATTCGCTACGACGGCGCCACGAACATCGATCTCCGAGGCTCGGTGATCTTCGGCTGGGCGAGATACTTCCGGCCGTCGGCGGAATGGCTCAGCGAGTAGGTGCTGCCGAAGGTCGGCCGTTCGCCGCTTGACGGGCGATCGCCCCGCCGTCCAAAATGCAGAACCAGCACCATTTGTTAACGCTAACATTCCTGACGACGAGGTCGGAGCGATGCGATGAAGCTGCGCGTTCTGCTGTCCGTGCTCCTGGCGTTCGCCGGAGTCGTCCAAGGCGCAGGAGCCGCCGCAGCGGCAGAGGTGGTGACTCCCGCTCCCGTCATGGGCTGGGCCTCCTGGAACACCTTCGCCGCCAAGATCGACTACGCCACCATCAAAGCGCAGGCCGACGCGCTCGTCTCCGCCGGGCTCAAGGACGCCGGCTACACCTACGTCAACATCGACGAAGGCTGGTGGCAGGGCACCCGCGACGGCTCCGGGAACATCACCGTCGACACCGCCGAATGGCCCGGCGGCATGGCAGCCATCGCGGATTACCTGCACGGCAAGGGGTTGAAGGCGGGCATCTACACCGACGCCGGGCGGGACGGCTGCGGGTACTACTACCCGACCGGGCGGCCCGCGGCGCCCGGGTCCGGCAGTGAAGGCCACTACCTGCAGGACCTGCTGCAGTTCCAGCGCTGGGGCTTCGACTTCGTCAAGGTCGACTGGTGCGGCGGCGACGCCGAAGGCCTCGACCCGGCGAGCACCTACCGGGCGATCAGCGACGCCAACACAGCCGCCACCGCGCAGACCGGGCGCACGCTCACCCTCTCGATCTGCGACTGGGGCAAGAAGAACCCGTGGAACTGGGGCGCCGGCACCGCCCCGATGTGGCGGACCAGCACGGACATCATCTACTACGGCCAGACCGCGACCCTCCCGCAGGCGCTCACCAACTTCGACCAGGCGCAGCACCCCGTTTCGCAGCACACCGGGTACGTCAACGACCCCGACATGCTGACCGTCGGGATGCCGGGGCTGTCCGCCGCGCAGGGGCGGACCGAGTTCGGGATGTGGGCGGTCTCCGGGGCGCCGCTGCTCGCCGGCAACAACCTCGTGACGATGAGCGCGGAGACGGCGAACGTCCTCAAGAACCGCGAAGTCATCGCCGTCGACCAGGATCCGCGCGGCCTGCAGGGCGTGAAGGTCGCCGAGGACGCCGCCGGGCTCCAGGTGTACGGCAAGGTCCTGGCCGGTTCCGGGAAACGCGCGGTGCTCTTGCTCAACCGGACGTCGTCGGCGGCGACCATGACCGCGCGGTGGGCCGACCTCGGCCTCACCGCCGCCACCGCGAAGGTCCGGAACCTCTGGAGCGCTTCCGACAAAGGCAGTTACGCCAACGGATACAGCGTGAGCGTCCCGGCCAACGACTCCGTGCTGCTGACCGTCCAAGGCACCGACGCCGCGGCCACGCACGGCACCACGATCACCGCGGCCGCGACGGGATCGGCCGTCGCGACCTTCACCTACAGCGCGACCACCACCCGGACCGCAACCCTCGCGGTGAACGGCCAGCAGCCGACCGTCGTCGCCTTCCCGGCGACCGGGGGAGCGGCCAGGACCGTCTCCGCCGTCGTCTCCCTGGGCAAGGGCACCAACAACCTCACGTTCTCGGGCACGCCACCGCAGCTCAGCGACGTCGCCGTCCTGCCGCTGCCCGGGACGAACGGCGTCCAGGTGGCCGGCACGCAGTCGGGCCGGTGCCTCGACATCGACGACAACAGCATCACCAACGGCGTCCAGGCGCAGCTGTGGGACTGCGCCGGGGGACCGAACCAGACGTGGGTGCCGGCCCGCGGCCAGCTCGTCGTCAACGGCACGAAGTGCCTGGACGCCTACGACAACGGCACCGCCAACGGAACCGCGGTGGTCAGCTGGGACTGCAACGGCCGGCGCAACCAGCAGTGGACCCTGAACGCGAACGGGACCATCACGAACGCGGTGTCCGGGCTCTGCCTGGACGCCAGCGGCGCGGCCACCGGGAACGGCACGAAGATCATCCTGTGGGCCTGCGGCGGCGGCGCCAACCAGCAGTGGACCCGGCGGTGACCCGGGCGGCCGGACCACCGGGCGCACCGTCGGGGGCCGATCCGGTCAGTTCCGCCGGGAAAAATCGGCGGGAAATGCGGGCGCGCGGTGCCCGCGGTGGCCGGTCATCTCGCGGTTCGCGACGAGCGCGTTGAGCACCGCTTCCTCCACCGCCTGCACGACCGCCTCGAAGAACGGGTCGATCCGGCCCCACGGCACGAACCGCAGTTGCTCGTACTCGGCTTCCGCGGTGCGGGGGAACGCGCTCGTCAGCGCGCCGGGGTTCGCCGTGCTGAAGGCGAGGAACAGGTCGCCCGAGAAGTGCGAACCCGTCGTGCCGGTGCGGGCCAGGCCGAGCGGGACGCGCCGGGCGAGCGCCGTGCACTGGCCCGGCAGCAACGGCGCGTCCGTGCCGACCACGACGATGACCGAACCCGCGCCGGGCGGGGCCGGCGCCCAGTGCGCCATCGGGTCGTCCGCCGCCAGCCGCGGTCCCACGTGGTCGCCCGCGACCGTGAGCTCGCGGCGGCTGCCGAAGTTCGCCTGCACCAGCACGCCCACGGTGTACTCGTCGGAGCCGTAGGGCACCAGCCGGGACGCCGTGCCGGTGCCGCCCTTGAAGCCGTAGCAGGTCATCCCGGTGCCGCCGCCGACCGAACCTTCGTCGAGCGCTCCGCCCCGGGCGGCGTCGAGGGCCGCGCCCGCGTGTCCACTGTGGATCGTCGGGGCGTTGATGTCGTTGAGGTAGCCGTCCCACGTCTCGGCGACCACCGGCAGCAGCCATTCCGCGGCGACGTCGGGGCGCTCGCGCACCACCCAGTCGATCACGCCGCGGTGGCACGGCCCGACGGCGTGGGTGTTGGTGATCAGCACCGGCAGGGCCAGCGACCCGGTCTCGGCGAGCCACGCGGTGCCGGTCATCTCGCCGTTGCCGTTCAGGGAGAACGTCCCGGCCGCGCACGGCACGGCGAAGTCCGCCCGGCCGCGGGGGAGGACCGCGGTGACGCCGGTGCGCACCGAATCGCCTTCGATCAACGTCGTGTAGCCGACTTCGACGCCGGCGACGTCGGTGAGCGCGTTGTGCGTGCCGGGCCGGCCGGGCAGGGTGATGCCCAGGTCGCGGGCACGGGTCATGACAGGTCCTCCCAGGTGCAGGCGGTGCGGGCGAAGGAAAGCAGCATCGCTTCGGCGGTGGCCCGGTCCACTGTGGGCACCGCCTGGGTGAGGTGCAGGCCGTAACCGTCCTCGAGTGCGACGAGGTTGCGCGCGATCGCGACCGGCTCGGCGGTCAGGGTGAATTCGCCGGTCGCCGCCCCGGCTTCGAGGATGCCGGTGTAGATCCGCACCTGCCGCTCGAACAGGGCGACGTGCCGGGCGGCGTAGGCGGGGTCGCGGCGGGCGATCGTGCCGAGTTCGTAGAGCAGCACGCACAGTTCGTCGGACGGCCCGGTGGGCAGGCCGCTGCGGATCGTGGCCAGCAGGCGTTCGCGCGGTGTCCCGCCCCGGGCGGCGTCCTCGCGCTGGGTGCAGAAGCGCTCGACGGCTTCCTGCTGCACCTCGCGCAGGAGGTCGGTCAGGGTGGGGAAGTAGTAGAGGACCGAGCCCGAGGACAGGCCGGCGCCGTCGGCGACGTCCCGCAGCCGCAGGTTGAGGATGCCGCGTTCGACGACGGCGCGGCGCGCCACCGCGATCAGCTCGGCCCGCCGCTCGGGGGCCCTGCTCGGTCGTGCCATGAGGTCATTCTTCGAAGGAACTTCGGAAAAAACAAGACCTTGACTTGTCTGCCACGAGCGCCTTTGATGCGTGGTCACCTGGTTGTTCGAAGGAGCTTCAAAGAACTGGAGGCCCGCTCGTGACCACTCCCGCCCTGCGCCGCGGCCTGCGCACCCTCGGCACCCTGCTCATCACGCTCTCGGCGATCAGCCCCGCGTCGTCGGTGTTCATCATCGCGCCGGGGGTGCTCGCCGGCGCCGGGACCGGCGCGTTCTTCAGCTTCGCGGCCGCTGCGGTGGTCGGCGTGTTCATGGCCTTCGTCTACGCCGAGCTCGCGTCGGCGTTCCCGGTCGCGGGCGGCGAGTACGCGATCGTGGCCCGCACGCTGGGGCGGCTGCCCGGGTTCGCCGTGCTGGGGCTGATGATCATCACGCAGGTGCTGATCGTCGCGGTGATCGCGCTCGGCGTCGGGACGTACCTGGGGGTGCTGTTCCCGGGCCTGCCCGGCCCGGTGGCCGCGGCGGTGACGTGCGTGCTGGCCGCCGGTGTCGGGGTGTTCGACATCAAGCTGAACGCCTGGGTGACGGGTATCTTCCTGGCCATCGAGATCCTGGCGCTGGTGGTGGTCGGCGCGCTCGGGCTGCTCCACCCGGCCCGCCCGCTCACCGACCTGGTCGCCCACCCGGTGGCGGCCGGCGGCGGCCCCGCGACGATCGGCGCCATCGCGATCGCGACGTCGGTGGCGATGTTCGCCTACAACGGCTACGGCTCGGCGGTGTACTTCGGCGAGGAGACCCAGGACGCCCCTCGCGGCATCGCCCGCGCGATCCTCCTGGCGCTGGCGATCACGGTGGTCGCCGAGCTGGTCCCGGTGACGGCGGTCCTGCTGGGCGCGCCCGACCTGGGCGCGCTGTTCGGCTCGGAGAACATGCTGTCGACGTTCATCACCGCCCGCGGCGGCAGCACGCTCGACACGGTGCTCAGCCTGGCGGTGGCGCTGGCGATCATGAACGCGGTCCTGGCGATCGTCCTGATCAGCTCCCGCCTGGTCTTCAGCAGCGGCCGCGACCGAGCCTGGCCGGGCGCGATCAACCGAGCCCTGGCGGCGGTCCACCCCCGTTTCGGCACCCCGTGGGTGGCGACGGCCGGCACGGGGATCGTCGCGGCGGCGCTGTGTTTCGTGGACCCGCAGCTGCTGCTGGTGGTGACGAGCACGTCCATCGTGGCGGTGTACGCGGCCCTTTGCCTGGGCGCGATCGTCGGCCGCCGCACCGGCGCGACGGCCCACGCGCAGTACCGGATGCCGTGGTTCCCGGTGGCCCCGGTGCTGGCGTTGGCGGTGCTGGTGTTCGTGGTGTACCAGAACGTCGTGGACCCGGCGGTCGGCCGCCCGAGCCTGATCGTGACGGCGGGGATCGTCCTGCTGGCGGTGGGGTATTACGTACTGGTGCTGCGGCGCCGAGGCGGGTGGCAGCTGGCCGAGCCGGTGGGGGAGGAGACGGCGGAGGAGCCCGCCCGGGACTGACCGCCCTCAGTTCCCGGGTTCGATGGGGGACGGGTCGGCGAAGCCGGTGGCCAACGCTCGCAGAGCCGCGTCCAGGTACACCGTCAGGTCCGCGTCCGCGCGGGCCGACCAGCGCTCGTACGCGGCGCGGCACGTGGCCAGCACCGCGCGGCCCACCGCCAGCGGGTACAGCGCGTCCGCCGGCTGGCCCGTGCGCGCGCCGACGTACGCGCTCACCGCGCGCTCCCACGCGTCGTAGTGGCGGGTCGCGCTCGCCGCCAGTTCCGGGACCGAACTGAGCAGGTGCATGCGCATGCGGAGTTCCGTGACGTCCTCGGCGCGGTAGTGGTTGGCCGCGATGACCGCCTCGCGGACCGCGTCCAGGACCGGCAGGGTGCCGTCGGCCGCGGCGAGGTGTTCGGTGATCGCGGCGACCTCCGCGTCGAACTCGTTCCACAGGACGTCGGACTTGGCGTCGTAGTAGCGGAAGAACGTGCGGCGGCTGACGCCCGCGGTCGCGGCGATCTCGTCGACCGTCGTCTCGTGGAAGCCGCGTTCGGTGAACAGGCGCAGCGCGATGACCTCCAGTTCGCGGGCGCTCGTGCCGGGTGGCCTGCCGCGGCGGGCCGCGGGGGTGCGTTGGGTCATCCGGGTGCCGTTCCCTTTCCGGGGGTTGTTTCTGACACTGCGTGACATTACTCTGCTCGATATTCGTCACAGTGTGTCGAAATAGGAGTCCCGTGCCGAAGGAGTCACGATGACCGAGAAGATCGCCGAAGAGCCCGTCGAAGAGACCCCCGTCGCCGAAGACCTGCTGGTCGAGGAGGTTTCGATCGACGGGATGTGCGGTGTCTACTGAGCCGTTCGACCTGGACGCGGCCTGGCGGCTCGACAGCCGGGTCGCGATCCGGCCGGAGCGGTTCGGGGCGCTGCTCTACCACTTCGGCACCCGCCGCCTGTCGTTCCTGAAGAGCCCGGCCCTGCTGGACGTCGTCCGGTCGCTGGACGCGCACCCGAGCGCCCGCGCCGCCTGCGCCGGTGCCGGGGTCGGGGCCCCCGAGCTGCCGCGCTACCGCGCCGCGCTCGCCGCACTGGCCGAGTCGCGGATGATCCAGCCGAGGAGTCTCTGATGTCCCTCGTGGACGAATTCCAGTACGGGCTCGACGCGCCCATCTGCCTCACCTGGGAACTGACCTACGCCTGCAACCTTTCCTGCGTGCACTGCCTTTCCTCCTCCGGGCGGCGCGATCCCCGCGAACTGTCCACAGTGGAGTGCAAGGCGCTGATCGACGAGTTCGAGCGCATGCAGATCTTCTACGTCAACATCGGCGGCGGCGAGCCGACCGTGCGCCCGGACTTCTGGGAGCTCGTCGACTACGCCACCGAGCACCACGTCGGCGTCAAGTTCTCCACCAACGGCGTCAAGATCACGCCCGAAGTGGCGCGACGGCTGGCCGGGAGCGACTACGTCGACGTCCAGATCTCCCTGGACGGCGCCACCGCCGAGGTCAACGACCACGTCCGCGGCCCCGGCTCCTACGCCACCGCGATCCGCGCCATGGAGCACCTCGCCGACGCCGGTTTCGAGAACTTCAAGATCTCGGTCGTCATGACGCGGCACAACATCGCCCAGCTCGACGCGTTCAAGGCGATCGCCGACCGGTACCGCGCCCAGCTGCGGATCACGCGGCTGCGCCCGTCCGGCCGCGGCGCCGACACCTGGGACGAGCTCCACCCGACGGCCGCCCAGCAGCGGGGGCTCTACGACTGGCTCGTGGCGCACGGCGAGAACGTGCTCACCGGCGACTCGTTCTTCCACTTGGCCGGCTACGGCGGCGGCGGGCTGCCGGGCCTGAACCTGTGCGGCGCCGGGCGGGTGGTGTGCCTGGTCGACCCGGTCGGCGACGTCTACGCCTGCCCGTTCGCCATCCACGACACCTTCCTGGCCGGCAACACCCGGTCCGAGGGCGGCTTCACGCGCGTCTGGCGCGAATCCGAGCTGTTCACGGAACTCCGCAGCCCGCAGAGCGCGGGTGCGTGCACGTCGTGCTCGGCGTTCGACGCCTGCCGCGGCGGCTGCATGGCCGCGAAGTTCTTCACCGGCCTGCCGCTCGACGGCCCGGACCCGGAGTGCGTGCGCGGCCACGGCGAACTCGCGCTGGCGGGCGTCACCAGCGTCCCGAAGCCGTCGCTGGACCACTCGCACCGGCGGCGTCCGGTCCCGGTCACCATCGGGATGCGCCGCCCCTGCGACGAAAACCCGCTGGCCTGATGGTGCGCCTCGCGGACCTGTCCTCGCCCGGCGTCGCCGCCCGCGCGGCGGCGGGCGCGATCCTGGCGGTCCCGGTCGGCGCGACCGAGCAGCACGGCCCGCACCTGCCGCTGACGACGGACACCGACATCGCCCTCGCCCTGTGCGACGGCCTGGCTGCGGCGCGCCCGGAAGTCCTGGTGGCGCCCGCGGTGCCGTACGGCTCGAGCGGCGAGCACGCGGGGTTCGCGGGGACGCTGTCGATCGGCCAGGAGGCGACGGAGTTCCTGCTGCTGGAGCTGGGCCGCTCGGCGGCGGAGACGTTCGGGCGGCTGCTGTTCGTGTCCGCGCACGGCGGCAACACCGGGCCGGTGACGCGTGCGGCGGCCCGGCTGCGGGCGGAGTCGCGGGACGTGTCGGTGTTCCGGCCGCGGTGGCCGGGGGAGCCGCACGCGGGCCGCGTGGAAACGGCCTTGCAGCTGACGATGCGGCCGGGCAGCGTCCGGATGGAACGAGCGGTCGCGGGGGATCGGCGCCCGATCGGGGAGCTGCTGCCGTTGCTGCGGGAGGGCGGGGTGCGGGCGGTCACGGCGACCGGCGTGCTCGGCGACCCGACCGGCGCGACCGCGGTGGAAGGCAAGGAACTGCTGGCCGGGCTGACGGCCGCGCTGGTGTCGCATGTGGACGAATGGAGGCGGGCATGACGCACCGGACGGCGCTCGTCACCGGGGCCGCGCGGGGGATCGGGGCCGCCACCGTCCTGCGCCTGGCGCAGCAGGGCTACGCCGTCCTCGCCGTCGACGTGGCCGCCGACGACCCCGCCCTGCCCTACCCCATGGGGACCGAAGCCGACCTCGCCGCCGTCGTGGAAAAAGCCGGTGGGCACGCCGCCGCTTTCGTCGCCGACGTGAGGGATCCCGCGGCCATGGCCGCCGCCGTCCGGGAAGCCGAACGACGCTGGGGTGGCCTCGACGTCGCCATCGCCGCCGCCGGGGTCATCGCCGGGGGAGTACCCCTGTGGGAGGTGCCCGAAGACCAGGAGCGGGCCGTCCTGGAGGTCGACCTCCACGGCGTCGTCCACCTCGCCCGCGCCGCCGTGCCCGCCCTGCTTCGCAGGCCACAACCGCGGTCGGGGCGGTTCCTGGCCGTCGCTTCGGCCGCCGCCACGCGGGGGTTGCCCATGCTCGCCGCCTACTGCGCCGCGAAAGCCGGGGTCGCCGGGCTCGTCCGCGCGCTCGGGGCCGAACTGGGGGAGACCGGCGTGACCGCCAACGCCGTCAGCCCGGGCTCGACCGACACCCCGATCCTCGCCGAGAGCGCCCGCCTCTACGCCCTGCCCGACGCGGCCGCCTTCGCCGCGCAGCAACCCGTGCACCGCCTGCTCGACGCCGGCGAAGTCGCCGCTGTGCTGGCGTTCCTCGCCGGGCCGGACCGCGGGGCCGTGACCGGGGCCGTCGTGCCCGTGGACGGCGGGCTGGCCCTGTGACGCCGTTGCCACCCGGGTTCCGCATCGCCCTCGACCGCGACACCCGGCAGCTGACCGCCGACCTCCTCTTCGGCGGCTCCCCGGCCCGTGTCCTGCGGTTGACCGCCGCCGGGCAGGCCGCGCTGCGCGAACTCGCCGACGGCCCGGTCTCCTCCGCGGCCACCGGCGCGCTCGCCCGGCACCTCACCGACGCCGGGCTCGCCCACCCGCTGCCGCCCGAACCGGACCGCGCCGCGGACGTCACGGTCGTCGTCCCGGCCCTCGGCCGGCCAGGACCTCTGGCCCGCTGCCTCGCCGGGCTCGGCGCCCGGCACCCCGTCCTCGTCGTCGACGACGGCTCCGAAGACCCCGCCGCCATCGCCGGGGTGGCCGCCGCGCACGGCGCGGAACTCGTGCGCCGGGACGTCAACGGCGGCCCCGGCGCCGCGCGCAACACCGCGCTGGACCACGTTCCCACCGAGCTGGTGGCCTTTGTGGACAGTGACTGCGTGCCCGCGCCCGGCTGGGTGGAGCCGCTGGCCGCGCACTTCGCCGACCCGCTCGTCGCCGCGGTCGCGCCCCGGGTGTGCCCGCTCGCCGCGGACACCGCGGCCGGCCGGTACACGCGCGCCGCCTCCAGCCTCGACCTCGGCGACCGGCCCGCGCGGGTCGCGCCCGGCACCCGGACGTCGTACGTGCCGACCGCCGCGCTCGTCGTCCGCCGGAGCGCGCTCGTCGAGGCCGGCGCGTTCGATCCCGCGCTGCGCGTCGGCGAGGACGTCGACCTGGTCTGGCGGCTGCACGCGGCCGGGTACCGGGTCCGGTACGCCCCCGACGTCACCGTCGGCCACCACGAACCGGAAACCTGGCGCGCCCTGCTGGGCCGGCGCGCCCGCTACGGCACTTCCGCCGCGCCGCTGGCGAAGCGGCACCCGGGCGCGCTCGCGCCGCTGGGGCTGCACCCGTGGCCCGCGCTGACCGTCGGCGCGCTGCTGGCCGGGCGTCCGCTGCTCGCCGCGGGCGGGTTCGCCGGCGCGGTGGGCGGCATGGTCCGCACCCTGCGCGCCCACGACGTCCCGGCCGACGGCGTCGTGCGCGCGATGGCCACCGCCGTGCACCAGACGTGGCTCGGCTGCGGCCGCTACGGCACCCAGTTCGCGGCGCCGCTGCTCGCCGCCCTGCTCGTCCCGCGGGGGTGGGGCCGACGCGCCGCCGTGGCGTCGCTGCTGCTCGGCCCGCCGCTGACGGCGTGGGCCAAGACCCGGCCCGGACTCGATCCCGTCCGCTACACCGCGGCGGCGATCGCCGACGACGTCGCGTACGGCGGCGGCGTCTGGGCCGGCTGCCTGGCCCACCGCACGCTCGAGCCGGTCCGCCCGGCGCTCGTCCGGCGCCCGCTGCGCTTCACCACGAAGGGAACCCGATGACCACCTGGTTCGAATCCGTCGCGGAGGCACAGCGGCGCGCGAAGAAACGGCTGCCCGCTTCGGTCTACTCCGCCCTCATCGCGGGCTCGGAAAAGGGCCTCACGCTGGCCGACAACCTCGGCGCGTTCGACGAACTACGGTTCGCGCCGCGCACGGCCGGCCACTACGGGCAGCGCGACCTGGCCACGCACGTGCTCGGCCGCGACGTCGCCCTCCCGGTGCTGATCTCCCCGACCGGGGTGCAGGCCGTGCACCCCGACGGCGAGGTCGCGGTGGCCAGGGCGGCCGCCGCGCGTGGGACGTCGATCGGGCTGTCCTCCTTCGGCAGCAAGCCGATCGAGGAGGTGGTCGCCGCGAACCCGAACACGTACTTCCAGGTCTACTGGACGGGCACCCGCGACGACATCGAGCGGCGGCTGGACCGGGCCCGCGCCGCGGGGGCCGTCGGCATCATCCTGACGCTCGACTGGTCGTTCTCGCACAGCCGCGACTGGGGCAGCCCGCACATCCCCGAGCGGCTGACTCCGCGCGAGCTGCTGCGGTTCGCCCCGGAAGGCATCGCCCGCCCGCGTTGGCTCCTGGACTACGTCAAAACGCGGCGGCTGCCCGGCTTGAGCGTGCCGAACATGGCGTCGCCGGGCGAAGAAGCACCGACGTTCTTCGGCGCGTACGGCCAGTGGATGCAGACGCCGCCGCCGTCGTGGGAGGACGTGACCTGGCTGCGAGCGCGGTGGGACGGGCCGTTCCTGCTCAAGGGTGTGATCCGGGTCGACGAGGCCCGCCGCGCGGTCGACGCCGGCGTCAGCGCGCTGTCGGTGTCCAACCACGGCGGCAACAACCTCGACGGCACCCCGGCGACGATCCGCGCCCTGCCCTCGATCGCGGACGCGGTCGGCTCGGAGGTGGAAGTCCTGCTGGACGGCGGGATCCGCCGCGGCAGCGACGTCGTGAAAGCGCTGGCGCTGGGCGCCAAGGCGGTGCTGATCGGCCGCGCGTACCTGTGGGGGCTGGCCGCCGGCGGGCAGGCCGGGGTGGAGAACGTCCTCGACGTGCTGCGCAACGGGATCGACTCGACGTTGCTGGCGCTGGGCAAGAAGAGCGTCCACGAACTCACCCGGGAGGACGTGCTGGTGCCGGCGGGCTTCGCGGCCGAACTCGGGGCCGCGCGCGAAGGTGGCCCGGACCGGAGCCCGGGCCACCTTCAGCGAACTCAGTAGCCGTACACGGTTTCGTAGACGCGCTCCTGCGCGTTCGTCGCCACGAGGCCGTTGGCCCACAGCGAGTTCACGCGGCTGCGCTCGGCCGAGTTCGGCACCGCGTTGGTGCAGGACGGGCCGGGGCCGCCACCCGACATCAGCTCCGAGCACGGGCCCGAGTAGTGGTCCGGCAGCCCGAGGGCGTGACCGGTCTCGTGCGCCGCGATGCGGGTCGGGTTGTACTGCCGGGCCTGGGTGTAGTCGATGAAGATGGTGCCGCTGCCGTGACCGTTGGTCGAGGCGTAGGACCCACGCGGGTCGTTGCCCTCGGTGTAGCGCAGGCTGGCGCCGGAGTTGCGCTCGACCAGTCTGACGTTGGTCACGCTGTTGTTCCAGTTGGCGGCACCGGCGTTGATCACCGAGCGGAACGACGGTGCGCTGGCGGTGCTGTAGTACACCGTCGTGACCGCGGCTTCCTGGTCCGTGGCGGCCGACGCGGTCCCCGCGGCGAGCGGGGTCATGGTCAGGGCGAGTGCGGCTGCGCCGACCAGGGCGAACTTCCTCGACATCGGAGAACTCCTCGTGGGGACGGGGATTTGCCGGAATTGCGCGCGCTGTCGAAAATTTACCCGGAAGACACGTTCGCCGGAGCCGACTAACGTATGGGCCGGGAAGTGGTGATTTACCAACACCTTCGACGGGTTGACACGGCCCTGGTCAGGTGCCCCGGGTCAGGTCGAGCAGCTGCCGCTCCAGCCTCCGTGCCGCCGCGACGTCGATGCCGACGCCCCACAGCGGTGCCGTGCTCGCCCCGTCGGCCGCCGCGACCACCAGCGTGACCACGTCCGCCGGCAGGCCGTCGTCGTGCAGCTCGCGGTCCCACCGCTCGGCGTCCGCGCGGGCCAGCCCGGCGATCTCCGGGATCGAGATGAGCTGGGCGATCAGCGCGATGTTCTCCCGGATCGCGACCTCGTCCTGGGACGTGTCCAGCGACGCCCGGACGTAGGCGCGCACGAGCCGGCCCGGGGCGGTGTCGGCCGGGTCGAGCGCCGCGTGGACCTCGGTGCGGAAGGTGTCGAGGATGTCCTGGGCGAGCGTGCGCACCAGCGCGTCCTTCGCCGGGAAGTGGTACAGCAGCCCGCCTTTCGACACCCCGGCCACCCGCGCGATGTCGTCGAGGGACGCCGAGATCCCGCGCGTGCGGATGGCGGTCGCGGCCGCGTCGAGCAGCGCCCGGCGCGTTTCCTCCGGGCTGCGCCCGGCTTTGCGAGGCATGCTCAGTCCTTTCCGGACGGAATCGTACGCCAGGCGATCAGCGCCGCGACGGCGGTGACGGCGGCCGCCGCCAGCGACGTGACCTGCATGGCGCCGGTGAAGGCGTCCCGGGCCGCCTGGGCGAGGTCCGACGCCGGGTCGAGCGCGGACACCGCCGAGGCGAGGGACTCCCGGACCTCGCCGGGCGCCCCCGCGGGCAGGAAAACGCGGTACACCACGGTGACCAGCGAGCCGAGGAGCGCGATGCCCAGCGCCGCACCGAGTTCGTAGGCCGTTTCGGAGATCGCCGACGCCGAGCCCGCCTTGTCCCGCGCGACGGCGGACAGCACCGAGTCGACGGTCAGCGTCAGCGCCAGGCCGACGCCGAGCCCGACCGGTACCAGCGTCAGGCCCAGCCACCAGTACTGCGGCGCCTGCTCGGCGACCGCGACCAGCGCCAGCCCGAGCGCGGCGACGCCCAGGCCCGCGGCGACCGCCCGGCCCTGCCCGAGCCGCCGGACGACCACGCCGACGGCGGCCACGACGACGATCGAGGCCAGCGTCGCGGGCATCTCCGCGAGCCCGGCCCGCAGCGGCGAGAAGCCGCGAACCAGCTGCAGGTACTGCGAGAAGAAGAACAGCAGTCCCATCAACGCGAAGACCGAGATGAAGTTCGCGAGCACCGCGCCGCTGAAGGCGCCGTTGCGGAACAGCCCGACGTCGATCAGCGGATCGGCCGCCCGCCGCTGACGGCGGAGGAACAGCACGCCGGCGGCGACGCCGAGCACGGCGGCCACGGCCACCCGGACGTCGAGGCCCTCGCTGACGGCGTGCTTGACCGCGTACACCAGCGGCACGATCGCCACCATCGAGAGGGCCGCCGAGAGCAGGTCGAAGCGGCCCGGGTTCGGGTCCCGCGACTCCGGCAGCAGGAACGCGCCCGCGATCAGGAAGACCACGACGACCGGCACGTTGATCAGGAACACCGAACCCCACCAGTAGTGCTCCAGCAGGGTGCCGCCGACGAGCGGGCCGAGCGCGATGCCGCCGCCGGACCCGGCCGACCAGATCGCGATGGCGCGGGTGCGCTCGCGCGGGTCGGTGAACAGCGTGCGGATCAGCGAGAGCGTCGAGGGCATGATCGTCGCGCCCGCGACGCCGAGCAGCAGCCGCGCGAGGACGAGCACGCCGGCGGTGGGAGAGAAGGCGGCCAGCACGGACGCGAGGCCGAACGCGGCCGTGCCGAGGAGCAGCACCTTCTTGCGGCCGAAGCGGTCGGCGAGGTTGCCCGCCGTGACGAGCAGGCCGGCCAGCGCGAGCGAGTAGATGTCGCCGATCCACAGGATTTCGGTGGCGGTCGGCGCGAGCTCGCGGGTCAGGGACGGCACGGCGAGGTACAGCACGGTGCCGTCGATCGCGAGCAGGAGCACCGCGCCGACGAGCACGCCCAGCGCGGCCCATCGGCGACGGGGGCTGAGGGTCTGCCGGATCGGGGCGCGGGTCGTGGTCATGCCGACTACTATACCGTCTGGACGGTACAGTAATGCGGGTGAGCTCGGCCACGGAATGCCGGTCCCGGCCCGGCGGTTGTGGCTACGCTGGAGGAGTCGGGAGGAGCGGGATGACGGCCGAAGAGCTGATGATCGAGTTCGCGCTGACCCGGCTCGACCACCCGGACCTCGACCTCGAGGACATCGCGGCCCTGGTCGTCCGCCGGGGCGGCCCCGAGCGTGAGCTGGAGTTCGCCTCCCGCAACCTGGCCGACCGCGGTGAACTTCGCGGCGCGACCTTCCCGACGGCGGTGGAGTACGTGCTGCGGGTGGTGCTGACCCTGCGCGGTCCCTCGGACTAGCTCACCTGTAGCGAGGATCGCGGCGTGGTCGAGGGCGGGGCGAGGCAGGTCGCGGTGCTGGAACAGTGGGCGCGCGGCTGACCGGTCAGGCGCCGCTGGCCGTGCGGTGCAGGCCGCGGCGGTCGAAGACCAGCTCGCGGGCCGTGCCCAGCGCCGTCGCGATCGCGCCCGCCAGCACCGCGTCCTCGCCCAGCTGGCCGGCCGCGATCTCCGGGACGACGGGGATCGTCGCCGCCAGCGCGCGCCGCATCGGCTCGGCCAGCAGGTCCGCGTTGCCGCCGATGCCGCCGCCCAGCACGATCAGGCGGGGGTCCAGGACGGCCGTCACCGCCGAGACCACGTACGCCAGCTTCTCGGCTTCTTCCTCGACCACGCGCAGCGCCCGCGAGTCGCCTGACCGGGCCAGCCGGAACACGTCCTTCGCCGTGCGTGCCTTCGTCAAGCCCAGCGCGCGGGCCGCGTCGACCACCGCCTGGCCCGCGGCCGCCGTTTCGACCGGGCCGGGGCGGCGGGCGGCCGCGCCGGCGGGCAGCGGGCCGTAGGGCAGGTCCGCGATCTCGCCCGCCGCGCCGTGCGCGCCGCGGAACAGCTGGCCGTCGACCAGCAGGCCCATGCCGATGCCGGTGCCGACCGTCAGGCACACCAGCACGTCGACGCCGAGCGCCGCGCCGAGGGCGTGCTCGCCGACCGCGCACAGGTTCGCGTCGTTCTCCACCACGACGTCCGAGCCGGCGACGGCCAGCGCGGCGACGAGTTCGTGCAGCAGCCCGCGCCGCTCCCAGCCGGGCAGGTTGGGTGCGCGGTGCACCGTGCCGGTCGCCGGGTCGGGGACGCCGGGGGTGCCGACGACCGTCGCCACGACCTCGTGCGGCCGCAGCCCGGCCGCGGCCACCGCGCGTTCGACGGATTCGCTCACCGTGCGCACCAGCGCGCTCGCCGAGCGGCACCGGTTGGGCTCGTCGAGCCGGGCGACGATGCTGCCTTCGAGGTCGGCGACGGCGATCCGGATCGCGCGCCGCCCGATGTCGACGCCGACGACGTGCCCGGCGTCCGGCGCGGCCTGGTAGACGACCGCCGCGCGCCCCGGCCCGGCCAGGCTGCGCCCAGTGGTCCGGACCAGTCCGTGCTGCTCGAGGTCGAGCAGCGCCTGTCCGACCGTGGGTTTCGAAAGTCCCGTGTCCGCCGCGATCTGCGGTCGCGTCGCCTCGCCCTGACCGCGAAGCCGGTCCAGGACCAGGCGCTGGTTCAGCGCCCGCATGTTCGCCGGGGTTCCCACCTGCGGCCCGTTTTGCCCCACTGAATCCTCCTGTGTTGCCGCAAGTTTATCCACGGAACTCTTTCGACTCCGCCCGTTCTATGTTAAGAAACTTTACTAACTACTAGCCGGAGGCACGTCGTGAGTTCACCCACTCGTTCAGGGGCGCCGCAACCGGCCCTTGAGCGCAAGATCGGCCCGCTGCAGGCGACCGCGATCAACATGACGCAGATGTGCGGTATCGGCCCGTTCGTCACGATCCCCGCCATGGTCGCCACCATGGGCGGACCGCAGGCGATGTTCGGCTGGATCATCGGGGCGATCGTCGCGCTGGCCGACGGGCTCATCTGGGCCGAACTCGGCGCCGCCATGCCGGGCGCCGGCGGCACCTACCTGTACCTGCGCGAAGCGTTCCAGTACCGCACCGGACGGCTGATGCCGTTCCTGTTCGTGTGGAGCGCGGTGCTGTTCATCCCGCTGATCATGTCCACCGGCATCATCGGGCTCGTCCAGTACCTCGGCTACCTGATCCCCGGCGTCACCGACGACGCGGGCACCACGCCGCTGGGCAAGATCATCGGCGTCGGCATCACGCTCGTCATCGTCGCCGCGCTGTTCCGCAAGATCGGCCAGATCGGCAAGCTAACGACGGTGCTGTTCGTGGTCATGCTGATCGCGGTGCTCACCACCGTCGTCGCCGCGTTCACGCACTTCAGCGGCGCGCAGGCGTTCGCCTTCACCCCGGGCGCGTTCAGTTCGGCCGGCACGGGCACGTTCTGGGGCGGCCTCGGCGCCGGCCTGATCATCGCGATCTACGACTACCTCGGCTACAACACCAGCGCCTACCTCGGCGGCGAGGTCCGCGACCCGGGCCGGACGCTCCCGCGGTCGATCCTCTTCTCCATCGTGGGCATCATGAGCCTGTACTTCCTGCTGCAGGTCGGCGTCCTCGGCTCGGTTCCGCTGGAAGAGCTGAAGACCGCCACCTCGGTCGCCTCGACCGTGCTGGAGCAGGCATGGGGCACCGTGACGGCGAAGATCGTCACCGTCTTCATCGTCGTCGCGGCCATCGGCTCGGTGTTCGCCGGCCTGCTCGGCGGCTCGCGCGTGCCGTTCGAAGCCGCGCGGGACAAGGTGTTCCTGTCCATGTTCGGCAAGCTGCACCCCAAGCTGAACCTGCCGACCGCCGGCGTGCTCACCATGGGCGCCATCACGATCATCGGCTCGCTGTTCACGCTGACCGACGTCATCAACGCCGCCGTCTCCACCCTGGTCATCATCCAGTCGCTGGCCCAGGTCGCGGCCATCTGGACGCTGCGCCGCCGCCAGCCGGAGCTGAAGCGGCCCTACCGGCAGTGGCTCTACCCGCTGCCGACGCTGCTCGCGCTGGTCGGCTGGGTCTACATCTACGTTTCCGCGACGCCGCTGTCCATCGGGCTATCGCTGGGCTGGATCGCCCTCGGCGCGCTCGCGTACCTCGTCTACGCCAAGACGGAGAACACGTGGCCGTTCGGTCCCAAGGAGATCAAGGAAGCTTTCGCCGCCGACCCGGAAGGGGCCCAGGCATGACCCGGAAACTCGCGGCGGTGGCCGCACTGGTGCTCGTCCCCGGCGTGCTCGCCGTCGCCGGCCCGGCCGCCGCTCAAGACACGCAGGCGTTCGCCAAGCCACACGGGCTCACCACCATCGGCACGCAGGGCTGGCAGGTGCTGACCACCGCGAACGTCAAGGACGGCGGGGAAAAGGTCTCCACGCCGGGGTACGCCACCCGTGGCTGGCTGCCGGTGAAGCCGGACGACGCCGGCGCGCCCGGCACCGAGATCACCGCCCTCGTCCAGAACGGCAAGTGCCCGAACGTCTTCTACTCGGACAACATGCGCAAGTGCTTCGGGTACGTGGACAAGCTCGGCCCCGTCGTCACGAAACCGTTCTCCGACCCGTGGTGGTACCGGACCGACTTCGCTCCCGGCTTCAAGGCCGGCCAGCACGCGAAGCTGACCATCCCGGGCATCGTCGGCGAAGGCGACGTCTGGGTGAACGGCAAGCTCGTCGCCACGAAGGACATCGTCAGCGGCGCGTTCGCCGGGCACACCTTCGACGTCACGAAGCTGGTCAAGCCGGGCAAGAACACCCTGGCGATCAAGGTCTACCCGAACGACCCGCTGAAGATGTACACCCTCGACCAGGTCGACTGGGGCCAGATCCCGCCGGACAACAACACCGGCATCCAGTTCCCGCCGACGCTGCAGGTGTCCGACGCGCTCACCGGCGACAACGCCCACGTCGTGCAGGACAACGCCGCCGACCTGTCCAGCTCGAAGCTGACGGTGAAGGTCGACGTCACCAACGACGCGGCCGCGCCGCAGACCGGCGACGTCGCCGCGACGATCACCCCGCCCTCGGGTGCGCCGGTCGTCGTCAAGCAGCGCGTGACGATCCCCGCGAACACCAAGCGGACCGTGGCGTTCGCGCCGGTGAAGATCGCGCACCCGCGCGTCTGGTGGCCGTACTCGATGGGCGACCAGCCGCTGTACACGCTGAGCACCGCGGTCTCGCAGGACGGCACGCTCTCGACGTCGTCGAAGAGCACCTTCGGCATCCGCACGGTGACCTCGCGCCTGGTCGGGAAGTCCGCGGCCCTGCCGGAGGGCGCGCGGCAGTTCACGATCAACGGCAAGGACTTCGTGTTCCGCGGCGGCGGCTTCGCGCCCGACCTGTTCCTGCGCTACGACGCCGCCGACACCGCGCACCAGATCGCGCTGATCAAGAACATGGGCCTGTCCGGCGTCCGGCTCGAGGGCCACGACATGCCGCAGGACTTCTACGACCAGGCCGACCGCGCCGGGCTGCTCGTCATCGGCGGGTTCCTGTGCTGTGACGCCTGGCAGCCCGAGGACGCCTCGACGCTGACCGAGCGCGACTACCGGATCATGCACGACTCGGCGTACACGATCGCGCAGATGGAGCGGAACCACCCCAGCGTCTTCAACTACGGCTGGAGCGACAACGAGCCGGTGCCGCGCCAGGAGTCCGAGACGCTGAAGGCGTTCGGGGAAGCCGACTTCCAGGTGCCGGTGATCGCCTCGGCGGAGTACAAGAGCACGCCGGCGCTGGGCCAGTCCGGGGAGAAGGAGGGGCCGTACGACTGGGTTCCGCCGTCCTACTGGTACGACAGCTCGCACTTCGACGCCGAGGATTCCTCCCGCACGAACGCCGGTGGCGCGTGGGGCTTCGCGAGCGAGCAGAGCGCCGGGCACACCGTGCCGACGCTCGACTCGATCAAGCGGTTCCTCTCGCCGACCGAGCAGGCGAAGCTCTGGCAGGACCCGGCGTACAACCAGTACCACGCGAACTTCGAGCCCGGTCACGGCGGTTACGCGTTCGGCACGCTGTACACGCTCGACCAGTCGATCCGGCAGCGGTACGGGAAGTGGAACTCGCTCAAGTCCTATGTGGACCTGGCGAACATCGCGAACTACGAGAACACGCGCTCGCAGTTCGAAGCCTTCCTGCACCACTCGAAGGACAAGGACAGCCCGTCGACCGGTGTCGTCTACTGGCAGCTGAACAAGGGCTGGCCGACGCTGCTGTGGTCGCTCTACAACGACGACGGCGACCAGGCGGGCGCGTTCTTCGGCGCCAAGAAGGCGAACCAGCCGCTGCACGCGCTTTACGGCTACGACAACGGATCCGTGACGCTCGACAACCTCGGCGCGGCGACGCAGTCCGGGCTTTCGGTGCAGGCCCGCGTGCTGGACACCGCGGGGAAGGTCCTCGACGACCAGACCGCGTCCGGCCTCTCGCTGGGTTCGCAGGGCGTGCGGACCGGGGTCCTGAAGCCCAAGGTGCCCGCCGAGACGAAGGCGCCGGCGAAGGCGCAGGTCTACTTCGTGGAGCTGCAGGTCTCCCACGGCGGGAAGGTCGTCGACCGGAACGTCTACTGGCTGTCCACGCAGAAGGACGTCGTCGACTGGGGCAAGACGCTCGGCAACCCGCAGGCGACGCTGTCGCAGTACAGCAACCTGCAGGCGCTGCAGGACCTGCCGAAGTCGCAGGTCGCCGCCGTGGCGTCGACCCGCTTCAGCGGTGGCGACCTGGTCTCCACGGTGACCGTGACCAACACGTCGAAGACGCCGGGCGCGGCGTTCTTCCTGCGGGCCGACGTCCGCCGTGGCACGCCGGACGGCCGTGAGGCGGCGGGGGACAACCAGCTCGCGAACGCGACCTGGGACGACAACGACATCACGCTGTGGCCGGGCCAGTCGCAGACGCTGACGGTCACGTACAAAGCGTCGGACCTGCGGGGTGCGGCGCCGGTGATCAGCGTCGACGGGCTGAACACGGGCCGGATCGTGGTGCGGGGGAGCGGCGCGTGAGCGAGGACCGGATTCTCGGGATCGACTTCGGCGGCACGAAGGTGGCGCTGGGGCTCGCCGACCGCGACGGCACCCTGCTGGCCACGCGCCGGCTGGACACCGACGCGCACGCGGGGGCCGAGCAGGTGGTGGTGCGCGCGCTGGCCGGGGCCCGGTCGCTCCTGGCCGAGGCGGGTGCCGAGCCGGCTGCCATCGGCGTCGTCAGCCCGGGGATCGTGCTGCCGGAGGAGATCCTGCTGGCACCGAACGTGCCGGGCTGGGAGCAGCTGCACCTGGCGGAGCTGGTGGCCGAGGAGTTCCCGGCCGTGCCGATCTCGGTGGGCACGGACGCGAAGGCGGCGGCACTGGCGGAATGGCGCTGGGGCGCACTGGCCGGCGCCGACCCGGCGGTGTTCCTCTCCCTGGGCACCGGCATCGCGGCAGCGGTGCTGGTCGGCGGCCGGTTGCTGACCGGCGCCAACGGAGCTGCGGGTGAGATCGGGTACAACCTGCTCTCACCGCAGGACACCGAGGGTTTCGCGAGCGGAGCGGCGCCGCTCGAGGAAGCCGTCGGTGGGCGTGGGCTGGGCGGCCGGGCGAGCGAGTTGCTCGGCCGCCCGGTCACCGCCGGGGAGCTGTTCGCACTGGCCAAGGAGAACGTCGAGGCCAAGGAACTGGTGACGGCGGCCCTGGACGAGCTGTCGATGCACGTGGCCAACCTGGCGATCGCCCTGGATCCCCAGCGCATCGCGGTCGGCGGGGGCTTGGTCCGCTCGGCGGACGTGCTGCTGCCGGCGCTGGCGGACCGCCTGGCGCACGCGGTCCCGTTCCCGCCCGAGCTGGTGTCGGCCCGGTTCGACCAGGACGCGGCGCTGCTGGGCGCGGTGGCGCTGGCGCTGGGAGGGTAGGCGTCCGGGTGGCGCACCGGTGCCCCGACCCGGCGCGCCACCCGGCATCACGTGACAGCGGCCGGGTGCCGCGGTCGTGGTGACCGCGCCGGTGCTCGCCCTCACGGTGGCGCGGCCGGCGTGGATCGGCGACTTGGGCGTGTGGATCGCGAACCTGTCCATGATCGTGCTGGTGGTGACCACCGCGTTCGTGGTCTTACCCCGAACTGGCGTGGCAGGGGAGCTTCCTCGGGATCGCGGCCGCGTTCGCCCTCGCCGCGTTCTCGGCCGCCCGGCCTAGGCTCCGGCCGCCGCCAGCTCCTCGGTCCGCCGGAAAGCCGCCGGGGAAAGCTGGAACCAAACCAGCACCGCGCTCAGCGCCTGCACCGCCGCGGCCATCACCCACACGCCCCGCAGGCTCCAGTGCGCCGCGACCAAACCGCCGGTCAACGCCCCCAGCGGCGTCAACCCCCAGGCCAGCGCCCGGTGGCTGGTCAGCACCCGGCCCAGCAGTGGCGCCGGGGTGAAGCGCTGGCGGCTGGACTGCGAGCAGACGTTCCAGACCAGCACCGTCGAGGTCAGGAACACCAGCACCACGCCGATGAGCGGCGGCCACGGCGGGAGCACCGCCAGCAGCAGCGGGGCCACCGCGCCCAGGCTCTGCGCCAGCCGCATCGACCACGAATAGCCGAGGCGGTCGACGATGCGCTGGACCACGAACGACGACACCACCCAGCCGACCGCCATGCACGCGAGCAGCAGGCCGTAGCCGACCGAGCCGACGTGCAGGATCTGCGTCGCGTACAGCACGAACATCGCGTTGCCGGCGCTCGCGGCGAACGAACCGAGCGCGACGTTCAGCGTGATCGAGCGCAGCAGCGGCGTCCGGACCAGGTGGGTGAGCCCGGCTGAGAGGTCGCGCAGCGGGTGGGTGCGCGCGGCGACCACGGACGTCGACGGGATGCGGCGGGTCAGCAGCAGCGCCAGCAGCGCGCAGGCGGCCGCCAGCCACGCGGGCGCCCCGGCCGTGACGGCGACCAGGAAGCCGGTCAGCGGCGGCACGACGAACTGCACCACGCCCCGGTCGATCACCGTCAGCCGCGCGTTGGCGTGGGCCAGGCGGTCCGGGGCGACCAGCTCCGGCACGAGCGCGCCGCTGGCGCCGTCGCCGAGCACCTGCGCGGAGGTGACGACGAACGCGACGACGAGCAGCACCGGCAGGCTCAGCGACCCGGCCGACGCGACCGCCCCGAGCACCAGCGCGGCCCCGACCTGCACGGCGTAGGCCCAGGCCAGCACGGCGGTCCGCCGCACGCGGTCGATGAGCACCCCGGCGAACAGCGACAGCAGCAGCCACGGCGCCTGCCCGGCGACGTTGACCAGCGAGATCTCCCGCGGATCGGTCGTGACGGACACGGCGAGCAAGGGCAACGCGGCCAGCATCAGCCCTTCGGCGGACGAACCGGACACCGCGACAGCCTGCAACCGCACCCATCTGCTCGCCATGATCACCACCCTGCCCAAGCCGGGCCCTCGACCCAACCGATTTACGGCCGCCGGCGCCCCACACCGAGGCGGTTCGTCAGCGGTGCCGAGCCGATCCCGTGCAGGACCACGCTGCCCAGCACGCAGACCACCGTGATCGTCAGCACGATGTCTTCGTCGCCGGTGGCGAGCCCGTTGAGCGCGAGCAGGCCGAACACGATCGACGTCGTCCCGCGCGGGCCGAGCGCGCCGATGAGGAACCGGTCGCGGCCGGGCAGGTCCGTCTTGAGCAGGGACAGCAGCACCGGGCCGATGCGCAGGACGGTCAGCGCGGCGAGGCAGAACACCACGACCTGCCAGCTCAGCCCGAACTGGACCACCAGCACGCTGATCGCGCCGACCACGAACCACATGCCCATGGTCAGCAGGCCGGTGACCTCCTCCAGCAGCTGCAGCTCGGCCGTCGGGCTGGTCAGGACGTCGCGGGCCCGCTCCGGCACCTTGCGGATGTAGGCGGCGGCGCTGCCGCGGAAGACGTACCGGAACGCGATGCCGCACACGAACGAGGCGACGAAGCCGTTGCCGCCGATCGCGACGGTCGCCGCGTAGGCCAGCAGCGGGGTCGTCAGCACGGCGATCCGGCGGCCCTGCGCGGACGTCCAGCCGGCGCGGGCGGCCAGGAACAGCAGGAGCCCGATCAGCGCGCCGATCGCGGCGCCCATGATGACCGCCTTGATGGCGAACGGCAGCGCCGTCGCGAGCGCGTCTTCCGCGGTGTTCTGCTGGTTGTCGGTCCGCGCCAGGATCAGCGCGAACAGGAACACCGGCGAGACGAGCCCGTCGTTGTAGCCGCTTTCGATGTTGAGGACGCCGCGCACCCGCGTCGTCAGGTTGCGGTCGCGGACCACGCGCTCGGCCGCGGCGAAGTCGCTCGGGATCACGATGCACGCGATCAGCAGGAGCAGCGGCCACGACAGGTCGGGCAGGAGCACGGCCCCGAGCAGCACGGCCAGCGCGATGCTCACCGGCATGGCGATGAGCAGCACGCGCGCGACGAGGCCGGGGGAGCGGCCCCACAGCCGTCCGCCGCGGACCTCGGTGGCGTCGACGAACAACAGCATCGCGAGGATGAGCTCGGCGACGTGCTGGGCGATCTCGGTGTTGAACACCTCGACCAGCGCGTCCGGCGCCACGGTCAGCGCGGCCGCGGCCCCGCACACCACCATCAGCACCGGGGCGGCGATGTTCCACCGGTCGAGCTGCGCGGCCGCGAGCGAGCGGAGCAGGAAGGCGGCCGAAAGCACCAGGAGTGCGGGGATGAACATCGGGCTCCACGGCTGGGGGTCGGCTTCGGGTCGCCGCCGAGCCTACCGTCCGATGTGGAGGGAGACGTGGCTCACGGGACCACGAGGACCGGCCAATGACCCGCCCGGATGAGCTTCGTCGCGACCGAACCCGCGAACCGGTGCCCCGCCTTCTGGGAGGCACCGACCACCACCGTGTCGGCCTGGCAGCGGTCCGCGGTGTCCCGGAGCGTCGCGTACGGGTCGCCGAACGACGTCACGAACGTGACCGGCACCCCCAGCTCCTCGGCCGCTTCGCGCATCTGGCCGCGCAGCTCCGCCGAGAGGTGGGTGGCCGTGTCGTGGTCGATCAGCGTCGCGACGGCCGGCCGCAGCGGCATGAGCGGCGCGTGGCCGGCGACGAAGGCGACGACCAGCCGGCTGCCCTGCCGCCGTGCCATGCCGAACGCGAAGGCCGCCGCCCGCATGGCCGTGTCGGAGCCGTCCACCCCGGCCAGGATGGCCCGCGCCGCCGGGTCGCGGCGCGGGCCGAAGTGCTCCACAGTGGACTGGAACGCCCCCTCCATCGGATCCACTCCTACCGCGCGGCCGGTTCCGGCGCGGCGGGCTCGCCGTCCTTGTCCAGGTCGATCGTCGTGCGCAGGGTGATCGGCTTCAGCAGCAGCGCCGCGAGGACACCGACGACCGCGACCGCCGCCGAAATCAGGAAGATGTGCGCGGTGGCGTCGCCGTACACCGTGTGCACGACCGCCTGGACCTCCGGCGGCAGCGCCTTGAGGTTCAGCGCGCTGACCCCGCCCGTCGACGCCTGGCCCGCCGGCACGTGCAGGGCCGCGGCCAGGTCGGCGGAGACGCGGTTGGCGAGGACGGCGCCGAGCACCGACACGCCGATGGTGCCGCCGAGGGACCGGAAGAACGTCACCGACGCGCTCGCCGCGCCGAGGTCGCGCAGCGGGACGTCGTTCTGCACGGCCAGCACGAGGTTCTGCATGGTCATGCCCACGCCGAGACCGACCACGGCCATCGCGATCCCGACGATCCACAGCGGCGTGGCGTGGTCGACCGTGCCCAGCGCGAGGAAGCCGACGACCAGGGTGATGGTGCCGCCGACGATGTACGGCTTGATCTTGCCGGTGCGGCTGATCAGCCGTCCGGAGACGGTCGAGGACACGAGCACGCCCGCCATCAGCGGCATGGTCAGCAGGCCGGCTTCGGTGGGGGTGTAGCCGCGGCCGATCTGGAAGTACTGGCCGAGGAACACCGCGCCGCCGAACATCGCCATGCCGACCGCGAGGCTCGCGAGGATCGCCAGCGCCGGCGTGCGCTGGACGACGATCTTCAGCGGCACGACCGGTTCACGCACCTTCGTCTCCACCAGCACGGCGAGCGCGAGCAGCACGAGCCCGCCCGCGACCATGACCCCGGTCTGCCAGGAGAGCCAGTCGAAGGCGTTGCCGACGAAGGAGACCCAGATCAGCAGCACACTCACGCCGGCCGCGATCAGCGCGGCGCCGAGGTAGTCGACCTTCACGTCGTCGCGGCGCACGGTCTCCAGCTTGAGGGTGCGCTGCAGCACGATGAACGCGAGCACCGCGATCGGGACGCCGACGAAGAAGCACCAGCGCCAGCCCAGCCACGGCACGTCCACGATCAGGCCGCCCAGCAGCGGCCCGCCGACCGTGGCGACCGCCATGACGGCGCCGAGGTAGCCGTTGTACCGGCCGCGCTCGCGCGGCGGGATGATCGCGGCGATCACGACCTGGACCAGCGCCTGCAGGCCGCCGACGCCGATGCCCTGGAACGCGCGCGCGGCGATCAGCTGGCCGGTGTCCTGGCTGAACCCGCTGATCGTCGAGCCGGCCACGAAGATCACGATCGCGACCTGGACCAGCGTCTTCTTGTTGAACAGGTCGGCGAGCTTGCCCCAGATCGGGGTGGTGGCCGTCGCCGCGAGCAGCGTGGCCGTGACGACCCACGTGTACTGCGTCTGGGTGCCGTTCAGCGAGCCGATGATCAGCGGCAGCGACGTCGACACGACGGTCGAGCTGATCATGGCCACGAACAGGGCCAGCAGCAGGCCGGACAGCGATTCGAGCACTTCGCGGTGCCGCATCGCCCCGGACGGGTCGGTTGTTTCGGACTTCATGGCATCCCTTCGCACGATCCGGGCAAGTATTGCTCATTGGGCAAACTTGCGCAATGAGCAACTTATTCCCGTCGCTAGGCTGCCTGCATGGACATCCCCGGCTCGCTGCGCGACCGCAAGAAGGCGGCGACGCGGCAGTCGCTGCACGAGGCGGCGCTGCGGCTGGCGATGGAGCACGGGCTCGACGGCGTGACGGTCGAGGACATCGCCGACGCCGTGGGCGTGTCGCGGAGGACGTTCTCCAACTACTTCGCGAACAAGGAGGACGCGGTCCTGCACGCCGACCGCGAGCGCACCCGCGAGCTGGTGTCCCTGGTCGAGGGCAGGCCGGCGGGGGAGGAGCCGTGGCCGGCGCTGCGCGCGGCGAGCCGCGACCTGAACCGCGCGGGGGCCGCGCCCGACCGCGAGTGGGTGGCGCAGCTGCGCCTGCTGCGACGGCACCCGTCGCTGCTGGCCCGGCAGGCGGGCGACCAGATCGCGCTGGAACGCGACCTGGCCACCGTGCTGGTGACGCGCGAGCCCGGCCTGGCCGAGGGAACGGCCCGCCTGATGGCGGCGACGTTCCTCGCCGCGTTGCGCACCGGAGCCGTGCTGTGGCTGGAAAGCGCGGACGAACGCCCACTGGCCGAACTGGTGGACGACCTGCTCGGCCGCGTCCACTTCGATTGAGTTCGCGGGGTGTTCGACGGTCCGGCCGAGCACCCCAATGTGGCGTTCGGTGCCCCCAGCGCACCCAACGCCACATTGGGGTCGTTTCATTGTGGTTGTGCCTGGTTGGGACGCTGGAGCAGGCCTGTTTCGCTGGCGGGGCGGGAAGTGGCGCCGGGAACGGCGGTGACCCGGACCTGGGCGAAGCCCTCGCCAAGATCGAGATGTGAGTCAACAACCCGCCGAGGGCTTCGGTTCTCCTTCTATCAGGTCACCCTTCCCCCTACCGCCAGACCCTGCGTCTGGTCGCCGAACTGATCCGGACACGACGGCGGCGGTCAGGGTGTGTCGGCCTCCAGGGTGCGGCGCTGGGTGCTGGAGGTCATCGCCCTGCTGGCCGTTCGTGCCCGCCGTTGGGGCAGGTGTTGAACCGGCCGGCCCGCTCCGATGCGTCGGTGGTGCTGTGGAGGGGACCTTGATCCGGACCCGCCGCGCCGACCGGGCCAACTACAGCGGCAAACACGAACAGCACGGGTTGGTCGTGCTCGGTGTGACCGACGAGAGGGGCCGGCTGATGTGGGTCTCGGCGGTGCTGCCAAGCCGGACCGCCGACATCACCGCCTGCCGCCGGTTGCGTCTGCGGGAAGGAGTGCACACCCACGGGCTGAACCCGGCCGGGGCAAAGGGGTTCCACGGCTGGCACAAAGACATCCGCGACACGCGTGCTTGCAGCCGGTGCGGCGGGGCGTGTGAGCAGATCGTGCTCGCGCTCTACAAAGCCGAAGCGAACCGGCCGTTGACCACAGGTCAGCGGCAGGGCAGGCCAACGCGGCTTTCTCGGTGATGCGTTGCGGACGTGGAGGGCGCCGAAGCCGCCCTCCACGTCCTGGCGCATCCCTGGACAGCCACGATGAAACGACCCCATTGGAGCCGCTTCGGCGGGCCGGGCGTGGCTCAGGGCAGCGGCAGGGGCGGGTAGAGCCGCAGGCGCTGGACCGGCATGTCGTAGGTGCCCGGGCCGGCGATCGGGGGCACGAGCACCGCGTCGCCGCGGAGGGGGATCTCGACGGCGGTGCCGGGATCGGCTTCGAGCGTGGCGACCGCCTTGTCGTCCCACGCCTGCCCCGGCGCGTTCGAAGGCAGCTGGTACGCGGTCACCTTGCGCAGCTCCGAGGCCGGCGGATCGGCGTAACCGTCGTTGCGCAGGACGTAGCCGCCGGGCCGGGCGGCGACCGACGCCGGGTTGAGCGGCATGCCGCCCGCGGTCAGCACGTGCAGGGCGGGGCCGCCGCGCTTCCACGGGTCGGCGCCGTCGGCCTGGCGGTCGGCCAGGGTCTGCTTGAGCACCTTCAGGCGGTGGTCGAGGCAGATTTCGAGGCCGAAATGCGCTTTCGCGTCGATTTCGAACAACCGCTCCCGGAGGAACGCCGCTTCCGAGTACGCCCGTTTCACCAACGGCTCGCTGACGTTCCCGACCGCGGACCGGGTCGGCACCCCGTCCATCGACGAAGCCAGTTTCTTTTCGATGCGCCCGGCCTCGCCGCCGTCGGCCCCGCCGCGCAGGTACAGCACGCTGTTGAAGTAGGTCTTCTCGTTCGCGACCAGCACGTCCGAATACCAGAGCACCGAACCCGGCACGATCAGCCAGTTCTTGAACCGCGGGGTCCGGAACATCTTCTCCAGCGCGTCCCAGACCTGCGAGTACTGGTTCGTGGAGTAGGTGTGGCTCGTCGCCGGGTCGGCCGGCCGGAGGTAGAACTCCGGTGCCACGAACACCTTCAGCGTGCCGGGGTCGTCGTCGCCCACGTTCGCCCGCGCGATGTTGACCACCGCGGCCAGCCGCCGCAGCCGGATGAACCAGTCGGTGCTCTCCGGCGCTTTCGGCACGGCGATGTCGGGCACCGGATCGCAGAGCTTGCCGGGCGGCAGCCCCGCCAGCGTCGGCCCCGGCACGTCGGTGCGGCGGGTGGCCGTCGGGACTTCGTAGGCGATGTAACGGAAATGGGTGTACGGCACGGTTCGGCCTTCCCCTCAGTGGTGGAACGGCGGCCGACGTTACCCCTTTTTCCGCTTCCCGGCTCTCGCCCGAACGGGTAAGGGAGATTTCCGTGGTGCCACCGGTGGAATTGCGCTGGACCGGAAGGTCGAACAGGTCCGTTTCCCGTTCGCGGTTTTCCCGTTCCCGGATTTCCGGTGATCTTTTGCCGGGCGCGACGCGGAAAATGGGTCGTGCGGCCCGGCCCGGCGGGGCTACCTTGCTGCCGTGGCCGACATCTGGGGTGAGTGTGACAACGGGTTCGACAAGGTGGGCGAGGCGCTGGCGGCCTCGCTGGACGCCGGCGACGTGGGCGCTTCGGTCGCCGTCGTCGTGGACGGCGAGCTCGTGGCCGACCTGTGGGGCGGGCACCTCGACGCGGCGCGCACCACGGCGTGGGAGCGCGACACCATCACCACCGTCTGGTCCACGACCAAGACGATGACCGCGCTGTGCGCGCTGGTGCTGGCCGACCGCGGGCAGCTGGACCTGGACGCGCCGGTCGCGGCGTACTGGCCCGAATTCGCCGCCGCAGGCAAGGAAACCGTGCTGGTGCGGCACCTGCTCGGGCACACCGCGGGCCTGCCGGACTTCGACGGGCCGATCACGGTCGAGGACCTCTACGACTGGCCCGCCGTGACGGCGCGGCTGACCGCGCAGGCGCCGCAGTGGCCGCCGGGCAGCGCGGCGGGCTACCACTCCGTCACCTTCGGGTTCCTGATCGGCGAGGTCGTCCGCCGCGTCACCGGGCGCAGCCTCGGCACGTTCTTCGCCGAAGAGATCGCCGGTCCGGTGGGCGCCGACTTCCACATCGGGCTGGGCGCCGAGCACGACCACCGGGTCGCGCCGCTGCTCGCCGATCCCCGGGGCGACAAGCCGCCGGGCTTCCTGCTCGGGGTGTCGGATTCGCACGCGACGGCGTGGCGACGCGCGGAACTGCCTGCCGTCAACGGTTACGGCAACGCCCGCTCGGTGGCCACGCTGCAGTCGGCGCTGGCGTGCGGAGGAGTGGCCGGCGGCGTCCGGCTCCTTTCGGCGGCCGGCAGCGAGCGCGTTTTCGAGGTACAGCACGACGGCGTGGACCGCGTGATCGGCGCCCCGATCCGTTACGGCCTCGGGTACCGGCTGGACGGCCGCACGTGTTCGTGGGGCGGCTGGGGTGGTTCGGTGGTGCTCGTCGACGCCGATCTCGGCATGACGGTGGCGTACGTGATGAACCAGGTCCGGTGGGAGGACGGGTACGCCCGCGGGCTCGGGCTCGTGATGGCGGCCTACGACGCGATCATGGCTTGAGCAAGACGTTTTCTGCTACTCTTGTGGTGTCCGGACCGCTCGGTTCTCGAATTCCCGAAACCTTCGATTCTTCTGCATTCGATGTGAAGGGGAATGCCATGAGTGACTACGTTCTGGCCCAGGCAGCCAACATCAACCCCGGCTTGGCGGCGATCGGCTACGGCCTCGGCGCGATCGGCCCCGGAATCGGCGTCGGCCTCATCTTCGCCGCCGTCATCAACGGTACCGCGCGGCAGCCGGAAGCGCGGGGGAAACTGCAGGCGATCGCCTATTCGACGTTCGTGCTCACCGAGGTGCTCGCGTTGATCGGCATCGTGATCTATTTCATCGCGTCCACGAAGTGAGTTCGCGCGACGTCGTTTCCGCTTCGAATGCGGCGCCGATTCCGGTGAAGTGGTCCGCGGCGTCCCGCAGCAGTCCGGCGTCGTGCCGAAGGCGGGCTCGGGCGCGGATCGCGGCCGCGGCCGTCCAGCTGTTGTGTCTGGCGTGCCGTCCGGCGCGCCGGAGGTGGTGCTCGGCGTCGGGGACGTCGAGCACCACCGCCAGCTCGGCGGCCACGCCGGCGGCGTACCCGTCGAACCGGCCGGGCGCGAAGTCCGTTGCGGCGTCGGCGAAAGCGTTCTCGAGGCCGGTACCGGTGTGCAGCGCGACCCGGCCGCGGACGAACGCGTCCAGCGGCGCGAGGTTCGGCGACCCGGCCGGGGTGGCGACGCCGGCGACGGCGGCCGCGCGGGCGCGCCACGTCGTCATCGCCGGTTCGTCGCCGGAAAGCCCGGCGGCGAGCGCGGCCGCCAGCAGCGGAACCCCGAGGGTGGCGTTGCGCGGCGGCCCGTTTCCGGCGGTGGCTTGCCACATCTCTTCGGCGAGCGTGCGGACGTCGGCGAACCGCCCGGTCAGCGCGAGGGCGGTGACCAGCCCGCTCGTGCCCCAGTACGGGTGCCCGGCGATCGCCGGATCCCCGGCGGCCTGCCTGCTCACCCGGAGCGCGTCGGCCGGCGCCCCGGTGGCGACGGCGTAGGCGATCGCGGACCGGAAGGCGTCGAGCACCTCGAGCGCGGCCCGCGGATCGCTCCGGTCCACGGCGGTGACGAGCTCGAGGCGCTCTTGCGTGGTGCGGTGGGCCAGATCCGGCCGTCCGGCGAGGGCTTCGGCGGTGCAGCGGGCGTCGAGCGCGGCACTGAGGAGCAGCGGATCCCCGGCGGCGGCCACGGCGAGGCCGGCCGCTTCGGCGGTCACCGTTTGCGGCGTCGGCCCGGACAGCCACGCCCGAGCGACGGCCACGTGCGCGTGCGCCGTCGGTGAGGCGACGCCGTCCGCCAGCGCCGCGGCTTCGGCGAGCATCCGGTCCAGTTCGCCGTCGGGCACCGGGTGGGTGATGAACCCGGCGCCCCGGAAGCGTTCGGCCAGCACGACGGCATCGGCCAGGCAGAGCGCCCTCGTCGCGGGATCGCCGTCGGCGCGCTCAGCGGCGACGAGCAGCAGGTCGTAGTGGTCGCGGGCGTGGTTGAGCAGGTGCGCGCAGCTGCCCGCGCGGGCCAGGTCCAGGGCGGCGCTCGCGGGGGAGGGGGCCCGGTCCGCGGCCGTGCGCCAGTGGGCCGCCGCCTCGGCCAGGAACCCGCGCGCGTAGGTCAGCCGCGCGAGCTCGGCGGCAAGATCGTGCTCGTGCCCCTCCGCCACGCACGCACGCAGGTCGTCGGCGAGCCGGTCGAACTCGTCGCGCCAGTCGCCGCCCAAGCGGGCGATCAACTCCCGGGCGCGGCGGGTGGCCCACTGCAAGTAGCGGTCCGTGATTTCGGGCGCCTCGGCCGAATCCGCCAGCCGCTCGCGCGCGAACCGGGCGACGCCGTCGAAGAGGGCCCACCCGCCTGGCGTCCGGTGCGCCAGTGACTTGTCCACCAGCCGCCCCAGCAGGTCCGAGAGGGCGCCGACCGACAGGTCGGGGGACAGGGCCGTCGCGCCGTCGAGGTCGAAGCCGTGGCGGAAGCGGGAGACGCGGGCCAGTGCCGTGCGCTCCTCGTCGGTCAGCAGGCGGTGGCTCCACTCGACCACCGAGCGCAGCGACCGGTGCCGCGGCTCCCCGCCGCGGCCGGCGGCCAGTACCCGCAGCGGGTCGTCGGCCAGGCCCGCGCGCAGGCCGGCGATGCCGAGCGAGGCGACCCGCGCGGCGGCCAGTTCGATGTTCAGCGGGGAGCCGCCCATCTCGCGACACACCTCGGCCACCTGCGCCGGGTCGGCTTCGAACGCCGGGTCGACCGCCTTCGCCCGTTCGGTGAACAGGGCGGCCGCCGCGGGCAGGGGACCCAGCTGCAGCACCGTCTCGCCGGGGACGCCGAGCCGTTCGCGGCTGGTCGTCAGCACGCTCAGGCGCGGGTTCGCCGCGGTCAGCGTGGTGATCACGTCGGCGACGTCGTCGGCCACGTGCTCGCAGTTGTCCAGCACCAGCAGGGCGCGCCCGGCCAGTTGCGCGGCGACGGCGTCGGGCAGCGGCTGCTGCGGCCGCGGGACGACGCCGAGCCCGGCCGCGACCGACTCGAGCACCGAACCCGGCCGGCTGGGGACGAGGCTGACGAACGTCGCGCCGCCCGGGAAGCCCGCCGACGCCACCTCGGTCGCGGCCACGGCCAGCCGGGTCTTGCCCACCCCGCCCGGCCCGAGCACGGTCGTCACCCGGCTCTCGGCGACCAGCCGCACGACGGCGTCGCGCTCGGCGATCCGCCCGACGAAGCTCGTCGGCGGCTTCGGCGCGCCGACCACGAGCCCCGCCGCTTCGGCCGTGAACTCCGGTGCCTTCGCGGCCAGTCCGCGGCGGTCGCGGGCGTCCAGTTTGCGCAGCAGCGCGGACACGTGGCTCTCGACGGTCCGCACCGAAACGAAGAGCCGCTCCGCGATCTCGGCGTTGGTCAGCCGGTCCGCGAGCGCCAGCAGGACCTCGCGCTCGCGCGGCGAGATCGTCGGCGCGGGCGGCATGCCACGGAGTATGCCGCACGGGTTCTCCGTGGCGGAATCCGTGGTCACCACGGATGTCACGGGGCCGCGACCGGCCCGAGGATGACCACCACACCCCGAAAGGAGAACCCCATGGTGGTCATCGCGAAGGAAGACGACCTGCGCATCGGCAGCGGGCGCACCGCCCGGTTCGAAGGCGAGGCCTACGGCTCGGGCATCTCGTTCTTCCACGTGCACAACACCGAGGGCCAGGGCCCGGCCGCGCACGTCCACCCGTACTCGGAGACGTGGGTGGTGCTCGCCGGCGAAGCGCTCATCCGCACCTCCGAGGGCGAAGTCACGGCGAACCAGGGCGACGTCGTGGTCGTCGGCGCGGGCACCGCGCACGCTTTCCGCGCGGTCGGCCCGGAGCCGCTCCGCATGATGTGCATCCACGCCTCGCCGCGCATCGAGCAGGACTTCCTCGACGACGCCCGGGCCGCCGACGCCGGTGTCACCTTCTGAAAGTGGTCGCCGTCCGTCACTGCCGCACGCGGGCGGCGTGGGCGGCCAGTCCGGTGGCCATGTCCTGCATGAAGCGGCGGAGGTACCGGCGGAGGAACCAGCGCCTGCCCCAGCGCGCCGAATACGTGCCGTGCCACCGGATCCGCGTCCCGCCGCCGGGGAGTCCGAGCAGCTCGACAGCGGCCCGGTAGTCCGTCAGCTGCGGGTTTTCCGCGCCCTCGTAGGCGAAACGGCGTCCGGGCTCCAGCGCGGTGATCCGCTCCTTCGTGACGACCTTCCCGGTGCGGAACGCCCGGACCGCGCCGACCCCGGCCGGCTGCTCGCTTTCCAGCGCGTCGATCCGCGACCACGACGGCCAGCCGGGTGCGTCGAGCAACAGGGCCCACACGGCCGAGGGCGGTGCGGTGGAGTCGGCCGTGACGTCGTAGGACTGCGTTGCGGTCATGGCGCAACGCTAGGGCGGCGGCCGGTCCCGGTTCCACGTCCGGGATTGCGGTGCCCCGCTCAGGAATTGCGGTAGGCCGACGGGCGGGTGCCGGTGTGCCGCAGGAAGGCGGCCGAAAGCGGGCCGGGGCCGGCGAAGCCGCAGCGCGCCGCGATCCGGTCGAGCGCGAGGTCCGTGGTGCGCAGCAGCCGCTTCGCCTCCTCGATCCGCAGCCGGGTGAGGAACCGGTGCGGCGTCTCGCCGGTGGTCTCCTTGAACACCCGCACGAGGTGGAAGACGGACAGGTGCACCTCGGCGGCGAGGTCGGCGAGGGTGACCGGCTCGGCGAGCCGCTCGCGCATGAGCGCCACGGCGGTGCGCACGCGAGCGTCTTCCCGGGCGGGCGTCCGCCCGGCGCGCCGCTGCCCGTGCCGGGTGAGCAGGTGCGTGGTCAGGAAAGCGGCGGCGGATTCGGCGTAGAGCTCGCCGGCCTCACCGGGGAATCCGAGCGTGCGGACGGCTTCTTCGAGCAGGGCGTCCCCGGTGGCCAGCGACGCGGCCACGGCGTCGAAGTCCACGGCGCCGCCCAGTTCGGCCGCGACGGTGTCGACGGTGTCGCGCGGGACGTGGATCTGGACGCTGCGCATCGACGCGCCCCCGCGGTAGCGGCGCAGCGCGGGCCGGTGCGGGATCCCCAGCTGGAGCCGCCCGGGAACCCAGGGCGCGCCGGCCGCCGTTTCCGCCCGGCCGGACACCGGGAGCACCAGGTGCAGGTCGGCGGTGCCGGGCAGGCGCACCTCCTCGGCGACGGGCACGTGCTCGAAGCGCTGGACCAGCAGCGACCGCCAGTTGAGGTGCTCCCAGCTGCAGAAGGTCCGCCGGACGTAGCGCTCCCAGGGGACACCGGCGTAGGGCTGGAGGTCGAACCGGGCGGAGTCGAACACCATGGCCCGAGGTTACCGGCGGACGCGGGTCGATTCGCGGACGACCAGTTCCGGGGTGAAGACCACCGCCTGGCGCTCCACCGTCGTATCCGCCGTCTCCGCCAGGAGGAGTTCCGCCGCGGTGCGGCCGAGGCGGCGGGCCGGCTGGCGGACCGACGTCAGCGGGACCGCGGCCGCGCCGGCGAACTCGATGTCGTCGTAGCCGACGATCGCCATCTCCTCCGGGACGCGGATGCCGGCGCCGACCATGGCCTGCAGCACGCCGAGGGCGAGCAGGTCGTTCGCGCAGAAGACCGCCGTCGGGCGGGGGCTCGTGCCCAGCAGGCGCGCGCCCGCGTCGCGGCCCGAACTGACGTCCAGGCCGATCGCCTCCAGCACGGTCAGCTCCGCCGTCGAACCCGCGAGAGCGGAGCGGACGCCCTGTTCGCGGTCGCGGCACTGGGTGAGGATCGCCGGGCCGTTGACGAACGCGATCCGGTGGTGCCCGGTCTCCAGCAGGTGCCGGGCCGCGAGCGCACCGCCCGCGATGTCGTCCACCGCCACCGAACTGGCCTCCGACGCCGGCGCCTTGCGGTCGACGAAGACGTAGGGCGTGCCGCTGCGCCGGAACGCGCGCAGGGCCTCACCGGACGTCGCGACCGGGCTCAGCAGCACCCCGCGCACCCGCTGCTCGGCGAACATCGCCAGGTACGACGCCTCGAGGTCGGAACGCTGGCCGCTGTTGCAGGTGATGATGTTGAGGCCCTCGGCGTGCGCGGCCTGCTCGGCCCCGCGGGCGACGTCGACGAAGAACGGGTTCCCGAGATCGAGCACGAGCAGCCCCATGATCCGGCTCCGCCCGGCGCGCAGCTGCCGGGCCGACTCGTCCCGGACGTAGCCGAGCTCTTCGATCACCGAAAGCACCCGGTTCCGGGTGGCCGTCGCGACCACGTGCGGCCGGTTGACCACATTGGACACCGTGCCGATCGAGACGCCCGCGCGCTTGGCGACGTCCTTGATGCCGACCACCGCACCCCCTCGCCGAGAAGGCGTGAGCCTACCACGATCTGAAACGTTTTAAAGGGTTGTGTCGGCCACCGCACCGTTGTCGTGGCCGTTGACCGAACTCGGCGGAGTCCCGGTGAAAGACAGCTGGCGGGCTTCGTCGGTGCCGGAGATGACCCGGTTGATCGAGACCTTGAGCCATTCGAGCGTGACGCGGACCTGATCGTCGATCTGCCAGCGATCCAGCGCGTCCGACGCGAGCAATTTGGTGATGAAGTCGAACACCTGACGGCGGTGGGTGTCCCGCTCTTTGACGAGTTCCTGGACCACCGGGCCGACCTGCTGGGGATTCTGGGCCAGCTGAAGCGCGAACTGGTCGATGTCGCCGCCCTTGATCAGCGTCTTGAACGCCTGCACTTCGGACGCGAGCCGCAGGTTGTGCTCGGCTTGTTTGTCCATCCGCAAACGCACGAGCACGGTGGTCCGCAACCCGTGCTCTTCTTCGAGCCAGGCGTGCTCGAACCGAGCGGCGGCCGCCTTTTCCGCGGACTCGACGTCGCCGACTCGGAGGGATCGCGTCTCCTGCCGGAGTCCCTCGAGCAACTGCGGCACGAGTACTCGGCGGATGTCTGTCAGGCCGCCTTTCACCACCAGTTCGGGAGCCACGACCCGCCATTGCACATCGACCGCCGCGCGGAAAACGAAAACGTCTTCCGCGCTCGGCAGGGTGATCGCCAGGGTCAGGCGGCGCAGCGACATGTCCACTTCGTACTGGCTCCGGAATCCGCCCCACAACAGTTGCGGGAGGGTGGGCTGCTTCCCGTCCCGCAACGTGGTCATGGTCCCGTTCTTGTGCACGAAGACCAAGGCGATCCAGGGCCGCGCGGGAGCTCGCCGGACCAGGAAGTCCAGGCGGCCGATCCGGTACTCGCCGACGAGCGGCTTGACGTTGGACGGCTCGACGGTGCGAACCTCCTCCTCCGGTGAAGTCTCCTGCTTCGCATCCTCTCGCCAGTTGGGTTCCGGAGTGTGAACCGGCGGTTGCTCGACCGGCTGTGGTGGTGTCGCGGCCGATTTCTTCTCGTCACTCATGCCGATGCGTACCTCTCTTTTCGGGCGCGTACCGCTTCGGTCAGTCGTGCCGCGACCTCGGGCCGCAGCGGATCGACCCAGTCCTCTCGCAGTTTTTCGATCAGGTGGTCGAGGCGGCGCTCGTCGCTATCGGTTTCAATCACGTAGGGGAGGAACCGGGCCAGGGTTTCCAGGCAGTCGCCGTCCCGCTCGGCCACGCGGATCCACTTGCCGAGCAACTTCTTGGCGGTGTTCCCGCCCGCCCGGGCGCGGAGGGACTGGCGAAGCAGATCGGCGATCGGCTCGGTGAGGTCCGGTTGCTGCCATTGCAGCGTCAGCAGCAGCGGCCACTTCTCCGCTGCCGCGGGCAGTTCGGGTCGCTCGCCGGTCACTGAAATCGCCAGATAGTCGAGTTCGAACCCGTAGAGATCGGTCAGGTGATCGATCGCGGACAGGGCGAGGCGGCGAAGACTGCTGCGATCGTTCCGGATCCACCGGCCGAGGCAGTCGAGAACCGGCCGGATTTCGCCGAACGCGAAGATCTTCGCCACGCTGAACCCGGCGACCTCGACGAGTACGCCGTCCGGGCCGGTGGTCGGCGGCCGTTCCGTCGGAGTTCCGAGGATGCGCAGTTCGTTCAACGATTCGGTGGCGTAACGCCTGCCGATGGTGAACCCGTGCGCGGACGCCGTGGTCCAGCGCGCCGAGTAGCTCCCGGAGCGGCACCAACGGCGTAGTCGCTCGCGGATCGCCGGCCGGAGGGCTTCCTCCTGGGCGGCCTGGTCGAGCGCGATGGCCGCGGATATCCGTCGCCGGGTCGAGCTCATCTTGCCGGGGGCGGCGAAGGCGCCGGGCTGGATCATCTTCCCGAAGCCGTAGATGAAGTCGAGTCCGCACAGGTACCCGGTGGCTTGCGCGGCCCGAACCCAGACGATGGGCCGGGTGTCCTTGCTCAGCTTGGTCAGCCACCAGGCGATGGCGTCCCGCATGCGGTGGTGGGTTTCCCAGACGTACTTGAGAACGGCGCTGGGGTACCGCTCGTCGTGGAAGAACAGCAGCGGCATGGGTACCAGTTCGTGGCCGAAGGTGGTGTGCCCGTCGACCACCTTGGCGCGCAGGGCCGGCAGCCGGTTCTCCTGGTCGTCCGAGAACAGCGAAGTACGCCTGGTACCGGTCGGCCCGGTCGCGGCGACGAGCCGCCGGGCCAGCCGGCCGGCCGCGTCCGCGACGATGTGGTACGGCGATTCGTTGAGGACCGCCAGCGCGATCCGGAAGGCGGCGAGGCGCAGTGCCTCGTCGCGCTCTTCGCCGGTCGGCATCGCCTGGAGCCCGGCGAACCATTCGGTGATCTGGAAGTACACCGCTTGGGCGGCTTCGCGCTCGACGTCGACCTGGGTGAGTTCGTCCCTCGCGTGCTGGGCCAGCAACGCGGCCATCCGCACGGATTCGAGGGGACGCGGGCAGGGGCCGAGTGCCTTGGCGACCCAGTCCGCGGTCAGCAGGTTCGACATCCGGTCTTCGAAGTCGTCCGCGTCCTCGGTGATGGCTTCGTGCGACGCGTGCTTCTCCAGGAGCGCCCCGGCGTCCGGAGCGGTGTAGTCGTGCGCGTACCCGCCGAAGACGTGGGAAGGCCGGGGATCGGTCTCGCTGACCAGGACGCAATAGGATTCGCTGCCCTTGAACAGCCCGTGCAGCTTCTCCAAGTGGGTTTCGGTGAGCGAGCTCGCGACGCGCCGGGGGACTTCGGCCACGTAACCGGCGTTGTTTTCGGACAGTCCGGCCTCGGTCAGTGACTTGACGGTTTCGCCGCTCTCCAAGCGGAAGACCCGCCCCTCGGCGAGGTGGTCCAGCAGGTGCAGTGCGGTGGTGACCCGGCCGGTGCCCGGGTGGCCGCGCAGGAGCAGGACCCGGTTGGCCCGCAGGGCGTCGAGCATTTCCTCGTAGCCGGACACCTCGAGGTAGCGATCCCGGATCCACACCAGGACTTCCTCGCGGACCGGGCCCGAAGTGCGGGAAACGGTGTGTCCGATGAAGATCTGGGTCCGGTCTCCGACCTGGAGCTCCTTGATGTCGGCCCGGCCGATCGACGCCGCCGGACCGTACTGGTTGATCTCGGGCGAGAGGAAGTGCTGCCCCTGCCGGAACGTCTTGGTGAAGCTGCGCTTCTCTTCGCCGAGGAGGTTGCCGTCGGTTTTCTCGCCGGTGTCAGGTGCTGCCGAGGAATCCGGTTTGGCGCCGCCCGCGGGGCCGGAGCTGTCCGCCGGTCCCGTCGGCGACGGCGTGCTCGACGCTTCGGTCATCGGTCGCTCCCGTGCTGGTGCACGTCGCCCATGATGAACGGGGCGGTGAACGTGCCGTGGCCGATGGCCGTGGAGTGGTCTCCGTAGGTCGTGGCGGTGGCGCTCGGCGAGCCGGCCCCGGTGGCCGGCTGGTCCTGCGGCGGTCCGGGATCCGGGGGTATCGAATGGCCCGGAACCCTGAACCAGCAACCCGTTCCGGCTTCGTGATGCCGGTAGGACGCGGGGAACACGAACCTCCCACCCCGGCTCACCACCGCCTCGTAGACCTCCTCGGACACGACGATGACGAGACGGCTCCGAGTCGAGGCGGTGAGCAGGCGGCCGGCCGCGTCCGAACCGGCGAGCCGGGTCGCCTCGGCGCAGGCCACCGCCGGGTCGGGAGCCCTGGCGATCCCCGCCGCCAACCGGATGCCGGGGAACTGGGCGTCGGTGTTCTTGCGCAGGTGCTCGATCCAGGTTCCGGTCAGCACGGTTCCGGAGAGGCCGGCGGGCACGGGGAAGGAAAGAACCTCACCGGATGCCTCCGCTCCTTCCGGGACAGACGCGCCGACGGCGTCGAACGACCGGCACACGGCCTGCTCGAAGAACCGGGGAGGAGGGACGGCTGTCCCGGCGAAGCTCAGGCTTACGGCGAAGGCGTCGAGCTGGGCACCGACCCGCTCACCGGCCACCCCTGGCACGTGCACCCAAGCCGTGGCGAAGAACTCCTTCGCCTGCTCGGCCACCTCGACCCGGGTGAAGTCCTTCACGGACAACGACGTGTGTCGCGGGCGGACGGAGCCCTCGAAGATCTCCTCGGAAACGGCGAGAACGAGATTCGCCTCGGAGAACACTTCGAGCAATTCGCGGACGACGCGGGCGTCACGCAGCCGGCAGACGTGCACCGGGGCGGCTCCGGCGTGGCCCAGGGCCGCCGGGATCGCCACACCTTGGTGAACCGCCACCCGCAGCCGAAGCCGGGCCTGTGGCTGGAGGTCGTGGTTGTACCGGCCGAGCCACTCGTCCAGCTCCCGGACGAAGGAACCGATCACCTTCGGCTCGGCGCTTCCGTCCGTGATCGGCGTGAACATCCCGTCGCCGGCGTCTTGCCGCTGCCACCGCGCCGGGTCGAGGTCGCTGCGCAGCGCCGACTCGCGCACGGCGGTTCCGAGCGCTCGCTGCAGGTCGCGCTGCTGCAGGTCGTCCCGGGTTCCGTACCGCCAGGCGTCCACCGCGAGCAGCAGCGTCCGGGAGAACTGTCCGTCGTCCGCCACGGTGACCTCCGGTGATCGATTTCGAGTTGTCCTAACTCTGAGCCACATCCGTCCCTTCGACCCCGTACTGATACGGGTTTCGGTCGGCGAGGTTGCTGAATCGGAGCAGGGCGCCCAGGTCCCCGACCACGATGCGTCGATATTCGCTCCGGAGGACGCCCAGCCGGTGGAGGCGCTGAGTCGTCTTCTCGAAGGTGCTCAGCGCGACACCGGTGAGCGATGCGATCTCGGCTTGGGTGAGGGACAGGTCGAGGACCCAGCCGTCGGCGGTGCGGCGGCCGTGGCGCTGGACGATGTCGGCCAGCACCCGGCCGACGCGTAGCGGAGCCGGGCACGTGAGGATCTCGGCGCGACGGCTGTTCGCCCAGTGGAGCCGGGTGCTCAGGGAGCTGGCCACCGCCCGCCACACGTCGGGATGGCGGTCGAGGAACTCGTTCAGCTGGGCTTTGCCGACGAGTTTCGCCCGGACGGAGGTGCAGGTCTGCACGTTGGCCGAGCGCTGCCGTCCCTCGAAGACGGACATTTCGCCGAGGATGTCGCCCGGCCCGCGCAACGCGAGCAAGATCGGGCGGCCGAACTCGGTGTCGACCATGACCTTGAGCGTGCCGGACAGCGGGATCACCACGTGATGGCTCTGCTCGCCTTGCCTGATCACGGTCTGCCGCGGGCCGTAGGCCACGGTGGTCCCGGAGCTCAGCAGGGCGTTCCTGGTGCGCGCCCCCAGGAGGCCGAGCACCGAGTCCGCGGGCCACTCTCGTCTTTGGTTCAGCGCAACTCCCGAGGTCCGAGTGCTCGTGTCGCGGCGCGTGCGTGGGCTGTTACGCCATGGAACCCGCCTTCGTCGCCGGCGAACCCGTCGTCTGATGGGGTGCGGGAATCCGGGGTTCGCGAAGCTGGTGGCCGGGAGAAGAACGGAGACGTGCATGAGCCTCAGGACGATGAAACGCGCCTCGGTACCGGGCGCCGCGGTGGCGCGTGAGCTGGACACCGCGTTGAGCACGGTGACGTCATTCCAAGGCGCGGTTCAGCACGCGGACGAAAAGGTGCGGACCGTGGTCGCGGTGCAGAGCACGATCACGGCTCTGGTCGCCGCCCAGTTGGCGTTCCTCCCGGCGGCCCAGCCGTCGCCCGGCCTGCGAGCCGTCGTCTTCGCGATCCTGGCGTTCTTCGTCTTGGGTTACGTCTATTCGGCGTACGAGCTGGTCCAGGCTCTGCGGCCGCGAACGGAACGCCTCGCCGTGCCCAACCGGTTCGCCTTTCCGACCGTGGCGGGTGCTTCCCTGACGAGGGTTCCCGTTTCGTTGCGTCAGCAGTGCACTGAAGCTCAGCAGCTCTCCAAGCTGCTCGCGGAGCTGGCCATGGTCAAACACCACCACGTCCGGCGTGCCCTGGCCGGCACCGGGGTGCTGTTCCTCTGCGGTCCGCTCCTGCTCCTGGTCACCGGGTTCGCCTAGGACTCATCCGTCCGCGACGGTCTCCAGCCGGGCGCGGTCGACGACGACGATCCGCCGGTAGCCGGTGCCGACGAGGCCGGCGTGCCGGAACCCGGCGAGTGCGCGGTGGACCGTCGGCTCGGCGGCGCCGACCAGCCCGGCCAGCTCGGGCTGGGTGAGGTCCACCCCGATCTCGACACCGGCCTGCTCGGCCGTGCCGTACGCCGTGGCCAGCTCGAGCAGCACCCGCGCGAGCCGGATCCGCACCTCGCGGCTCCCGAAGTCGACTCTCCGGCGGGTGGCCCAGCGGAGCTTGCCGCCCACACTGCTCCCGACCGCCAGCGCCACTTCCGGGTGGCCGCCGAGGAAGTGGCGGAATTCGGGCTGGGTGACGAGCCTGGCGCGGACCTGGCCAGCGCAAGTGACCGTCGCCACCCGGGGCTGTCCGTCCATGCTCGCGAGCTCGCCGATCAGTTCACCGGCGGCGCGGATCGCGAGCAGGGCCACGGTCCCTTCCGGCGTCGAGGCCGTCACCTTGACGAATCCGGTCACGATCACGAGGACGTGCGAAGTGCTTTCACCCTCGCGGAGCAGGACCTTGCCCGGGGAGTACTCGCGCGGGACACCCAATTCGAGCAGGCCGGTTCTCGATGCCTCCGGCAGATTTGCCAGGAAGCTGCTGTGGGGAAAGTTCCCGGTCAGGCTGCTCAAGGCTGTCCTTCCTCGCCGCCGAGCATGGTACGGACCGCCACCGGCGGACCCAAGTGCGGCGAGCTGGGTGGCCGGGTTTTGTCGCGTCGATGTCCAGCCGTTCGTCGGAGGACCACGTCGGCGCCGCGGGACTAGGGTGACCGGGTGCGGATCTTCACGATCGTCCTGTCGCTGGTGCTGACGTGGGTGCTCTCCGGGGCCGTCGCCTCGGCCTCGCCCGTCGTCGAAGGGGACACCGATGATCCGGTGACCGCCGCGCCCGCGGTGACCCGGCCGGACACCGCGCACTGCAGTGTCACCCTCGCCGATGCCTTCCGGTCCAATGCCGCCGATGGGACGCCGCAGTTCTACGAAGGCACGCTCGCGCCGCCCAAGGCTTGTCCGGGGCCGTGGGCGAAGGTCGTCATGGATCAGAGCGTCACCGTGAGCGGGCGGCAGTACGATCGGATCGGGGATCTGCGGATCGGGGGGACCGAGGTCTGGTGGGGCACGACCGAAGAGCCCAGTGGCGAGGGCCGCCGGGCGATCACCTATCACTTCGACAAGGACCTCACGCCCTATGCCGCCTTGTTGCGCTCGCCGCAGCCTTTCCGCGGGGGTATCGAGAACTACAACTCGCCCGTCTACACCGGTGTCTACGCCCAGACCGTGACGCTCACCTACTACCAGGCCGACCGCAGGCACCCCGCGCCCGATACCGCCGACCACGTCGCCGGGTTCGGGCACGCCGACGCGACGCCCGCCGCGCCCACCGTGCACTTCAGCGCGAAAGACCTGCCGCGCAACATCACCCGCGCCTACCTCGAGGTCACCCTCGAAGGGCACGCGTGCGACGAGCAGTGGTTCGACGACGTCCCCGACGACGTCTCCGCGAAGTACCCGGCCGCCGGGTTGTGCGGCAAGGGGCCTTACCGCGAAGCGAACTTCGCGATCGACGGGACCGCCGCCGGCAGCGCGTTCACCTTCCCGCACATCTACTCCGGCGGGATCGTGCCGCAGCTGTGGCGGCCGATCGTCGCGATCGACACCTTCAGCCTGCATGCCGAAACCTACGACGTGACACCGTTCTCGGGCCGGCTCGTGGACGGCGGTGCGCATGACTTCTCCTTCTCCTTCCCGGACATCGGCGGCGAGTTCACCGTCGTCCCGACGCTACTGCTCTACACCGACAAAAACGCGACGCGCACGTCCGGCGCCCTGGTCCAGGACGACGTCGCCGCCGCGCCCGTGCGGAAAACGACGGTGAAGGACATCGACGGCGGCGTGAACGTCACCGTCACCGCGAAGCGCCACGACGTGACCGCGGGCTACGTCGACACCTCCGCCGGCCGCGTGTACACGCGCGTCGAACGCACCCGCGACTACCGCAACAGCGACGACGTCACCGGCGGTGGCTTCACCCAGCACGTCGTCCAGGCCGATTCGGGGCAGCAGACATCGACGTCCACAGTGGACGGACGGGTGCGGTCCGCCGCGCGGCACACGTGGTCCTACCCGCTGACCACCGACGCCACCGCGAACGTCACCGACGACCAGAACCTGCGGATCTCCGGCGCGGCCGAAATGACCAAGGTCCTCGGCGACCTCACCGGCGACGGCCGGAGCTGGCGGCCGGTGCGCGCGTCGCGGGAGTGGCTGAGCTCCTCGGGCGTGCTGGCCCGCACGAACGGCGTCAACACCGAAGCCGACGGGCGCTCGCAGACGTCGTTCGCCGGCTCGGACGACCGGGGCCGCCCGTACTTCCACTACGCCGCGAGCGAGCACGGGCTGATCACCGTGGACCGGGAGGTACCGCCCCGGGGGTGAGTCCCGTCTCGCCGTCGCTCACCCGATCGGGCTAGTGCGGTACTGTCGGGTACATGGGGAGTCTGCGCTCACGGGTCCTGGGCTGGGTCGGCCGCCGGTACCTCGCCCGGCAGTCGAAAAAAGGCTTCGACCTCGAAAAGATGTCATCGCTCCTGCCCGATTCGGCGCTGCTGCCGCTCAAGCGCGACGGGCTCGACCCGGTCGCCGCGATGGCCGAGCGCCGCGCCGAGGCGCCGATCGGCAAGCTCGACCTGCCCTTCGGGATGAACGCCTGGCTGGTCACGGGTTACGACGAGGCGAAGGCCGTCCTCGGCAAGGCCACCGGGTTCTCCAGCGACTTCGGCAACCTCGTCGGCAACGCCGGGGTGACCGCGGACCAGAACCCCGGCGGCCTCGGCTTCGCGGACCCGCCGGTGCACACGCGGCTGCGCAAGCTGCTCACGCCCGAGTTCACCATGCGACGGCTCGGCCGGCTGGCCCCGCGGATCGACGAGATCGTCGCCGAGCAGCTCGACGCGATGGCCAAGACCGACGGCCCGGTCGACCTGTGGCAGGCGTTCGCGCTGCCGATCCCGTCGCTGACCATCTGCGAACTGCTCGGGGTGTCCTATGAGGACCGCGCCGAGTTCCAGCGGCTGAGCACCGCGCGCTTCGACCTCTTCGGCGGTGCGGGCGCGTCGCTCGGCGCGATGTCGGAGTCGCTGACCTACCTGCTCGACATCGTGAAGAAGCAGCGCGAGGAGCCCGGTGACGGCCTGCTCGGCATGCTGATCAAGGAACACGGCGACGAGATCGACGACCGCGAGCTGGCCGGTCTCGCCGACGGCGTCCTCACCGGCGGCCTGGAGACGACGGCGAGCATGCTGGCGCTCGGCGCCCTGGTGCTGCTGCGCGACGAGAAGGCGATGGAAGCCGTCCGCGGCGACGACGAGTCCGTCCACCGCTTCGTCGAGGAGCTGCTGCGCTACCTGACCGTGGTGCAGATGGCGTTCCCGCGCTTCGCCAAGCAGGACATGGACATCGCCGGCGTCCACATCGCCGAGGGCGACATCGTGCTGGTGTCGTTGTCGGCCGCGGACCGCGACCCGAAGCTGGGCGCGGGCATGGACGACTTCGACGCCACCCGCGAGCCGACGTCGCACCTGGCGTTCAGCTACGGCATCCACCGCTGCATCGGCGCGGAGCTGGCCCGCATGGAACTGCGCACGGCGTACCCGGCACTGATCAAGCGCTTCCCGAACCTGCGGCTCGCGGTGCCGGAGAAGGATCTTTCGTTCCGCCAGGTGTCCATTGTGTACGGACTGGACGAGCTGCCGGTCCTGGTCGACTGACCTCAGCGCACGCCGCGCGGCCGGAACTGGATGCTGATCCGCGGGCCGACCGCCCGGCTCGTTTTCGGGATCGCGTGTTCCCACGTGCGCTGGCACGAGCCGCCCATCACGATGAGGTCGCCGTGGCCGAGGGCGTAGCGGTGGGACTCGCCGCCGCCGCGGGGGCGCAGGGCCAGCTGGCGGGCCGTGCCGACCGAGATGATCGCCACCATCGTGTCCTCCGTGCTGCCGCGGCCGATCGTGTCGCCGTGCCAGGCGACGCTGTCGCGGCCGTCTCGGTAGTAGCAGAGGCCCGCCGTGCGGAACGGTTCGCCGAGTTCGCCGGCGTAGTGCTCGCTCAGCGCGGCGCGCGCCTCGGTCAGCACGGGGTGGGGGAGCGGCGCCGCTTCGCCGTAGAAGCACAGCAGCCGGGGGACGTCGACGAGCCGGTCGTACATCCGGCGCCGCTCGGCCTGCCACGGGACGCCGGTGACGAGGTCGGTGAACACCTCGTCGGCGCCGTCGAGCCAGCCCGGCTGGACGTCGATCCACGCGCCGGAGCCGAGTTCGGTCCGGCGCGGTGCCAGCGGGTGCAGCGTGACGGGGCCGGATTCGCCGAACAACGAAGCCTGCAGTGCCGGGGTCGTCATGGGTCCGACCGTACACCACGTTCGAACAGATGTTCTACGTGAAACACCGGCCGGACCCGCGGCGGTCAGCGCGCGAACTCGTAGACGAGCTTCTGGATCCCGTTGCCGTACGACGCGCTGTCGATCAGCTTCAGGCTCTGCTTGTCCTTGTCGGTCTCGCTGAACAGCCGCTTGCCCGCCCCGAGCAGCACCGGGAACACCAGCAGGTGGAGCCGGTCGAGCAGGCCCGCGTCGGCGAGCGAGCGGTTCAGGGTGGCGCTGCCGTTGACGATGATCGGCCCGCCCTCGGTCTCCTTGAGCGCGGCGACGTCGTCCAGCGACCGCAGGATCGTCGTCTCGCCCCAGTTGTCCACCAGGTCGGAGTCCTGGAGGGTGGTCGACACGACGTACTTCGGCATCGCGTTGTAGCCGGCGAACTCGACGGTCATGCCCGGCCAGACCGGCGCGAACGCTTCGTAGCTGACGCGGCCCAGCAGCAGCGCGGTGGCCTCTTCCTGCTCGGTGCCCTTCATCTCGTAGGCGGCCGGGTCGAACTCGACGTCCTTGAAGGTCCAGCCCGCGTTGCGGTAGCCGGCCTCGCCGCCCGGGGCTTCGACGACGCCGTCGAGCGAGACGAACGACGTGGAGATCAGGGTGCGCATGGGTGCTCCTCGGGGATGATCGGTGGTGCCTTCACGAGTCTGTCGAACGAGGTCCGGCGGATTCGACACCGCCGGGAAAACTCTTGTCCGTGACGGCTCCGGCTCGTACAGTCACAGCATCGCCGCCTCGAGTGACCCAGGAGGTCGACGGTGCGCAGAATTCACGGTGCGGGCGTGCTCATGGCGGTCGCGGCAGGACTCGCGATCCTCACGCCCACGGCGGACGCCCAGGTCGGGACCGGTCCGTGGACCCCGGACTCGCCGGGCTACACCGAGCAGGAGCGGGGCTGCGGGCAGCTCTCCGGCCTCACCTTCCAGCTGACGTGCTCGACCGGCAGCGGTGACCAGCGCGCGGAACGCCGCTACACCACCTACACCGGCGGCACCCACCAGTTCGAGGGCTCGTTCAAGATCACCGGCATGAGCGGCACGCGGATCAGTCTCAAGCAGACGTTCCGCGACGGCTCGAACGCCGGGCCGTACTTCCTGCTGGCGGTCGAGAAGGGCGGCCGGATGTACGCGGTGGAGGGTGGGGCGACGCTGGGCAGCGGCGCGACCGTCGGCACGTCGGTGCGGGTGAACACGATCAACCAGGTCGGCAGCTCGCACAAGGTGTACCTCAACGGCTCGCTGAAGCAGACGATCGCCAGCGCGAGCGGCAGCTACTACGACAAGTTCGGCAGCTACCGCACGTCCAGCGGCGCGGGGCCGATCACCGTGCAGTGGAGCGGCGTGAAGTTCTGGCACAAGTAGGAGAGGTGCAGCCCGGCCTGTCGTTGGTCGTTCGCCGCGTCTCGCTGTGTTGCGTCCGCAACGGTCATCGGGAGCGGATTCGGCGCTGGCCGGCGCTCGGACGCACCGGCGGCGCTCCCGGGTCACGCCGGGGGTGCCGCCCACGCGGCGAGGTCGTCCCACGCGGACAGCCGCAGGCCGCTGGTGAAGCGGTGGGGTGTCCCGGTGACCGGGTCGTCGAACGCGAGCACCTTCGCCAGCAGCTGCAACGGTTTCGTGAAGTCGCCGAGGGGCTTTTCCCGCAGTTCCGGGTAGAAGTCGTCGCCGAGGATGGGGATGCCGAGGCTGCTGAGGTGGACGCGCAGCTGGTGGGTGCGGCCGGTCGAGGGCCGGAGCCGGTAGCGGCCCAGACCGTCGCGGTGCTCGGCCAGTTCGACGTACGTCTCCGCGTTCGGCTCGCCCGGCTCCTCGCGCGCGGCGAGCACCCCGCGCTCCTTGACGATCCGGCTCCGGACCGTCCGCGGCAGCTCCAGGGTGGCGTCGTACGGGGCGATCGCCTCGTACTCCTTGTGCACGCGGCGGTCGCGGAACAGCGTCTGGTACTTGCCGCGCAGCTCCGGCGTGATCACGAACATCACCAGGCCGGCGGTGACCCGGTCGAGCCGGTGCGCGGGCGAGAGCTGCGGGAGGTCCAGCTCGCGCCGCAAGCGCACGAGCGCCGTCTCCAGGATGTGCTGGCCGCGCGGGATGGTCGCCAGGAAGTGCGGCTTGTCGACGACCAGCAGGTGCTCGTCGCGGTGCACGACACGGATCTCGAACGGGACCGGCACCTCGTCCGGCAGGTCGCGGTGGAACCAGATGAACGAGCCGGGCTCGAACGGCGTGTCGACGCCGAGCGGGCCGTCGAGGCCGTGGATGCGCTCTTCGCGCAGCATTTCCTCGATGCGGTCCGGTGCCACCCTCGGCAGCCGGTCGACGAGGTGCGCCAGCAGGGTCGGCCACCCGCCCTCGTCAGGGAGCTTCAGCCGGGCGGGGTCCAGCCCGTGGCGCGGCGGGATCGGGGGCCGGAGCTTGCGTCTCATGGTCCCCGGACTCTAACTAACCCTCCGAGGGGGTCCGGTAGCGCGCGAGGTAGCGGGCGGTCGCTTCGGCGTTCTTCGCCTCGGCGGCTTCGGCGCGCAGGCGGCGTCCGGTGTCGTGCGGGAAGCCCTGCCGGCCGAGCCGGTGCTCGACGCTCTCCTCCATGTACGCGCAGGAGTAGAAGTACGCGACGAGCGCGGCCATGAGAACCAGTGAGAGCCGCAGCCAGATCGAGCCGGGCAGCAGCAGCCACACCGCGCACAGCGGCAGGATGCCGACCGACCGCTGCAGGACGTACCGCGCCCGCCAGTGCTTCGACGTCGCGTCGTGCAGGGCCCAGTCGTTGAGGCGCGCGGGAAGCCGGACGCCCACGGCGTAGCCGAACCAGCGGAGCACACTCGGTCGTTCCATGAGTTCCATAGTACACTAATGCTTAGTGTACTAATCATTAGCGCGACCGGCGACACAGTAGGATCGGGGACATGATCGACCTGGGTGAGGACCCGCTGAAGCTGGACCGGCAGGTGTGTTTCGCGCTGTCGGTGGCTTCGCGCAGCGTGATCGCGATCTACCGGCCGCTGCTCGAGCCGTACGGCCTGACCCACCCGCAGTACCTGGTGATGCTCGCGCTGTGGGAACGCTCGCCGCGCTCGGTGAAGGACCTCGGCGCGTCGCTGCGCCACGAGCCCGCGACGCTGTCCCCGCTGCTGAAACGGCTGGAGGCACTGGGGTACGTGACACGGGCGCGGAGCCGGGCGGACGAGCGGCAGCTGACCGTCGAGCTGACGGAGCAGGGGCGCGCGTTGCGGGCGGAGGCGGAGAAGATCCCGTACAAGGTCGTCGAGACCCTCGGGATGGACCTGCCGGAGCTGGAGGCGCTGCACGCCGCGCTGAGCCGGGTGATCAGCGCGACCGCCTGAGGAATTCCCGGCCGCCCGGCGCGTTGCCCCTGGGAGAGCCTTCCGGGAGGAACCGTGCTGAAGATCAGGCTGGGCGTCGCACCGGCGGCGGGAACGGGACCCGGCGAGTTCGCCGGGCTGGCGCGGCGGCTGGAGGACGCCGGCGTCGACTCGCTCTGGCTGTCGGAACTCGTCTACTCACCCGAAGTCGACCCCCTCATCGGCATGACGCACGCGCTCGCGACGACCGCGAAGCTCAAGGTCGGCACCGGTGTGGCGATCCTGCCGGGCCGGCACCCGGTGCTCGTCGCGAAGCAGCTGCTCACCCTGGCCGGCCTGGCGCCCAAGCGGGTGCTGCCGGTCTTCGGGCTGCGCCCGGCCCGCGCCGCCGAGCACGACCTCTTCCCGGTGCCCGCCGGGCGCCGGGCCGCCGTCTTCGACGAGTCGCTGACCCTGCTGCGGCGGCTGCTCGAAGAGGACGAAGTCTCCTTCGACGGCGAGTTCTTCCACGTCGACGGCGTCCACCTCGGGCCGCGCCCGGCCAAGCGGCTCGACGTCTGGCTCGGGGGAGCGGCGCCGGCCGCCCTGCGCCGCACGGGACGGCTCGCCGACGGGTGGCTCGGCAGCTTCCACACGCCGGCCCAGGCGCGCGACGCCCGCATCGCGATCCAGGAAGCCGCGGCGGAGGCGGGCCGGGAGATCGAAGCGGACCACTTCGGGCTCAGCCTGGCCGTGGCCGACAAGGGGCTGCCGGACGAGCTGATCGCCGCGGCGGCCAAGCGGCGTCCCGGCGTGCCGGTCACCGACCTGGTGGCGACGAGCTGGCCCGAAGCACGCCGGCTGGTGGAGCAGCACATCGAGGCCGGGCTGTCGAAGTTCGTCATCCGGCCCGGCCACGGCGACTTCGACGAGTTCCTGGCGAACTTCCAGGCGGAGCTCATGCCGCTGCAGAACTGATGTACCTACTGGTAGGTACACTGAGTTCCGTGGACACGAGGGAACGTCTCATCGAAAGCACCCGCACGCTGCTGTGGGAGCGCGGTTACGTCGGGACCAGCCCGAAGACCATCCAGCGGCTCGCCGGCGCCGGCCAGGGCAGCATGTACCACCACTTCGCCGGCAAGGAGGAGCTGGCGCGCGCGGCCATCGACCGCACGGCCGAGGAGATGCGCGCCGCCGCCGAAGCGCAGCTGTCCGGGCCGGGCGCGCCGCTCGAGCGCATCGCGGCGTACCTCCGCCGTGAGCGCGACGTCTTGAAGGGCTGCCCGGTCGGCCGCCTGACGCAGGACCCGGACGTGATGGCCGCGCCCGCCCTCCGGGAGCCGGTCGAAGAGACCTTCTCCTGGCTGCGCACCCGGCTCGCCGAGGTGGTGGCCGAGGACGACGGCGGCCTCGACCCGGCGGCGACCGCGGCGGCCGTCGTGGCGACCCTGCAAGGCGGTTACGTCCTTGCCAGGGCCGCCGACAGCACCGAGCCGTTCGAGCAGGCGATCGAGGGGATCCTCACGCTGCTCGGGCGCGCCTAGAACTCCAGCTGCTCGGTCTTGCGCGGCATCAGCAGCAGCGCCACCACCGACAGCACCGCCACCGCCAGCAGGCCCACGAACACGTAGTGGGTCGCGTCGCTCAGCGCGCCCCGGACGAACCTCGCCACCGGGGAGTCGTCGGTGTGCCCGCCCAGCACCAGGCTCGTCGCGTCCACCGACGGCGGCAGCTTGCCCGCCACCTCCGCCGGCGGGTTCGCGAACCGCGAAGCCAGTGTCGCGTTGGCGATCGCGCCGAACACCGCCGCGCCGACCGCGCTGCCCAACGACCGGCTGAACAGGTTCGTCGCCGTCACCACGCCGCGGCGGTCCCAGCCGACCACCGATTGGATCGCCACCAGGGTCGGGCTCGCCGCCAGGCCGAGGCCGATGCCGAGGACGAACGCCGCGGTCGCCGCCGCCCAGATCGACGACGTCGCGCCGAGCATCGCCACCAGCACGCCGCCCGCGATGATGAACACGCTGCCGATCAGCGCCGTGTCGCGGAAGCCGATGCGCAGGTAGATCTTGCCGGCCAGGGAAGCCGAGATCGGCCAGCCGACCGTCAGCGCCGCCACCGCGAACCCGGCCACCAGCGCGCCCGCGCCCAGCACGCCCTGCGCGTACGTCGGCAGGTACGACGTCAGGCCCATCAGGACCGCGCCGACCACGACCGCGACCAGGTTGCCGCCGACCAGGGTCCGCCGGGTGAACACCCACAGCGGCAGCACCGGCTCGGCCGCGTGCTTCTCCACCAGCACGAACGCGACCAGCAGCGCCGCGCCCGCGGCGAAGATCCCCACGCTCGGCAGCGAACCCCACGCCCACGCGACGCCGCCTTCGAGCAGGGCCAGGATCACCAGCGAGCAGCCGACGGTGAGCAGCGCGGCGCCGGTGTAGTCGACCTTGTGCGGCTTGCGCTCCACCCGCTCGGCGAAGTTGCGGTGCAGCATCAGCGCGGCGATCGCGCCCAGCGGCAGGTTGACGAAGAAGATCCACCGCCAGTCCAGGTATTCGGCGAACACGCCGCCCAGCGTCGGGCCGACGACCGACGCGACGCCCCAGACGCTGGCGACGTAGCCCTGCACCCTGGCGCGTTCCTCCACCGTGTAGAGGTCGCCGATGATCGTCATCGACATCGGCTGGATCGCGCCCGCGCCGATGCCCTGCACCGCGCGGGCGGCGATCAGCACCGGCATGCTCCACGCGGCGCCGCACAGCACCGAGCCGACGAGGAACGCCGCGATCCCGAAGAACATCACCGGGCGCCGGCCGAGGACGTCGGCGAACTTGCCGTAGAGCGGCACCGTGACGGCCTGGGTGAGCAGGTAGATCGAGAACAGCCACGGGAACTGCGAAAACCCGCCGAGGTCGCGCACCACCGAGGGCACCGCGGTCGCGATGATCGTGCTGTCCAGCGCGACCAGCGCGGTGCTGAGCATGACGGCGACCAGCACCGGGCCGCGTTCGGACCGGAAGCCGACCCCCTTCACGCTGGTGGCGGCGGGTGTCGTCATCGGCGGGCTGCTCCTCGGGACGGTCATGACCGGGGTCAACTGCTTTGCAGTCCTAAGCATTCCATCGACGGGGCGGCGCACCCAGTGAATTTCCGTCTTCGGCCTCTTCGCGGAAGATGGGAGGGATGAACGACTGGATCCGGCCGATCGGCCGGGGCTGGGTGGTCCGCGACGAGGTCCCCGGCCCCGACGTCGACGAGTTCGCCGAGCCCGACCGGGTGGCCTACGCGCTGGCCAAGCCCGGCGCGGGGGACACGCTGCTGGCCGTGCAGCACCCCGCGCGCACGCCCGCGGCGCTGGCGCGCGGCCTCGACCTGGCCGCCGCCGTGCCGATCGCCCGCGCGGCGCTCGAACGGCTCCGCAAGCGGGCCTACCGGCCGGTGCGGGACGTCGTCGCGCCCTACCGGATCGAAGGGCCGGACGGCGTCGCGCTGGGCCTGCTCTGCCTGGTCGACCCGGCCGCGGTGACCGACGACGGTACCGCCCGGGTCCGGCACACCGAGGACGTCTACCCCGACGTCGTCGCCGAGCGGGCCGCCGTGCTCGCCGGGCTGGGCTGCGCGACCAGTGCGGCGCTGCTCGTCCCGGCCGCCGGCGGCGAGCTGCTGACCGAAGAGGTGACGCGCGCGTGCGGCGCGCTCGGCCTGCCCGATCTGTCCACTTCGGACGCGGCCGGGCGGCGGCACGACCTGTGGGTGGTGCCCGCCGGGCCGCTGCAGCGCCGCCTGCTCGGCGCGGCCGGTGCCGCCGAACTGCTGGTCGCCGACGGCAACCACCGCGTGGCCGCGGCCGCGGCGGCCGGGCACGGCGGGCTGCTCGCCCTGGTCACCGCGGGTCCGTCGCTGCGGATCGGCGCGATCCACCGGGTGCTCACCGGCACCGGCTTCGGCCCGGAGGACCTGGTGTCGCGCTGGTCCGCGGCGGGCCTGGACGTCCGCTACGACGAGCACGCGGTCCCGGTCACCGGCGAGGCCGTCGTACGCGCGGGCGACGCGGTGCTGAGGGTCCCGCTGCCGCGGACGGGCTTCGCCGGGCCCGGACCGGTGATCGACCACGAGATCGTCGAGCGGATCCTCTTCGCCGACGCGCTCGGGATCGACCCCGACGGCCCGTGCACGCACCCGCTCCCGGACGGCCGCCCGGTGCCGCCGGACGCCGACGCGGTGGTCCTGCTGGCACCGGTGAGCCACGCCGACGTCCTCGCGGTGCACGCGGCGGGCCGCCGGATGCCGCGCAAGGCCACCTACTTCACGCCGAAGCCGCGCAGCGGGCTCCTGCTCGCGGAGCTCTAGCGGGCGTCCCACCAGTCCAGGACGCGGGTCGCGAAGAACGTCAGCCACTTCGACGGCTGCCCGGCCGGGACGTCCACCGGGAACCACACGCGGCCGGCGTCGGTGCGCTGCTGGAGCCATGTGCCGTCCGCTTCCCGGGCCGCGCGGATCAGCTCGATCGCCTCCGCCAGCCGCTCGTCCGGGCGCCCCGCGTCGCGGAAGTACGAAGCGGCGTTGAGGACGTCGTAGTGCCAGCGCATCGGATAGCCGAATTCGCGCACCCACGGCGCGAGCGGCGCACCCGTCGACCGCCGCCGGAACAGTCCGCGTTCCAGGAGGTACTCCTCGCCGAGGCGGCGGGCTTCGCGGGTTTCCGCGGTGCCGCCGGTCGCGGTTTCGTGCGCCAGCAGGCCTTTGAGCGAGTTGAGTGTCGAGTGGACGGACGAGCGCGTCGACCCCTCGACCCACTCGCAGTTCCAGCCGCCGTCCGGCAACCGGTGTCCGGCGAACCAGTCGGCGATGCCGGCGACGTCCGCGCCCAGCCACACGCCGTTGGCCAGCGTCCAGGCGTTGATGCAGCAGTCGACTTCGCCGTCCCAATACGGCAGGTCGTCGTACTCCCAGCGGCTGTTCGCGGCCAGCAGCTCGGCCGTGCCGCTCAGGACCGCGGCGTCGAGACCCCATTCGCGCAGGGCGTTCAGCGACCACGTCGTCGCGGTCCACGGTTGCGGTTCGTCGCCGCGGAAGCCGGCCGGGAAGAACGCGCCGCCCGCCCACTGGCCGTCCGGGTCCTGCGCCGCCAGCAGGCGCGCGCCGAACCCTTCCGTCGCGACGCGGGCGCGCGTTGCTTCCCAGATCTCGGGTGGGGTGCCCGCGAGGTCGCGCTCGACCTGCCAGCGCAGCGCCGGGTCCGAGTCGAGCAGCCACGCGAGCACGTCCATCAGGCTCCCGTGACGCCGTCGACGGCTTCCCGGATGAAGTCCGCGTGGCCGTTGTGGCGGGCGTACTCGTGGATCATGTGCAGCATCACCAGCCGCAGCGAGACGTCCTCGCCCCAGCGGGCCTGGTACCCGGTGACGTCGAGCGACTCGGCCGCCGCTTCGATCTTGCGGGAGTGCTCCACTTCGGTCTGCCACGCTTCGAAGGCTTCCTCGCGCGTCGAGGAGCTCGCGTCGTAGGCGGCCTGGAAGTCGCCTTCGGCCGACCACCGCAGCGGGATGTCTTCGGCGTTGATCACGCGCCGGAACCAGGTGCGCTCCACTTCGGCCATGTGCCGGACCAGGCCGAGCAGCGACAGCGTCGACGGTGGGCTGGCGGCGCGGCGGAGGTCCTCGTCGGACAGTCCGTCGCACTTCATCGCGAGGGTGGCGCGGTGGAAGTCGAGGAAGGTGCGCAGCATTTCGCGCTCGCCCCCGGTCAGGGGCGGTTCTGGGCGTTCGGTGGTCACGAGTCAGTGTGTATCACGCTCAACTGTGTTGTTTTCAAGAAGTGTCGTACCTGTGTTTTAAGCTCGCGCGGTGGACTTGCCCGTGATGCCGCCGGTGCGGCCGATGCTCGCGAAAGCCGTGCACGAGGTGCCTCGTGACCCGGGGCTGCTGTTCGAGCCCAAGTGGGACGGTTTCCGCTGCGTCGTGTTCCGCGACGGCGACGAGATCGAGCTGGGTTCGCGCAACGACCGCCCGCTGACCCGCTACTTCCCCGAGCTGGTCGAGCTGCTGGCCGCCGCGCTGCCGCCCCGCTGCGTCGTGGACGGCGAGATCGTGCTGGTCACGCCGGCGGGGCTGGACTTCGAGGCGCTGCAGCTGCGGCTGCACCCGGCGGCCTCGCGCGTGCGCAAGCTCGCCGAGGAGACGCCGGCCAGCTTCGTCGCGTTCGACCTGCTCGCCCTCGGCGACACCGACCTCACCGGCGAGCCGTTCCGCGAGCGGCGCGCGCGGCTGGAGAGCATCCTGCGCACCGACGCCGAAGGGCTGCAGCGCGTCCACCTGACCCCGCTGAGCGACGACCCGGCGCAGGCCGAGGACTGGTTCACCCGGTTCGAGGGCGCGGGCTTCGACGGCGTCATGGCCAAGCCCGCGGACCTGCCGTACGAGCAGGACAAGCGGGTGATGCTGAAGGTCAAGCACGAGCGCACGGCCGACTGCGTCGTGACCGGGTTCCGCTGGCACAAGGACGGCGCCGGCGTCGGTTCGCTGCTGCTGGGGCTGTTCGACGGCGAGGGCGTGCTGCACCACGTCGGCGTGGCCAGCAGCTTCACCAAGGCGCGGCGGGCCGAGCTGGTCGACGAGCTGGCGCCGCTGCGGGAGAACGCGCTCGAGAACCACCCGTGGCGGTCCTGGGCCGAGTACGAACCCGAGCCCGGCCGGCAACCGGGCGCGATGAGCCGCTGGGCGCCGCAGAAGGACCTCTCCTGGGAGCCGCTGCGGCCCGAATGGGTGGCGGAGGTCCGCTACGAGCACCTGCAGGGCGGCCGGTTCCGCCACGGCGGGCGGCTGGTCCGGTTCCGGCCCGACCGCACGCCGGAGTCGTGCACGTACGCCCAGCTCGACGAGGCGCCGCCCGCCGAGCTCGCCAAGCTGTTCGGGGAGGCGCGATGAGCGAGGCGGTGCTGCTGGACGTCGACGGCGTCGAGGTCAAGATCAGCAGCCCGGGCAAGGTCTACTTCCCGGAGCGCGGCGAGACGAAGCTCGACCTCGTCGAGTACTACCGCGCGATCTCCGGCCCGCTGCTGGCCCGGCTCGGCGGGCGCCCGCTGCTGCTGGAGCGCTACCCGGACGGTGCCGGTGGCAAGAACTGGTTCCAGAAACGCGTGCCGAAGGGCGCGCCGCCGTGGCTGAGCACCACCGTCGTCTCGACGCCGAACGGCACGACGAGCGACGCGCTGGTGGCGAAGGACCTCGCGCACATCCTGTGGGCGGTGAACCTCGGCTGCCTCGGCTTCCACGTGTGGCCGTACCTGGCGGACACGCCGGAGGTCGCCGACGAGCTGCGCGTCGACCTGGATCCGTCGCCCGGCATCGGTTTCGACGACCTGCGCGAGGCCGCCGTGCTGACCCGGGAGTTCCTGGCCGAGCACGGCATCGAAGGCCACCTGAAGACGTCCGGTTCGCGGGGCCTGCACCTGTACGTGCTGCTCGAACCGCGCTGGGACAGCTTCCAGGTGCGGGCCGCGGCGGTCGCGCTGGCGCGGGCGCTCGAACGCCGTCACCCGGAGAAGATCACCGCGCAGTGGTGGAAGGAGGAACGCGGCTCGCGCGTGTTCGTCGACTTCAACCAGAACGCGCCGCACAAGACCGTGTTCGGCACCTGGTGCGTGCGCCCGCGGGTGGGCGGCCAGGTGTCCACGCCGATCGGCTGGGACGAACTGGACACCGTGGAGCCGGACGAGCTCACGCTGAGCACGGTGCCCGCGCGCGTGGCCGAGCGCGGCGACCCGTGGGCCGGCGCGGGGGAGCGGCCGCAGTCGATCGAGCCGCTGCTGGCGATGTCCGAAGCGGACCTGGCGAACGGGCTGATGGACGCGCCGTGGCCGCCGGTCTACCCGAAGATGCCCAACGAGCCGCCGCGGGTGGCGCCGAGCCGGGCGAAGAAGGCGTGAAGATGGCGACCGTCGCGGAGTGCCCGGCCGACGACGGGCTGCTGCTCGCCTTGATGACGGCGATGACGGCCGAGCTGATCGTGGTCCACGACCTGCCCCCGGACGTCCGGCCCCACCCGCTGGACCCGGCAAGCCGCTACCTCCTGGCCCACGACGGCCCCCGCGCGATCGGCTGCTGCGCGGTCGAACCGATCGAGCCGGGCGTGTCCGAGCTGAAGCGCCTGTTCGTCGCCCCGGACGCCCGCGGCACCGACGTCCCGGGCGCCCTGGTGGCGGAGTCCGAGCGCCTCGCCCGCGGCCAGGGCGCACGCCGCCTCCGCCTGGAAACGGCCCGCCACCAGCCGGCGGCGATCCGCTTGTACGAGCGCGCGGGGTACCGCCGGGTGCCGAACTTCCCGCCGCACGAAAGCGATCCCGAGTCGATCTGCTACGAGAAGGCCCTCGGCTAGATGTTTTGTCCGGGGAAGTTGCGATCGGTGCGACACGTGATCGGATGATCTTCGTGCGAGGGAAGGTCTCCGGGGTCGGTGTGGATTGCGACGTCTACACCGGCAACCAGGGCGAAGCAGCAATGACCGACCGTTCCTCGCAGCCCAGGACCAGCCCCAACCGGACACCCCCGGACCGAGCGACGAATCATCAAGGTTCGGCTCGCGCGTCGGTGGGGCCCGGCCCGCATCGCCTCCGTGCTCGGCCTGAATCCCTCGACCGTGCACCGTGTCCTCATCCGCTACCGGCTGAGCGGTTCAACCGGACGCTGTTCGAGGAATGGGCTTACAGCCGGCCTTACCGCACCGAAACCGAACGTCGAGCAGCACTACCGGGCTGGTTGCACACCTACCACCAGCACCGAGGACACCCAACCCGCCGGCCGCGTCCCCCACCTCACGGGGCAGCACAGCTAGACCTCGAGGTCCAGCGACAGCTGGCCGCGGTCCTCGCCCTCGGTCGCCGATGCTCCCGACAGCGTTGCGACACAGCCCGGGCAGGGCGTCACCTCCGCTGTCGTCAAGTCGACCGGTTTCCAGCTCCGGGATTCGCGCTCGCCGCACGCCGAACGGCGGTAGCGGAGGTCGCCGGAGCGGGTCATCAGGTGGGCCAGGGGGACGTCTTCGGGCAGCACGCCGACCCGGTACCAGCGGGGTGCGCTCACCGCGGTGGTCGTCATGGGCGACAGTGTCCGTCGCCGTGGGTGGGGCGGGAGCGCATTTGCCGGTCGTCGGCGTGTCAGGCCTGGTCGGGGAGGTAACGCAGGATGTGCAGCAGGCCGCGTTCGTCGACCACCGCGGGGTCGGGGGCCACGCAGCTCTCCAGCTCGGCCAGGACGGCGCCGGTGTCGAGGCCCGCGCCGATCAGCACCAGCTCGGTGCGGTGCGGTGCCCGCGCGGGCCACGGCGACCGCGCCAGCTCGACGAAGCCGCCGACCGTGTGCAGGTGGAAGCGGGCGTCGATGCCGAAGTCGGCCTGGCCCTTCATGCGGTAGAGGCCGGGCGGGCGGCGCTCCAGGAAGTCCACGAACGCGCGGGGCGCCAGCGGCGTCCCGGCGGTGAACGTGACCGTCTGGTAGCTCGCGTGCAGGTGCCGCGAGTGGTCGTGCTCCTCGCGCAGGTCGTCGAACGACAGCTGGCCGACGCGCTCGCCGCGGGGTTCCGGGTCGAAGAACAGCCGCGGGTCGACGCGGCCGTGCTCGGTGACCAGCAGCGGGCGGCCCGGCGCTAGCTCTTCGACGGCCGCGGTGAGCTTGGCGAGGTCCTCCGCGGACACGCGGTCGGCCTTGTTCAGCACCACGACGTCGGCCAGCCGCAGGTGATCGGCCAGTTCGGGGTGGCGCTCCCGGGCGGCTTCGAACTCCACCGCGTCCACGACCTCGGCCAGCCCGCCGTAGCGGATGTCCGGGTTCTCGCTGGCGATCATCAGCCGGATCAGGTCGCGGGGCTCGGCGATTCCGCTGGCCTCGACGACGATGACGTCGATGCCCGCTTCGGACGACGAGAGCCGCGTGAGCATCGCGTCGAGGCCGCTGGCGTCGACGGCGCAGCACAGGCAGCCGTTGCCCAGCGAAACCATCGTGTCGACCTGGCCGGCGACCGCGAGCGCGTCGACGTTCACCTGGCCGAAGTCGTTGACCACCACGCCGACCCGGGCGCCCTCGCGGTTGGCGAGCAGGTGGTTGAGCAGCGTCGTCTTGCCCGCGCCGAGGAACCCGGCGACGAGGACCACGGGAATCCGGCTCATGCCCGCGACTCTAACGTCGCGCGCGGGCGCGCTGATACACGGGGGACCGCGCCCCGGAAAGGCCGTTCGGCGAAAGCGCACGAACAGCCGAACGGCCCTTTCCGGGAAAGGATCACGAAAGCCGCACTGTCCACTGTGATCGATTGACGGGAAATGCGCTGCGCCATGTCCGAATGACGCTTGGTGACAGTTATTTTGCCGACATTTGCCCTGGCCGAAGCCGCATTCCGGGACCGGCGGAGTGGAATTCACGATCGGGGGAGTGCACCGCGCGAATCGTCGGGTACTCTCCCCCGCCTGGCCGGAGGTGTCGGGGGCGGCAGGACCTCCAGGCCGGCTTGTCGTCGGCGACCATCGGAGGAACGGTGAACCTTTTCGTCGGGCTGCAGAACACGATTCCGGAGAGTGGGGAAGCGCGGTGACCGTTACACCTGAGCGGGTGACGGCGCCGCTGCCGCTTTACCCACAGCGCGTATCGGAGGAGCAGAGCGTCAATTCCGCGGAAGCGGAGGAATTCCTGGACCGGATGTTCGCCGAGGGCGCCGCCGAAGCGGGGGAGCGGTTCGAGAACCGGCTCGCCGCGGTCCGCGCGGAAATCGCCGAAACGGGAACCTACCGCCACACCGCGGCCGAGCTGGCGTACGGCGCGCGCGTCGCGTGGCGCAACTCGGCCCGCTGCATCGGCAGGCTGTACTGGCGCAGCCTCCGCATCCGCGACCGGCGGCGGGTCACCGACCCCGCGGCGATCGCCGGCGAATGCGTCGCCCACCTGCGCCAGGCCACCCGCGGCGGCCGGATCCGCCCGACCGTCACCGTGTTCGCCCCGGACACCCCGGACGCGCCGGGCCCGCGCATCCACAACGAGCAGCTGATCCGCTACGCCGGGTACCGCCTCGACGACGGCTCCGTGCTCGGCGACCCCCGGTACGCCGGGTTCACCGAGCAGGTGCGAAGACTCGGCTGGCGGCCGCCGGAACGAAGAGGGTCCTTCGACGTCCTCCCGCTGCTGGTCGAGGCGCTGCCCGGCGAACCGCGGCTGTTCACGCTGCCCCCGGACGCCGTGCTGGAGGTCCCACTCACCCACCCCGACCACCGCTGGTTCGCCGGCCTCGGCCTGCGCTGGCACGCCGTGCCTGCGATCAGCAACATGCCGCTGGAGATCGGCGGCGTCACCTACCCGGCGGCGCCGTTCAACGGCTGGTACCTCGGCACCGAGATCGGCGCCCGGAACCTGGCCGACGAGCAGCGCTACGACCTGCTGCCGGTCATCGCCGAGCTGATGGGCCTGCCGACGGCGTCCGAGCGCACGCTGTGGCGCGACCGGGCGCTGGTCGAGCTGACCCTGGCGGTCCAGCACTCGTTCGACGCCGCCGGCGTGACGATCGCCGACCACCACACCGAGTCGCAGCGCTTCCTGGCCCACCTGGAGCGCGAAGAGCGTGCGGGACGCCGCTGCCCGGCCGACTGGAGCTGGATCGTGCCGCCCGTGTCCGGCGGGCAGACGGCGGTGTTCCACCGCTACTACGACGAGCCTGATCCGGCGTTGCGCCCGGCGTTTTTGCCGCCCGCGAGCCCTTGAGGGTGAACGGGCGGCTCGCGGACCCACGAAGAGCAACGTAAGAGCGCCCGTATGGCGGATCGTGAGCGGCCCGCGGGGCGGCCCGGTCCGCCAGGGCCGACAATGGAAGCATGTCCGTAGTCCTCGTCGCCTACGCCGGGCGCCACGGCGGAACCCGGCAGATCGCCGAGGTGATCGCGGCCGAGCTCGGCGGGAGCGGCCTGACCGCGGACGTTCGCGACGCCGCCGACGTCGCCGGGGTCGACGGCTACGGCGCGGTCATCGTCGGCAGCGCCCTGTACTACCACCGGTGGCGGCCCGAGGCGGTCCGGTTGCTGGAACGCAACGCCCGGGCGCTGGCCGAGCGTCCGGTGTGGCTGTTCCACAGCGGACCGTGCGGCCCGGGCGCCGCCGGCCAGCAGGTCAGCCTGCCGCCGAACGTGGCGCTGCTCGCCGCGCGTATCGACGCCGAGCGCACCGCGACCTTCGGCGGCCGCCTCGACCCGGCGACCGTGCACGGGCTGATCCCGCGGCTGCTGGCCTCCGGCCGCCGCGCCGGCGACTTCCGCGACTGGGACCGGATCAAGGCCTGGGCCCGGGACGTCGGCCGCCGCGTCCGCACCCGCGTCACGCTCTGACCCTTGCCCGTACCCCGCGGTGGGTGCTAGACCGTGCCTGCGGTCTTCCGGTGAAAAACCGACGGGACGGGGCAAACGTGACGGAAAACAAGGCGGAACCGGCTCCGGGGAAGAAAGCGCTTACATCCGATCAGCGCAACGCCTTCCTCGCGGCGCTGCTCGGCTGGAGCATGGACTCCTTCGACTACTTCCTCGTCGTCTTCGTCCTCGCGGACATCGCGAAGGACAAGTCGTTCGGCGCGACGGCGACGCAGCTGGCGTTCATCACCACGGCCACGCTGGTCATGCGCCCGGTCGGCGCGCTGCTGTTCGGCCTGTGGGCCGACCGCGTGGGACGCCGGATCCCGCTGATGGCCGACGTCCTGCTGTATTCGGTGGCCGGCCTGCTGTGCGCGTTCGCCCCCAACTTCACGGTGCTGCTGGTCCTGCGGTTCGTCTACGGCGTCGGCATGGGCGGCGAGTGGGGCCTCGGCGCGGCGCTGGCGATGGAGAAGATCCCGGTGGCCCGCCGCGGGTTCTTCTCCGGCCTGCTGCAGGTCGGCTACTCGATCGGCTACCTGCTGGCCGCGCTCGCGTACCTGCTGTTCCACTCGCTGCTCGACCTCGAATGGCGCTGGATCTTCGTGCTGAGCATCTTCCCGGCGCTGATCAGCCTGCTGATCCGGGCGCGCGTGAAGGAGTCGGAGGTCTGGGAGGTCGCGCGGGAGAAGCTGCGGGTGAGCCGGACGTCGGTCAAGGACATCCTGCTGAACCCGAAGGTCATCCGCCGCTTCGGGTACCTGATCCTGCTGATGACGGCGTTCAACTGGATGAGCCACGGCACCCAGGACGTCTACCCGAGCTTCCTGAAGGCCCACGAGAACGGCGGCGCCGGGCTCAGCGCGGCGACGAGCACGTGGATCGCCGTGCTGTACAACGTCGGCGCCATCATCGGCGGCCTGACCTTCGGCACGCTGTCCGAACGGCTCGGCCGCCGCCGCACGATCGTCACGGCGGCGGTGCTCGGCCTGCCGGTGATCCCGATCTTCGCGTTCGACCACGGCGCGGGGATGCTCGCGCTCGGCTCGTTCCTGATGCAGATCATGGTGCAGGGCGCGTGGGGCGTGATCCCGGCGCACCTGACCGAGATGTCGCCGGACGCCATCCGCGGGTTCTACCCGGGCGTGACCTACCAGCTGGGCAACCTGCTGGCCGCGCTGAACCTGCCGATCCAGCAGGCCATCGCGGAGTCGCACGGGTACACCTCGGCCCTCGTGTGGACCGTGGTCCCCGGCCTGGTCGCGGTGGCGGTGCTGACCGCGATCGGCAAGGAGGCCAAGGGGATCAAGTTCGGCGAGGCGGCGGTGGCCACGGCCCCAGCGGCCGCGAAGTAGCCCCCTCCGCCTGCAGCCGGGCCAGGATCCCGAGCCACTCGACGGCGTCGTCGGCGGTGGCGTGCAGCGGCAGGCTCAGCCGGGGGGTTTCGATCGCCCGCCGGACCACCGCGGGACACCCGGCGACGGCGAACGGGACCCGGGCGCGGGTGGCGCGCCCGGCCACCTCGTGCAGCAGCGCCACCCCGCGGGCGGAGCAGTGGCGCACGCCGGCCAGGTCCAGCACGAGACCCCGCGGGGCCAGCGCGACCTCTTCGGCGAGCCGGCCGTGCAGCCGGTCCTCGCGGGCCAGGTCGATGTCCCCGGTGACCGCTACGACGGTGGCGTCGGCGGTCGCGGTGACCACCAGCGACGCGGCGGGCGGCGGTTCTCGCTGGGACTGGTAGTGCCGCTCCAGCAGCGCGTCGATGTCGAGCTTGGCGGGGTAGGGGACAGAGTCGACCTGACGCGCCCACTCCCGCAGCGCCGCGGCCAGTGCGCGGTCCTGTTCGTCTTCGGGGCGGACCATGGTTGTTACATCGCTCCCGGGGGCCCCGGTGCAACACCCGGGGCGCGGGTGTGACGCGTTCGGCGGCCACGGGGAGGGGACCCGGCCACGGCGCGGGTCCCCTCCACCGCGTCAGCCGCAGTGTTCGAACCCGCTGGTGTAGGCCTGGCCGTCGGCCGCGCCGCCCCACTTCACGCACTTGTCCGCCGCGGCCGCGGCGACCGGGCCGGCGAAGTACGAGAACGCACCCGAGTCCGTGACCCGCGCCGAGCCCTGCACTTCCAGGAAGGCCGACGTCTGCGTCGCCTTGCCGGCGTTGGCGCTCTTCATCGCGCTGACGCAGTTCTTGCCGGTGGCGGCGTTGTAGGACAGGTAGGCCGTGCCCGCCGTGCCGAGCGGCGCCGAATCGATGACGCCGTACCCGAGCCCGCAGGCCGGGGCGCCCAGTGCGGCGTCGGTCACCGTGGCGTAGCGGATCGTGTCGTTCGCGTGGAGCTCCGGCCCGGCTTCGAACAGCACGCCGACCGACGACGGGGACAGCTGCACCATGTCGGAGTACGCCGCGTCCTGGCCCCACACGAGCAGGCTGCCCGCGGTGCCGGTCCAGTTCGCGCCTTCGTCGAACGAAGAGTGCACGCGCAGCTCCTTGCGACGGTCGCAAGTGGACGGTGCGGCGAACACGCCCCGGTTGTACCTGCCGCCGGTGTCGGTGGCGCTCATCCGGGCCGTCGAGCCCTGGACGGTCGGCGCGACGAGGTCGGTGGCGAAGGCGAACTTCGAGCTGAAGGTCGCGCCGCCGTCCGAGCTGAGCGCGAAGGCGCGGTTGCGCGTCCCACCCGCCAGGCACTTGTCGCCGTCGTTGGCCTGGTTGCGCGCGGCGGCGTAGACGCGGCCGTCGAGCAGCTCGGTGACGCTGATCTCCTGCGGGTTGATCGCGGTCGTCGGCGAGTCGGTCGCCCCGCGGTGCCACGTGGTGCCCTGGTCGTCGCTGTAGACCAGCGCGCCGGTGTCCTTGCCGCCGGTGGTCCAGCTGACCCCGGCGACGAGCCGCCCGGCGTGCGTGCCGCGGGTGAGCACGATCCCGTGCGACGGCCCGGTGGCGAGCCAGCCCGGCGCGCTCGCGAACCCGAGTTCGGTGGTCAGCACGCGCGGCGCGCCCCACGTCTTCCCGTTGTCCTCGCTGAGGGACACGCGCGGGACGCGGCCGCAGGCGGGGTTGGTGTAGCACTGCATCGTGGACAGCAGCACGACCCGGTTGCTGCCCGGGACGACGATCGGCGCCGGGTTGCCCTTGGTGTCGCCGTTGGCCTTGATGACCGTCTGCACGGCGCCCCACGTCTTGCCGCCGTCGGTGGAGCGCTTCAGCACGAGGTCGATTTCGCCGAGGTCGTTGCAGGTACTGGCGCCGCCGTTGCGGCCTTCGGCGAAGGCGAGCAGGTCGCCGTTGTTCGCCTTGACGACGGTGGGGATGCGGTAGCAGTCGTGGCCTTCGGTGTTCTTGGCGAACACCAGGGTGCTGCTGACGTCGGCCTGCGCGGCGGCGGTGCCGATGGTCGCCGGCACGGCCACGGCGGCGCACCCCAGCAGCCCGGCCAGGAGGCCTCTGGCGATCCGGGTGAGGTTCACGGTTCTCCCTACGGGTTCGTCTTGCGTCTCGGCGGCAGCGTCGACGCGGTCCGTACAAGACCCGTACAACCCGGCGTATAACGAACTATTCATGGCCGGGAAGGAAATTTCCGGTGAACGCGGCCGTCGCCGGGGCTCGGTGGTTCTCCTCCGGGTAGGTTGCCGCCGATCGAGCGGCGATATATCGTGTGAATGTCGGCTACACGACTACCACGAGGAGAACGCATGGACAGGTCAGCGGGAGCAGGACGGATCTTCACCGGGTTCGGCGGCCCCTTCGGCCACGGCCCGGGTGGGCACGGGATGCCGGGGATGCCCGGCCACGGCGGCCCGGGCCTGCACGGCCTGCACGGGTACGAGCCGGGCGATCACGGCGGCCCGGACCACGACCACGGCGGCCGTGGTGGGCCGGGACCGCACGGTGGGCCCGGCCACGATCCGGGTGAGTACGGCGGGCCGGGGCTGCACGGCCACGTACCCGGGATGCACGGCGGGCCCGGCCACGGGCCAGGTGGGCACGGCGGACTGGGCGGTCACGGTGGGCCGGGGCACGAGCCGGGGCTGCACGGGGTGCCGGGGCACGAGAATTGGGATGGTGGCCCGGACCTGGCGCGCGGGGGCCCGCCGGGCGGGTTCCCGCCGCACCCGCCCCAGCCGCCGATGCCGCCGGGGTTTCCCGGGTTCCCCGGTGGTCCCGGGTCGTTCGGTGGTCCGGGCGGCTGGGGCGGCGGTGGGGGTGCGTGGCAGCGGGTGCGGGAGTTCCGCGGCGGGCGGCCCGCGGCGCGTCCGGTGCGCCCGGCCGTCCTGGCGCTGCTGGCCGAGGAGCCGATGCACGGCTACCAGCTGATGCAGGAGATCCGCCGCCGGACCCACGACCGCTGGCGGCCCAGTCCCGGCTCCGTGTACCCGATCCTGCAGCAGCTGGAGGACGAAGGCCTGGTCCACACCGTCGAGACCGCCGGCCGTCGGGTGGCCGGGCTGACCGATGCGGGCCGTGCGCACGTCGCCGGCCGGGAGGAAGAGTTCGCCGCGCTGTGGGGTGAGCCCGAGGAGGAGCCGAACGCCGACCGGTTCGCCGCGCTGTGGCACGCGCTGGGCGAGCTGTCCGGCGCGGCCGCGCAGGTCGGGCACAGCGGCACCGAAGCCCAGGTGGCCGAGGTGAAGAAGATCCTCGCGGACGCCCGGCGGCGGGTCTACGCCGTACTGGCCGACGCGGGCCTGGAGGACGAGGAAGCCTGACGGCGCCTCGGCCGGGCGGGGGAAGTGGCGAGCCGATCCCGCCCGGCCGGACCGTAAGCTCGCCTCCCATGGAGGAAAAGGACTTCGCCGCCCACCTCACGACGATCATGACCGGCAGCGCCCTCACCATGCTGATCGGCGTCGGCCACCGCACCGGGCTCTTCGAAGCCGCCGCCCGGGGGCCTGCCACCAGTGCCGGGCTCGCCGAACGCGCCGGTCTTCAGGAGCGGTACGTCCGCGAGTGGCTCGGTGCCATGGTCACCGGCGGCCTCTTCACCCTCGACGCCGGCGAGTACACCTTCCCGCCGGAGCACGCGAAGTTCCTGCTCGGCGAGACCGCGGCGAACCTCATGCCCTCGCTGCTCACCCTGAGCGCCTTCACCGGCATCCTCCCCGAGCTGGAACGCGCGTTCGCCGAAGGTGGCGGCGTCCCGCGCTCGGCGTACGGGCCCCACCTGGAAACCCTCGGCGCCAAGACCGGCGACAGCTGGAAGCACATCTACCGCGAGCACCTCGTCGACGGCTTCTTCGGCGCCGTCCCCGGCCTGACCGAGCGGCTCGCCGCCGGGGCTCGGGTGCTCGACCTCGGCTGCGGCACCGGGAACGCCGTCGCCGTCGCCGCGCGGGCCTTCCCCGCGTCGCGGTTCACCGGGATCGACATCAACCCCGGCGTCGTCGACCAGGCCCGCGAAAACACCCAGGACCTCCCGAACGCCGAGTTCGCCGTGGGGGACGCCGCCGAGCTGACGGCCGATCCGCCGTACGACGTGATCACCGCCTTCGACGCCGTCCACGACCAGGACCGGCCGGACGTCGTGCTGGGCCGGATCCGCGGCGCGCTCGCGCCCGACGGCGTGTTCTTCATGGTGGACACGAACTTCTCCAGCGACGTCGCCGAAAACGTCGGTGACCCGCTCGCCGCGCTGTGCTACTCGATCAGCCTGATGTACTGCACGACGACGTCGCTGGCCGAGGGCGGCGCCGCGCTGGGGGCCATGTGGGGTACCGAAACCGCCACCGCGATGCTCGCGGACGCGGGGTTCCGGCACGTCGAAGTGCTCGGGTCCCCGCGTCCGCAGAACTGCATCTACGCCTGCCGGCCCTGACCTACTGCTGGTACGGCGCCGCCGCGGCCTTCGCGGCCGTGATCAACGCGCCCTTGTTCTTCGGCCAGAACGTGCTGTCGACGCAGGTGTAGCGGGGGAGGAAGCCGCCGCAGGTGCCGCTCGAACCGCCGACCTCGAACGTCACGCTGGCGACACCCAGTTCGCCGTAGGTGAAGTCGTCGGTGGTGCCGGAGGTGTCGTAGCCGACGGTCTCCTCGTTGGTGCCGACGAGATAACCGTTGGACGCCGCGTACTTCGCGCCGAGGCGGCGGTACTGCGCGTCGTTCGGCGAGGTGGACTGGGTGAAGCCCCACGGGATGATGATGTCGTTGCCGTAGCTGTGCAGCGTGATCATCGTGCCCTTGGCGGTGGCCGGCGCGGGGTCGTTGTTCCCGGTGCCGCGCTGGTCCGGGAAGATCGCGCGGGCCAGCTTCTCCAGCGCCTGCGTCTCCGGCTCGGATCCCGCGCTCACGCCCTGGTACGTCTCCGAGCACGCGGAGTTCGAGTCACCACCCCACTTGAACGTGGAGTTGCGGTTGAGGTCGATGCCGATGTTCGTGCCGCTGCAGCCGCCGCGGGTGTTGTTCGCGTTCTTGCGCTGCAGCTTCGGGGAATTCCCGCCCGAGGCGACGATGTCGACGCCGTCCGGGTTCGAGATCGGCACCACCCACACCTCGGTGGTGTCCAAAATGGACTTCGCGGTGGCGTCGGTCGCGTAGCCGTCGGCGAGGTAGTCGATCCAGCGCCAGGCGAGCTCGCCGGTGGACAGCTCGCGCGCGTGGATCTGGGCCATCAGGAAGAACTTCGGCTTCGGCGACGTCGTCGACAGCGTGCAGTCGCCCGCCTGCTTCTTCGTCAGGCAGAGCGCCTGGATGTCGTGGCCGCCCTGGCCCTTCGTCTTCTTCCACGACTGGCCGATCGTGTACTTCGTGGCCAGGTCCGGGTGCGCGGAAGCGACGGCGGAGAGGTGGTTCTCGTGCGCGGTGACCGTCCGGTAGCCGCCGTAGTACGTGTCGGCCGCCAGCGCGTTCCCTTGCGCGGGCAGGTCCTTGTACACGGTGTCGAAGAACGACGGCCGGAAACCCCGCGCCCGCAACTGGTTCGCGACCGCCTGACCGCCGACGACGTACACCGCGCCGGCATCGCCCTCTTCGACGTCGAACCCGGCGTCGGTGAGCGCCCGCGCCTGGGTGGCCGTGGCCGGCACCCGCCAGAAGACGGGGGTGTCCGCCGGCTGCGCGGTGGCCGTGCCGCCGAGCAGGGTGGTGAGCAGGACCCCGGTCGCCGCGAGGGCGAGCCGGGACAGGGACCTTGACGCCATCGGAGGATCTCCTCACGCCGCACGGATGGAGGTCCGGCGGGAACCCTTGGTCACCGCACCGGCACGCACAGTGTGTCGGGACGGGCAAACCCGGCACACCCCCGAAAGTCGCGAAACCCGGCGCGCTCAGACCAGCCCGGCGTGCGTCTCGTTCAGCAGGGCGACGATCAGCCGCGGGGTGCCCGGCGCGACGACGACGGCGTCTTCGCCGACCGGGTAGGTCAGCACGCGGCCGCGGTCGAGGTCGAGCGCGGTGGCCGGGTTCGAGCGGATCCGGACGCCGCGCTCGCGCCGTGCGGTGTAGAGCTGGTGGACCGCTTCCCGCGGTTCCCGCAGCGGCGCGGCGCTCGCGGGCTGCACCTGGTCCGGGACGTCGGCGCCGTCGAGCTCGGGCAGGCCGTCGAGGAGGCTGGTCGCGAGCCGGGCCGGGCGCACGGGCTCGACGAGCACCGCAAGGTCGTCGGCGACCAGCCGGACCGCGTCCTCGCCCCGCGCCGCGACGAGGACGGCGCCGTGCCCGCCGTCGCGGCGGGTGGTCCAGGAGTAGAACTCGCGGTCGGCGTGCGCGAGGGTCCGCAGGGACGTGCGCCAGAGGTCGTTGAGGCGGCCGTTGCGCGCGAGCCCGAGGCCGGTGAGCGTGCCCATCGTGCGCTTCTCCAGCTCCGCCGCGGCGTCATCGCGGAGCCAGTGGTGGCGGCCGGTGCCGAGGGCCGCGGGTGCGTCGCCGAGGTCGAGCAGGCGCCAGGCGGTGAGGAACGCCGGCCGGGGCAGGACGACGGGTTCGTCGAAGACGGGCATGTGGTTCTCCCGGCTCAGGCACCGATGGTGGGGTCGACGGTGGTCCGGCCGGTGACCGGGTCGACCCAGCCGTACCGTTCTTCGTCGGTGAAGAGGGAGCCGTCGTCGAGGACGTACTTGCGTTCGTGGTCCCGGTCGCCCTCTCGCCGCGAACCCCGGCCGGAAGCCGGGGCGGCTCCGGAACCCGGACCGGTGCCGCCCGCGCCCCGGAGGCTCTCACCGGCCGTGCGGAGTTCTCCGCCGACGAGGCCGCCGCGGGGATTGCCGGTGAAGCCCGGCGGGACGGCTCCGAAGCCCGGCGGAACGGCTCCCGCCCCCGGTGGAGCGACCGGTGCCGCCGGGGTGGCGAACGCCGGGGGTCCGGTCGGGACGAAGCCGGTCGTGCTCGTCGCGTCGGGTGGGGCGGCGGTGACCGGCGAGTCCGGCAGCGGTCCCGGCGCCGGGGAGAAGGCGGCCGGAGCAGGTGGTGCCGCGAACGCCGGTAGCGGAACGGCGGGTTCCGGGGGCGGGACCGCACCGGCCGCGGCCTGGGTGGCGGGAGCCGGGAAGCCGGTCGTCGCGGGGAAGCCGGAGTACGGCCGGGTGACGGCGGGAGTGCTTCCGCCGCAGGCCGGATCGGCGGCGCAACCACCGCCGGTGGGGCGTGCACGATCGGCGGCCGGGTCGCCTTCGTCGTACCGCAGGGCGCGGGCCTGGCCGTCCAGGTGGGCGGCGTAGGCGTGGTAGTGCTCCAGGTACCGCGCCGCGTTCTCGTTGTAGGCGGTGATCGCCTTTTCCGTGTCGGTGTCCCACGGCGCGAGGTGGTCCCAGAGGCTCTTCTCCGGACGCGGCCCCAGGTGCGCGAGCTCGGCGCGGAGCTGCCGGTAGTGGTGGTCCGCCTCGGTGATGTTCAGTCCATTGTGGACGTACCGCGCCTCGGTCGTGTCGAGGGCGCCGCCGAACGCGCGGGTGGTGGCGCTGGCGGCGTCGGCCGCGTCGCCGCGCCACGCGGAGTCGAGCCGGTTGAGCACCGAATGCAGCAGGTCGGCCACTTCGCGGTGCGCCATCCCCACCCGCTGCGCCGCTTCGGCGGCCTCGGCCCAGCCGGTGCCGCTGCCGCCGTGCACCAGGTCCACGAGGTCTTCGAGGGAGACGACCCGTGCCTCGACGTCCTGGTGCGCCAGGCCCGCGGACCACTTCTCGGCGTCCTCCGTCGAACGCACGGACGCCGGGCCGGCGCGGTCGGCCGCGGCCCGCACCCGGGGGTTCGACCAGGGGAACAGCATCAGCCCGCCAGGTCCCCGGCCGCGGCGGCGTCCTGCGCGCTCAGCCGCCCGGCCGACGCGCCGACCTTCGCGACCAGGTCGTGCAGGAACGCGATCCGCTGCCGGAGGTGGTCGCGGTCGGCCGCGAACAGCGTGGCGAGGCGCGCGGTGTAGGCCTCGCTCGCCGGATCACACGCGGGGGAGCGCGAGCCCGTCAGCAGGCCGGTGTCGGCCCACGCGTCGGTCAAGCGGTCGTTCGCGACCTGCAGCCGCTCCAGGAGCACCCGTACTTCGTCGGGGTCCAGCGCGAAGTCGGTGTGCGTCAACGGGTCCCCTCTCCGGCTCGCGGCGGAAGCCGCAAGTGGACAGTCGCGGGGTCCGCCCGGCCCGTTACGGAAAACGGAACCGGGGCCGGTCACGTGGGTGACCGGCCCCGGTTCGGCTGGGGAGAGCTACTTCTTCAGGCCGTGCTCGATGGCCTCGATGATCCGCGGCCGCAGCTCGGCCGCGCTGATGATCGCGTCCACCGAGCCGACCTCGACCGCCCGCTGGATGCTGTGCACGCGGTCGAACTCCGCGGCCACCTCGCTGACCTTCTCCGCGCGGACCGACGACTGGACCTCGGCCAGCTTGGCGTTGAGCGCCGCCCGCTCGGCGCCGCCCGCCGCCGCGACCCGGGCCTGCAGCTCGGTCACCCGCGGGTCGTTCGCCGTGCGGTTGTTCACGTCGCCGGCGAACACCACCGCGGCCGCCGGGGCACCGCCGAGCACCGACGCGAACGAACCCTCGAGGGCCAGCACCGTCATGTTCGGGTTGAGCGTCTTGGAGAACACCACGAACGCGCCGCCGTGGTACCGCGAAATCACGGTGAACACGATCGGGCCCTCGAAGTTGACGATCGCCCGGCCGATCTCCGCGCCGTACTCCAGCTGCAGCTTGCGCAGGGACTCCGGAGAGCCGTCGAAGCCCGACAGGTTGGCCAGCACGACCAGCGGCCGGTTGCCCGACGCCGCGTTGATCGCGCGCGCGGTCTTCTTCGACGAACGCGGGAACAGCGTGCCCGCGGTGTAGGTGTCCGGGCCGTCGGTGGGCGGGAAGCCGCGGCGGGGCACCGACCGCGACTCGATGCCGATCAGGCAGACCGGGCGGCCGCCGATGTGCACGTCCTGCACCGCGGAGGTCTCCGCGTCCGCCATGCCCGCCCAGCGTTCCAGCACCGGGTGGTCCTGGTCGGACAGCGCGCGCATCACCGTGCGGATGTCGAACGGCTTCTTGCGGTCCGGGTTGTGCTCGGCCGAGAAGATCTCCCCGACGGTCCGGAAGTCGCTGCCGACGACGGCGTGCGGGAACGACGAGACGTCGCGGCCCGCCGGGTCGGTCGTGGCCACCTTCCGCGGCCCGGACTCACCCGGCGCGATGTAGGTGTGCTCGTAGTGCGCCATCAGGACTTCCCGCGCGGCCGGCAGGTGCGGCGCCCAGTACTGCGCCTGGCCGTTCGGGCCCATCACGCGGTCGTAGCCGCCGATGCCGAAGTTGTCCTCGGCCGACACACCGCCGGAGAAGTCCAGCGCCTGCTTGCCGGTGAGCACCATCGCCGAGTCCGGCGTCATCACCAGGATGCCCTTGGTGTGCATGAGCATCGTCGCTTCGGCGTTCCAGTACGGCTGGGCGCCGACGTTGATGCCGTTGACCACGATGTTGATCTCGCCGCCGTCCTGGGTGAACGTGACGATCCGCTTGAGCGCCGCGGCGACCCAGTCCATGTTCTCGGTGCCCGAGGACATCGAGATCCGCGCGCCCGAAGAGAGGGCGAGCCACTCCAGCGGGACGCGCATCCGCTCGGCCAGGTCGAGCGCCGCGATGACCCGCGAGCACTCCGGCTCCGACAGCGCGCCCAGCGACTTCGTCGGGTCGCCGAGGAGCACCACCCGCGTGACGCCTTCGGGGTGCCGCTCGGTCGGGGTCGTGACGACGCCCGCCACGAGCGCGGCGGTGTTCTTGCCCTTCGGCCGGTCCACCGGGACCAGGACACCGCTCTCGTCGAGGTCGTGCTCGGTGAACGTGCCGCCGGGACCGGCGAGCAGGTCGGTCAGCTCGTACGGGTACACCGTCCCGCGCCGCGCCGCACGCAGGACCTTCAGGCGGTAGTCGTCCAGCGGCTTGACCGGCTCGGTCGACGGGTGGTCGACGTGCAGCCGCGCGCCGTGGCCGGGGTCGAAGGTGATCCGGACGGCGAGCTCGGTCAGCTTGCCCGCGTCCGTGCGCCGCCGCGCCAGGAACTGGACCTCCTCGAGCCCGGCGCCCACCGACGTCGGCAGGATGCGCTGGACCAGCGTGTTCAGCTCGTCGGTGGTGAGGTCGGTCGGCGGCCAGACGTACATCATGATCCGGTTGGTGTCGAACCGCTTGTTCTGCGGCCGCTGCGCCTGGATGTTGCGGATCGCGTCGAGGCAGGCGGTGACCGCGTCCTCGAGCGCGGGCAGCGCGACCAGGCGGCCGTCGGCTTCGCGCAGCGGCGTCAGGTCGCGGACCTGGCCCATCGCGATCAGCCGCTCGTCGGCCGGGTTGGTCTTCGCCACGGCCTTGAAGAGGTAGATCTCCTCGTCCGCCGACGGCAGCCGCGTGAGGTCGAACTCGCGCAGGCGCTGCAGCTGCAGGCGCTGGGCGATCTGCGGGTGCAGGCCGCGGATCAGCCGGTCCTCGGCGAACGTCCCGCCGTCGCGCTCGAACGTGAAGTGGTGGTGCATCACCGCGCCGCCGGTGCCGGCCACGGTGAACACGACCCGCCGCACGCTCGCGGGCACCGGGTGCCCGGCCAGCAGCGCGCCGAGCCGCTCGGCGGTCGCGTCGACGTCGGGCTGGTCCTCCCAGCGCAGGTACAGGTCGGCGACCACGCCTTCGGTGGCCACCTCGCCGAGCGCGGCGAGGGCGTCGGGCAGGGCGGCGATGTCGACGGCGGTGGTGACCAGGGGCAGCACGCCGTCGGCGGTCTCCAGCCCGGCGGTCAGCCACCGGGAGCCACCGGCGTCGCGCACGGCCACCCCGGACAGCCGCCGGTTGCCGTAGTAGCGGCGGGTCAGCACTTCCAGCAGCGGCGCGTGGTCGCGGCCCGGGCGCCCGATCCGCTGGCCGACCAGCCGGACGAGCGGCTGCGAGCCGGTGATCATCGCCTGGATCCGGTCGGCGCGGTCCGGTGCGTCCGGGTGCTGGTCGAGGTAGCGCAGCTCGGTGCGGACGGCGGCGTACACCTCGGCGCGGTTGCGGCGCAGCAGCGGCTGGGCGAACCAGCGGAACACGACGCCGCGGGCGAGGTCGGACACCGCGGGGAAGCGCACCTGCGTGGCCTCGACCAGGTGCTCCAGGGTGAGCCCGGCCCGCTCGCTGAGCGACTCCGCCGGCGGCGCGCCGGTCAGCCACTGCCGCAGCAGGTCCGAAACGACGGCGATGTCGGCCGACATCCGCTGCTGCGCCAGGAAGATCCGGAAGACCGCGGCCTCCAGCTCCGGCGTGCGGTCGAGGTCGGCGACGCCGTAGTGCGCCAGCACCTGGCGGAGCCGGGCCTGGAAGCCTTCGGTGACGCCGGCGCGTTCGACGTCGAGGCTCTGCAGGTAGCTGTGGAAGAACTCGCGCGAGCTGTGCACGGCGCCGTTGGGCTCGGTGTCGAGCTCGCCGCCGGGGGTGTTGCGGCTCAGCTCGGACAGGTCGGCGAAGACGGTGAGCAGGTCCAGCTCACCCTCGACCGGCCGGTTGCCCAGCTCGGCACGCGCTTCCAGGTAGGCCGCGACGAGCCGCTTGCGCTCGGCCGGGTCGACGTCGAAGCCGAGCAGCAGGCTCCGCAGGTCCTGCAGGCCGCGGGCGACGCGCTCGGCCGCGGACACGCCGTCCGGCACCGACGGCAGCTCGATCTCGACGGTCTCGGTCTCTTCGGCCGCCTGGGCCTCGTCGCCGTCGGTCAGCGGCTCCAGGCGCATCAGCGGCGCGCCCGTCTCGACCTGGCTGCCGACGGAAACCGGGCACTCGCGGACGCGGGCGCGGAACGGCGCGCGCAGCACCGTCTCCATCTTCATGCTCTCCAGCACGAGGATCGGCGCGTTCGCCTCGACCTCGTCGCCGACGGACAGCGGGGTGGCGACGACCAGCGCGGGCGCGGGGGAGCGGACGACGCCGCCCTCGTCGCGGCTGACGCGGTGGGTGACGCCGTCGACCTCGACCAGGTGGATCGGGCCGTGCGTGGCCGAGATCAGGCGGAACCGCCGCCCGTTGACCAGGATCTGGCCGCTGTGGGCGTCGAAGCGGTCGATCTCGACCTCGGCGTGGTGCACGTCCGACGTGCCGGCCGAGACGCCGACGCGGAAGCGCTTCCGCCCGGCGCGGGCCACGCTGACGCGGTAGCCGACGCCGCGGAGCTTGAGGTCGAGCGGGCGGCCGCTTTCGTGCTGCACCTGCGGGCGCCCGCCGTGGGCGGTGGCCAGCAGCCGCTGGATGGTGACGTCTTCTTCGTCCTGGTAGGCCTCGATGGCGGCCGCCGCGAGCGCGATCGCGGAGTGCCGGTGGGTGACCAGGCGGCCCTCGGCGCGGACGCGGTCGATCCAGCCGGTGTCGGCGCTGGCGTCGATCACCTCGGGCTGGTCGAGCAGGTCGAGCACGAAGCTCTTGTTGGTCGCGCCGCCCTCGATGATGACGGTGGTCTCGGCCATCGCGCGGCGCAGGCGCCCGAGCGCCTCGGCGCGGTCGCGGCCGTAGGCGATGATCTTGGCGATCATCGAGTCGAAGTCGGCCGGGATGGTGTCGCCCTCGCTGACGCCGGTGTCGACGCGGATGCCGGGGCCGGCGGGCAGGGCGAGCCGCGCGATGCGGCCGGGGGAGGGCGCGAAGTCGCGGTCGGGGTCTTCGGCGTTGAGCCGGGCTTCGATCGCGTGGCCGAGCTCGGCGGGCTGGGTGCCTTCGAGCTTGCCGCCGCCCGCGACGTGCAGCTGCAGCTTGACCAGGTCGGTGCCGGTGGTGATCTCGGTGATCGGGTGCTCGACCTGCAGGCGGGTGTTGACCTCCAGGAAGGCGAACAGCTTCTCGCCCGGGTGGTACAGGAATTCGACGGTGCACGCGCCGCGGTAGCCGACCGCGACCGCGAGCCGCTCCGCCGACGTCTTCAGCTCGGCGGTCTGCTCCGGCGCGAGCACGGGGGAGGCGGACTCTTCGATGATCTTCTGGTTGCGGCGCTGCACCGAGCAGTCGCGGACGCCGAGCGCCCACGCCGTCGTGCCGTCGGAGATGACCTGGACCTCGACGTGCCGGGCGCCGGTGACCAGGCGCTCCAGGAACACGACGCCGGAGCCGAACGCGCGCAGCGCTTCCTGGCTGGTGCGCTCGTAGGCGTCGGCGAGGTCTTCGCCGGAGGCCACCATGCGGATGCCGCGCCCGCCGCCGCCGGCGGTCGCCTTCAGCATCAGGGGGTAGCCGATCCGGTCGCCGGCCTCGAGGGCGGCTTCGAGGGTCGCGACCTCGCCGCGGCTCCACGGCGCGACCGGTACGCCGACCTCTTCGGCGATCAGCTTCGCGCCGATCTTGTCGCCGAGCTTGCGCATCGCGTCGGCGCTCGGCCCGACGAAGGTGACGCCGACCTTCTCGCACAGTTCGGCGAACGCCGGGTCCTCGGCCACGAAACCCCAGCCCACCCACGCGGCGTCGGCCTTCGTCTCGATCAGTGCCTGCTCGAGCTTGGCGAGGTCGAGGTAGGGCCGGGCCGAGGCGGGGCCGAGGTCGTAGGCCAGGTCGGCCTCACGGACGAACGTGGCGGTGCGGTCCGCGTCGGTGTAGAGGGCGACCGTCTCGATCCGCGTCCCGGTTTCCGCCGACAGATCCCGGACGGCGTGGATGAGCCGCATCGCGGCCTCTCCGCGGTTGACGATGGCGACACGACTGAACACCGGCTGAGCCTCCCAAGTACCCACGCACAGAAGGCGACGCACCTGTCCTGGGGCGTCGCCTGCACCTGTCTACACCCTGCTGGATTACCGCGGGGTAGACCAATGTCCGCCATGGCGCATGCCGAGGCGGCTGCGTTGTGGGAACCCCACAAAAAGCGACCCGCGCCACACTGCCGGGACCGCGTTTCTCGCGAGGGCTGCCACAAAGCACGGTGCGCAGCCTACGGCGGGTTCGAGCCGGAAAACATCCAGATCCGCGAAAGTAGGGGCCCCGGTCAGGAAGCCAGCAGGACGGCCGGGCCGAGGACCTGGCCCAGCTCGCGGCGTTCGGCATCCGACAACGGCACGGCGGCGACTTCGCACCGCCCGTCCGGCCCGGGCGCGGTCGTGATGGCCAGCACCGGGCGCCCGTCGATCTCGCGCAGCGTGACGCGGCCACCGCACGAAAGGTCCACCGTGACGCCCGGCTGTTCGCGATGCCGGCCCAGCCAGCGGCCGACGAAGTCGAAGGTCATCGCGGTCTCCCCTCGGTACGCACTCCCCTTGGACACAGGTGTGCCTGGTTAATGCCCCGGATACACCGGGTTCACACTTCGGATGTGCGGCGGGCCGGCACCCCCTGACCGGGTGCCGGCCGCCCCGCCCCCGCACACGCCGCAGCGGCGCCTCCAGCACGTACCGCTTCGCGAGCCCTTCGCCGCAGTCCACCTCGACCGTCCGCCGGACGACCTGCGTGCCGTCGTCGCCGCGCAGCGCGTAGCCGACCGCCGTCGAATCCGGGACCGCGCGGACCTCGGCGGGCACCCGGCCGCCGGCCGCGAGGCGGCGCAGCAGGCGCTGCAGCGCCGCGTCCAGTGCCTCGTCCACAGTGGACGGTTCGCGGGTCGCCTCGCGGGTGGCCGGCGGTGCCGCCGGCGCGCTCCCGGTCAGCCGGTCGACCTCGCGGGTGGCGTCGACGATCGTCGTGCCGGTGCCGCCGCCGTCGATGGCGACCCGCACCTCGCCCAGGCCGGGCGTGACGACCGGGTGGCCGTCGACCAGCTGCGTGCACACCACGTGGGTTTCGCGCACGCGCGGGTCCGCGACCTCCTCGAGCGTGCCGCCCGCGTGGTAGGAGTGGCGCACCTTGTCCGCCACGAGGTCGACGCGGTCGGCCAGTCCGAACGTCTCGACGGCGTCCTGGGCGATCCGGACCGCTTCGGCAGCGCTCGGCGCGTCCCGGCCGGTGCCGTCCGCCTCGGCGAACGTGATCTCGCGGACGCCGCGGTGGTCGACGGTCAGCCGCGGGCCGCTCCCCTCGGCACCCAGCACGACGCCGTGCGGGCCCGGCGCCGCCGGCCGCCCGCCGCCCAGCCGGACGCCGTAGTGCCCGGCCAGCTCGCCCAGCTGCGCCGGCGAGAGCCGCGGCGGCGCTCGAGAAGGAGCCCTCGTTCCACAGCCGGTCCTGCGCCTCGGCCTGCGTCGCACCGCACGCGACGGCCGAGGGCGCCTGGTGGTGGTCGATGTCCCAGGACGCGTCCAGCCACGCCTTGCCGAACTTGTGGCCGTTGCCGTTCCACTTGCCGAAGAAGTACGCGCCGTAGTCCGGGCTGTCCACGCTGGTGGACTCGAACCCGAAGATCATCCTCAGGCCCAGGTAGCGGGCGACCTCGTTGCCCAGCCGCATGTCGGCCGAGCTCGCCAAGGCCGAGCCGCCCCAGGCGCCGCCCATCGGCATCCGGAAGACGCCGTTGCCGTCCATCATTCCGTGCCCGGAGTGGTACTCGGCGACGCACGCGTCGAAGCCGTACGTGCCCTGCCAGTCGTCGTACTGCTCGCCGTAGAGCCAGGACAGCACCCCGCCGTCGGTGTACCAGAAGTTCGGCGCCGTGAACTGCTTGACGTAATTGTGGAAACCGCCGGCGTCGTCGTGGGTGCAGGAGAGATCGGTGATTCCGGGCGGGAAGTCTTCGATCGAGCAGACGCCTGTCCCGAATGGATTCGTGCGGTGCGAAGCTACCGCCGAATCCGGGGAAAGGTTTCGGACACATCTTTTTGCCACACCTTGAGCGCAATTTTTTCAGCGCTGCACCGATTCCGTAGTGGACAGCCCGGCGGGAGGTGCGCGCGGCGGGCCGGTGCGGCCAGGATGGCGGGATGAAACTCGGGCAGCTGGCCGCGTCGGCCCAGAACCTGTTCTCCGCGAAACTCGTCTACGGCGAGCCGGTCGAGCGGGACGGCGCCGTCGTCATCCCGGCCGCGACGGTGTTCGGCGGCGGGGGCGGTGGCGGCGGTGACACCGGTGCCCTGCCGGTGCGGGAGGGTGCCGGGTTCGGGGTGCTCGCCCGGCCCGCCGGCGCGTTCGTCGTCCGGGGCGGCAGCGTGACCTGGGTGCCCGCGATCGACGTCACGCGGCTCGGGCTGGCCGCCGCCGTCACCGTGGTCGCGCTCGCGAAGATCCTCGCCCGGCGCGCCAGGTCCTGACCGGAACCGGCCGCCACGCGCCGAAAGTTCACCGCCGGTTCTTGTCCGCGTTCGCGTTCGCGGCCTAGCGTCGGGATGTCTTTCGATGCGGAGGTACGCATGAGTTCTGGGGACCTGAGCCGCCGGGCGCTGCTGCGCGCGAGCGGGGTGGCGGCGGCCGGGGCGGCCTTCGGGATGCTGCCCGGCGTCGCGTTCGCCGACCAGCCGGGCGGCACCGGCAGCCAGACCCGGACCGTCACCGGCACCCTGAAGCCGGACGTCCCGGACTGGTACTACCTGCCCGTCGACGTCCCGCGCGGGGTGCGGCAGATCGACGTCGTCTACTCCTACGACAAGCCCCAGGTGCCCGCCGGCACCCGCGGGAACGCCTGCGACATCGGGGTGTTCGGGCCCGAGGGCCACGAACTGGGCAACGCCCGCGGCTTCCGCGGCTGGTCGGGCGGGTTCCGCGACCGGTTCTCGATCAGCGCGTCCGAGGCCACGCCCGGCTACCTGGCCGGCCCGATCAGGCCCGGCCGCTGGCACGTCATCCTCGGCCCGTACACGGTCGCGCCGCAGGGCCTGAACTACAAAGTGGACATCACGCTCACCTTCGGCCCGGACGCCGAGACGTTCCAGCCGGACCCGGCGCCGGAGACCGCGCCCGCCCGGGAGCGCGGCCGCGCCTGGTACCGCGGCGACGGCCACCTGCACACCGTCCACTCCGACGGCCGCCGCACGCCGGACCAGCTGGTCGCCGACGCCCGCGCGGCCGGCCTCGACTTCATCGTCTCGACCGACCACAACACGTCCAGCTCGCAGCTGGTTTGGGGTCGGTACGCCACCGACGACCTGCTGATCCTCAACGGCGAAGAGGTGACGACGCGGTCCGGGCACTGGCCCGCGATCGGCCTGCCCGCCGGCACCTGGATCGACTGGCGCTACCGCGCGGCCGACCCGCAGGACTTCCGCCGGTTCACCGACCAGGTGCACCGCGCGGGCGGCCTGGTCACCGCGGCGCACCCGTTCGCCAACTGCTTCGGCTGCACCTACGAGTTCGCGTACGAGATCGCCGACCTGGTCGAGGTCTGGAACGGCCCGTGGACCCAGGACGACGAGGCGAGCGTCATCCACTGGGACGGCCTGCTGCGCGGCGGCCGGTTCATCCCGGCGATCGGCGACTCCGACGCGCACAACCCGGACCAGCGGGTGGGGCTGCCGCACACGGTCGTGCTCGCCGACCGGCTCCGCCGGAAGGAACTCCTGGCCGGGCTGAAGGCCGGGCGTTCGTGGCTGGCCGAGTCGGCGGCGGTCCAGCTGGACTTCACGGCCTCCGGTGGTGGCCGCACGGCCGGCATCGGCTCGTCGCTGCCGGTGGGCACGGGGACACCGGTGACGGTGCGCGCGGCGGTCGGCGGGGTACCGGGGACGACGGTGACGTTCCTGGATCAGCTGGGGCCGGAGCACACGGAGACGATCGGCGACTCGGGAGCGGCCACGGTGACGTGGACGACGTACCCGCGTTACTCGCGCTGGGTGCGCGTCGAGGTCCGCCGTCCGTCGGGCGGCCCGAACACGAGCCAGCCGAACGCGATGGTCGCGATGTCGAACCCGATCTTCCTCGGCACGGGTCACTGAACCTCCACCCGCCGCCCCGCGTCCTGGTTTTGGCAGACTGGTGCGAACGGGTGAAGGCGAGGCAGGGTGCGCGGGTGTGGCCTGAAGGTGGCGATCTTCCTGGGGGCGGTCGTCGTGCTGACCGCGGGGATCGTCGTGGCGGTGGTGCTGTCGCGCAGTCCGGTGCGGACGCCGGGGTGCACCGTCGCGCAGCCGGGGCAGGACGGCTACACGTTCACGCCGGAGCAGATGGACAACGCGGCGACGATCTCGGCGGTCGGGACGAAGCTGGGCCTGCCCGCGCACGCGGCCACGGTCGCGCTGGCCACGGCGTTGCAGGAGTCGAAGCTGCGCAACCTCGAGGGCGGTGACCGCGACTCGGTCGGGCTGTTCCAGCAGCGGCCCAGCCAGGGCTGGGGCACGATCGCGCAGCTGCGCGACCCCGTCTACGCGGCGACGGCGTTCTACGAGAAGCTCGAGAAGCTGCCGGGCTGGGAGACGCTGCCGATCACCGAGGCCGCCCAGGAGATCCAGCGTTCGGGGGTGCCGGACGCGTACGCGCAGTGGGAGTCGCAGGCCCGCGCCATGGCCGCGGCGTTCAACGGCCAGTTCCCGGCCGCGCTGACCTGCCGCAACCTGACCCTCGCGGCCCCGGGCGACCTCGCCGCCAAGGCGACGGCGGAGCTGGGCACGGCCACGCTGAGCGGCGCCCACCCGGCCGCCCAGGGCTGGGCGTACGCGAGCTGGCTGGTCGGCCGCGCGGAGGCGCTGGGCGTGGACAAGGTGAGCTACGCCGGGCAGACGTGGACGGCGGAGTCCGGCGCCTGGGCCCAGGACTCCGCCGCCGGTCAGGACCTCTCGCTCCACCAGGCCCCGGCGGCCCAGCCGAGCGAGTAGCGCACTTTCACGTGAAAGTGCGCTACTCGGTCACGGGACGAGGATCGCGCGGCCGCGGATGCGCCCCGCGGTGAGGTCGTCCAGGGCCGTCTGGAACTCGGCCAGCCGGTAGCGGGCCGTGTGCAGCTTCACGCGGCCCTGCGCGGCCAGCACCATCAGTTCGCACAGGTCGTTGTACGAGCCCACCAGGTTGCCGACCAGAGTGATCTCCGTCGAGATGACGTCGATCGTCGGGACGTCGATGTTCTCGCCGTAGCCGACGACGTGGTAGTCGCCGGCCCGCCGCAGCATCGCGATCCCGTCCCGGGTCGCCCCGCCTTCGCCGACGAAGTCGATGACGGCTTCCGCGCCGTGGCCGCCGGTCAGGTCGAGGACCGCGGAGACCTGCGAGCCGTCGGCGATGACGCCGTGGTCGGCGCCGATCGAGAGGGCCAGCTTCACCGCGTCCGGGTTGCGGTCGACGACGATCAGCTCGGCGGCCGAGATCGCCTTGAGCACCTGGATGCCGATGTGGCCGAGCCCGCCCGCGCCGATGACGACGCACTTGTCGCCCGGCCGCAGCCGCCGGGCCGCCTTGGCCGCCGCGTGGTACGCCGTCAGCCCGGCGTCCGCGAGCGCCGCGACGCCGGCCGGCTCCAGCGAGTCGTCGATCTTCACGACGCTGCGCGCGGACGTCTTGAGGTACTCCGCGTAGCCGCCCGCGGTGTCGATGCCGGGGAACTGCGACTGCTCGCAGTGGACGTCGTCGCCGAAGCGGCACGCGCGGCACAGCCCGCACGTGATGAGCGGGTGCACGATCACCTTGTCGCCCTCGGCGACGTTCGTGACCGCGCTGCCGACCGCGTGCACCCAGCCCGCGTTCTCGTGCCCGATCGTGTAGGGCAGCGTGACGCCGGACTTCTCCTTCCACTGCCCCTCCAGGATGTGGAGGTCGGTGCGGCACACGCCGGCGCCGCCGATCCGCACGACGACGTCGTACGGCCCGGTCGCCGACGGCTCCGGGACGTCGGTCATCCGCAGCGGTTCGTCGTACCCGACGACCTGGACGGCTTTCACGCTGGTACCTCCACAGTGGACTCGGGGTAGCGGGTGCGGAGCAGGCCGCGGCAGAAGTGCGAGTTGCCCTCGATCGAGATGCGGACCGACCGGGCGAACCGCAGCCGCAGCGGGATTTCCTCGCGGGGGAACGGGGTTCCGTCGTGGTCGACCAGCACCGGCGACGACGGCTCGGCCGGAAGCCCGAGGGCCTCGCGGCGGCGGCGCAAAGCCGCTGAAGCGGGCACGTCCGGCAGGTCCGCGAGGGTGACGCCGTGCAGGTCGACGTCCTCGTCCGCCCGCAGCAGCACGGTCAGCGCGCGTTCCATCGCCGCCTGGTGGGCCTTGCGGCGGAAGGTTTCCCGCAGTTCTTCGAGGTCTTCGTCGGCCTCGTGGCCGAACGTCCCGCGGTACCCCGCGTCCGCGGCGAGACCGGCGTTGATCAGCGGGGAGTCGTGGTGGTCGTCCAGCTCCACCACGACTTCGGTGGTCCACGGCAGCGCCGTCAGCACGTCCTTCGCGTCCGAGGCCATGAGGTAGGCGAAGTTCGGCGCGCAGAACGACGTCGGCAGCCGCAAGCGGACGGTCACGCGGCCGCCGTCGACGATGAGGGACTTGACGAAGCCGAGATCGGTGATGGGCTCGTCGAGCTCCGGGTCGAGAACCGCGTCCAGCGCGGTGCGGGCATCCACGTCAGGCCACCGAGACGGCCTGCGGCTCGACCGGAGCCAGCCGCAGTTCCGCCGGGACCGGGATGTCGTACATCGCCGCCGCGTTGAGCCCGAGGATTTTTTTCTTCTGCTCGACGGTCAGCGGCGCGTACTCCGGCAGGTCCTCGGGGATCTGGAAGTCGACGAACCGCTCGATGAGCCACTTCGGCGTCCACAGCGCGTAGTCGCTGGAGAACTGGATGCGGTCCTCGTCCAGCCAGTACAGCAGCTCGCCGATGATCTGCGCGAAGTACCGCGGCCGCGTGTGGATGAACGGGATGGCGACCGCGAGTCCCGCGTGGACGTTCGGCTCCTGCGTCGCGATCCAGCAGAAGTCCTCCAGCCGCGGCAGGCCGCAGTGCTCGACCACGAAGTTGAGGTCGGTGAAGTCGGTCGCCGCGTGGTCGACGTCGGCGACGTCGAAGGCGTCGCGGTCCAGCGGCCGGATGGTCGGTCCCTTGTGGACGTGGATGTTCCTGATGCCCAGTTCCTGGCAGGCTTCGAAGTACTTGTACGTCCACTTGTCGTCGAGCTTGTAGCCGCGCGAATCGCCCTGCCACTCGGCGGTGTAGAGCTTGACGCCCTTGAGGTTGAAGCGCTCGGCGTCGCGGCGCAGCTGGTCGATCCCGGCCTGCTCGAAGCGCGGGTCGAAGAAGTGGTTGTAGGTGAGCTTCCCTTCGTGCTTGCGCGTCAGCGCGAAGGCTTCTTCGGTCTGCCCGAAGCCGTTCTCGTAGAACGCGCCGAGGTGCGCGGGCTGGAAGATCGCGTGGTCGACGTAGCCGTTCTCGAACAGGTCGCGCATCAGCCGCTCGCCGCCCTGGTAGAGGTAGTCCTCGTAGGGCCAGACCTCGGCTTCGGGGCTCAGGTTGCGGTGGTAGTCGTAGAAGCAGTCGATGAACTGCTTTCCGTGGATGTTCCGCTGGTTCTCCGGACGCGCGTCCCAGAGCGCCACGTGGGCGTCCACGATGAAGTAGGTCTCGCCGTCTTTGCTGTACATGCGGGGGACGCTAGGGATGTCGGCGCTGGTCAGGGACCCGCCGGGTGTCTCGATATGAGACAGCGCGGGGCGGCCGCGGCCCGGACGGCGGACGTAGGCTGGGAGTCCGACGCGACGAGGCGTCCCGGGAGGCCGAGGTGGAGTACCCGCGAATGCAGGTCACGCGTTCGTTCGACGCGGCCCGGCTGCGGGCGTCCTGGCAGCGCAGCGAGCGCTACGGCGTCCCCGAAGACGAGGTCGTGCCGGTGTTCTCCGGTGCGGTCGACACCGGCTCGCTGCTCTACGAATGCGGCACCGAAGTGCTGCGCGGCCTGCAGGCGACGCTGGCCAACGAGCCGATCAGCCTGATGATCACCGACAGCGAAGGCCTCGTGCTGAGCCGGCTGTGCACGGACGCCGGCATCAACCGCTCGCTCGACAAGGTGCACCTGGCACCCGGCTTCTACTTCGCGGAGAGCAACGCGGGCACCAACGGGCTGGGCCTGGCGCTGGCCGACCGGGCGCCGTCGCTGGTGCGCGCGGCCGAGCACTACTGCACCGACCTGCGCGGCTACACGTGCGCGGCGGTGCCGGTGCTGGACCCGCTGACCGGCGGGCTGGCCGGCAGCGTCAACCTGACGACGTGGTCGGAGCAGTCCTCGGAGCTGCTGCTCGCGCTGGCCCAGGCCGCGGCCGGGAACACCGCCGCGCTGATGCTGGCCCGCGCGTCCGGCCGCACCGCCCGCCCGACCCCGCGGGGCGAGGTCTTCCGCGTCTACGCCGACCGGGTCGACCCCGGCGACCTGCCGCGGCTCTCGCCCGCCTGGAGCACGGCGGTCGCCGAAGCGCGGACCGCGCTGGCCGGCGGCCGGGTCGTCGCGGTCGTCGGCGAACCGGGCGCGGGCAAGACGGCGCTGGCGTCGCTGGCGCGGCGGGAGCTGCGGCCCCGCGAACGCGTCCTCAACGCGCGCCCGCCGGCCCCCGACGACGTCGGCAGCTGGCTGACGCTGTGGACGCCCGAGCTGGCCAAGGCCGAAACCTGCGTCATCGTCTCGGGCGTGGACGCGCTGCCGGCGTGGGCGGCGGAGGAGCTGGCCCGGCTCTTCGCCGAGGTCCGGCACGACGAGCTGCCGCCGTTCGTCCTCACCGCCGCGGACGCCGCTTCGGTGCCGGTCGCGCTGAGCCCGCTGGTCGACCGGGTCGTGGAGGTCCCGGCGCTGCGGTTCCGCCCGGACGACGTCCTCCCGCTGGCCCGCCACTTCGCCCGGCGCGACCGCGGCCGCGACGTCACGTTCACCCCGGCGGCGGCTCGCGCGCTGACGGCGTACGACTGGCCGGAGAACGCGAAGCAGCTTCGGCGCGTTGTGCGCGAAGCCGCTTCACGGTCTCAGGTGGTCGACACCCCGCAGCTGCCCGCGGAGGTCTTCACCGGGGTCGGGCACCGGCTGAGCCGGCTGCAGGCGCTGGAACGCGACGAGATCGTCCGCTGCCTGGCCGAGCCGGGCGCGACGGTCGTGCAGGCCGCGGCGAAGCTCGGCATGGGCCGCGCGACGCTCTACCGGAAACTGGCGCAGTACGGGCTCAACGCGCGGCGACTGAAATCCTGACGGGCTTCGCGGCCTGGGCCCAGCGGACCGCCGGCCCCATCGCCCAGCCCGCGGCCAGGAAGACCGCGCCCAGCAGCAGCCAGCCCGGCAGGCCCCAGCCGATCACGACGGTGCTGAGCAGCACCGGCCCGAGCGCGCGGGCCACCGACACGCCGGTGCCGAAGAAGCCCTGGTACTGACCCTGCTGATCGGCCGGCGCGAGCGCGAAGCCGATCTCCCACGAGCCCGCCGACTGCAGCATCTCGCCGGCCACCTGCACCAGCGCGCCCACGACCAGCACCGCGAAAGCGATCCACGGCGAACTGCCGTACGCCGAGCCCGCGAAGGCCACGCAGGAGACGAGCAGCAGCACCCCGGACCGGCGGACCATCCGCGCCGCGGCGCCGGTGCCCGCCAGCCGTCCGGCGACCCGCACCTGCAGCAGCACCACCACGACCGTGTTGAGCACGAACAGCGCGGACACCGTCCAGCTCGGCGCGGCGGTGTGTTCGACGATCCACAGCGGGATCGCGACGCTCAGCAACGGCATGCGCAGCAGCAGGATCGCGTTGAGCAGGGTCACCAGCGCGTACGGGCGGTCGCGCAGCACGGCCAGCTTCGGCTCGCCGGTGCGCGGCGCCGCCACCGGCACGGCGGGGAGCGCGAGCAGCAGCGCCGCGGTGACCGCGAAGCTCCCGGCGTCGAGGACGAAGACCGTGAGGTACGCCGAGGCGGTGTCGGCCGAAAGCGCGAGCCCGCCCAGGCCGGCGCCGACCGCGAGCCCGGCGTTGCCCGCGGACTGCAGCTGCGCCCGGATGCGCGTCCGGCGTTCCGGATCGGCGAGCGCGGCCAGCAGCGCCTGGCGGGCGGCGGCCAGGCCGGTCTGGCAGCTGCCGTAGAGGCAGGCGGCGAGCATGAACAGCACCGGCGAGCGGACCACCAGGAACGTCAGGATCGACGCGCCGGTCGCCAGAGCCAGCAGCACCGCGGAGCCGCGGGCGCCGTGCCGGTCGGCGAGGTGGCCCAGCGGCACCCCGGCGACCGAGCCGACCGCCCAGCCGAGGGTGAGGCCGAGCCCGACCTGCGCCGGGGTCAGCCCGGCGATCCGGGTGAAGAACAGCACCGAGCAGGTCAGGAACGCGCCGTCGCCGAGCGAGCCCACCAGCTGAGCGGCGGCGAGCAGGCGGTCCGGGGTCTTCGTCATGAGGATGACGGTAGGTCCGGCTTTGGCTTGATCCCAGATCCAATTCTGACTATTCGGATTGGGCCAATGTAGGCTCGCGCGATGGACTTCCACGTCAGCCTGGCCGGGCGTGGCGACCTCAGCGTCCGGATCTACCGCCAGCTGCGCGACGCCGTCCTGGACGGCAGGCTGCGCGCGGGGGAGCGGCTGCCGCCGACCCGCGAACTGGCCCGGCGCCTGGCGGTCTCGCGCAACACGGTCGCGGTGGCCTACGACCGCCTCACCGCCGACGGCTTCCTCACCGGCCGCGTCGGCGCCGGCACGTACGTCTCGGCGTCGCTGCCTGCGCCGCGACCGCGTTCGGCACCCTCGGCGGCGGGGCCGCAACCGAAGCCGGTCTGGCGCTCGCTGCCGCCCCCGGTCGCCGCCGACGTCCAGGTGCCGCGCTTCGACTTCCGGGTCGGCATCCCGGACCCGGCGCTGTTCCCCCTCGAAACCTGGCGCCGCTTCCTCTCCCGCGAACTCCGCGACGGCGTGGCCCAGTACGCCGACCCGGGCGGCCACCCGGCCCTGCTCGCGGCGATCGCCCGCCACGCCGGTGTCTCGCGTTCGGTGCGCGCGGACACCGGCGACGTCCTCGTCACCCAAGGCGCGCAGCAGGCTTTGGACCTCCTGTGCCGCGTGCTGCTGTCCCCGGGCGACCGGGTCGCCGTCGAAGAGCCCGGCTACCGGCTGGCGAAGCTGCTGTTCGCGTCGCACGGCGCCGACGTCGTCGGAGTACCGGTGGACGGCGAGGGCCTCGACGTCGCGGCGCTGCCTCCGCGCACGAAGCTGGTGTACGTGACGCCGTCCCACCAGTTCCCGCTCGGCACCCCGATGTCCCTGGCCCGGCGGACGGCGCTGCTGGCGTGGGCCGCCCGCGCGGACGCGGTGATCGTGGAAGACGACTACGACAGCGAATTCCGGTTCTCGGACCGGCCGCTGGAGCCGTTGCAGAGCCTGGACCGCGGCGGGCGGGTGGCGTACGTGGGATCGTTCTCGAAGACGCTGCTCCCGATGCTGCGCCTGGGTTTCCTGGTCGCACCGGCGTCACTGCGGGAGGCGTTGCGCCACGCCCGCCAGCTCTCCGACTGGCACGGCGACCTCCCAGCGCAGGCGGCTTTGGCCCGCTTCATCGACGAGGGCCTGTTCGCCCGCCACCTCCGCCGCGCGACGAAGGTGTACGCGGACCGGCACGAGCGGCTGGTGTCCACTTTGGACCGCCGGTTCGCGGACCGCCTCCGGGTGGTCCCGTCGGCGGCCGGGCTGCATTTGTGCGCGCTGGCGGAGGTGGACCTGGAGCCGATCGCCTCGCGGGCCGCGGCTTCGGGGGCCGCGGTGCAGACGCTGTCGGATCTGTGCGGCGGCTTTCCGCAGCCCGGGTTGGTGCTGGGCTACGGCTCGATCCCGGTGGAGAGGATCGACGACGGACTCGAAGTGCTGGACGGGGCCTGGGGTTCCCCGTAGTGGTCCGTCCGCCGCCGGGCCGCGATCAGCAGCCCGCCCGCGCACGTCGCCACCGCCGTGGCCAGTACCACCAGCCAGCCGCGGCGGAAGTCCGTCAGGTCCGGCGTTCCCGCGAACACCGCCACCAGCACCGCCGTTCCCAGCACCGTTCCGATCTGGCGCATCGTCGTCACCATCGACGAACCCGCGCCCCACCTCGCCGGCGGCAGGACCGTGCCCACCACGCCCGACAGGCTCGGCAGGATCAGCCCGACCCCGATGCCCGTCAGCAACTGGCCCGGCAGCATCGCGGCCGCGTAGTCCGGGATCGCGTCCATGCGCAGCAGCCAGATCAGCACGCCCGCGCCGAACGAGACGCCGCCGAGGGCGACGATCGGGCCCGGGCCGAAGCGGTGGACGAACCGGCCGCCGAGGATGGACACCGGGACCACCATCAGCGGGCCCGGGGCCAGTGACAGGCCCGCGACCAGGATCGAGTCGTGCCAGATCGACGTCAGGAACAGCACGTTGCCGAACAGCATCGCCGCGAAGCCGGCCGCGAACGCGCCCGTCGTCGCGCACGCCAGCCACAGCGTCGGGACGCGCAGTGCGGGCAGGTCCAGCACCGGGACCGCGTGGCGGGCCGAGCGCAGCGGGACCCAGGCCAGCGCGAGCGCCGCCACCGCGAACGCCGCCAGGACGCCGCCGGAACCCCAGCCGTCGTCCGGGGCCGACACCAGCGCGTAGGCGAGGGCGCCCACGCCGGCCAGGAGACCGGCCGCGCCGAGCAGGTCCGGGACGCCGGTCGAGGTGTCGCGCGACTCGCGCAGCACCCGCGGGCCGGCCAGCAGCGTCGCCGCGCAGATCGGGAGGTTCACCAGGAACACCCAGCGCCAGGACGCCTCGACGAGCAGGCCGCCGACCGGCGGGCCGAGGGCCGCGGCCGCCGCGCCCACCGACGCCCAGACGCCCACCGCCAGCGGCCGCCGGTGCGGCGGGAACGCCGTCAGCAGCAACGCCAGCGAAGTCGGCATCACGAGCGCCGCGCCGATCGCCTGCACCGCGCGGAAGAGCACGAGGACCGGGATCGACGGCGCCACCGCGCAGGCCGCCGAGGCCACCGTGAACACCGCGACCCCGGCGAGGAACAGCCGCTTCCGGCCGTAGCGGTCGGCCAGCCGCCCGGCCGGGGCGAGGCAGGCGGCGAACAGCACCGTGTAGCCGTTGAGCACCCACGACAGCGTCGCCAGGTCGTCGCCCGGGAACGCGGCCCGGATGCCGGGGAAGGCGATCGTGACGATGAACGTGTCGAGGCTGGCCAGGAACGCCGCCGTCGAGACGACCAGCAGCACGAGGCCGGGCTTCGGCGCGGTGTCGGTCATGTCCCTCCTAGGTCCGGAAAAGCAACCTAGCCGGAGAACGTGAGTTTCAACAAGAGACTGACCAGTTCGGAGCGATCTAGCTCACGCGGCGGCGGCCTGCTCCTCGGCCCGCGCCTTGAGCGCCGCGAGCGTGTACTCGATCGACTCGACGTTGTACCCGGGCCGGTCGGCGCGGCCGGTGACCCGCGGGCCCATGAACTTCCGCACGATCCAGCTGCCGATCCGGTACCAGTTCTCGGTCACCACGCAGCCGCCCGGCGCCGGCGCCAGCACGTACTCCCAGCGCGAGACCCGCGAGCCGAACGGCGTCCGCACGTCGAAGGCGAACCGGCGCTCCGGCTCGAACGCGACCACCCGCACCCGCGTCCACCACTGCAGGGCGCCGTTCACGTTGCGGCCGCGGAACCGCGCGCCGAGGGCCGGGCCGGTGCCGTCGAGCCAGCGGCCGCCGACGTTCTCGGGGCTCAGCTCGCCCATCCGGGGCAGGTCGGTGACCCACGACCACACCGTGCCCGCGTCGGCGGGGACGGTGACGCTGCGCGAAATCGTCGGTTCCACCCCACGACGGTGACAGCGCGCCCGCCGCCCGGGCAAGGTATCCCGGCGTACTCCGCAGCCGAGGAGAGCCGCGCCGCAAAAAACCGGTGGCGCGAACCGGGTTGCGATCCGGTCATTCTGGGTACCTCGCGCGCGGAGGAGTCTTGACACGGAGGGTGCGGTGGTCAGCGTGATCCCGATCGAGGTCGTGGGGATGGCCGTTCCGGTGCCGGGGGAAGCGCCCCTGATGTTGCTCCGGGAACCCGACGGCGCCCGGCGCTGGCTCGCCATCATGATCGGCTACGGCGAAGCCGAGGCGCTGGTGCGAGCCAGGGAACAGATCGCGCAGCCGCGCCCCGGCACGATCGAACTGCTCGGCGACGTGCTCGCGGCGTTCGGCCAGGGCGTCGCCGCGGTCGAGCTGACCGAGGTGCGCGACGGCATCTTCTACGCCGACCTCGTGCTCGCCTCCGGCACCCGCGTGTCCGCCCGCCCCAGCGACGCGGTCGCCCTCGGCCTGCGCCAGGGCGCGCCGATCAGCGTCGCCGAAGAGGTGCTCGACGTCGCGTCCGTGCAGCTGGAGGTCGAGCAGGAGACGGAAGGGCCGGCCGCCGACGTGCTCGACACCGAGGCCGAGGTCGCCCGCTTCCGCGCCGAGCTCGACGGCCTGCGGCCCGAGGACTTCGACGATCTGTGAGCGATCCGCCCCTCGCGCCGGTACATTCCGCGGCGGGAGGGACGCCGATGCCGGACTTCGCCGCGGCCACCGAGCCGCACCGCCGTGAGCTGCTGGCGCACTGCTACCGCATGCTCGGCTCGGTGCAGGAGGCCGAGGACCTGGTGCAGGACACGCTGGTCCGCGCCTGGAAGGCGTGGCCGGGCTACGACCCGGCGCGGGCCTCGGTGCGCACTTGGCTCTACCGCATCGCGACCAACGTCTGCCTGACCGCGCTGGAAGGGCGCGCCCGGCGCCCGCTGCCGTCCGGGCTCGGCCGGCCGAGTGAAGACCCGGCCGCCCCGCTGACGCCGTCGTTCGAAATCCCTTGGCTGCAGCCGTTCCCGGACGCGCGCTCGGACGACCCCGGCCGGGGCACGGTCCGGCTGGCCTTGCTGGCGGCGATGCAGACGCTCCCGCCGAAGCAGCGTGCGGTGCTGATCCTGCGGGACGTCCTCGAGTTCAGCGCCGCGGAGGTGGCCGGCTTCCTCGACACCACTCCGGCCTCGGTCAACAGCGCGCTGCAGCGGGCCCGGGCCGGCCTCGGCGGGCTGTCCGTGGAGGAGGTCGCCGAGCCGGCCGACGCGGCGGTGCGCGCGGTGCTGGACCGCTACGTGCGGGCGTTCGAACGCGCCGACGTCGCCGGCCTGGTCGGGCTGCTGACCGACGACGTCGTGATGGAGATGCCGCCGGTGCCGCTGTGGTTCCGCGGCCGCGACGACTACGGCCGGTTCCTCGAGCGGCTGTTCGCCGTGCGCGGCCCGGACTGGCGGATGACGCCCGCGACGGCCAACGGCCAGCCCGCGCTGGTCGCGTACTGCCGCGACGGCACCGCGGTGTACCGGCTGCACACCCTGCAGGTGTTCACCGTGACGAAAGCGGGCGTGGCGCACAACGTCGTGTTCGCCGACCCCGCCGTGCTGGCGTCCTTCGACCTGCCCGCGACTCAGCCGGCGGCGCGGGCCTCCGACGGGCGCCCGTAGGCACCGCCGTCGTTGCTGCGCTGCAGCAGGCCTTCGTCGATCAGGTAGCGGCGCAGGGTCGCGTGGTCGTCGTGGACCATCACGAGCTTCTCGCGGACGTCCTGCTCGGTGTAGAGGCGGCCGGGCTCGAACCGCTCGGCGAGGTGGGCGAGCAGCAGCTGCCGCCGCTTGCCCGAATGCGGGATGGTGACGAGCCTGCCGTGGCGGAACAGCCCGTCGAGCGGGTCCGTCGGCCCCTTCGCGAGCGCTTCGCGGAAGACGCCGGGCACCGGCCGGCAGTGGTCGCCGTCGGCGGTCACGAGCCCGGCGTCGGCCAGCCGTCTGACGAGCTTGGCCGGGACCTCGCCGGCCGGCAGCCCCTCGGGGGCGGCGCAGATGCGGGCGAACAGCAGCAGTCGTTCCGGGTCCGCGAGCGCGGAGACCAGTGCTTCCGGTGAGGCCATGGCCCGGAAGGTACCGGAAATCACCGGCGCCGTCGTCGGCGAAATTCGACAGGGTTGCCTGATCAGTTTACCCTGTCGATATGCCTCCGAAAACGGTTCCCGCTCCGGCGATCGCGGCCGCGCAGGCGTTGCGCGTGCTCGTGGGACGGCTGCGGCGGAAGATGATGGACGCGACAGCGGTCGGCGACCTGACGTCCGCGCAGGCCTCGGCGCTCGCCCGGCTCGCGAAGCTGGAGCCGACGACGGCGAGCGTGCTGGCCGGCGCCGAGCGGGTGCGCCCGCAGTCGATGGCCGCGACCGTGGCCGCGCTGGAAAAGCTCGGCCTGGTGCGCCGCGAGGACGACCCCGGAGACGGCCGCCGCCAGCTCATCTTCTTCACGCCCGAAGGCCGCGCGTACGGCAAGGGGGCCCGCGCGTCACGGGAGGAGTGGCTGGCCCGTGCGCTCGCGGAGCAGCTCACCGAAGCCGAAGTCGCCGTGGTCAACGAGGCGCTCGCCCTGCTCGGCCGCATCGTCGAACCATGACGACGCGCGAACGGCCGCGGGCCGGGTTCGACCGGAAGCTGCTGGCCCCGCTCATCTCGGGCGCGGTGCTCAACCCGGTCAACTCCACGATCATCGCGGTCGCGCTGGTGCCGATCGGCGTGGCGTTCGGCCAGCCCGCGTCGGCCACCGCGTGGCTGATCTCCGCGCTGTACCTGGCCACCGCCGTCGGGCAGCCGGTCGCCGGCCGGCTGATCGACCGCTACGGCCCGCGCCGGCTGTTCCTCCCGGCCACGGCGCTGGTCGGCGCGGCGGGCGTGCTCGGCACGTTCGCGCCCAACCTCGGCGTGCTGATCGCCGCCCGGGTCGTGCTCGGCTTCGGCACCTGCGCGGGCTACCCGGCGGCGATGCGGCTGATCCGCGACGAAAGCGAACGCACCGGCCACGACAGCCCCGCGTCCGTCCTCACGGTGCTGGCGGTCTCGACCCAGACGATCTCGGTGATCGGCCCGGCGCTGGGCGGCCTGCTGATCGGCGTCGGCGGCTGGCGGGCGACCTTCGCGATCAACATCCCGATCGCGCTCGTCGCCTTCGTCCTCGGCGCCCGCCGCTTCCCGAAGGCGCCGAAACGCGGGTCGAAAGGCGGGTTCGACCTCGATTTCCCCGGCATGGCGCTGTTCGCCGGCACGCTCGTCGCGTTGCTGCTGTTCCTGATGCACCCGGCCGCGGGGCAGTGGTACCTGCCGGTCCTCGCGACCGCCGGGGCCATCGGCTTCGCCGTTCGCGAACTGACCTGCGCGCACCCGTTCATCGACCTGCGGCTGCTCGGCCGCAACGGCCCGCTGCTGCGCACCTACGGCCGCGCGTTGCTCGCCTACGTTGTCGCGTACAGCTTCCTCTACGGCTACACACAATGGCTCGAGCACGCCCGCGGCCTGTCGGCGGCCCAGGCGGGGCTCGCGACACTGCCGCTGTTCGCGACCGCGATCGTCGTCTCCCTCGTCAGCGGCCGCCGGGAAGCCGTGCGCGGCAAGCTGGTCGTCGCCGCGGTCGGGCAGCTCGCGGGCTGCGCGCTGCTGCTGACCCTGGACGCCTCGGCCGCCGTCTGGCTGCTCGTCGTCATCGCGCTCGTGGCCGGGGTGCCGCAGGGGCTGAACAGCCTCGCGCTGCAGAACTCCGTGTACCGCCAGGCGAATCCCGCCGACATCGCCGCGTCGGCCGGGCTGCTGCGCACCTTCGGCTACCTCGGCGCGATCGTCTCTTCCGCGCTGCAAGGCGCTTTCTTCGGCCCCGCCGCCGAAACCGCCGGCCTGCACGGGTTCGCGCTGCTGCTCGTCGGCATCGGCGTCCTGTTCCTGCTGCTGACCGTGTTCGACCGTGCCCTGCCCCGCCGCACCCCCCGGCCCGAGGACGAAGATGCCCCCGCTTGACCCGGACCGCACCGCTTTGCACCGCCGCCGTCGACGGCGTCCGCGCGCACGGCGGGCACGTCGGCTGGGTGCGCGTCGCGTTCGAAGACGCCGAATTCGACGCCATCCCGGAAACGAGCGTGTTCGCGGCGATCGCGACCGCCGACCACCGGCCCGCGATGCCCGCCGACGCGCCCGCCACGCAGATCGACGCGCGGCTCGTGCCCGAGGACGAGGACGTCCGGGTGCGCAAGATCCGCGTGGGTGCCTTCACCACCACCGGCCTCGAAGCGCGGCTGCGTGCGCGCGGGATCACGACGCTGGTCCTGGCCGGGATCAGCACCAGCGGCGTCGTGCTGAGCACGGTCCGCGAAGCGATGGACCGCGACTTCCGCACAGTCGTGCCGCGCGACGCCTGCGCCGACCGGGAAGCGGCGACGCACGACTTCCTCACCGGGACGCTGTTCCCGCGCACGTGCGCGGTCGTGGACGTGGCCGGGCTCGGGGACCTCCGGGCCGACCGGTAGGTTCCGCAGCGTGCCCCGTCCGACCGCGCCGGTGACCGTGCCCGAGGACGTGCTGCGCGTCTCGATCGTGGAGCGGCTCTTCGCCCGCGCGGACGATCCGCGGCCGCTCTACACCCACCAGGACCACCCCCGCGCCGCCGAGCACACGTTGACCTGGGCCGAGTTCGCCGCCCGGGTCCGCGTGGTCGCGGGGGAGCTGCGGCGGGCTGCCGAGCCGGGGGAGCGGGTCGCGATCCTCGCGGGCCAGGAGCTCGCCTACCCGCTCGCGTTCTTCGGCGCGCTGGCCGCCGGGCTCGTCGCGGTCCCGCTGATGGTGCCGTCGAACGCGGCGCAGGCCGAGCGGCTCGCCGGGGTGCTGGCCGACTCCGGTGCCCGCGTGTGGCTGACGTCGGCGGCCGCGGCGGCGCGGCTGCCCGCGCACGAGCACGTCGTCGTGGTCGACGAGCTGACCGGCCCGGGCGCCGATCCGGTGTTCCCGGACCCGGAAGCGCCCGCGTACCTGCAGTACACGTCCGGGTCGACGCGCGAGCCGGCGGGCGCGGTGATCCCGCACCGGGCGATCGTCGCCGCCTGCTGGCAGGGCGGCCGGGCCTACTCCGTCGACGAAGGCACGACCTGCGCGGGCTGGATCCCGTTCTTCCACGACATGGGCCTGATCCAGCTGCTGTGCCTGCCGGTCTTCGCCGGCGGCCGGGCGGTGTTCATGGCGCCGGCGGAGTTCGTGCACCGGCCGCGGCGGTGGCTGCGGCAGCTGGCCGACTACCCCGCCGTGTTCACCGCGGCCCCGAACTTCGCCTACGACCTCGCGGCCGAGGCCGGCGCGGAAGACGGCCTCGACCTCTCGGACGTGCGGGTCGCGCTCAACGGCGCCGAGCCCGTCCGCCCGGGCACGGGGGAACGCTTCCTGGCGGTCTTCGGCCCGCACGGGTTCCGGCGCGAGGCGTACCGGCCGTCCTACGGGCTCGCCGAAGCCACCGTGTACGTCGCGAGCGCCGGGCCGGAAGGGCCGCGCGGCGCCGTTTTCGACCGCGAAGCCCTCGCGCAGGGGCAGGCGGTCGAAATCGTCGACGGGCAGGAACTGGTGTCCGTCGGGCGGCCGGTCGGGCAGCGCGTGCGGATCGTCCACGACGGACACGAGCAGCCCGACGGCACCGTCGGCGAGATCTGGATCCACGGCCCGAACGTCGCCACCGGCTACTGGGGGCGCGGCGACGCCGCGGCGTTCGGCGGCGTCCTCGACGGGCTCGGCGGCTGGCTGCGCACCGGCGACCTCGGTGTCGTGCACCGCGGCGACCTCTACGTGACCGGGCGGCTCAAGGACCTCATCGTCGTCGACGGCCGCAACTTCCACCCGCAGGACATCGAGGCCGCGGCCGCGGAGGCCCACCCGGCCGTCCGCCGCGACCGCGTCGCCGCGTTCGGCGTGACCGACGACGACGGCGAAGGCGCGGTGGTGGTCGCCGAGTGGGCGCGCGGGGCCGAGGCGGACGTCAAGGAAGTGACCCGGGCCGTGCTGCGCGCGGTGTCCGCCGAGCACGCTCTCACCCTCCGCAGGGTGCATCTGGTCCCTTCCGGTGGACTTCCGCGCACCTCCAGCGGGAAGGTCGCCCGGTCGGCCGCGAAGGCACGTTATGGTGGCGACCGTGGGTGATCACCGCGCCGAGGTCACGAAGGTCGTCAGCGAGACCTTCCGGCTCGACCCGGCCCTCGTCGAGCCCGACGCTCCCCTGGAGGAGCTGGGGATCGACTCGAAAGGCCGGATCAAGCTGCTGGCGGCGCTGGAGGTCTACTACGGCGTGACGATCGACCTGGACCAGCTCGATCGGTTCACCGACGTGGGTTCGGTGGCCGCCGTGCTCGCGGAAGCCCTGGGAACTGGCGGAACTGAGGGAGAGGCGCTGAAATGAGCGGCGGGGGGTACACCGCGACGACCGAGGCGTTGTCGACGGCCTCGAAGACGATCGGTGACCTGGCGGAAAACCTGCTGGACGACAACCCGGACCTGCAGAATTCGCAGGTGACCGCGGAGAAGTTCGGCCGGGCGCACGGCACCCACGCGACGAAGTACACAGCGGGCGCGCAAGCGCTGTGGGCCGCGGTCTCCGGTTACAGCAGCACGCTGGGGTCGTTCGGCACCAACCTCGGCACCGCCGGGTCGAGCTACAGCACCAACGAGGACAACCAGTCCGGAGCGATCACCAACGCCGGGGGCACGCTCTGATGGCGGACGAGAAGAAGAAGTGGTCCGACGTCAAGGCGCTGCTGGACGACCCGAGCGTCCCCGCGGGCCAGAAGAGCGCGCTGATCAGCAGCTGGCTGCGCGAAAACCCGCCACCGCCGCCGTTCCTGGCCGACCAGGAACCGGACGAGATCAAGCAGAAGCGGCAGGAAGCGGAGAAGTACGCGAACGCGTACAGCGCCAACCCGCTGTTCGCCGGGCAGTCGGTCGACGAGGCCTTCGACAAGGCCAAGCAGAGCGGCGACCAGAACTCCTACAACGAAGACCAGGAAAAGAAGGCCGTCGACGAGGGCAAGTCGAAGCTCGACGGCAGCCAGCCGCCCGCGTCCGGTGACGACGGGACCACCAGCGGGACGAAGACGTCCGACGAGATCTTCGACGCCGCCGCCCCCGCGCTGAAGCTGTTCGAGACGTTCGGCTCGCTGCTGGCCAAGATCCCGGACGACTGCCGCGGCAACACCCGCGCGCTCGACCTCGACAAGGACATCCGCACGCCGTTCGACGAGCAGCGCGGCATCAGCTTCGCGGACTTCGTCGCCGACGCCGCGCACTTCAAGCGCGGTTCGGAGACGGTGGACCGGACGGTGCAGGACACCGGTTCCCAGCTGGGCACCTTGTACCAGACCTGGAGCGGCGCGGGTGCCGATGCGGCGTCCGACAACTACAACGACAAGATCCAGCCCAAGGCGGCCAAGCTGTCGCAGACGCTCGGCAACGCGAGCGAGGCGACGAAGAACACCGCCACGACGGTGTTCCAGCTGTGCAAGGGCAAGGCCGACGCCGTCATCGGGATGTACACCGACCTGGTCGGCAAGGCCGACTACACGATGGCGCAGAAGGTCGTCGCGGTCGCCAGCGGCGAGCACGGCAACGAGCAGGACCTCGCCCAGATCGCGGGCTGGATGGACCTCAACTTCGGCACCAACCTGGTCAAGACCCTTAACGACCAGGGCTGCTGCGACGGCGACGAGATCAAGAAGCACGGCCAGGACCTGGCCAAGCAGTGGATCCAGAACCAGTTCAACCCCGACATGTGGGACCGGCTGTACAAGGGCTTCGAGAAGACCTGCAAGGACACGAAGGACCTCGTCGACCAGGCGTACGACGCCCTCGACAAGGTCATGGGCAGCGTCAAGAACGAGTTCGAGGGCGCCGGCGGCACCGGCGGCGCGGGCTCGGGCGGTCCCGGTAGTCCCGGCACGACCGGCGGCGCCGGTGGCGGTCCGGGTGGCTCGGGCGGCGGATCCGGTTCGGGTAGCGGCTCGGGCGGCGGGTCCGGCTCCGGTGGTTCGGGCAGTGGGTCCGGCTCGGGTTCCGGTGGTTCGGGCACCGGTGGGGGCGGTGGCCAGGTGCCGCCGATCCCCGACACGAGCTCGGGCTCCGGTGCGCCGGGCGGGGGCTCCGGCTCCGGCGGGGGTTCCGGCACCGACACACCCAGCGGGGCGGGCGGCGGCTCGGGCAGTGGTTCCGGCAGCGGTTCGGGTGGGGGCTCCGGCTCCGGCGGCTCGATCCCGCCGATCCCGGACGGGTCCACCGGAGGCGGCGGTTCCGCGGGCGGCGGTTCCGGCTCGCCGGGCGGCGGCCAGGACGACGGCGCGGCCCAGGCGGAGGCGGCCAAGCAGCAGGCGGCCCAGGCCGCGGAGGAAGCCAAGAAGAAGGCCGCGGACGCGCTGGGCCAGTTCAGCGGCCCCGGCATCCAGACGGACTCCGGCGCGGGCGCGGGACTCGGCGGTGACTCGGGCGGCGGGTCAGGCAGTGGTTCGGGTGGCGGCTCGGGTTCGGGCGGGGGTCCGGGTTCGGACGACACGTCGCCCTCCTCGACGCCGTCCCCGTCCTCGAGCGGCCAGGACGCCGCGGCCGCCGCTGCCGAGGCGGCCAAGAAGAAGGCCGCGGACGCGCTGAGCGAGTTCAGCGGCCCCGGCATCCAGACCGACGACGGCGCCGGCGGCCTCGGCGGCGGTTCGGGCTCGGGCGGCGGCGAGGGGTCCGGCTCCGGTGACGGTTCCGGTTCCGGTGACGACGGCAAGGCCGACGCGCAGCAGGCGGTGGAAGACGCCAAGAAGAAGGCGGCCGACGCGCTCAAGGGCCTGGACGGCGACCCGATCAAGACCGAGCCGGGCGACACCGGCCTGGACGCCGACGGCGACGGCAAGCCCGACGACCCGCTCGCGGACAAGGACGGCGACGGCAAGCCGGACAGCCTGCTCGGCGGCGACAAGGACGGCGACGGCAAGCCCGACGCCAAGGGCGACGACGACCCCGACGTCCTCAAGGTCAAGCAGGGCGACAAGACCTTCGAGATGACCGAGCCGGACCACGACGGCAAGATGGACATCAAGGTCGGCGACGGACCCGGCGACCCGAAGGACTTCAAGCTCGACTGGTCCGGCGACGGCAAGTCCACCGACGGTCCACAAGGGACGGACGACGACTGCTACCGCCCGGGCCCGGACGGCAAGATCCACATCCAGGACGGCGACCTCAAGATCACCGCCGAACGGCCCGACGGCGCGGACGGCCCGACCGTCGTCACGGTCGATGACGGCACCGGGAAGCCGACGACCTACACCCTCGGCGAAGACGACAAGCCGTCGGACGCGCTCGGGGACACGCCGTCGAAGAAGCTCGACGACGACCTGCCCACCCACCGCGGCACCCTCGAGGACCTCAAGCCGCACGGCGCCGGAGACCCCGGCTCCGGCGACCACGGCGCCGGGGACCACGGCGGCGGCTCGCACGGCGGCGGGGGCAGCCCGTCGCCGGCCGGGATCGGCGGGGGTTCGCACGGCGGGGCCGGCCTCACCGGCGCGGGCTTCGACCCGGGCGGCGCGGGGCTCGGCGAGACGCCGATGTCCGGGGGTGCCCACACCGGCGCGGGCGGCGCGCAGCCGCAGCCCGTCTCGGCGTTCGCGCCCGCGGCCGCCGGGGCGAGCGGCGCACCGGGCTCGTCGATGGGCGGCGGGATGGCGGGCATGGGTGCCATGGGCGGCGGCCAAGGCGCGGGCGGGGGAGACACCGAACGCAAGTCGCCCGCCTACCGGATCGAAGGCGCTGTCTTCGACAACCTCGGTGAGCCCGGCCGCCGGATCATCGGCTCCCTCAACGACGACGAAGACCCGCCGACCGCCCGCCGGAGCTGGTGAGGGAGACGCATGAGTGAGCTTGCGAGCGAATCATCGAACACCGCGCGTGCCGCTCAGGCCGCGCCGAGCGTCGGCGAGGGGCGCGCATGAGCGACATCGCCGGGATGAAGGCGGAGCTGGACGGCCTGGTCCGGGAGCAGGCCGATCGCCGTGCCCTGCGTGAACAGCAGGGCGAGGAGATCAAGGCCCGCTCCCAGGAGTACATGACCAAGCAGGTCCAGGCGGCCGAGCGGTACGTCCAGCACGTCCGCGAAATGGCGCAGCGCAAGACGAAGTCCGGCTGGAGCACCGACCGGTCGCACGCCGAGCCGGCTTCGGCGTTCGCCGCGGAGGAGTACCCCGGGCCCGGCGGGTTCGCGCCGCCGGCTCCGCCGGCGCGGCCCGGGCGGGACGAGCCGCGGTCCACCCGGCGGCCCCGCACCGCCGCCGAGGAGGACGAGGACTTCAACAACCCCTGGTGACCGGCGTCCAGAGGTCGACGGCGATCTCGCGGAACCGTTCGGTGAACGTGCCGGCCGGGCTCGCCTCGCGCAGCAGCTGCCGGAGCTCGCCTTCGAACTCGCCGCGGCGGTCGCCGAAGAGGTGGGGTGCCGCGCTGGACAGCGAAAAGACGCTGTCGACCACCTCGTCCAGGCTCCGGGTGACGACCGGGCCGGGGACCTCGAACCGTCGCGGGCCCGCGAAGCCGGCAGCGCGGTAGATCTCCGCTTCGCCGCCGGGCGTGCCGTCGGGCAGGACGCCCCGGCCCGCGCGTCGCACCGAGCCGAGGTGCTTCCGCACCAGCTCGGCGATCGCGGCCCGCGGCACGGATCCTTCGGCGCCTTCGTGCGTCGCCGCGTGGACGTGGGCGAGGACGCCGCCGGGCGCGAGCATCCCGCGGGCCGTCGCGGCCACCCGCGGCCGGTCCAGCCAGTGGAAGGACTGGGCGAAGGTGATCAGCCGGAACCGCCCGAGCCCGGCCGGCAGCTCTTCGGCCCGCCGGTGCACCCACCGGCAGTTCCCGGTGCCGGGCCGGGCCGCTTCGCGGAGCATGTCCGCGTCCGCGTCGAGCCCGACCGCTTCGGCGAAGTACGGCGCCAGCAGCAGCGTCAGGGAACCCGGCCCGCAGCCGACGTCGAGCAGCCGCTCGGTGCCGTCCAGCCCCAGCTCGGCGGCGAAGGCCGTGCCGAGCGCCGCCGGGTAGGGGAGCCGGCCCCGCGCGTAGTGGGCGGCGCTGCCGGCGTACAGGGTCGCGTCCCACTCCCAGGTCACGTTCCGAGCCTAGCCCGGCGAGTCCCGGATACTCGGTGCCATGGACGCGAATTGGTGGCGGGACGCCGTGGTTTACGAGGTCTACGTACGCAGCTTCGCCGACTCTGACGGCGACGGCACCGGTGATCTCGCCGGGCTGCGCTCCCGGCTGGGGTACCTGGCCGAGCTGGGGATCGACGCGGTGTGGACCACGCCGTGGTACCGCTCGCCGATGGTCGACGGCGGGTACGACGTCGAGGACCACCGGGCCGTCGAGCCGCTCTTCGGCACCGACGACGACCTGCCGGCGCTGGTCGCCGAAGCGCACCGGCTCGGGCTGCGGGTGCTGATCGACGTCGTGCCGAACCACACCTCCGACCACCACCGCTGGTTCCGGGCCGCGCTCGCCGCCGGGCCCGGCTCGCCCGAACGCGCGCGCTACCACTTCCGGCCGGGCCGCGGCCCCGGCGGCGAGCGGCCGCCGACCGACTGGCGCAGCGTCTTCGGCGGGCCCGCCTGGACCCGCGCCGCCGACGGCGAGTGGTACCTGCACCTGTTCGCCCCCGAGCAGCCCGACCTGAACTGGGACAACCCCGGGGTCCGGGCCGAATTCGAAGACCTGCTGCGGTTCTGGTTCGCCCGCGGCGTCGACGGCGTGCGCATCGACGTCGCCCACGGCCTGCTCAAGGACCCCGCGTTCCCCGACCTCGGCGCCGAGGACGAGGAGATCGCGCAGCCGCCCGACCGCACCGGGCACCCGCACTGGGACCGCGACGGCGTCCACGACATCTACCGCGCGTGGCGGAAGGTGGCCGGCGAGTTCGGCCCGGACCGGGTGTTCGTCGCCGAGGCGTGGGTCGACCGGCCGGACCGCCTCGCCCGGTACGTCCGCCCGGACGAGCTGCACACCGCGTTCAACTTCGACTTCCTCCGCTGCGAGTGGGACGCCACCGCCCTGCGCGCGGTGATCGACCGGACCCTCGAAGCGCTCGGCGCGGTCGGCGCGCCCGCGACGTGGGTGCTGTCCAACCACGACGTCGTCCGGCACGTGACGCGCTTCGGCGACCTGCGCCGGGCCCGGGCCGCGGCGCTGCTCATGCTCGCCCTGCCCGGCGGCGCCTACCTGTACCAGGGCGAGGAGCTGGGGCTGGAGGAGGTCGAGGACCTGCCGGAGGAGGTGCTCGCCGACCCGACGTGGGAGCGTTCCGGCCACACCCGCCGCGGCCGTGACGGCTGCCGCGTGCCGCTGCCGTGGTCGGGCACGGAACCGCCGTTCGGCTTCACCGAGGGCGACGCGCCGACGTGGCTGCCGCAGCCCGCCCGCTGGCGCGCGCTGACCGCCGAAGCCCAGGACGGCGACCCGGGCTCGATGCTTCACCTCTACCGCGCCGCCCTCGCCGCGCGCCGGGAGCACCCCGCGCTGGGCGACGGGACGATGACCTGGCGGCCCGCCCCGGACGGCGTGCTGTCGTTCACGCGCGAGCCGGGCTTCGGGTGCGTGGTCAACCTGTCCGGCGAGCCGTACGAGCTCCCGGACGGCGTGCGGGTGCTCCTCGCGAGCGGTCCGCTGGACGACGGCCGGGTGCCCCCGGACGGCGCGGTGTGGCTCGCCGGGAGGTGAACCACCGTCACCCGGAATGGTTCGCTGGAGCGGTGTGGAACCGGACGCGGCGGGGTACCCGGTCGCGTCCGTCGCACCCGACCGCCCCGGAGGTACCCCGATGCCCGTGCGCACCGCCACGCCGCCCGCCACCGACGTCGTCGGCCTGGCACTGGAAGTCCTTGCGGCCCAAGGGGTGAACCGGACGGCCGCGCACGCGGCCCTGGCGTCGATGGCCCGGGAGCGTGGGGTGCCGCTGGCCCGCTGCGCAGCCCTCGTCGTGGCCGCGGTCGACGGGCGGGTGGGCTGATGGCCGTCGCCGGGGGGTTCTCACGCTCGGGCAACGACGACACCGCCGCGGTGGGCGGCGGGGTGCTGCTCGCCGTCGGGCTGGTCGTCGCGTTCTTCACGTGGTGGTCGTGGTGGACCGCGGCGGGGATCGCGCTGGCCGTCGCGGGCGCGGTGTGGCTCACAAAGGCGAAGCGGGACGGGTAACCCGCCCGGGACGGGGAAAGCCTCCTCCACCACCCGAACAAGGAGGCTTTCCGTGCCCGAGAACGAAGAAGACGTCATCGAGTTTCTGCAGCGCCAGCACCGAGAGATCCGTGCGCTGTTCGCCGGGCTGGAGACCGCCGACGGCGACCGGCGCGAGGAGCTGTTCCACGACCTCGTGCGGCTGCTCGCGGTGCACGAGACGGCGGAGGAACTGGTGGTCCACCCGGAGATCCGGGACCTCGAACCCGCGGCGGGCCCGGTCGTCGACGCGCGGCTCGGGGAGGAGCACCGGGCCAAGGAGCTGCTGACGACGCTGCAGAAGATGGGGCCCGAGGCGGACGGGTTCGACACGCTGCTCGTGCAGCTGCGCGAAGACGTGCTGGCGCACGCCGAACACGAGGAGCGCGAGGAATTCCCGTTGCTGCGCGCCCACCGGCCGCCGGAGCGGCTGCGCGCGATGGCGGCGACCGCCAAGCTGGCCGAAGCGGTGGCGCCCACCCGGCCGCACCCGGGCGTCGAAAGCGCCAAGGCCAACCTGCTGCTGGGCCCGCCCGCGGCGATCGCGGACCGGGCGCGCGACCTGATCCGCGCCGCGCTGCGCTGACTTCGGCAAGACTCGGATAGTGGGTACCCCGCCGGCATGGCAGACGTCCCGGCCCGCAAACTGCGGCGCTACCAGGAGATGCGCGACTTCGACCGCACCGCCGAGCCAGCGGGCGGGGAGCCGGCCGGGCCCGCCGGTCACCGGTTCGTCGTGCAGCGGCACCGGGCGCGCCGGCTGCACTACGACTTCCGCCTCGAGCTCGGCGGGGTCCTGGTCAGCTGGGCGGTGCCGAAGGGGCCGACGCTGGACCCGAAAGCCCGCCGGCTCGCTGTGCACGTCGAAGATCACCCGATCGAGTACGCCGGGTTCGAAGGGGTGATCCCGCACGGCGAGTACGGCGGCGGGGACGTCATCGTCTGGGACCGCGGCGAGTGGCGGCCGGTCGACGCCGACCCGGCGAAGGCGATCGAGGACGGGACACTGCACTTCGACCTCGACGGCGAGAAGCTGGCCGGCCGGTTCGTCCTCGTCCGCACGAACCGCGGGGAGCGGGACCAGTGGTTCCTGCTGCACAAGCAGGACGAGCACGCCCGGGCCGGCTGGGACGCCGAAGACCACCCGCGCTCGGTCAAGAGCGGCCGCACCAACGACGAGGTGGCGGCCGCGCCCGACGCGCTGTGGCACGGCGACCGGCCGGCCGGCGAGGCGGAGGAAGCCGTGGGGTTCGCCGCGGCGACCGACGACGAGCTGGCGGCGCTCGACGCGCTCGGCGCCAAGGGCAAGTGGTCGGTCGCGGGCCGCGAGCTCGCCCTCACCAACCTGGACAAGGTCCTCTTCCCGGCGCCCCGCCGCCCGCTCACGAAGCGGGACCTCATCCGGTACTACGCGACCGCCGGGCCGGTCATGCTGCCGTACCTGGCGGGCCGCCCGCTCAACACCCAGCGCTTCCCGCAGGGCGTGACCGAGCCGGGCTTCTGGCAGAAGGAGGTCCCGCGGCACGCGCCCGAGTGGCTGACGACCTGGCGCAACGAACGGGCGGAGCCAGGGGAGAGCCAGCGGTACGTCGTCGCCGACAGCGTCGCGACCTTGGCGTGGCTGGCGAACTACGGCGCGCTCGAGCTGCACGCCTGGACGTCCCGGGCGGCGGACGTCGACCACCCGACGTGGGTGCTGTTCGACATCGACCCGGGTCCGGAGACGTCGTTCGCCGAGGTCGTCGAGCTGGCCCGGCTGCACCGCACCGCGCTGGAGCACTTCGGCCTGACCGGGCGGCCGAAGGTGACCGGGCAGCGCGGGATCCAGGTGTGGGTGCCGATCGCGGCGCACTGCACGTACGAGCAGACGCGCGCGTGGGCGGAAACGGTGTCCCGGACGATCGGGCGGGTGCTGCCGGACCTGGTCAGCTGGGCGTGGACCAAGGACAAGCGCCGTGGCCGCGCCCGGCTCGACTACACGCAGAACGTGCTGAACAAGACGCTGGTCGCGCCGTACAGCGTGCGGCCTCGCCCGGGCGCCCCGGTCTCGGTGCCGCTGGAGTGGGACGAGCTCGACGACCCGGAGCTGGCCCCGGACCGGTGGACGATCCGCGACGTCCCGGCCCGCCTCGCCGAGCGTGGCGACCCCTTCGCGGCTCTGCTCGGGCTCGAGCAGAGCCTGCCGGGCCTGGACCGGTGACCGCTTCCGGTTCAGGCGTGGACGGTCTGCAGGTGCCTCGGCTGCAGCCGGTCGAGCACCGGACGGGACAGGTGCGGCCGGCCGCCCGCGTGCTCGGTCGTCGCCGCGGCCGCCGCGACGGCCAGGCCGGCCGCCGTCTCCAGCGGGTGGCGGCGGGTGAGCGCCGCGGTCAGGGCCGCGACCAGCGCGTCGCCGGCTCCGGTCGGGTCGACGACGTCGGTCTCGACGTGCGGCACGAACCAGGTGCCCTCCGGCCCGGCGAAGAGGTTCCCCTCCGCGCCCACCTCCAGCACAACCAGCGACGGCCCGCGCTGCCGGAGGCCGGCGGCGGCCCGGGCGGCCGCGGCGATGTCGGGCACCGGCTGCCCGGTGAGCAGCTCGGCTTCGTGGCCGTCCGCGCGCACGACGTCGGCGAGGGCGAGCAGGTCCGGGGTGAGTGCGTCGTCCTGCGGGGCGCCGTCCAGCACCACGCGGGTGCCCGCGGTGTGCGCCAGCCGCGCGGCCAGCAGCGCCACCGGGGCGGGCTGCTGCAGCTGCACGATGAGGGAGCCGGCGGCCGAGATCGGCGCCGACGCGGCGAGGACGTCGGCCTCGGTGAGCAGCGTTTCGTCCGGGATGTGCTCGAGGTAGCGGCGCCGGCCGCGCTCGTCGACGACGTCCACGAGCAGCGCCGTCTCGACGCCGGGGCGGCGGACGACGTGCGAGGTGCCGATCCGGTCGGCTCTGGCCTGCGTGAGCAGCGAATCCCCCGTGCGGTCCCGGCCGACGACGCCGACCAGCGCCACCGACGTCCCGAGCTGGCTCAGCGCGACGGCCTGGTTGGCGCCCTTCCCGCCGAGCAGCTCCTGCCGGTGCCGCACCGGGGCCGGGGAACCGGCCTCCGGCGTCTCGGGCACTTCGATCACCAGGTCGCGGGCGATCTGCCCGACTACGACGACTTCGCTGAACATCACCGGTACCGCCGCTCGGACATCGTGCCCTCCTCGGGTTCCACTGATCGGCTACCCGTCCGGCGGCGGCGGGCAAACCGCTCGTTCGGGTTGTGCGGTGTTCGGCGGCCCGGCGGCGTTGCGCCGGACGGACGCACCCGCGCCGCCGCGGCGCGCCGCCGGGTGTGGGCGGGCGCGTCATGCGGTAAATCAAGAAGGGAACACGGGTGGAGGTGTCGGTGACCGAGACGTTGGTGAGCGCGGCCGACCGGTGGAAGCCGTTGGCCGAGCTGCTGCAGGCGTTGCTGGAGCGGATCGCGGGTGAGGTGCCGGGGTGCCTGGGCGCGGCGCTGACCGTCAGCCACGGCGACCGGCCGCTGCGGGTGCTGGCCACCGCGGGTGTCGCCGAACACCTCGTGCCCGCGCAGCTGGAGCGCGGCGGCCCGGTGGCCCTCGCGGACGCCACCGGCGCGCCGGTCACGACGGACGACCTGTTCGCCGACCCGCGCTGGCCGGAGCTGGCCGGCGGGGCGGCGTTCGCGGACGTCCGGTACGAGGCGGTCCGCGGCGCGGTCGCGGTCCCCGGGTACTGGGACGACACCGGCGCGTTCGTGCTGTCGGCGACGCTCGACCGGCCGTCCGGCCCCGGCCCGCTCGCGATCCTGCGGCGGTACGAGAAGCTCACCGAGATGACCCTGGTGGTCGCCGAGACCGCCACCGCGGGCGATCCCGACCAGATGCTGGAACTGCTCGCCTCACGCGCCGCCATCGAACAGGCGAAGGGCGCGATCATGGCCGTCCGCCGGTGCCCGCCCGACGAGGCGTGGCAGACGCTGCGCCGGGCGAGCCAGGAGTTCAACGTCAAGGTCCGGGAGCTGGCGGTCGCCCTGGTGGAGCACCTCGGCGGCGGCGTCGCACCACAGCCGCCGGGCACCCGCGAGATCCGCCCCGGCGAGCCCGCCCACCGCGCGGCCGAACGGCTCTGGGCGGCGTTCACCGCGAAATAGGGCGTTTCCCGTTCGGGGGTTTGGGTACCAAGACCCCGTCGTTGATCACCCGTCGCGTCGCCGGCCCGCCCGGCGCGGAAGGCCTGCCGAACCCGTGTCCCCCACCCCACCGGTCCCGACCCGGTCCGCGCCCCTCACGGCGCGCCGGACGGCGTACCGCCCCGGTCTCCTCGTGCTGACCTTCGCCGGCGAGATCGACGCCCTGACCTTGCCGATCCTCGAGCGCGAGCTGGGCTCGGCCCCACCGGGGACGACGGTGGCGGACCTGACGCACGTGGCCTTCGTGGGCCTGGCCGGCGCCCGCGCGCTGGCGGCGGCCGCGGAACGGGCTGAGGCCGAGGGCCGCCGGTTCTGCGTGGTGGCGAACAGCCGCACGCTCGCCCGGCTGTTCCGGGTGACGGGGTTGGCCGCGGGGGTGCCGATGTTCGCGTCGCTGTCCGACGCGCTGCGGGAGCTGCTGGCGACGGGAATGCGCGACGCGGCCTGCTGAGGGGCCCGGTGCGCAGCGGTGTCCAGCACGTTCGCGGCGGTCGGCTGACATTGCCGGCTTTGGTGGGGGCCCGCGGCCAGCCGCCGCGGCCTGTGGGGAGGCGCTCGGCGCATGACGGGCCCGCCGAGGGGCACGGCACTGTTCAGCACGCCCGCGGCGACCCACTGGCCTTCCGACTTCGACGGGGCCGCCCAGCGCACCCGCGGCTTGCCGAGGCATCCTGCTGCACAACCAGGCTCGCCGAGAGCCACGGCGGCCGGCTGGCGAGGAGCCGCAGGCGGTGCCCAGCACGCCCGCAGCTCGGCGCCACCGGCGCGAGTGGGGCGCCCCCGGCTTCAGCGGGTCGTCCAGCGGGCGATCGGTACGCCCGCGGTGGCCGGTTGGAGTCTCGGCTTCAGCGGAGTGCTCGGCGCACCCGCGGCCGCTGTTCCGGGGCGGGGCCCACGTGCGGGGTGGAGGTCTCGGGCTTCAGCGGGTCGTCCAGCGGGCGATCGGTAGGTCCGCGGCGGCCGGTTGGAGTCTCGGCTTCAGCGGAGCGCTCGGCGCACCCGCGGCCGCTGTTCCGGGGCGGGGCCCACGTGCGGGGTGGAGGTCTCGGGCTTCAGCGGGTCGTCCGGCGCGCGATCGGTAGGTCCGCGGTGGCCGGTTGGAGTCCCGGTTTCAGGGGAGCGCCCGAGGTCCGCTGTTCCGGGGCGGGGCCCACGTGCGGGTGGAGGTCTCGGGCCTCAGCGGGTCGTCCAGCGGACGATCAGTACGCCCGCGGCGGCCCGGCCGGCGTCCCGGCTTCAGCGGAGCGCTCGGTGCACCCGCGGCCCGCTGCTCCGGGGCGTCCAACCCGCCCGGGTGGCCCACCCCCGGCCTCAGCAGGTCATCCAGCGGGCGATCAGCACCCCGGCGTCGTGCCGCAGCTCGCCCCCGTGGTCCAGCACCGCCCGGGTGAGCCTGCGCGCGATCTCCGGCGGCAGCTCGCCGGCGTCCGCGCCGAGGTGCGCCGCGACCCGGGCCTGCCCGAACGGCTCACCGGCCGCATCCAGCGTGTCGGCCACCCCGCGGGAACACACCACCACCAGGTCGCCGGGCCGGAGGCGCGCCTCCGCGACCGGCCCGCCGGCCTGCGCGGGCGCCACCTCCGGAAGAACCTCGCCGTCCCGGACGATCAACGGCGCCAGCGGCCCGTCGGTCAGCCAGCGCAGCACCCCGGTCCGCGCGTCCAGCTCCGCGACCACCCGGCTGACAGCCGGCCGCGCACCGAGCTCCGCACCCACCGCCGCGAACTGCTCGGTGAGCGTGGCGCCGTCGCGGCGGGCGGCGCGGTAGGCGGCGAGGGCCGTCACCGCCGCCGTGTTCGCGGCGCCGGTGCGTGGCCCGGCGTCGAACAGCGCGAGCTGCGCCCGCTTCTCCGAAAGTGCGTAGTCGAACACGGTGCCGCAGAGGTCGTACGCCGGCTGGACGCTCGCGCCGACGACGACGCTCTCCGTGGCGCCGGTGAGCGGCGGCAGGCTCTGCCACAGCAGCTCGGCGGGGGAGCCGCGGTGGCGCCGCCTCCGCCACGCGTCCAGGCCGTCGCCGTACTGGGTCGTCACCGTGACTAGGTGGCCGAGCAGCGAGGCCAGCCAGTGGCACTGCTCCTGCAGCACCGCGTCGGCCGGGTCGGTGCCGTCGGCCGGGACGATCTCCAGCACGCCGAGCCGTTCGACGCCGTCGAGCAGGATGGTCCACAGGGCCGGCGCGGGTCCGTCCCGCGTCACCGTGGTGCCGGCGTGGCGGAACACCTCGCCGGCCAGCGTGGTCTCGATGTCGAGCTCGGCCGCGTCCGGGCGCAGCGGCACGAGCGTCCGCTGGTCGTAGTCGGCCAGGTAGACCTCGATCGTCAGGTCGAGCGCGCGGGCCGCCTCGGCGACGACGGCGGGGAGCCGCTCCGGCGGGGCCCGGTGCGCGCCTTCGAGCAGGTCGACCAGCGCCCGCAGCGGGCCGTACAACGGTTTCCCGTCGCGGAAGGGGTGGCTGTAGGGCGCGCGGGCCGGGCCGGCCAGCTCGTCGAGCCGCTCGTTGACGGCGTGCGCGAGCATGTCGCGGTCGACCCGGGGCAGCGCGGTCAGGCCGTTGAGGTAGGCGTCCAGCTCCAGCAGGCTCAGGCCGCCGCCGAGCGCGAAGTACCGCAGCCACAGCTGCTCCAGCGTCAGCTCGCTCCGCGGGAAGCACGCGGCCAGCCGGCGCCGCTGTTCCTCTTCGGGCAGGAAGCGCATGCCGGTCACCCCTCCCGCGTCGGCGGGGCCACGAGCTGCGCGGCGGTCTCGGCCGGGGTGCGGCCGCGGGCGCGCGCCAGCGAAAGCAGGCGGTCGAACGCGGCGTCCTCGCCGAGGCCGTCCCGGCCCATCAGGAAGCCCTTCGCCATGGTGATCACGTCGCGGTCGCGGAGGGTCTCCTTGAACCGCTCGCTGTACCGCCCGGCCCGCGCGAACGCCCGTGCGTTCGCGACCAGGACCGCGGCGCGCTCGGCGAAGGTCGTCAGCGTCCGCTCGTCGACCGGGCCGAACGCGCCGGGGGTCGTCGAGTAGATCTTGATGGCCCCGTGGCAGCCGTCCGCCGTGATCATCGGGGCGGTGATCACCGAGCGCAGGCCCGCCCCGGCGGCCGCCGCGCACCACCGCGGCCAGCGCCGGTCGGTGGTGACGTCGTCGATCCGCACCGGCGCGCCCTCGCTCAGCGCGGCGAGGCACGGACCTTCGCGCAGCTCGTACTGCAGGGTGTCGGCGGCGTTCACCAGCGGCGCCGACGCGCTGGTCGTGGCGAGCTCACCGGCCCCGTCGACGAGCGTCACCCCCACCCCCGCGGCGGCCCGGACCGCCGACCCCGCCAGTGAAACGATCAGGTCCAGCACCGAATCCACGGTCTCGCGCGAAAGCAGCAGTCCCGACATCCGCGCGGCGACCGCGGCCAGCTCACCGTCCAGCGGCAGCTCACCCGTGGAGATCTCACCCGACGACATGGCAGCGGAATACCAATCCGGGGGCGCGGGCAAACGCGCCGGGACATGGTCCGGCGCGAAACGGGGTACCCGGCGACCTTGCGTCCGACCGGGAGGAGCTGAAATGGAACGGCCGGAAACAACCGCGACGGCCTCGCCGTTGTTCGACGAGGTCACCGGGGCGCTCGAAGCCCTGACCGCCGTCCTGCAGGAGGAGGACGACTTCCGGATCCTGCTGCGGCACGTCTGCCTGCAGGTGCGCCACGCCGTCCCGGGGGTCGACGAGGCGTCGATCACACTGGTGACCGAGGAGCGGCCGCACACGGCGACGGCGACGAGCGAGGTCGTCGGCGAACTCGACGGCGACCAGTACCGCCTCGGCGACGGCCCGTGCCTCGAAGCGGTCCGCAGCGGCAAGATCGTCCGCACGGCGGTGTCGGACGCGGCCGAGCGCTGGCCGGCCTTCGCGCGCGGGGCGCAAGAGGCCGGCTTCTCCAGCTTCCTCGCCGCGCCGCTGGTCGCGGACGAGCAGTTCTCCGGCGCGGTCAACTGCTACGGGCGGCAAGGCGACGGCTTCGCGGAGATCGAGGCGCAACGGCTCGAGCTCTACACGGCGGCGGTGGAGGCGATCCTGCGCGTGTACCACCGCTACCTGAGGGCGCGGGACACGGCGGAGAACCTCAGGACGGCGCTGACCTCCCGCGCGGTGATCGACCAGGCCAAGGGCATGCTGATGGCGATCCGCCAGATCGACGCCGACGACGCGTTCGCCCTGCTGGTGGACCAGTCGCAGCGTGAGAACACGAAACTGCGCGAAGTCGCCGAGCGCTTCGTGTCCCGGGTGGTGTCCGGCGGCGTCGTCCCCTGACCGGTACCTTGGTGGCGTGGCGGGCAGCCGGATCACGGTGCGGGTGGGCGAACGGCAGCTGACGCTCTCCAACCTCGAGAAGGTCCTCTACCCGCGCCACGGCTTCACCAAGGGCGAGGTGCTCGACTACTACACGCGCATCGCGCCCGTGCTGCTGCCGCACATCCGCGACCGGGCGATGACGTTCGTGCGCTTCCCCGACGGCGTCGACGGCGGTTCGTTCTTCGAGAAGGACGTTTCGCGGCACGCCCCCGAGTGGGTCCGCACCGCGCGCCTGACCGTCGGCGGCCGCGGCGGCGACCCCGAGATCGTCGCGTACCCGCTGATCAACGACCTGCCCGAGCTCGTCTGGGCGGCCAACCTCGCCGCGCTCGAACTGCACGTCCACCAGTGGACGGTCGAGCCCGGCGACGAGCGGAGCACACCGGACCGGCTGGTCTTCGACCTCGATCCCGGTCCCGGCGCGACGGTCGTCGACTGCTCCCGGGTCGCCGAACGCCTCCACGACGTCCTCACCGGACACGGGTTCACGCCGGTGGCGAAGACCAGTGGCTCCAAGGGCATGCAGGTCTACGCGGGTGTCGAGACCGACGACCCCGGCGCGCCCTCGCGGTACGCGAAAGCGCTGGCGGACCGGCTCGCCGCCGAGACGCCGGACCTCGTCGTGGCGCGGATGACGAAGAACCTGCGTCCCGGCAAGGTGTTCATCGACTGGAGCCAGAACAACCCGTTCAAGACCACGGTGGCGCCGTACTCGCTGCGCGGGCGCGACGAGCCGACCGTGTCCACCCCGGTCACGTGGGACGAGGTGCGCGCCTGCCGGCACGTTTCGCACCTCCGGTTCACCGCCGGAGACGTCTTGGCGAGGGTCGAAGACACCGGAGATCTTTTCGCGGATCTGGACCGCACCCGGGCCCCCATTCCTGCGTTCGGCTGAATTTCGGAAATCGCAATTCCGCGGCCGATCCGGTCCCGTTCCCGTTGCGCGCCGGTGTCGATTCGCGGAACGGTCAGTCCGACCAGGTGGTCTTGATCGTCCTCAGTGGACTGGTGCACGTGCATCCGGGCGTGTCGGTGCACGGGGGCGCCGCTCGTGCGGATCGCGTTGTGCGGCAAGGTGGACGAAGTGGGTACGGTTTACGCGTAAACCGTCAGCAGGAGCCGCCCGGAGCCGGTCATGAAGATCCAGAAACCGCCGCGGCTTTCGCGAGCCTTCGGCCGAAGTTCGCCCGGCGCGTTGTGCGAGCCGTTCTCGGTCACCACGACGTTCGCCGGTGATCGGTGCACGGTCGTCGCCGTGGCGGGTGACATCGATATGGCGACGGTGGCGATTTTTGTCGAATGCGGGGAAACCGCGCTCGCGGCGGGCGGAACGCTCGTCGTCGACCTCGGCGAAGTGACGTTCTGCTCCGGGGCGGGCCTGCGCGCGCTGCGCCGGGTGCAGTGGCGCGCCGACGAGGCGGCCGTCCCGGTCGCGTGGGTGGTGCGCACCCCGTCGATGTGGCGGCTGCTGCGGGGGACCGGCGTCGCCGGCTTCTCCTGCTACCGGGACCGGGCCGACGCGGTCGCGGCGCTCGGCTGAGCCACGCTCCACCGGCCGCGCGACGGGCGCGGCCGGTTTTCGGCGCGAGAGAAGGGAAACGGGTGACCGGCCTGATCGACACCGACCTCGAGTTCTGGTTCCAGCGCGGCCTGCGCGCGTATCTGGGCGAGGTGGCCAGGGCACTCGGCTTCGGCCTGGAGTCCTGCACCGTGGACGTGGACGTCCCGGTGTCGGCCTACGTCGCGGTGGACTGGCGGCTGCGCCGGTTCCCCGAACGCGACGTCGCCCTGCTCTGGGACGAGGTGCACGGCTGGGCGGTCGCGGTCGAGGCGGCGTGCGGGGAGGAGATGATCGTGCTGGCCTACCTGGGCGGGGCGGACATCCTGCCGCCGCCGCGCGTGATCGTGGAGTTCCTGACCGCGGTGCGCGCCGGTTCGCTGGACCCGGACGGGCCGGGGTCGCCGGTGCTGCGCCGCGCCGGCAGCCACCAGGAGCTGCTGCCGCTGCTGCCGGCCCGGTAGCCGCGCGGTCCGCCGGTCCTCCACACTGGACGGCGGCGGGGGAGGTGGCGATGGGGACGGTCCCGGACGCGGTGGCGCCGATGCTGGCCGTCGACGGGCCGCTCCCGGACGACGACCACCACGGCTACGAGTGGAAGTGGGACGGCTTCCGCGGCTGCGCCCGGATCGCGGCGACCGGCGAAGCCCGGATCACCAGCCGCAGCGGCAGCGACCACACCCACCGCTACCCCGAGCTGCGGGACGTCTTCGGGCCCGCGCTCGGCGGCCACGCGGCGGTGCTGGACGGCGAGGTCGTCGCGCTGAACGCGGCCGGCCGCCCGGAGTTCGAGCTGATGCAGCGCCGCGCGATGCACGAGCCGACGGCGAAGCTGCGGGCCGAGGTCCCGGTCGTCTACTTCGCCTTCGACCTGCTGCGCATCGGGACCGAGTCGCTGCTGGACCGGCCCTACGAGCGGCGGCGGCAGTTCCTCGCGGAACTCGTGGATCCCGGGGACGGCCGGCTGGTGGTACCGCCCTGGTACACCCGCGCCGACCTCGCACCGGACCAGCTCCTGGCGACGGCGGCCCAGCACGGCATCGAGGGCGTCGTCGCGAAGCGCCTGGACGCGCCCTACCTGCCGGGCACGCGCTCGCCGTCGTGGACGAAGCGCGCGTTGACGCAGACGCGCGAAGTGGTGGTCGGCGGCTGGCGCCCGGGCGCGGGCCGCCGCGCGGGCACCCTCGGCGCGTTGCTGCTCGGCGCCTTCGACGACGACGGTGAGCTGGTGTACCTCGGCGACGTCGGCACGGGGTTCAGCGACGACGCGCTGGAGCACCTCCGTGCCGTCCTGGCGCCGCTGGCCCGCGCGGCGAGCCCGTTCGCGACCGAGGTGCCCCGCGAGCGGGCCCGGGGCGCCCGGTGGGTCGAGCCGTCGCTGGTCGGCGAGGTCGTCTACCGGCGGCTGACGCCGGATCTGCGGCTGCGCCACACTTCGTGGCGCGGCCTGCGCCCCGACCGCACGCCCGGCGAGGTGCGGATCTCCTGACGCCCCGGAATTGTCGGTGCCGCGTGGTTTGCTCGACGGCATGGCATTTTCGGCACTGAACGCACCGCCCGCGCGCATCGAGCGGGCGGACGTGGCGGTCGTGGAACGCACGACCGCCGACGACCTGCCGTCGATCCAGGCGCTCTGGCCGTGGTTCGAGGGGCTCGTCGGGCTGCGCGGGCGCAAGATGTTCGCCCGCGTCGACGAACGGGCGGGCACCTACACGGTCTGCACCCCGGTGCGTGACGGCGACCGGCCGGCCGAACTGGGCCTGGCGACCGGGGTGCTGCCCGGCGGCAGCTACCTGCGTGGCCACCTCACCGGCGAGCCACCGGGGATCTACGCGCGGATCGGCGACGCGATGGCGGAACTCCAGGCGGCTGCGATCGTCACCGACGCGACGCGGCCGCTCGTGGAGTTCTACCGCCGGCGCGACCACGTCGAGTTGTGGGTGCCGGTCCCGTGACGGTCTCGCGCGCGATCAGCAACGGCGAGGGGGTGGTCCGGCGGCCACTGTGATCGCGGTCATAGCCGGTCACATCGGGCTCGCGGGCGGAGTCGTGGGGGTGATGGCGCCGGGAACCCGGTGCCGCGCTCTCCCGAGGAGTTCCGATGTCGACTGCCTACCTGATCGTCACCCTCGCCGCCGCGGCGTTCGTGGGGTTCTCGGCCGTTTCGGTGTTCACCCGCGCGAAGTGGGTGGTCGAGCCGATCACCGAATACGGCGTGCCCGAGGCGTGGTGGCCGTGGCTCGGTGCGGCCAAGGCGGCCGGTGCTGTGGGCCTGGTCGTCGGGTTGTTCGTGCCGGCGATCGGCGTCGCGGCGGCGATCGGCCTGGTGCTGTACTTCGCCGGCGCGGTCGTCACCGTGCTGCGCGCCAAGTCGTACGCGCACGTCGCCTTCCCGCTGATCTACGTGGCGCCGGTCGTGGCCTCGCTGGCGCTGCTCGCTTGAGCGGCGAGCCAGGTGAGCGCGGCGGCGGCGTGGTGCAGCACGGAGAGGTGCCCGTCGCCGGGGGTGAGCCGGAGCTCGGCGCCGGGGCAGCGCGCGGCGAGCCACCGGCTGTGCGCGGCGGGCACCATCCGGTCGTCCTCGCCGTGCACCAGCAGGACCGGCGCGGTGATGGCGGCCGGGTCGGCGCCCCACGGCGCGACGTAGGCGAGGTCGTCGTCGATCAGCCCGACCGCCCCCAGCGCGGGCTGGACGACGCTGTCGAGCCAGGACCACGCCCCCTTCAGCGCGGCGAAGTCGGCTTCGGTGAACACCGCGGGGTTGAACTCGGCAGCCGCTTCGTACTTCTCCTTGGCGGCCCGGCCTTCGGTGGCGGCGCGCAACGAACCCTGGTCCGCCATGCCCGCGAACCAGGCTTCACCGTGGAACGGCGCCACCGCGCCGAGACCGGCGGCCGCGAGGACGCGATCGGGCAGCAGCGCCGCGCACGCGAGCGCGTGGGAGCTGCCCCCGGAGTGGCCCAGGACGGCGAAGCGCTCGACCCCGAGCGCGTCGGCGACGGCGGTCGCGTACCCGGCGGCGTCCCCGACGGTCCGCCCCGGCACCGGCGTCGAGCTCCCGTAACCGGGCCGGTCGTAGGAGATCCAGCGGATCCCCAGCTCCTCGCCGAGCGGCAGCAGCGGCCCGGGCGGCGACCCGAGGTTGGGCGTCCCGTGGTGCCACAGGACGGCCGGCCCCGGGCCACCGCTGTCGTACGCGTGCAGGACGCGCCCGCCGGGCAGCGTCAGGTCGCGTTCGGCGAAGGCGGTCACCGGGCGAGCCGCCCGGCCAGCCACGCCAGCGAAAGCGGGTAGCGGTAGTCGATCGCCGCGTGGCCGGCGTCGAACAGCTCGAAGTGCACCCGCTCGGCCGGCAGCCCCGCCGCCGCGATCGCCGCCCGGAAGGCTTCCGCGCCGAGGTCGAGGTAGTACTCGTCGCTCGTGCCCGCGTCGATCCACACCGCGCGCAGCGACCGGATCGCCGCCGCGTGGTCCGGCACCATCCGGACCGGGTCCCAGGCCAGCCAGCGCTCCCACACCTCCGGCCGCACGGCGCCGGTCAGCGGGTCGCACGGCAGCTCGGGCGTCCCGTCCTCCCGCGCCGAGAAGCACGCCGAGACGCCGAGCAGCTGCAGGAGCGTCGCGTCCTCCGGCTTGGTGAACGCCGGTCGCGAGCGGAAGTCCGCCCACCACTTCGCGATGTCCTGGTCGTAGCCGCGCAGGGCGCGCGCCGCCTTGCCGAAGTCCTGGATGTAGCTCAGCTCGTACAGCGAGTCGCCCGCGTGCGTCGCGAGCGCGCCGAACAGGTCGGGGCGCAGCATCGGCGTGATCATCGCGCCGAACCCGCCCGAGGACTTGCCCGCGATCGCGCGGGATCCGGCCGCGGGCACCGTCCGGTAGTGCGCGTCCACCCACGGCACGACCTCATCGCACAGGTACGAGTGGTAGCGGCCGGTGCCCGGCGAATCGACGAACTGGGAGCCGCCGTACGCGGTCCACGCGTCGACGTACACGACGACGCAACCCGGGGCGCCGCCGGCGAAGACCGCGTCGGCGGTCTCCAGGAAGGTCTGCCGGAACGGCGTCCGGTTGGCCCACATCGCCACGTGCCCGGTGTAGCCCTGGATGACGTAGACCACCGGGTAGCGCTCGTCGCCGTCGTCGTAGCCCGGCGGGACGTACACCCACTGCGGCCGTTCGTGCGGGTCGCCGAGCGGGTTGCCGCGCAGCAGCTCGGACTCCAACGTGTGCCGGTCGAGCCGGCCGGCGAGGTCGCCTTCCCAGGGCAGCATGGCGCCAGTCAACCAGAACCACCCGGTTGCAGGGGCTAAGCGATACCTCTTTTCCGCGCGTAGCGTTGAGCCGTTCCGCCCCGACCGCCGTGTTACGGGCACGGTGGTGGGTCAGGGGAATGCGGGGAAGATCATGAAACATCCGGGGCCGTTGTTCACGTTGCTGGCGGGCGTCGCGCTCGCCGGCGGGATCGGGATCGTCAACCTGGCGACGGGGACCGGCGCCGCGCCGGTCGCCGGGGCCGCGAGCGCGGCGGGCGCCGCGGGCAGCACCACAGCGGTGCCGCCGCCGCCCAGGACGACGACGTCGGAAGCGCCGAAGCCCGAGGCACCCGCGCGGGCGGATTACGCCGGGCGCGTGACCGGCGGCGGCGCGTCGGTCGCGGTGTCGGTGCGCGACGGCCACGCCATCGCCTACCTCTGCGACGGCAAGAAGGTCGAAGCGTGGCTGCAAGGCGTGACGACCGGCGGGAAACTGGACCTGAAGGGCGCCAAGAACGCCGCGCTGAGCGGCAGTTTCGACGCCACCGCGGCCACCGGCACGGTGACGGCGTCGGGCAAGACGTGGCAGTTCACCGCGCCGACGGCGAAGAAGCCCGCCGGGCTCTACCGCGCGGCGCCGAAGGTGAAGGGGAAGCAGGCGAAGGCCGGCTGGATCGTGCTGCCCGACGGCAGCCAGGTCGGCATCCTCGCCGCGGGTGACGACGCCACGGCCGCCCCGCCCCTCGACCCGGCCGCGGGCACCGCGAGCGTCGACGGTGCCCCGGTGACCGCCGAGCCGATCAGCGGCCTGGCCGGGAACGGTGACTTCTGATGACCACGGCCGGGCACCGCACCGCGGTCACGCTCCTGGTCCCGCTGTTCGCCGGCGCCGTCGTCTCGGTGGTGCTGGGCGTCTACGGCAGCCTGCACACGCCGACCGGCGTCGCGGTGAACGTCGCCGGGTTCTCCAGCCCGCAGGCGGTGAAGGCGTGGCTCGCCACGGTCGTCGTCGTGCTGGTGCTGGTCCAGCTGCTCTCGGCGCTCTCGCTGTACGGCAAGCTCGGCGCCACGCCCGCGTGGATGGGCACGGTGCACCGCTGGTCGGGCCGGGTGGCCTTCCTGGTGTCCATCCCGGTGGCGCTGCACTGCCTCTACGCGCTCGGGTTCCAGTCGTTCGACACCCGCGTCCTCCTGCACTCCTTGCTGGGCTGCTTCTTCTACGGCGCGTTCGTCGCGAAGATGCTGCTGCTGCGCAAGGACGGCGCGCCCGCGTGGGCGCTGCCGGTGCTCGGCGGCCTCGTCTTCACCGGGCTGGTCGGGCTCTGGCTGAGCGCGTCGCTGTGGTTCTTCACCCAGTCCGGTTTGACCTTCTAGGCGGAGGACGAAGTGCGCGACGACGAAACGGACCCGGTGCTGGCGCGCCGCACGGCGCTGGCGGTGCTGGGCGCGGGGCTGGCCGCCGGCTGCAGCACCTACGGCGGCACCCAGGCCCCGCCACCGGCCGCCCAGCAACCGCCGGCGGCCGGCGGCACGGAACTCGGCCCCGCCGCCGACATCCCCGTCGGCGGCGGCAAGGTGTTCGCGGACAAGCAGGTGGTGGTGACCCAGTCGGCGGCGGGCACCTTCGCGGCGTTCTCCGCCGTCTGCACCCACCAGGGCTGCACGGTGGACGCCGTCGCGGACGGCACGATCAACTGCCCGTGCCACGGCAGCAAGTTCAAGATCGCCGACGGCTCGGTCGCGAACGGCCCGGCATCGCAGCCGCTGCCGAAGAAAGCCGTCACGGTCACCGGCGGCAAGGTCACCTTGGCCTAGGTACCGGGCGGGGTGGGCAAAGCGGTCGCCGAGTCCCGCCCGCTCTGGCACCATCGGGCGGGTGAGCCCGGTCGAGATCGCCTGCGACGAGTCGGGCTCCGAGGGCGAGAACCTGCTCGGCGGCGAGACCGACGTCTTCGCCCACGCCGGGGTTCGGCTGAGCCCGGAAGCCGCCGCGGCCTGCGTGCGCGAGATCCGGGCGCGCATCGGCTCGCCCGCCGAGGAGTACAAGGCCAACCACCTGCTGCGCGCCAAGCACCGCGCGGTGCTCGAGTGGCTGCTCGACCCCGCCGGCCCGCTCGAGGGCCGCGGCCACGTGCACCTGACCGACAAGACGTACTTCGCCGTCCGGGCCGCGGTCGAGCTGCTGGCCGGTCCGGGCACCGCGGCGGCGGCCCGCACCCTGCACCGCGCGGGTCCCGCCGCGTTCGGCGCCGCGCGCTGGGAGTTCTTCCTGACCGCGTTCACCAGCGTGCTGCGGCTCAACCCCCGCCGCGGCGTGCAGACGTCGCCGGAGCGGTTCTTCGCGCTGGTCGACGACCTCGCCGCGACGCCGGGCGAAGCCGGCGAAATCGTCGCGCTCTTCCGTGGCGGCGGCGAGCGCGTGGCCGCCTACCGCGCCCGGCTGGCGAGCGACCCCGGCCTGGTCGGGGTGCTGGATCCGCTGGTGCCCGCGGTGATCCACACCGTCCGCCACTGGAGCGCGGACGGCACCCCGGTCGCGCTGGTGCACGACGAGCAGCTCGCCCTCACCCCCGAGCGCGTGCTGCAGCTCAAGGCCACCCTCGGCCACCGCCTGGCCGGCGTCCGGTTCGTCGACTCCCGCGCCGACGCCCGCGTCCAGATCGCCGACTTCCTCGCCGGTGTCGCCCGCCGCATCGCCTCCGACGAGCTGAACCACCGCAGCGACGCCCGCCTGACCGGGCTGCTGAAGTCCTTTGTGGACACCAACTCCGTCTGGGACGGGCTCAGCAGCTGATCACCTGCGTGGGCGCGCTCGTGTCGTCGAGCCGCTTGACGTACGCGCCGCCGCTGCGCCGGGCGCACGCGGCTTCCTTGGCGGCGAACGGCCCGGCGTAGACCGCGTAGACGTCGGCGCCGTTCACCTGCTGCCGCAGCGACCCGCACCCGGTGGTCGGCGCGTGCAGGTAGCTCGCGCCGGGGTGGAGGTCGAGGAAGCGCTGGACGTCGGCGCGGTAGCGGGCCGGGGTGACGGCGGAGCCGAGGACCACCACGAACGACCCGTCGCACGCGGGCGTGCTCATCGTGGTCGCCAGCCCGAGGTCCGCCCGGCCCGCGGCGACCGTGGTGGCGACGGACGTCCGGACGCTCACCTGCGTGGTCGTGACCGGCGCGGCGGTCGGCGGCGGCGTGGGGGAGGGCGTGGTGGTGGCCAGGGGCGAGGTCGAGGCCGGGCCCGCCGTCGGCCGGTCCTGCAGCGCGGGGCGCAGGATCGTGAACCACCCCGCCACGGCCACGAGGGCGAGCAGGGCCACCGCGGCCACCACCCAAGGCGCCTTCGACGTCCGGGGCGGCTCGGAAACGGGTGCGGGGGTGACGCGGGTGGCCTGCCGGGTCAGGGGAGCGGCCACCCGGACCGGGCTGGTGCCGCCGAGCGCGGCCCGCGCGGCGCCGGCCAGCTCCTCGACCGAGCCGAACCGGTCCGCGGGGTTCTTCGCCATGCCCCGCGCGATCACCTCGTCGAACGCGGCGGGCAGCCCGGGCCGCAGCGCGCTCGGCCGGGGTGGCGGCTGGTGCAGGTGGGCGCCGATCAGCGACGCGGCCGTCGTCACCGGGAACGGCTTGCTGCCGGTCAGGCACTGGTGCAGCACGCAAGCCAGCGAATAGACGTCGACGCGGTGGTCGGCGGGCGCGTCGGCGAAGCGCTCGGGCGCCATGTAGTCGAGGGTGCCGACGGCCCCGCCGGTCGCGGTGAGCCCGGTGGCGGCCCCGGCGGCGCGGGCGATGCCGAAGTCCACGAGGTAGGCGAACCCGGTCGCGTCGACGAGCACGTTGGACGGCTTGACGTCCCGGTGCACCAGCCCTTCGGCGTGCGCGGCGGCCAGCGCCCGCGCGACCTGCCCGACGACGTCGACGGCGTCGGCGGGCGAGGGAGCCCCGCCCGCGGCGAGCCTGCTGCCGAGGTCGTCCCCGTCGACCAGGCGCATGTCGAGGTAGAGCCGCCCGTCGTGCTCCCCGTAGGCGTGAATCGGGATGACGTGCGGCTCCCGCAGCCGCGCGACGGCGTGCGCCTCCCGCCGGAACCGCTCCTGGAAGTCCCGGTCGGCGGCGAACTCGGGCGCGAGCAGCTTGAGCGCCACCACCCGGTCGTGCCGGGTGTCGTGCGCGCGGTACACCTCGCCCATCCCGCCCCGGGCGATCAGCGACTCGACGCGGTAAGGCCCGAACTGCCAGCTCACGCGTTTCCCTCCACCAGGCCCGCCGGACACCGGTGAAGTCGCGGCCCGCGCGCCGGGACGTTACACGGACCGATTTCGCTGACTATAGTCAGCGAATGGACCGGGACCTCATCGACGGCGTCCGGCGGTTCAACCGCACGGTCACCCAGCGGATCGGGGCGCTCGACGACGCCTTCCTCGCCCGCGACCGGCCGCTCGGGCAGGCGCGCGTCCTCTGGGAGATCGGCGTCGCCGGGCTGGACGTGCGGGAGCTGCGGGAACGGCTGGACCTCGACTCCGGCTACCTCAGCCGGCTCCTGCGCGGGCTCGAGCAGGACGGCCTCGTGCGCGTCGAGCCGAGTGACGCCGACAGGCGCGTGCGGACCGCGCGGCTCACCGATGCCGGGGTGGCCGAGCGCGCCACCCTCGACCGGCTCTCCGACGACGCGGCCGCGTCGATCCTCGGGCCGCTGTCCGGTGGGCAGCGCCGCCGGCTCGTCGCCGCGATGGCCGAGGTCGAGCGGTTGCTGACCGCGTCGGCCGTCGAGGTCGCGCCGTGTGCGCCGGAGCGGCCGGCTGCCCGGTTCTGCCTGCGCGCCTACTTCGCCGAGCTGGCCGAGCGGTTCGACGGCGGTTTCGACCCGGAGCTCAGCAGCTCCGCCGCCGACGCCGAGATGACGCCGCCGTCCGGGGTGCTGCTCGTCGCCGCGCTGCACGGGGAGCCGGTCGGGTGCGGGGCGCTCAAGTTCCGCGGTGGCGCGCCCGCCGAGGTCAAGCGGATGTGGGTGGCGCCGCCCGCGCGCGGGCTCGGGCTGGGCCGCCGGCTGCTCGCCGAGCTCGAGGCGCACGCCGCCGCGCAGGGGGTCCGGACGCTGCGGCTGGAGACGAACCGCGCGCTCGCCGAGGCGGTCGGGCTCTACCGGGCAGCCGGCTACCGCGAGGTCGCGCCGTTCAACGACGAGCGCTACGCCGATCACTGGTTCGAGAAGCACCTCGCCGCTCCCCGTACCCTGGGTTAGTGCGGACCCGGCCCACCCTCTCCTGGACCTCGGCGGACGCGCCGCTGCCGCGGACGTCCAGCCTCGACGAGCTCACCGACGTCGTCGCGCGCGGCGGCGTCGCCGTGCTGAGCGGCGCCGGGCTGTCCACCGAGTCCGGCATCCCCGATTACCGCGGCGAGACCGGCAGCCTGCGCCGGCACACGCCGATGACCTACGACGAGTTCGTCACCAGCGCCGAGGGGCGGCAGCGGTACTGGGCGCGCAGCCACCTCGGCTGGCGCACGATCGCCCGCGCCGACCCCAACGACGGTCATCGCGCGGTGACCGCGCTGCGCGAAAGCGGGTTCGTCGGCGGCGTCATCACGCAGAACGTCGACGGCCTGCACCAGGCCGCGGGCACCGCCGACGCGATCGAGCTGCACGGCAGCCTCGACCGCGTGATCTGCCTGGACTGCCGCCGCACGAGCCCGCGCGCGGACCTGGACCGCCGCCTGCGCGCGGCGAACCCCGCCTTCGACGGCGCGGCCACCCGCATCAACCCGGACGGCGACGTCGAACTGCCGGAAGACGTCGTCCGCCGGTTCACCACCGTCCCGTGCGCGGACTGCGCGTCCGGCGTGCTGAAACCGGACGTCGTGTTCTTCGGCGAGAACGTCCCGCGCCCGCGCGTCGAGGAGTGCTACCGGCTCGTCGACGACGCCGGAGCGCTGCTGGTGCTGGGTTCTTCCCTCACGGTGATGTCCGGCCTCCGGTTCGTCCGCCACGCGGCGAAGGCGGGCAAGCCGGTGGTGATCGTCAACCACGGCGAAACGCGCGGAGACCGCTACGCGTCGGTGCGGGTCGACCGGCCGCTCGGCGGGGCGCTCACCGAGCTGGCCGCGAGGCTGGGCTGCGAGGATCGCGGCCGAACCGCCTGAGCACCCGGTCCTGCCGCGACGCACCGGGCTCGTCCGGCGGCGGCTCGGCGAACACCCGCGAGTTCAGCGCCAGCCCCGCGAAGATGGCCTCGTGCTCCTCGTCGATCCACGCGACGAGCCCCGGATCGAGGGACTCGTCGGCGCCGAGCGCGCGGGCCAGGTCCCAGGTGTGCACGGTGCTGTCGGTCGTGCGGACGGCCAGCGCCCGCCGCCCGGTCAGCTCGCCCAGCGGGTAGTCGACGACCCGGTCCAGCGCGTCCGGCGCGGAGAACGCTTCGGCACACACCCGCACCGACTCGGTGAACGCGGTGACGGGGTCGTCGCCGAGCGCGTCGGCGTCGCGGGCGGCCAAGAACTCGTCGCGGGTGGCGCCGGCGAGGAGCCCGACGTAGTTGAGGTTGCCGCGGGTCATGTGATTGACCAGCGCGCGCACGTCCCACGCGGAGCACGGCGTCGGCGCGCTCCAGGCGGCGGACGGCACCGCGCGGAGGTGGTGCTCGAAACCCTTGCTGGCGAGCAGGAACCGGTCCAGGAGCATGGCCGCCAGTCTGGCCCGGGCCCCGGGCCAAGCGCTCGCGGGTATCGGACGTCGTGGACGAGCCCGGTCCGGGTGGGTGGGGGGAACCCGCCCGGACCGGGCTCTGGCGACGGACCTCCACAGCCGGTCGTCGCCTGCAAGACGCGGCGGCCACCCACCGCGTTACAGCGTTTGCAACCCGTTCCAGGACCAGTGCGGCATGCCGAGCCCGGCGGGGACGTCGGTGGCCGGACCGGGGTAGGTCAGCACCTCCGCCACCGCCCACTCCATGTAGGCCCGCAGCGCGGCGCGGAACTCGGGGTCGGCGGGCAGAGCCGCGTCGTCCGCCGCCTGCACGAAGCAGCTCACGAACCGGCGGCCGAGGTCGCTCATGTCGCCGTTGCCGGCGTGCATCCGCAGCATCGCGGAGTGGTCGCTGCACTCCTGCGAAAACCGTGGCGGTCCGCCCATGACCTCGGCCCAGTAGTGAGCCAGCCGTTCGACGTGCCGCGGGTGCTGCCCGGGGTGCGAGAACGGGTGGTTCAGCTCCGGGTCGGCGAGGCAGCGCTCGTGGTGGGCGGCGGCCAGCGCGAGGAACGCGGGGTCACCGCCGGCGAATTCGTAGAGCGTGGGGCGCACCCGCCGAGCCTGGCACGCCGCGCCCCCGGAAGCTAGCGCGCGCCGGCGGCGGCGCGTTCGGCGGCGGGGGAGAAGCCGCCGTACGCCGCGACCGCCCGCTCGACGTCCTCGGCGACGAGGTCGTGGTTGAGCGCGCCCGCGGCGGCCGCGCCCTGGGCCGCGGCGATGATCACGGTCGCCCGCGCGTCGACGACGTTCCCGGCCGCCCACACCCCCGGCACGCTGGTCTTCCCGCTGGGGTCGACCGCGCCTTCGGTGTAGCCGAGCCCGCGCAGGAGCTCGTCGTGCGGGACGGTCCGGGTGCGCAGGAACAACGCCGTCCGCGCGACGAACCGGTCGCCGAGCTCGATCCCGGTGAGCCGCCCGGCTTCCCGCCGCACCGCGGTGACGACGCCGTTGACGACGCGGATGCCGCGCGCGTCGAGCCGCTCGCGGTCCTCTTCGGACGGTGGTGCGGTGTGCGCGAAGTAGACGACGTCGGGGGACCACTGGCGCACCAGCAGCGCGTGCTCGACGCTCCCGGGTTCGGTCCCGAGGACGCCGAGCGGCTCGTCGCGCACCTCGTAGCCGTGGCAGTAGGGGCAGGTCACCGCGCCGGTGCCCCAGCTCTCCCGCAGCCCGGGCAGGTCCGGCAGGTCGTCGTGGACGCCGGTGGCGACCAGGACCCGCCGGGCGGTCAGCTCCCGCCCGCTCGCGAGCCGGGCGGTGAAGCCGGGCTCGAGCCGCGTCACGCTGTCTTCGAGCAGGTCGACGCCGTAGCCGGCGAGCTCCTCGCGCCCGATCTCGAGCAGGTCGGACGGCGGCAGGCCGTCGCGGGAAAGGAAGCCGTGCATGTGCTCGGCCGGGGCGTTGCGCGGTTCCCGGGCGTCGACGACGGCGACCCGCCGCCGCGCGCGGCCCAGCATCAGGGCGGCGTTGAGGCCGGCGGCCCCGCCACCCACCACCAGGACGTCATAGCTGTTTTCGGTCATGACGCCACCCTGAACCCGGCTTCGCGGATCCGACAACTATTGTTGCCGTTTCCGGGACAAGGGGGTTTCCTGGAGGCATGACGGACGCGATCACCCAGGCCCTGTCCGAGGTCGGCCCCCGGCTCAAGCGGGTCCGCACCCAGCGGCGGGTCACCCTGGCCGACCTCTCGACGGCGACGGGCATTTCGAAGAGCACGTTGTCGCGCTTGGAGTCCGGCCAGCGCAAGCCGAGCCTGGAGCTGCTGCTGCCGATCGCGCAGGCCCACCAGGTCCCCCTCGACGAGCTGGTGGGCGCCCCCGAGGTCGGCGACCCCCGCGTCCGCCTGACCGCCCGCCGCATCCCGCGCCACAACGGCGCGGCGATGACCGTCCTGCCGCTGACCCGCCAGCCCGGCGCGCCCCAGGCGTTCAAGATGATCCTGGAACCGGAGACGGGCGAGCCCGATCCCCAGGTCCACGAGGGCTACGAGTGGCTGTACGTCCTTTCGGGACGGTTGCGGCTGGTGCTGGCCGACCGCGACATGGTCCTGGGCCCGGGCGAGGCGGCGGAGTTCGACACGCGCCTGCCGCACTGGTTCGGCGCGGTCGACCGGCCGGCGGAGATCCTCAGCCTGTTCGGCAAGCAGGGGGAGCGGCTGCACCTGCGGGCGAAGTCCCGCTGATTTTCTGGACTTGCCGGTCCATTTCACTCGGCGTTGAGTGGCGGTGTCCCGCTCCCGACCGAGAGAGAAGGTTCCGCGATGCACGCGGTGTTCGCCCGTGACTTCGGCAGTCCGGAGGTCTTGACCTGGACGGAGTTCCCCGACCCCGTGCCCGGCCCCGGCGAGGTCCTCGTCCGGCTCCGCGCGGCCGGGGTGAACTTCATGGACACCGGCGTCCGGAGCCGGCCGGTGCCGACGTGGTCCCTGCCGGCCGTGCTGGGGGTCGAAGGCGCCGGCACGGTGAGCGCGCTGGGCGCGGACGTGACCGGGTTCGCCGTCGGCGACCGCGTCGCCTGGTACTACCACCGCGGCAGTTACGCCGAGCAGATCGCCATCCCGGCGCGATCGCTCGTGCGCCTCCCCGGCGACATCGACGACGAGACCGCCGCCGCCGTCATGATGCAGGGCCTGACCGCCAACCACTTCACCACCGAGACGTACGCGATCCGGCCGGGGGACACGGCGGTCGTGCACGCCGCGGCGGGCGGGGTCGGGTCGGTGCTGACCCAGCTGATCAAGGCGCGCGGCGGCACGGTGGTCGGCCTGGTGTCCCGGGCGGACAAGGTCCCGGTGGCGGCGGAGGCCGGTGCCGACCACGTGCTCGTGTCGAGCGGCGGCGGTTTCGAAGACCGCGTGAAGGAGCTCACCGGCGGTCGCGGTGCCGACGTCGTCTACGACGGCAGCGGGCCGGCGGCGTTCCGCTCGTCCCAGCTCGCCCTGCGCCCGCACGGCGTGCACGCCTACTACGGCGTGCTGATCGGCAACCCGGTGTTCCGGCCGATGGACCTGCCGAACAGCATCCTGCTGTCCTACCCGGCGGTCGCCGATCACGTGCCGACGCGGGAAGCCCTGCTGGCGCGGACCGAGGAGCTCTTCGGCTTCGTCCGGAGTGGACAGCTCGTGCCCCGCATCGGGCAGCGCTACGCCCTCGCCGACGCCGCACGGGCCCACCGGGACCTGGAATCCCGGCGCACGACGGGAAAGCTGCTGCTGCTCCCGTCAGCCTAGGTCCCGCTGCATCAGCAGCGTGTCGAGCCAGCGGCCGTGCTTGAACCCGACGCGCCGCAGCACGCCCGCGTCGGTGAAGTCGGCCGCGAGGTGGAGGGTGCGCGAGGCCGGGCTGCCGGAGTCGACGATCACCGCGATCGCCTGCCGCGCCCCGGCTTCGGCGCACCGCTCCAGCAGTTCGCCGAGCAGCCGGCGGCCGTGTCCCCGGCCGGTGGCGCCCGGGGCGAGGTAGATCGTCGTCTCGACGGAGAACCGGTACGCCGGCTTCGGGCGCCACGGCGCCGCCAGCGCGTACCCGAGGACTTCGCCTTCGTCAGCGAGGACGAGGAAGGGCCAGGCGCGCTCGCGGATCTTCGCGCGCCACTGGTCCGCGGTCGGCGGGGTGGTCTCGAACGTCACGACGGAGTCAATGGCGTACGGCGCGAAGACGGCGGCGATGCCTTCGGCGTCGGCCTCCGTCACTTCCGCTATAGTGGACATGTTCGCTATCATAGAGGAATGATTGATCCGGTGACGCTCGGCCGCCGTCTGCACGAGCTGCGCGGCGACCGGGGGCTCGCGCTGAAGGCCCTGGCCGCGGCAGCGGGCGTGAGCGTCAGCATGCTGTCGGCCATCGAACGCGGGGAGAAGACGCCGACGGTCGTCGTGCTGTCGCGGATCGCCGACGGGCTCGGCCTGTCGCTGTCCCGCCTGCTGGCCGGCCTCGAGACGGACCGGGTGATCGTCCGCCGCGCCGCCGAGCAGGACCACGTCGCCGAGCCGGGCGGCTGGCACCGCACGGTGCTGACCCCGGTGGTCCCCGGCGTCAACTTCGAATGGATCCGCACGACCCTGCCGCCGCGCTGCGACGCGGGCGCGTTCCCCGCCTACGCCCCGGGGTCCCACGAGTTCGTCGCCGTCGAGTCGGGCACGCTCTGCCTCGGCGTCGGCGAGGCGGACTACGTCCTGAACGCGGGCGACTCGCTCTACTTCCCCGCCGACGCACCGCATTCGTACGCGAACCCCGGCGGAGAACCGTGCGTGTACCACGTCGCGGCGCTGATCATGCGGCCGCGTGAGAACCGGACTTTCGGCGTTTCACCGGTCTGAGGCGCGCCGCGCTGTTAACGTCCGGGTGGTGCGGATCTGGTGGTGCGGCGTCGTCCTGAGTGCGGTTGCGCTGCTCGCCGCGTGCGCCGGCGGCGGATCGGGCACCGGGCGGCTGATCCCACCCACCACCTCGACGACGCCGGTCACTTCGGTGCCACCGGCCACGGACTCCCCGGTGACGACCACGACGCCGCCGACGACCACGCAGACGAGAGCGCATCCGCCGACGGCGACGACGACCACCAAGAAGACGACCACCCCGCGTCACACGACGACGCGGCGGCGGCCGCGCTGAGTCAGCGCCCGCGCAGGCGGGGGCGCGCCAGGCCGATCGCGGCCGTGACGATCAACGCGACGGCCGCCACCGCCGCGATCACCGACAGGACGGGAGCGCGGGTTTCCGCTCTCGTCAGCGTGAGGATGCTGGAGACGAGCAGGATCGCGCCCACGCCCAGGTAGAGCCAGCACAACGGGGCGGTGGTCGGGATGAAGTGCCAACGCCGTTCGGCCATCGAACCTCCTTGATCGACCTTCGCCCCGGATTTGCCCCGATCAGGTGACGATCAAACCGGCGGGAATCCGCCATGACCCCGAGCTGTCGCAAACCTGCCAGCCCGGGCGCGGCGACGTCGATCTACTGGGCGCATGAACGCATCCCGCTGGCCTGCTGTCACAGCTGTGACCGTCGGCATCTTCGCCATCGTCACCACCGAAATCCTGCCGATCGGGCTGCTGACGCCGATCGCGGCCACGTTCGGCGTTTCGGCGGGCACCGCGGGCTGGACGATGACCGTGCCCGGCCTCGTCGGCGCGATCGCCGCGCCGGTGGTGACCGTCGCGATCGGCCGCGCCGACCGGCGGCCAGTCCTGGCCGCGTTGATGCTCCTGCTCGCCGTCGCCGGCTTCCTCGCCGCGGCCGCGCCCGCGTACTGGGTGCTGCTCGTCGCGCGGTTCCTCGTCGGCCTCGTCATCGGCGGTTTCTGGTCGGTCGGCGCGGGACTGGCGCCCCGGCTCGTGGAGCCGGCCGCCGTCGCGCGGGCGACGGCGGTGATCTTCGCCGCCGTACCGCTGGGCTCGGTGCTGGGCGTACCGCTCGGCACGCTGCTCGGGCAGCTCGCCGGCTGGCGGACGGCGTTCCTGCTGCTCGGCTTGCTGAGCCTCGGCACGGCCGCCGCGTTGCTCGTCTTCACGCCTTCGCTGCCATCGCGGGAAAGCACGCGGCCGAGCGTCCTCACCGGACTGCTCCGCCGCCATGGCGTCCGAAGTGGACTGATCGTGACGTTCCTGGTCGTGCTGGCGCACTTCGGCACCTACACCTACCTCACGCCACTGCTGCGCGACGTCGTCCGGCCCGCGGTGCTCAGTGGTTACCTGCTGGTCTACGGCGTCGCGGGGATCGCCGGGACGTTCCTGGCGGGTGCGAGCCGACGTCCCCGGGTGGCCTTCGCCGTCGCGGCGGCGCTGATCGCGGCGTCGGTCTTCGTCCTGCCGCACGTCGGCGCGGCGGGCGCGCTCGCGGTGCTCGTGGTGTGGGGAGCGGCGTACGGCGCGGTGCCGGTCTGCTCGCAGCGGTGGTTCGCCCGCGAAGCGCCGGACGCGCCCGAGGCCGCGACCGTCCTGTTCACGGCGTCCTTCCAGGCCACGATCTCCGCGGGCGCGCTGGCGGGCGGGTTCGTGGTGGACGCGGTGTCGGTGCCGGCCGTGATGACCTGCGGTGGCGTGGCCGCGGTACTGGCCGCGCTCGCGGTTCCGGCCCGGGTGTTCCGCTCGCCGGAACGCCGGGCTGTCCCGGTCGCCGAGCCCGGTGCGACGGTCGGGACATGGCTCCCGTGATGGCGGCGATCGTCGGCCCCGGCAACATCGGCACCGATTTGCTGGCGAAGCTGCGACGCAGTGAAGTGATCGAAGTCGGCTACGTCGTCGGCGTGGTCGAGTCCGACGGCCTCGAACGCGCCCGCGCGCAGGGGATCGCGGCGTCCGCCGAGGGCGTCGACTGGCTGCTGCGCCAGGATCCGTTGCCCGAGCTGGTGTTCGAGGCGACGTCGGCGAAGGCGCACGCGGCGAACGCCCCGCGCTACGAGGCCGCGGGCATCCAGGCGATCGACCTCACCCCGGCGCACCTCGGCCCGATGGTGTGCCCGCCGGTGAACCTCGGCGCCCACCTCGACGCCCCGAACGTCTCGATGATCACCTGCGGCGGCCAGGCCACGATCCCGATGGTGCACGCCGTTTCCCGGGTCACGCCGGTGCCGTACGCGGAGATCGTCGCCTCGGTGGCGTCGCGCGGCGCGGGTCCCGGTACCCGGGCGAACATCGACGAGTTCACGCGCACGACGTCGCAGGCCGTGGCCGAGATCGGCGGCGCGGGACGCGGCAAGGCGATCATCATCCTCAACCCGGTCGAGCCGCCGATGATCATGCGGGACACGGTGTTCTGCGCGATCGGCCTCGACGCCGACCGCGACGCGATCACCGCGTCCATCCACGCGATGGTCGCCGAGGTGCGGCAGTACGTCCCCGGCTACGCCCTGCGCGCGGATCCGCAGTTCGACGACGCGCGCGAGGACTGGGACGGCCACGCGCGGGTCGGCATCTTCCTCGAGGTCCGCGGCAACGGCGACTACCTGCCGGAGTACGCCGGCAACCTGGACATCATGACCGCCGCGGCCGCGCGCGTCGGCGAGCTGATGGCCCGCGCGAAGCAGGAGGTGCCGGCATGACCCGCCCGGAGCTGGAGCACGACGTCCGGATCGTCGACACGACGCTGCGGGACGGCAGCCACGCGATGGCCCACCGCTTCACCGAGCAGCAGGTGCGCGACACGGTGCGCGCGCTGGACCGCGCGGGCGTCGGGGTCATCGAGGTGACCCACGGCGACGGCCTCGGCGGCTCGTCGTTCACCTACGGCTTCTCCGCCGTCGACGAGCTGAAACTGATCGCGGCGGCGCGGGAGGAGGCTCGGCAGGCGAAGATCGCCGTGCTGCTCGTGCCCGGCATCGGGACGGCCGAAGACCTCCAGCGCGCCTTCGACGCGGGCGCGGAGATGGTGCGGGTGGCCACGCACTGCACCGAAGCCGACGTCTCGCCGCAGCACTTCGGCCTGGCGCGCGAACTCGGGATGGAGACGGCCGGGTTCCTGATGATGGCGCACCGGACACCGCCGGAGGACCTGGCGAAGCAGGCCAGGATCATGGTGGACGCGGGCTGCCAGGCGGCGTACGTGACGGACTCGGCGGGCGCGCTGCTGATGCACGAGGCGCGGGCGAGGTTCGAGGCGCTGGTCGCGGAGGTCGGCGACACGGCGTGGGTCGGCTACCACGGGCACCAGAACCTTTCGCTCGGCGTCGCGAACTCCGTGCTGGCCTACGAAGCCGGCGTCCGCTACATCGACGGCTCGCTGTGCGCCCTCGGCGCGGGCGCGGGCAACTCGCCGACGGAGGTCCTCGCCGCGGTGTTCGACCGCCTGGGGATCGACACGGGCCTCGACGTCGGCGCCCTGCTGGACGCGGCGGAGGAGGTCGTCCGCCCGTACCTGCAGCGCTGGCCGAAGATGGACCGCAACGCGATCGTCCAGGGCTGGGCGGGGGTGTATTCGAGCTTCCTGCTGCACGCGGAGCGCGCGGCGGAGCGCTACGGCGTCCCGGCCCAGGCGATCCTCCGCCGCTGCGGCGAGCTGGCCCTGGTCGGCGGCCAGGAGGACATGATCATCGACGTCGCGGTGCAGCTGGCCGCGGAGGGTTAGCCGGCGAAGCGGTCCAGAGCCGCCTGCTTCCACGCGCGTTTGACGTCGCTCGCGCGGTGCCCGGACCGGTCGTCGACGAGCAGTTCGGCGCCCGGCCAGACCCGCGCGAGCTCCCATGCGGTCGTCACCGGGCAGCTGAGGTCGAGCCGCCCGTGGATCAGGACGCCGGGGATGCCTGCCAGCTTTCCCGCGTCGCGGATGACGGCGCCTTCCTCGAGCCAGCTGGCGTGGGCGTAGTAGTGCGCGGTGAGCCGGGCGAACGCGATCGCGGCGGCGTCGAGCGGTCCACTGTGGACTTCTGCGCCGGGTTCGAGCGACAGCACCGTTTCCTCCCAGGCGATCCACGCGCGGGCGGCGCGCTCGCGTTCGCCGGGATCCGCCATCAGCCGCGTGTAACCGCGCACGACGTCGTCGTCCCCGGCGCCGTCGCGAAAGCGCTGCCACGCCTCCGGGAAGAACCGGCCCGCCCCCCGGTAGAGCCAGTCGAGCTCCGAGCGCCGCGTCGTGCTGATCGCGCTGAGCACGATCTCCGACACCCGGTGCGGGAAGCGTTCGGCGTAGACCAGCGCGAGCGTCGTGCCCCACGAACCGCCGGTCAGCAGCCAGCGCTCGATGCCGAGGTGCTCGCGCAGCCGTTCGAGGTCGGCGACGAGGTGGTCCGTGGTGTTGTGCCGCAGGCTCGTGGCCGGGTCGCTCGCGTGCGGGAGGCTCCGGCCGCAGCCGCGCTGGTCGACGAGCACGGCCCGGTAGCGGGCGGGGTCGAACACCCGCCGCATCCCCGGCGTACAGCCCTGGCCGGGCCCGCCGTGCAGCACGAGCGCGGGCTTGCCACCGGGGTTCCCGCAGGTCTCCCAGTAGACGCGGTGCCCGTCGCCGACGTCCAGCAGGCCGTGGTCGTAGGGCTCGATCGGCGGGTACACCGTGTCATTGTCCAGGGCGCGCCGGAGGAGTGCCGGCGCGCCCTGCCGCGCGTCAGGCGGGCTCGCCGAACCACTTCCGCAGCGCGGCGGCCAGCCCGGCGGTCCCGCCGTCCTCGCTCGCCCAGGCGACGAACCCGTCCGGCCGCAGCAGCACGCCGGTGAGCGCGGGCTCGCTGTCGCACTTCACGGCCAGGACGTTGACGCGGTCGCCCCAGCCGGCCGCCGCCTGCCGCAGTCCGGCGTTGTCGGCGAGGTCGAGCAGGAGCGCCTTGCCGTCCTGGAGGTGCTCACCGAGGCGCGTCCCGTCGGCGAAGGCGAAGTCCGGCGCGGCGCGGCCGGTGAGGTCGTGCTCGCCGTCGAGCGGGTACCGGTGCAGAACGCCGGAGAGCTTCTTGGCCAGGTAGGTGGCGCCGTCGTCGGTGCGCAGCAGGTCGCCGACGACCTGGCGCAGCGCCTTCGTCCGGACGTCGCTGCGCATCAGCGCGACCTGCGCCCGCGTCCACTCGAGCACCCACTCGCCGATCGGGTGCCGCTCGGTGGTGTAGCTGTCGAGCAGGCCGTCGGGCGCCCAGCCGTGGATGGTCGCGGCGAGCTTCCAGCCGAGGTTGACGGCGTCGCCGATGCCCAGGTTCAGCCCCTGCCCGCCGAAGGGGGAGTGGACGTGCGCGGCGTCGCCGGCCAGCAGGACCCGGCCGAGGCGGTAGGTGCTCGCCTGGCGCGCGTTGTCGGTGAAGCGCGTCGCGCTGTGCACCTTCAGCACCCGGACGTCGGCGCCGGACACCCGCCGGAAGCTGTCTTCGAGCTCCTGCGCGGTGATCGGGGAGTTCCGGTCCGCGGGCGGCCCGTCGAACTCGACGGTGAGCATCCGCCCGGGCACCGGCCCGTGGACGTAGAGGCCGCCGGTGCCGTGCTGCCAGCCGCCGGGCAGCTTGTCGACCCCGCTGAGCTCGGCCATCGCCTGCCGCCCGGTGACGGCGGGATCGGTCCCGGGGAACTCGAACCCCGCCAGCTTCCGGACCGGGCTGCGACCCCCGTCGCACCCGACCAGCCAGCTCGCGCGCACCCGGTCATCCCCGAGGTGCACCGTGACGCCGTCGTCGTCGGCGTCGAACCCGGTCAGCTCGACCCCGCGCCGGATCTCGACCCCGAGTTCGAGAGCGCGAGCGGCGAGGATCGCCTCGACGGCCTGCTGCTGGATGACGACGACGCGCGACGCGGGCCCGACGTCCCGGAAGTCCGGATCCTCGAAGTCGACGCCGTTCGAGGCGACCATGATCCCGGCGAAGTGCCCCACGGGCATCGCCGGCTTCGGCCCGCCCCCACCCCGCGACTTGAGGAACTCCTCGATCTTCGCGGCGTTCTGCCGCACGTTCTCGTCCATGGCGGGCAGCAGCCCTCGCCGGTAGAAGGCCTCGGCGGTCGTCAGGTTGACCGACCCGGCCTTGATCGTCACATCCGGCTCGGGCAGCCGTTCGACGACGAGCACGTCCACGCCTGTCAGCCGAAGTTCACAGGCCAGCATCAAGCCGACCGGTCCGCCCCCGGAGATCACCACATCCCTGTTCATGCCTCCGAGGATGCCGCAAAACTTTTACCGAGTCAAACTTTGTGTCGGGTCTATACTCTTGGCTCATGGCGGATCACGGACTGCGCGAGCGCAAGAAGCAGGCAACACGCCAGCTGATCTCGAACGTGGCGACAGGCATGTTCATCCAGCGCGGCTTCGACCAGGTGACGGTGGCGGAGATCGCCGAGGCGGCGGGCGTCTCGAAGATGACGGTGTTCAACTACTTCCCGCGCAAGGAGGACCTGTTCCTCGACCGCCACGCGGACCGCCTGGCGGAGCTGACGTCGGTGGTCTCGTCCCGGCCGGCGGGCGTCTCGCCCTGCGCGGCTCTACGCGCGCACCAGCACTCGCTGCTGGCCTCCGGCCACCCGTTGTCCGGCGCCATCGCGGGCGGCCCCGGCTTCTGGTGGGTGCTGACGTCGAGCCCGGCGTTGATGGCGCGCTGGTACGAGCAGGAGCGGGAGATCGCTTCGGCGTTCGCGGAAGTGCTCGTCTCGGAGACCGGCGACGCTTTCCGATCGCGGGTGGTGGCGGGGCTGCTGGCCACGGCGATCGCGACGATCTTTTCGCACGCGATGGAGCGGATCATCGGGGGCGAGGACGCGGAATTGGTCCGGCGGGAGCAGGTCGCGTTCATCGACGAGGCATTCGACCTGGTGGAAAACGGCGTGGGAGATTTTCCGGGTGTGGCGGATTGACTGGACAGCCGCCGCGCGGCCGTCCGGCCCGGCCGGCGCCCCCGTGCGGGCTGCCGGCCAGTGCCGCCGCTCAAAGGTCCGGAAAGGCAGTGTGCAACAGGGTTTCGGCATGGTCGAGGCCGATGATCGGCTTCAAGCGTTCGTACAGCGGGCGTTGGAGAAGATCGTCCGGCCGCCGCTCGTCCGCCGCGTGACGGAGGACTTCGACCGCATCGTCCTGCTTGCCGAGCATGCTGAGTGCGATTGCTCGCATCTCGGCGTTGCGGAACGTGGTCAGCCGCCCGGTGTGCCCCCTTCCGATCGCGTGACGGAGCCGTTCGGTGCTTTCCGCGGGGTCCGTCGCGTGGATTGCGACGGCCAGCAGAACGGACGCCTCGACCTGGTCCGCGCCGCCGGCGGCAGACGCTCTCAGGTGCGGAAGAGCGTCTGCGTCGTGTCCGGCCATCAGCAGTGCCTCGCCGAGATTGTTGGTGTAGGTGACGTTTGCTGGATCGAGCCGGTGAGCTTCGAGTAGTGCGCGAGCGGCTTCGTCGTAGTTCCCCAGACGGCAGTGAGTGAAGCCGAGAAGGCTGTGCATGCGAGCGTCGGAGGGCTCGATGCCGATCGCTCGGGTGAGCACTTCCAGTGATTCCGGGAACCGGCCGGTGCGGTGGAGCGCCTCCACGTGGTTCAGGGTCGTCCGAAGCGACAGCGGCTGGATCTCCGCGGACTGGTCGAACAGCGGCAAGGACTCTTCGAACCGCTGCAGGGCGCAGAGCGCGATCGCTTCGTTGTTGACGTGCGTGAGGTCGGACGGGGACAGTTGCCTCGCACGAGCGAAAGCGATCAGCGCACCGTCGAGATCCTGCAGGTGGTGCAGGATGATTCCGTGGATCGAGTGCGCGATCGGCTCGTTCGGGTTGACTTCGAGTGATCGCCGGATCTCGGCAAGTGCTTCTTCTTTCTGCCCGTTCGCGTGGAGCGCGCCCGCGATGGCCCGAAGGGTCTTGGCCTCCCCGTGATCCAGTTCTGCGGCCCGTCGGTATGCCGCGATGGCGTCGACGTGCCGTTCGGCGCGTTGTAGCATGACACCCAGGTTGAAGTGGGTGACCGCATGAGCCGGGTTGTTTTGGGCGTCCTTCTCGTATTCGCTCAGTGGGCGATCCGTCGAGCCTTGCCGATAGGCTGAGCGCAATTCCTCTTCCTGTTCTGCTGTCCAGCCGAGCTTCGCTCGCCACCGGCCGATGGCGACAGCCTCGTAGTCGCGTTCTGCCGGTGGTCGCAGGTCACCGGCGGTTCGCATGAGCGTTACCGCCAGTTCGGAGCTCCCCTGCTGCAGTGCCCCCACCGCGAACATCTGCCAGCCGGCTTCTTCCCGGGGAAAGCGGACGCTGCTGAAGCAACCACCCAGGAAGAGCTCCTCGAAGTTGCCGTCTCCCAGGCATCCGTGCAGCCAGTCCAACAGGGCGGGAAAGGTCTCCAGGAGGGGAAGAGAGTCTTTTTCGGCGATTCGGCGTGCCGCAAACAGGGCTGCTTCATGGCGGTACCGCCGATCCATCCGAGCGGAGATCGCGAGCAGATCCCACGCCGCGCGGTTGCCGATAGCCTCTCGGTTTCGCAAGGCGAAGGCGAGCCAACGTGACCAGTCGCCGGATTCGGCCAGCGAAATCCACTCCGCCAGGATCCCGCAGGTGCGGGCCATTACGCGGAGTGGCGGTGTGTGTGGCCGATTTTCGCCGAACGAAGAGAGAACAAAGGTGCCCGCGCGAATCCGCGCCTTCAAGTCGTCAAATTTCTCGAAGACAATAGTTCGGTGCTCAGGAATCATGTCTCCGAGGAATGCGGTTGCGCTCTCCTCGTCGTTCGAGTCGATGTATTCTTCGAACTCGTCGAGCTGCTCGTGCAGCATCAGTCGGGAAATAGCCGTGCCGACCTCACGCTCGAGCTCGGTGTAGAACTCGTCGAGCAGCATGCGGGTTTCTTCGTCCGAGTGCGGCTCGAGGCCCAGCTCGCGGAGCAGTTCGGAGTTCAGTTCGATCTTGCTCAACAGTCCCTCTTGGCTCCGCCAGGGTGTCCGTTGGAGTTCCTGTGCCAACACGAGCAATTTGTTCACCAGTGGCCGGTCGGTGGCTGCCCGCTGGAGGAACTCGTGGAGAATCCGGTAGCCGCCGGGTTTGCGCCGCGCCAGCTCGAGAAAAGCGGGGACATCCGGTGCTAGCCCACGGATCGCGAGGCCGAGTACCACCCGGTCGCGCCAGCTTTCGGGCATTTCGGCGACCACGTCGTCCACTGGTGTCAGCCGTCCACCGGCGGCCCAGCCGATGTTGAGCACTGCCTCGGAGCGGGTCCACCACGGGAGCCTGCCGTCGTGAGCCGTCTTGACAAGGCATTCACGACCTCCGTGGCCGGCCTCGGCCAGCCTGGCGGCCACGGTGGGCCAGTGGCGCTCACTGCTGGGCGCGTCGTGCAGAAGGTTGCGAAGTGCGTGCGCACCCGAAGCAATGCCTTCTTGCACCATGTGGACAGCGAGCAGCATCCGGTCGTGCACGCCGATCTGTTCCGCGGTGGCCAGTTCGAGTGCGCTTTCCTCGTCGACCAGTGCAGGTTTATGCTCGAGGAGCGCTATCGTGAGGGTGAAGCGCATCGACACCGGCACGCCGCGGTCGCGATGGAGCTTCTCCGCCTGGGCTTCGCCGAATTTGCTGCCGATTTCGACGAGTGCGCAAATGTGCCGCATTTTGAGCCAGAGGTCGATGGCCGGGTGCTGTATCTGTGAGATCAGCAGGTCGAGACCCACTTTGCCCTGCCGAGCCAGCGCCCGGGCCAACGACCTGCGGAGGGGCCACGGCACGAGGTCGTTGGTCAACAGCAGCGCCGCTTGTGGCGCTGCCTCGACCACACCGTCCTCGACCAGCGCGAGAGTGAGGTCCGCGCGATCGGCGAACTGGGTTTCCTGCGTCGTCAAAAGCCGCAGTGCGCCTTCGGTCACGGACGGTACCGCGGCTCGGAGAAGTTCGGTGTGCAGCCGGCACCGGATCGCCCAGCCCATACTGGGGTCTTCGGCGACTTCCAGTACGACGTTCACTCCCGCTGAACCGCACTCCAGCAGCGCACGTCCGACGAGGAGCCGCGCTTCGGTCTGGACCTCATGGTTGCGCAGCAGTCCGTCCGCGATCGCGACCGCCGGTGCGGAGTGCGCGCGCACCGCGCCGAGGAACGCGGTCAGGTCGCCGTACCTGGCCCGGCCGCTCTCCAGCAGATCGCGCACCACGTAGCTGTGTTCGGGGATGCCCGAGGCGGTCAGCCCAGCGAGCAACCTGGCGCGGGTGGCTGCCGTACACGTCTGCGCGCCGAGGAACGTCCGGGTTTCGCGAACCGCCTCGCTGTCGCCGGTCTCCACGAGGCTGCACAGCACCTCGATCGTGATGGCTTTGTCCGATTGCGACTGCTCGGCGATGGTCGCCACGGGATACTGCTCGAGGTGCTGCCGTGCCCAGCGGTGAGCCGGGGAACACGCGGCTCGCACCAGCACCCCCAGTGCCGCCACTGCTTGCCTGCGTTCGAAGGCCGAGTCCGCACGAGCAGCATCGGTCAGCCCGCTGAGCACCCGTTCGGTCGATGCCTGATCGGTGTAGTCGTCGGCCTCGGCGATGATCTGCGCGGCCAGCGTGTGCTGCACCATCCAGGGATCGCCGTCACCGGAAGCGAGGTGGTCGACGAGTGGTGCGGCGTCGTCGACCAGCGTGGCGGCACCGACGATCACTCGCGTCCACCCCGGGTCGAACCAGCGGTGCCGATCGACGCATGCCAGCTGGTCCGGCGGAGCCAGCCTGCTGAAATAGTCGGCCAAAAGCACCTCACGCATCACCGGGTGAAGGAATTTGACGGTCGGGCGAGGACCGGATGGCGTGCTTTCGACCAGGATGCCATCGAACAGGTACTCCCACAGAATTGCCTCGGCGGCGCCGTCCGGAAGCTCCGGCGCACCCGCCGGAAAACTGCGAGCTCGCACTTGAGCACTCGCCGCGACGTCCGCGTGGGCCCCGTGGTTGGCGAGTGTCCGCCGGAGAGTGGATCGGGGTATGTCCTCGACTCCGCCCCGCCAGGTGTCCTGGAGCTCGCCCAATACGTCCGCGAGCAGCTCGAGCCGCACCAGCGCGTCCGGCATGGCCGCAGGCGCCGAGGGTGTCCGGCTCCCCCGGCCCATCCCGGAGAGCAGGTGCAGGGCGACGTCCCGGTAGAGCTGGGGCAAGGTCGTCCGCCGGTACTGGTGACTGTGGACCTGGTTGGCGAGCTGGCAGAAGAAGGACAGCAGCAGGGGAACTTCCGCGAGCCGGGTCAGATCGGCTCCCTCTGCCAGCGTGCCGAGCAGCGCGTCCGCCGCCGCTTGATCCCGCAGCCAGGCTCGGACGAAGCTCACGGTTTCCCTGGTCGAGAACCCGGTGAGCTCGAAGTCGTCGCGGCCGTGGGCGGCGATCCCGTCCAGTAGGTGCAGGGCAGCGGGGCGAGAGGCGATCAAAGCCGCGTTGCCCTGCGCGAGCAGCGTCAGCAGGTTCCGCCGGAATCCGGGGAGCGCATCGGCGGGCATTTCGTCGAGGCCGTCGGCGCAGACCAGGACACGACCGTCGGTCACGGCCCGTTCGACGGTGACGACCAGACCCTTCGTATCCGTTCGGTCTCCGCCCACTTGCTGCACCACCGAGGAGATCAGCACCTGAGCGAGCCCCGCCGGCGTGTCGTCCGTGACGGCTCCCAGCGCAGCGCAGCTCAGCCGGATCGGAAGGATGCATGCGTCGACCGAACCGACCGTCGCCAGATGGGTGCGCGCACGCTCGGCGACGGCGGCAGCCTGATGCGCAAGGAGCCAGGATTTGCCGTAACCGGGGTCCCCGATGACGACCGTCAGCCCTGACAGCACGCGTTCGGCCCGCCACCGCTGGCGAAACGCGGGTTCGGCTACGGGGTCGTGGCCCACCGGCGAACGACGTCGTAGCCAGATCGTCTGATGCAGTTCTTGTGCGTCGATGCCGTCCGGCAAGGCCTCATCCCGGGAGCGTGCTTCGCGGAGCACCGTCTCCGCGATCACCCGGCTTGCCGATACTGGGTCCGTGCCCACGAAGTCTCCGGTTCGAGCGGTGGCCCACGTGGGATTGGACCGGTGGTACATCGCGCTGCGCGACCACGCCGACTGAACGAGCCGGCGGACTTCGGCGATGGAGACCGCCCTCGCGCGCCGCGGGTCGTTCGGCGAGGTCGTCAGGTAAGCGACGACGGCCCCAGCTGCCGCATCCAGAACCGGCGCCCCGCTCATACCGGCGGGTACCGGCAAGTCCGCGGAACGCAACAGGTCGATCCCGGCGACGCGTTCTGTGCCTTCGTACTCGAACGGTAGCTCCTGCGGCGCACCGTCGCTGCGGTAGCCGTAGGCGACTACCGACCCATTCGGTTTTCCTTCTTGCAAGAACACCGAAGGAACGTCGCGGAAGGCATTCACATCGGTTTCCAGCACCGCTAGATCGGGAAGGGGGTACTGGGTGATCCCCGGCGCCACGAGTTCAGGCCGAAATTGCACTGCGACAAGTGCATGTGCCACACCGTGCCGATCCTGGGCGTAGAGCTTCCGGCTCCCGGTCGCCACGTGAGCGGCGGTGAGGGCCAGGCCGGGAGCGATGAAGAAGGCGGTGCCTCGAACTTGCCCCACGCTGTCGGCCACCACGACCGCGGACTGCTTCACCAAGCCGGCAAGACTCTTCGCGGCACTGCGTGCCAGGTCCGCTTTGGAGTCCGAGTCGCGTTCCTCCGTGACGTGAACGTGTTGGTAGAAATTCGATGGTGCGCTGGAAACCTGCAAGGCGATGTTATCCGAGTACCGGTGCGCGCCGCTCTCGATGTCAGGCTGCTTCGGTGCGTCCTCGTCGGTCACTTCCGCCGCCTTTCGTTGATTTTGACGTGCATTTCGGCGTATTGACCTGTTTGGATGGCCTGGCTGCCGGTGATGATGATCGGACTGTCGGAGCTGTTGCCGACGTTTTCGTGATTCAGGAGGGACTGCAGCATGGTTGCGGCAACGAACAATTCGCGTTCGCTCGCGGGATCGACATGTTCCAGGGCGTCGAGGAGTTCGTCGTGATAACTTTCAGGATCGGCGATCTTCTCTTCGACTGACGGATCGCCGTCGGCGGCTGCCTTGGCTCCGGTGCTGTTGTGCCACCCTTTGATCGCTCGCGCCGTCGCCGACTTCAGGCCCTCGTAGGCGTCCGTGACCATTCTGCTTGCGCTGGTGGTGGCGCCGGCCGCGGCGCCTGCCGACAAGGCAGCCAGCACCATCTCTGCGTTCTCGAACAAGGAAGCACCTGCTTCTTCCGCTTGGCTTGTCTGTTCGCTACCTATCGAAGAACCTTCGCGTGGTGGTACTGCGCGAATCGAGTATCACTCGAACGGTGGAACGCCGGTTCGGTAAGCAGGGTCGCGATGTCATTTGGCGCACGGGCAGCGCTGCGCAAAAGTTTTCAACGGTGCCGATTGTCGGAGAATCTTCCCGCGTGGGAGATCTTCGACGTGAGCGCCTGTTCAGCGAAGGGATTCCAGCGCGCCCCGGGCCACGGCCGAAGCCGCCGCGGCCAGCGCAGGGGAGTCCAGCTTCCACTGCTGCCAGTGCAGCGGCACGTCCATCGGCCGGTCCGGGGCCAGGTCCACCAGCGAATCGCCGCGCGTGGCCGCTTGGAGCTCCGGCACCATGCCCCAGCCCAACCCCGCGGCCACGGCGTCTGCGAAGGATTCTGAGGCCGGGATGTGGTGGCGGACCAGGGTGAAGCCACGGCGACGGGTCAGGCTTCGGAGGAAGCGGTCCTGGAGGTCGTCCTTGCGGTCGAACACGATCACCGGGGCGGTTGGGAGGGATGTCGGCAGGGGCGCGGCTGACAGCCAGCGGGTGATGAAGGCGGGGGAGGCCATGGCCCGGTAGCGCATGCGGCCCAGGCGGACTGAGGTGCAGCCCTGGACTGGTTGCGGGGAAGCGGTTACCGCGGCCATCACCAGGCCTTCACGGAGGAGTGCTGCTGTGTGGTCTTGGTCTTCGCGCTGGAGGTCGAAGCAGATGCTGTCGGGGACTTTGGCCAGGGCCGGGAGGAACCAGGTGGCCAGGGAGTCCGCGTTCACCGCTATCGACAGGGTGCGGACCGACGAGCCCAGGCCCAGTTCGGTGAGGGCGTCCTGTTCCAGCTGGGCCAGCGAGCGGGCGAAGCGGATCAAGACCTGGCCCGACGAAGTGAGCTGGATGGGCTTGGTGCGCAGGAGCAGGACCCGGCCGGTGCGTTGCTCCAGGGACTTGATGCGCTGGCTGACCGCGGACGGCGTCACGTGCAGGACCGCGGCGGCGGCGTCGAAGCTTTGCTCGTCCACTACGGCCAGCAGGGTGCGGACCTGGTCGAGCGGGAGGTCGGACATCACGAGCGCTAATGTTACGTAAGAATCTTTAGCTGGAGTGATCCAGGAGGACGGTCATACCGTAAGAGGGTGTTCACGCTCCTTCTGGCCGGGTTCGGGACCGGCCTGTCGCTCATCGTCGCCATCGGGTCGCAGAACGCCTTTCTGCTGCAACAAGGGCTGCGCGGGGGTGCCGTGGCGCCGCTGGTCGTCATCTGCGCCGTCTCCGATCTCGTGTTGATCGGGCTGGGGGTCAGCGGGATCGGGGCCGTGCTGGAGCGGTGGCCCACCGCCATCGGGGTCATTGCCGTCGGGGGTGGGGTGTTTCTGCTCGGGTACGGCGTTCTCGCAGCGCGGCGGGCGTTTCGGCCGTCCGTGATGACGGTCGGGGACGAGAAGACGCCGTTGCGGAAGGCCGTGCTCGCCTGTGTGGCCTTCACCTGGCTCAACCCGCACGTCTACCTGGACACGGTGCTGCTGCTCGGCTCGGTCGCCGTCGCGCATGGGGATGGGCGGTGGCTGTTCGGGGTGGGAGCTGGGGTGGCCAGTGCCGTCTGGTTCAGTGCGCTCGGGTTCGGGGCCAAGCGGCTGGCCGGGGTCTTCGCCAAGCCTGTCGCGTGGCGTGTGCTGGACGTCGTGATCGCCGTGACCATGACCGGGCTCGGCGTGACCATGCTGCTCGGCCGGGTGTAGGTCACCAGAGCTGGCCACGCTCCGACGCCGGTGGGCGTTCCAGTTCCAGGAGGAATTCCTTGCGCTTCAGGCCTCCGGCATATCCGGTCAGCTTGCCGTTCTTGCCGACGACGCGGTGGCACGCGACCAGGATGCTCAGCGGGTTGCGGCCCACCGCCGTGCCGACCTCGTGAGGGAGGCCGCCGACCGCTTGGGCCAGGTCGCCGTACGTCGCGGTGGCGCCGTACGGGATCTTGGCGATCTCCGCCCAGACCGCGCGGTCGGTGGCGGGGCCCTCGGCCTGCATCGGGACGTCGAACGTCGTGCGCTGGCCGGCGAAGTACTCCTTCAGCTGGCGGACGGCCTCCGGGAACGCGGTGTCGTCGCGCTCGCCGAACGTGGTGCGGTCCGGGCGGGTCCAGTGGTTCGGGAAGTACAGGCCTGTTACGGCGTCGTCCGTGCCCACCAGGGTCAAGGGGCCGAGGGGGGAATCGACTTCGAGGTGCTTCATCAGGTCTCCCAGGTGGTGCCGTCCGGCCGGGTGCCGCGCAGGCCGGGCAGCGCGAAGTCCGCCAAGGCGGAAGTGAGGATTGTTCGGTGGGGGCTCCAGGAGGTGGACAGCCGGAGCCGGTGTGCCATGCCCGCCCAGCCTGCCGGGGTGGCGGTGACCACCCAGATGTCCGGGTCGGGGGTGGCGAAGCGGCGGGCTTGGCGTAGCCAGGATGCTGCGGTTTCCGGCCACGTGACCGTCGCCAGGACCAGGCCGCCCCACGCGGCGGCGATGCGCGCGCCGTCGGCGCGGGAGACCGGGTCGGCCGCCGTGCCGATCACGATGTGGCGGGCGGGGCCGATCAAGCTCACCAGCGCCGCGAGTTCGTCGCTCCTCATGCCGCGTCGTGGAAGACCAGGCCCAGCGTGTGGCGGCGGCCTGACCGGACTGCCGATACGCCGTGGCGGACCGGGGATGCCGACCAGCCTCGGGATGAGCGGACCGGGCGGTCGCGGGTGGTGAAGACCAGGCCGTGGCCCTGGGGGATCAACGTTGCCGTGCCGCGGGACTGGGCACGGGGGCGCTGCTCCACCACCAAGAACTCGCCTCCCGTGTGGTCGGTGCCCGGGGCGTTCAGGTTGAGCACCACCTGCAGCGGGAACACCTTTTCGCCGTACAGGTCCCGGTGCAGGGCGTTCCAGCCTCCCGTTTCGTAGCGCAGCAGGATCGGGGTCGGACGCCGCTGGCCCGCCTCGTGGCAGACCGACAGCCACTCGTCCAAAGTGGACGGCCACTCGGCTTCACGGCCCAGCCGTGAGGACCAGTCACGGGCGATCGGGAGCAGCCTCGGGTAGAGCGCCTGACGCAGCCGCTGCACCGGTTCCGGGAAGGGGGCGGCGAAGTAGTGGTAGTCGCCGTTGTCCCCGAAGCGGTGACGGCGGAGGTTCACCGTCGCCCGGAAGTGTGATGGCTCGTCCCAGAGCGCCACCAGCTCCGCACACTCCTCCGGCGTCAGCAGCTGCGGCAGGAGTGCGCAGCCGTAGTCGTCGACTTCCGCCGCCACCGCGGGCCAATCGGCCGCGGCGACGCGCTGTTCGAAAGTGCTCATACCCGGTAGACGCGCCGGCGGGGTGAAACGTGAGATCGGAAGCTCAAGCCGCTTCCATCGTGAGCAGCAGGCGTTTCGCTTCCTCGCCGCCCGCGTACTGGCCGTACGAGCCGTCCGAACGGACTACCCGGTGGCAGGGGACCACCACCGGCAGCGGGTTCAGCGCGCACGCCGTGCCGACCGCGCGGACCGCCTTCGGGCTGCCCGCCGCCGCCGCCACCTGGGCGTAGCTTTCGGTGTGGCCGTACGAGATCTCCGGCAGGTGCTCCAGCACCGACAGGCGGAAGCCGCGGGCCAGGCGGAAGTCGAGGGCGACGTCGAACTCGTGGCGCCCGCCGGTGAAGTACTCGTCGAGCTGGTGGACGACCGGGTCGAGGCGGGCCGGGGCGCGCAGGATCCGGGGGCTGATGAGCGCGGCCAGCTCGGCCAGCACCGCGTCGTGGTCCTGGCGGTCGAACGCCACCTTGACCAGGCCCTGCTTCGTCGCGGCCAGCAGCAGTGAGCCGACCGGGGTGTCCAGGGTGCGGTAGGCGACGTCCAGCAGGCCTTCGCGGTCGGCGGCCGCGGCGAGGCGCTCGTGCATGGGGTTCGGGTCGAGCTGGTAGATCTCCGGAGAAGCGAAGAAGATGTCCGTCATGAGTGCGCTCCTTCCAAGGGATAGGTGGCCCGTAACGCCTTCACGCCGTCGGCTGCGGCCCGACGTGCGGCGTCCGTCGTGCCGCCGGTGATCTCCGCGATTTCGCGGTACGGCAGCCCGGCCAGGTAGTGGTAGGCGACGGCGAGGCGCTGCTTGTCCGGCAACCTCGCCAGCGCGTCCCACAGGTCACCGGTGAACGTCTCCGCGCGGCCGGGCCGGTCCGGGACCTCCCCGACCGGGAGCGGGCGGCGGGCCTGCGCGCGCGTGACGTCGATGGCTTTGCGGTGCGCGATCGTGACGAGCCACGCCTGGACGTTCGCGTCCGCCGGCAGCTCCGGGTACGCCTTCAACGCCGACAGGAAGGTCTCCGACCAGGCGTCTTCGGCGTCGGCGGGGCCGAGCACGGCCCGGCAGACGCGCAGCACCATCGGCCCGTGCTCGGCCACGATCTGCTCGAACGGTTTCACGATCACACCTGGTAGACGCCCGGGACCGCCGGAACGTGAGATCACGGCTTCGCGGTGCCCGTGACGACCGTGGCGCCCAGCTCTTCGGACTCGTGGACCTCCGGCGCCAGCCCCGCCGCCGCGAGGATCCCCGCCAGCACCGGCGCCTGCCGCTCACTCGATTCCACCAGCACGGTCCCGCCCGGCGCGAGCCAGCCCGGCGCGCCCGCGGCGACCCGGCGGGCGAGGTCGAGACCGTCGGAGCCGCCGTCGAGGGCGACGCGCGGTTCGTGCAGGCGCGCCTCGGGCGGCATGGTCGCGACCGCGCCGGAGGGCACGTACGGCACGTTCGCCAGCAGGACGTCGACGCGCCCACGCAGGGACGAAGGCAGGGCGTCGTAGAGGTCGCCTTGGTGGACAGCAGCGTCCGGCAGGTTCAGCCGGGCGCAGGCGACAGCGGCGGCTTCGACGTCGGCGGCGTGCAGCTCACGCGGCCGCGTCGCCGCCGTGAACGCCGCGCCGAGCGCGCCGGATCCGCAGCACAGGTCGAGCACCACCGGGTCCGGCGGGGCGAGGGACACGGCGACGTCGATTAGGAACCCGGTGCGGCGCCGCGGGACGAACACCCCGGGCCGCACGCGGACGCGCAGGCCGTGGAACTCGGCCCAGCCCAGCAGGTGCTCCAGCGGCAGCCCGGCGACCCGGCGCGCCACCAGGGACTCGAGCTCGGTGGCCGTCTTCGCGGCGTCGACGAGCAGCGCGGCCTCGTCCTCGGCGAAAACGCAGCCGGCGGCGCGCAGGCGGGAAATGACGGCTGAAGTGTCCACCGGGGACGGAGACTACCGGACTTCCACCGCGTCCCCGACGTTCAGGCCGTCGAAGAACGCCGCCGAATCGGCGGCGGTGAGGTGGACGCAGCCGTGCGAAGGCGCGTCGAGCGGTCCCGCGTGGAAGGCGATCCCGCCGGCGGCGAAGAACACCGAATTGGGCATGTCGGTGCCGTAGTCGCTGCTGCGGTGCTCGCGGTCCTTCCACACGACGTGGAACGACCCGGGCGGCGTCGCCTGCTCGGGCGGGCCGAACCCGGCCGGGACCGGGCCGCGCACCACGTGGCCGTCCCGCAGCAGCCAGGCCAGCCGCTGCGCGAGGCTCACGCACGCCCCGGTCGTGACCGCGCAGGGCGGCGAAGGGGGCGGCGTCGGCGTGGGAGTCGTCGTCCGCGCCAGCGGCGCCGGTTCCGCGATCGGGCTCGGCGTCGTCTCGCGGGGCGCCGAACACGCCGCCGTGACCAGCGTCAACCCCAGCAGGGTCAGCACCCCGGTGCCGCGCATCCAGCCGTCCCCTCGTCGAAGGTCCTCCCGGGAGCAGTACGGCTGAGCGGCCCCGGAGGTTGAGCCTGGCGTGCACGCGGGTTGTCCCAGCGTGCAGCGCGGCTACCGGAGCGGGTACCCGGGCGGTCAAGGTCGAACCATGACCAAGCTGAGCGCCGAGCAGATCGCCCGGCACGCCTACGCGGCCGGGTTCCGGGGCCAGGGCCTCACCACCGCGGTCGCGGTCGCGCTGGCCGAGTCCGGCGGCCGGACGACCGCGCACAACGCCACGCCGCCGGACGACTCCTACGGGCTGTGGCAGATCAACATGCTGGGCGCGCTGGGGCCGGAGCGGCGCCACCAGTACCACCTGAAGTCGGACGACCAGCTGCTCGACCCGGCCACCAACGCCCGCGTCGCGAACAGCATCTCGAGCGACGGGCACGACTTCACGCCCTGGTCGACCTACACGAACGGGGCGTACAAGGACCACCTCGCCGCCGCGCGCAAGGCCGCGAAGGACGTCACCGCGCACCACGGCAAGCCGCACGCGCGAAGCGGCAGCGGGGCGCTGAAGGTGGACGACGCCGTGCTGCACGGCTACGTGCGGCGCACCCGGCACGTCGCCGACGCGCTGGGGGGCGCGACCGGGCAGCTGCGGGACGTCCGGGACATCGCGGAGGACAGCTTCGGCCGGATCGGCAAGGAGTCGGGGTTCGCCGGCGCGCTGGCCGGCTTCGGGCTGGCGCTGCAGCGGCAGGTCAAGGGCGTCGGCACGCACGCCGACGAGCTGGCCACGGCCGCGCAGAAGGCCGCCAGGACCTACCGCGACCACGAGACGGCCACCGCGGCCGCACTGAACGACCACGCCCGACGGAGCTGACATGGACACCGCCGCACTCGCGCGCTCCTTCGCGAAGGACCTCATCGCGCACCGGAACAAGCTCGCCGGCAAGGCCGAGGACGCCGTGCGCGCCGAATACGCGCTGCACCAGGTGGCCACCGCGCTGGACGACCAGCACGACGCCTACCACAAGGAAAGCACCGCGGTCCTCGGCCAGTGGCACGGCCACGGCGCCGACGGCTTCCGCCACACCAGTGCGAAACTGACGAAGGAGCTGCGGGTCACCGGGACGGCCGGCGCCGCGGCGGAGAAGGTCGTCGCGCACGTGGCGTCCACAGTGGACAGCGGGCACACCGCCGTGCAGCGGCTGGTCGACGAGTACACCACGCAGGCGAAGCAGGTCCTCGACGCCGGTGTCGCCACCGGGACGCAGGCCGCGCTGATGCGGGCCGTCGGACACGTCGCGGACCTGGCACCGCACTACACGCGGCAGTCCGCGTCGACGCTGCGGCACGTCCACGCCGAACTCGAAGCGGCCGCGAAGAAGCTGAACGAGCTGCGCAAGGACCTGACCCACGACGGCGTCGCCGACAAGACGGCGCACGCGACGCACCCGAGCCGGGTTTCCGGGCGCGGCAAGGAGATCGTCCACGCGGCGCGCGGGGAGCTCGGCACGCGCGAGAGCCCGCCGGGCAGCAACCGCAACCCGTACGGGCCGACCGCCGCGTGGTGCTCGTCGTTCGCCACCGCGATGTGGCGCAAGGCCGGCGTGAAGATCCCGGTGCTGCCGTTCAGCGGCGACGTCTTCCACTGGGGACAGGCCAACGGGCACGCGTACGGCAAGCACTCGCTGCACGAGGCGCGGCCGGGGGACGTGCTGATCTTCGGCACCGGCCCGCAGAACACGTCGACGAGCACGCACATCGGCATCGTCGAGAAGGTCGAGGGGAACAAGGTCACGATGATCGAGGGCAACTCCGGGGACGCGGTCCGCCGGAACACGCACACGCTCTCGGCGTCGACGTTCTACGGAGGGGTCCACCCGTGATCACCGGAAAAGCCGCCGACCGCACGGTCGCCGTGGAGGTCGCGCCCGGCGGGGCGCTGCAGGAGCTGACGCTGGAGGCCGCGGCGCTGCGGCTGGAACCGGACGAGCTCGCCCGCCGCATCCTGCTGCTCACGGCGGCCGCTTCGGCGCGCGCGACGGCTTCGCTGTGGCACAGCGTCGACGGGCTCGGGTTGCCCGCGGCGGGCGAGGCGGCGGAAGCGACGACACCGGAGAGCTGGCGGGCGCAATGAGTGCCGAACGGACGACGGTGGAGCTGATCGAGGACGCCTTCGCGGAGCCCGGTCCGGGGTACGGCGCGCGGCTGGCGGCGATCCGGGCCGAGGCGGCGGCGGACGGGGTCGCGCTGGCGGTGGACCTGCACGGGGCGCTGGTGGAGCTGCGGTTCGAGCGGTGGGCGCTGAACCTCGCGCCGGGCGAGCTGGCGGGGGTCATCCGGCGGCTGGCCGCGGAGGCGGGTGCGGAGGCGTTGCGGCAGGGGCGGGAGTTGCTGGGGGATCTGCTGCCCGAGGACGCGGCGGGCGTGGAAGGGCCGCGGATCGGCGTGCGGCCGGTGGACGAGCCACTGACCGTGGGACCGGTCATCCGGCCGCGACCGGAACCCGAGGACGACTTCACGCCGGTCACCTGGGCGACGACGTGAAACGTGGGGCGAGCGGGTGACCGGCTGCAGGGACCGGACATGTCATGAAAGGGTCGTTCATGTCGTCTGGCGAGGTGAACGACCCTTTCATGACGTGCGGGCGGCGTCGAGCATGCGGGTCAGGCGGTCCGCCAGCCACGAGACGTCCGCCGGGGTCACCATCACCCACGGCTCGCCGCCCGCGTCCTCCGGCGTGACCGCGTACCGGCCCGCCGCGGTGTCGAACCACGCCAGGACCGGTGCCCGGCCCGCCGGCCCGATCGCGCCCAGCTGGCCGGCCGCGTAGCGCTCCGCCGTCGCCAGCGTCGCCAGCGGACGGACCGCGCGGCCGGTGATCCCCGCGGTGACCAGGGCTCGCTCGAAGGCGTCGTACCCGCTCCTCGCGTACGCGTCCATCGCCGCCGCGTACGCCGCACGGGGAAGACGCAGCTGCTCGCCCGGGCCCGGGGGCTTCTCGCCCAGCATCCGCACCACCGCGGGCACCACGCCGGCCGGGCGCAACGGCTCGAGCACCAGGTCGCGCTCGTCGAGCACGGCCAGCACACCCATCCCGTCCCGGACCGCCGCCAGCAGCCGCCAGGGCGCGTCCCCGAGCACCAGCGCGTCGACGCTCAGCGTCGGCGAACCCAGCACCGTGAACAGGTCCGCCAGCTCCGCGGAGACGTCGTCGCCGTCGGTCAGGCCGGCTTCGGCCAGGCTCGCGAACACGCGGACGCCCAGGTCGTCGCGCTCGGCGTGGGTGCGGCCGTGCGCGGCCACGTCGAACGGGTGCGGTGGCGGCCCGCCCGGTCCCAGGTCCGCCCAGAGGAGATCGAATTCGAGATGCGACAGGATCACCCCCGCCGACGTCGTGGTGCGGCGCGCCATGGTCCCCCTTCCCGTCGTGGGCGGCCGCCGTCGGGCACCATGGTGCCGATGGCCGAGCCGTACCCGGTGGACGTACCCGCGAGCGGGTACCTCGTCGTCCGCGCTTCGGGCGCGGCGGCGGCGCGGGCGGCGATCCTCGGCGGCGCCGCCGCTGCCCCCGCGGACATCCAGCTGCTGCTCCGCTGCCCGGTGCCGCGGGCGGTCGCCGAGACCGGCGCGAAGCTGACCTTCGCCGACGCGACGCTGCACCTGCTGCCGGCCGAGCGCGGGGTCGTCATGCTGACGGTCGCGGCGGCGAAGCTGTCCATCTCGTTCGCCGAGCTGAGGCCGCTGATGTTCCGGCCGGTCGAAGTGGACGCGCCGCTGCGGGCGCTGTTCGCGAGCGCGGTCGCCCACGTGCTGGCGGCCGGCCCGCGGCTCGACCCGCACGGGCTGGCCCACCACCTGCTGGGCCTGGCCGAACTGGTGCTGCGCAGCGCGCTGCGCGTGGAGCTCGACCGCGTCGACGCGCTGGCGGCCCGGCGGCGCGAAGCACTGGAGTACATGCGCTCCCACCTGGCCGACCCGTCGCTGACCGCGGACAAGATCGCCGAAGCGCTGTACATCTCGCGGCGCCGGCTGTACCAGCTGTTCGACGACGGCCAAGGCGTCTCCGAACGGCTCAAGGGCCTGCGGATCGAACGCGCGAAGGCCGTGCTGGCGGACCCGGCGACGGCGGGCCGGGGGATCGCGGAAGTCGCGCGGGACTGCGGGTTCACCAGCGCCCCGCACTTCTCGCGGACGTTCCGCCGGGCGACCGGACAGACCCCGCGCGAATACCGGGAGCGGGAGCTGCGGGGCTGAGGTCGACGCCGGCGACGAGCGTCCCGGCCAGCCCGGCGACCTCCAGCCAGCCCCGCCCGCCGGGGGAGTGCAGGGTGAACACGGCCGCGCGCGGGCGGTCCGGGTCGAGCACGACGGCCTGCAGCTGCGCGCCGGACAGCCCGATCCGCTCGACGATCACCACCGGGTAGCCGCGGCCGGTCCGCGCGCTGCTCACCTCGCGCAGGCCGGGTGTCGTGTCCGCGACGAAGTGCTGCAGGTCCGCGGCTTCTTCGAGCGGGACGTCCACCGGGACGACACCGGCGATCAGCAGCGCCGGGTCCGCGTCGCGGTGTTCGACCAGCGCCAGCAGGCCCGCCCGCTGCTCGTGGGCGATTTCCGCGGACTGCACCGCGGCGGCTTCCAGACCGAGATCGCGCGCGGCGTCGGGGCCGCGCAGGCGCGCCATGAGCGCGTGCAGCTCGGCCGTGGTGCGCTCGACCGAGTCCAGGGTCACCGGGGTGATCCCCGGTACGGCGGGCAGCTTCACCGGCCACCCAGCGCGGCGGCGAACGCGGACACGGCACCCGGCGTCGGCGTCACCGGCGCGACGGGCGTGCGCGCGACGGTCACGCCCAGCTCGCGCCCGGCGGCCGAGAACGTCTCCAAGTGCCGGCCCAGGCTGCGGAAATCGGGCGCGGACGGCAGGGGCGCACCGTCGCCGAGGGCCCGCAGCCGGTCCGCGACGCGGGCCGCTTCGATGGCGTGGACGCGTTCGAGGTCGCGCGCTTCGGTAAGCACCCCGTCGAGGTCCTGCCGCCGGTCCGCGAGCCGCGTGCGGGCCGCGGCGAGGGTGCCGGCGGTGCCGGGGGCGAACTGCGCTTCGGTTTCGGCGCGCTCGACGTCGTCCTCGGCGTCGACCACGGCCCGGCGCGCGGCACCGGCCCGGACGTCGAGTTCCTCGGCACGGCGGTGGTGGGCGACCAGGGTCCCGGCCCAGCCGTCGAGCACGCCGGCGGCCGCTTCCATGGCCTCCGGCGCGGTGGCGAGCCCGGTCGCGGCGCGGCCGGCGCGCTCGGCCAGTGCCCGCGCCGAAGGACCGGCCCAGTCGGGGATTTCGCCGGGCGGCCGGATTTCCCGCAGGCGAGCGGCGGCCGCGGTGCACCGGCGGGCCGCTTCGGCGACGGCGTCGGGGTTGCCGGGCACCGGGTCGAAGCCGAGACCGCGGAAGTCAGCCATCGGCGCGTCCCAGGCGTTCCGCGGCGTCCGCGTCGGCGGCGCGGTAGGTCTTCGCCGCGGCCCGGACGCTCTCCGCCGAGCCGGCGAAGTCCTCCTGCACGCCCCCGATCCGGCCCGACCACTCACGAGCGAGCGCGGCGAGGGCGCCCGAAACCGCGGGCGGGCCCAGGTCGCCGACGTCGAGATCGGGCACCGCGGCGCCGTACTCCCCGGCCGTGTCCGCCAGCGTCCGCGCGAGGGCGTCGAGGGCGGCCGGGTCGGCGTGGAAGCCGGTCATTCGCCGAACACCGGCGGGTAGGCGGGCGGGAGGTCGTCGAGCAGGTCGTAGCCCGAGCCGTACTTGTCGCGGTGCTCGGTGTCCTCCTCGCGGCGCGTGCCCTGGCCTGGTGGGTACATGCCGTACCCGCCCGCCGTGCCGCGGCCGCCCGTCGCACCGGGGCCGAAGCCGCCTGGCCCGGCGCCGCCGACCCGCCCGGATCCGGCCTGCCCGGCTTCCCCGAGCGCCCCGGAGCCGATCAGCCCGCCGAAGCCCGGCCCGGCGGCACCGGTCGTCGCGGCACCGCCCGGCCCGATGGTGCCGTCGAGCGCGCCCGGCAGCAGCCCGGCTCCGGTGAGCGCCGCCGGCAGCGCGGACGCCGTCGACGTCGTGTCGCCGGCCGGGGAGCCGGGAGCCGGGTCGACCCGCGGGTCGGTGGGCGGGTCGGGCTCGGGGGGATCGGGCGGCGTCGGGGGCAGGGGGACCCGCGGGATCCGGTCGCCCGTCACGCTCACCTGCGGTGCGGTGTCGAACGTCGGGAGGCGGTGGCGGACGTCGTGGCTCGCGCTCTCGTACTGCTCCATCACGCGGACGGCCGCGGCCTTGGCGTCGTCCGCCTGCTTCTTGGTCGGGTGCTTGTCGTCGAGCAGGTCGTCCAGCATGTACGCGCCTTCGGGCCCGTCGAGCCGCTTGACCGCGTACCCCTCCTGGAACCACTTCTCGGCCCAGTAGTGCACGGGCTCCGGCATCTTCTTCCGCGCCTCGCCGATCGCCGAGGTGTACGCGTCGAGGCCGTCGCCGATCTCGCGGGCGTTGGTGCTCGCCGTGCTCGCCCACGCGGTCAGCTTGCCGATCGAGTCCGCGGCCCGGACCGCGGCCGGGCCGCGCCACGACAGCAGCAGGCCCTGCACCAGCTTGTGGACTTCGCTCGTCTCCGCGTCGACGCCCTTGGCCAGCTCGGCCCACCGGTACGCCTGCTCGCCGAGCTTCGGCGGGTCGGCCGACTGGATCATGTCCCACAGCTCGCGGTGGTCGTAGCTGTCCCAGTGGATCTTGCCGAACGACTCTTCGCGGCGGTTGGCTTCCTTTTCGCGGCGGACGCGCCGCGCCTTCCGCTTCTGGCGCGCGGTCGGCTCGTGGTTCGTGGAGTGGAACTCAGGCATCGCGCTCACCCGCCCGGAGGGCCTCGGCGGCGTCCTCGTCGTTGAGCCGGTGCGTCGTGGCCACGTTCCCGAGCGCCTCCCGCAGCGAGGCCAGCTCGGCCAGGTACGACCGCAGCGTGACCTGCACGCCGCCGGCGTCGGCCCCGCCCCGCAGCCGGAACGAGCCGCGCATCCAGTGCGCCACCGGGCCGTGTCCGTCGGCCAGCGGGACGCTCAGCTCGGCCGCCGCCGCGAGGTGCTCGGACAGGGCCTGGTAGCGCGCGTCGATGTCCGCCTTCGCCTTCTCGACCTGGTCGTAGTCCAGCGCGATGACGCCGGCGTCGGCGACCAGCCCGGCCGAGCCGCCGCCCTCCGGCTTCGCGACGTCGGCCGCGTTCTCCCGCGGCTTGTTCGCTGCCAGCCGGTCTTCCTCGCGCAGCTGCTTGCGCGCATCGGCTTCGTCCCGCACCGTCGCCATGGACGTCCTTCCCTCGCCACCCAGGCGTCCATCCTGGCCAATCCGCGCCGCGAAGAGAAGTAGGCCCGCCGCGGCTGCACGGGTGGACACGAAGACTGCACGGGCGGATAGGGCAGGATGTCCGGATGATCCCGCGTCGTGCCCGTCGTGTCTCCGGAGCCGTTCTCGCCGCTCTCACCGGGCTGGTCGTGCTCGCCGGACCCGCGTCGGCCCACACCGAGCTGGAGTCCAGCTCCCCGGCCGAAGGTGCCGCGCTCGACACCGCTCCCACGCAGGTCGAGCTGAAGTTCGGCGAGCCGGTGACGCTGCCGCCGGACCCGATCGCGATCGACGGCCGCGACGGCGTCAAGTGGAAGATCGGCACCCCCGTGGTCGAGGGCGGGGTCGTGACGGTGCCCGTGACGCCCGCCGGTTCCGCGCAGGCCTACTCGCTGGCCTGGAAGGTGGTCGCGAAAGACGGCGACAACGTCAGCGGCACGGTGCGCTTCACCCTCACGGCGCCGGTGACGAAGGCCGCGGCGCCCAGTTCTGCCGCGACCGGTTCCCCGGCGCCCGTCACCCTCGAGTCCGCGGGCATCCCGAAGTGGGTGTGGGTGCTGGTCGCCGTGGCCGGGCTGCTCGCGGTGATCGTCGTCGGCATCCGCCGGCTCCGGGGCCGGCCGAAGGATTAGTCCCGCGGGACCGTCACGACCCACCGCCCGGGACGGCGGCGCAGGTAGCCCCACCAGTACAGCGCCGACACGGCCAGCACGCCCGCGGTGATGCCGAGGTCGAGCGCGCTCTGCTCGACCAGGACGTAGGCCAGCGCGGCCACGGCGAGCACCGGAACGACCGGCCAGGCCGGCATCCGCCAGACGTGCGGCTTCCGGTGCGCCGCCCGGCGCGCGGCGAGGGCGGCGGCCGCGACGCTGAGGTAGAGCGCGACGACCGCGACCCCGGTGACGCCGCTGAGCGTCTCCACCGGCACGAAGCAGAGCACCGCTTCGGACAGCCCGACCACGAGGGTCGCGACCCACGGCGCGCCGAAGCGCTCGCTCACGACGCTCATCGCGCGGTTCACCGGCGCCGGCCACGCCTGGTCGCGCGCGGAGGCGTAGAGCACGCGCGAATTCTGGATGACCATCACGATCACCGCGTTGACGATGGCCGCCGCGATGCACAGGCTGATCGCGGCGCCGACGGTGGAACTGCTCCAGCCGGTGACCAGCGCGGTGACGTCGACGCCGGCGAGCGCGGCGGCGTCCGGCACGGCGAGGGTGATCGCCACGACCGGCACGAGGATGACGACGGCGCTGATCCCGAGCGTCCAGAACACCGTCCTGGCCACCGTGCGGCGCGGTTCGCGCATCTCTTCGGCGAGGTAGACGGCGGTGCTGAAGCCCTGCACGACGAACAACGCGACGGCGAGCCCGGCGACGACGGCGATCAGCCCGATCCCGCTCGTGCCGAGGCTCGGCTTCACGAGCACGGCCGGGCTCTGCGTGGTGTGCGTGAAGCCGAGCAGGGAGACGGCGAAGATCGCGACGATCTCGATGACCAGGAAGACGCCGGTGATCCAGGCGTTGGACCGCAGGTTGAGCAGGCCCATCACGGTCGAGGCCAGCATGACGAGCGCGCCCGCGACCGAGGGGCCGATGTCGACCACGGCGGCGAGGTAGTCGGCGACGCCGATCGCGATGATCGGCGGCACGACGAGGATCACGATGAACGAGAGCATGAAGGTCAGCCAGCCGGCGAAGCGGTTCGCCACGGTCGTCACCATCGCGTACTCGCCGCCGGCGCTCGGCACCAGCGTGCCGAGTTCGGAGTAGCAGAAGGCGATCCCGACGCAGAGCAGCACCGCGAGGGCGATGGCGAGCGCGGTGCCGGTGCCGAGGTCGGCGAACAGCGGGGGCACGAGGACGAAGAGCGACGACGCCGGCGTCACGCAGCTGAGCGTCAGCAGGGTGCCGCCGCCGACGCCGATGGACCGGGTGAGGGTTTTCTTCGCCTTGGCGGTGGCTGCGGTGTCGGGCGGGGCGGGAGTGCGGGGCATGGGCGTTCCCTCCGGCCGGGGCAAGGTGCGACGGATGGAACAGCACCGATTCGGTGTTGTCAACGCCACTTCGACGACTAAATCCGTCGTCTGGCCGGGTCGGTGACTTCGCATTCAGTGACGGGCCGTAGCGCGTGCCGCGGTTGCCCGGCGTCGGGCGCTTCGGGGATGATCCGGGGCGTGAGCAGCCAGGACACCCCCAGCCGGCCCGCGCCGCCGGTGCTCGACGACATCTCGCGGCAGATCATCGCGCAACTGCAGGAGGACGGCCGGCGGGCGTACGCGACGATCGGCAAGGCGGTCGGCCTGTCCGAAGCGGCGGTCCGGCAGCGGGTCCAGCGGCTGTCGGACTCCGGCGTCATCCAGATCGTCGCCGTCTCGGATCCCTTGCAGGTCGGGCTGTTCCGGCAGGCGATGATCGCGATCACCGTGGACGGTCCGCTCGAGCCGGTCGGCGACGCACTGGCCGAAATGGACGAAATCGCGTACGTGATCCTCTGCGCCGGGCGCTACGACCTGCTGTGCGAGGCCGTCTGCGCGGACGACGAGGCGCTGCTGCAGCTGATCTCGACGCGGATCCGCGCGCTGCCCGGCGTCCGGCACGCGGAGGCGATGGTCTACCTCAAGCTGCGGAAGCAGACCTACCAGTGGGGAACTCGCGGAGCGTGACGACGAAATCCGAAGGTCTGTCCACAGTGTCAACCACGGATTAGTCGCCGAAATTCGGCTGGACGACTGAATCGCTTGCGAAGGGCGCTGGGGGCGTGCGATAACCGAGGCATGACCGACGCTTCGAGCCTCGCCAAGGCCGCCCGCGAGAACCTCTGGATGCACTTCACCCGCCACTCGACCTACGACGAGACCGACGTCCCGGTGATTGTGCGCGGCGAAGGCCCGTACATCTGGGACGCCCGCGGCAAGCGCTACCTCGACGGGCTGGCCGGCCTGTTCGCGGTCCAGGTCGGCCACGGCCGCGAGGAACTCGCCGAAGCGGCCGCGCGGCAGACGAAGCAGCTCGCGTACTTCCCGCTGTGGGGCCACGCGCACCCGACGGCGATCGAGCTGGCATCGCGGCTGGCTTCCGCTGCTCCGGGTGACCTCGACCGCGTGTTCTTCACCGTGAGCGGCGGGGAATCGGTCGAGACGGCGTGGAAACTGGCGAAGCAGTACTTCAAGCTCGTCGGGAAACCGGGCAAGCACAAGGTGATCAGCCGCGCGCTGGCCTACCACGGGACGTCGCAGGGCGCGCTGTCGATCACGGGTATCCCCGGCGCGAAGGCGGACTTCGAGCCGCTGGTGCCGAGCAGCCTGCGCGTGCCGAACACCAACTTCTACCGCGCCCCCGAGCACGCGGACGACTACGAGGCTTACGGGCGCTGGGCGGCGGACCGGATCGAGGAGGCGATCGAATTCGAGGGTGCGGACACCGTCGCGGCGGTGTTCCTCGAGCCGGTGCAGAACACGGGCGGGTGTTTCGTGCCGCCGCCGGGGTACTTCGCACGGGTGCGGGAGATCTGCGACAAGCACGACGTGCTGCTGGTGTCGGACGAGGTGATCTGCGCGTTCGGGCGCGTCGGCTATGACTTCGCGGCGAAGCGGTACGGGTACCAGCCGGACATCATCACGACGGCGAAGGGGCTGACGTCCGGGTACGCACCGCTGGGGGCGGTGCTGGCTTCCGATCGGTTGATGGAGCCGTTCACCCGTGGGGAGACCACGTTCATGCACGGGTCCACTTATGGGGGGCACCCGGTTTCGTGCGCGGTCGCGCTGGCGAACCTCGACCTGATGGAGCGGGAGGACCTCTACGGGCACGTGCTTTCGCGGGAGTCGACATTTCGGTCCACTTTGGACAAGCTGACCGAGCTGCCGATCGTCGGGGATGTTCGTGGGGCGGGGTTCTTTTACGGTATCGAGCTGGTCAAGGACAAGGCGACCAAGGAGACTTTCAGCGCCGCCGAGTCGGAGCGGGTGTTGAGGGGGTTCCTGTCGGAGGCGTTGTTCGAGGCCGGGTTGTACTGCCGGGCTGATGATCGGGCTGAGCCCGTGGTGCAGCTTTCGCCGCCGTTGGTTTGTGATCAGGCGCAGTTCGATGAGATGGAGCAGATCCTGCGGGACACGCTTACTCGTGCTTGGGAGCTGTTGTAGGCCGGTTGATTGCGTGCTCGGTGGCTGGGTTTTCCGCTGGGGCGATGATGCGGGGGCGTCGATGGTGCTCGGCTCGGCTTGCTGGTGCGCTCCCGGCTTAGCGCTGCCGCGGAGGTGCGGCGGCGGGCGCGGAGGCTCGGCGCGGGGCGTGGATCAGCTGCGGTCACGGTATTTCGGTCGCCATTGCCATTGCCATCGCCGTCGCTGCCGTCGGCGGCGGGCGCAGCGGTAGTCATCGCCTCATCCGCAACCATCGCTGTCGCTGCCGTCGGCGGCGGGCGCAGCCGCAGCCACTGCCACTGCCGCAACCATCGCTGTCGCTGCCGTCGGCGGCGGGCGCAGCCGTAGCCACCGCCCCATCGGCAACCATCGCTGTCGCAGCCGTCGGCGGTGGGCGCTGTCGTCGGCTTTAGCCGGGCGCTGTCGGCCGTGGAAGTCGTCGCCCTGCTCGTCGTTCGCGCGATGCGGGCAAATCGGGCGGCTTGGCCTCCGGCCCCCGCAATCCACGATACCGGGCAGGACCGACAGTTTCGGTCCTCCGGGCAGCGGCAGTGGCCCGATCGGGCGGGGTACTCGCGCTTTCCGCACGGGCGCCCGCTTTCTGAGTACCGTGGATCGCGGGGGGCCGGGGGAGTGGCCGGTGACCGGGCCGCCCGTGGACGTGGGGGCCGGCCGCGCATCCGGGAGGAGAACCGATGACCGCCGCCACCGGTAGTCCGCGACTGCCGTTCGATCGGCCCAATGCCCTGGAGATCGCGCCGCTGTTCGCGGTGTTGCGGCGGGAGGGGCCCGTGGTGGCCGTGACCACGCCGGCGGGGGATCCGGCCTGGCTGGTCACCGGGTTCGAGCAGGTGCGCGGGGTGTTCACCGATCCGCGGTTCGGGCGGTCGCACCCGGTGCCCGAGGAGGCGTCGGCGTTGTCGGATGCCGCCGTTCTCAGCCGGCCGCAGGGTGATCACGAGACCGAGCACGTCGAGCACGCGCGGATGCGGCGGATGCTCGTGCCCGCCTTCTCGGCCAACCGGATCCGGCGGCTCGCCGGGCACGTCCAGGAGCTGGCCGACGGCTGCTTCGACGCGATGGAGCGGGCCGGCGCCGGTGGCGGGCCCGTCGACCTGCACGAGCACCTGTCGTTCCCGCTGCCGGTGCTGGTGATCTGCGAGCTGCTCGGCGTCCCGTACGAAGACCGCGACACGTTCCGCGTGCTGTCGGAGCGGATGGGCCGGATGGACATCGGCACCGGCGCGGACGAAGCGCTCGACGAGTTCGCCGGTTACATGGGGCGGCTCGCGGCGGCCAAGCGGCGCGATCCCGGCCAGGACGTCGTCTCGGACCTGGTGCGCGCGCAGGCCGACGACCCCGCGTTCGGCGACGACGACCTCGCCCGGCTCGCCGCCGGCCTGCTGTTCGCCGGCCACGAGACGACGTCCAACCGGATCGACCTCGGCGCGCTCTACCTGCTCACCGACCTCACCCGCCGCGACGCGCTGGCCGCCGACCCCGAGGGGCGCGTGCACGGCGTCGTCGAAGAGATCCTGCGGCTGTCCGCGCCGGGCGGGCTCGGCATCCTGCGGTACGCGCACGACGACGTCGAGCTCGGCGGCGTCAAGATCGCGCGGGGCGACGCGGTGGTGCTGTCGCTCGCGGCGGCCAACCGGGACGAGACGGCGTTCCCGGACCCCGAGGCGTTCGACCCCGGCCGCAAGCCGAACGCGCACGTCGCGTTCGCCTACGGCGGCTGGTTCTGCATCGGCGCGAGCCTCGCCCGCACCGAACTGCGCGTGGTTTTCGGCTCGCTGTTCCGCCGCTTCCCGGGGCTGCGGCTGGCCGTCGACGTCGATGAACTCCAGGTCCGGACGAACCGTGTCACCGGGGGAGTGGACCGCGTGCCGGTCCTCTGGTAGACAACGGCGGCCGGGACCGGGAGGAAAAGCGTGACCCTGTGGGACAAGCTCGGGATGGACGACAAGCTCGTCAAGGTGCTGAAGGAAATCCCGGCGGGCCCGGACGCGGGGGACTTCGGCCCGGCTTACGTCACCATCCACCAGCTCGCCGTCGAGCTGGACCAGCGGTTTCCCGAGGTGCGCAGGCAACTGGACGTCCCGCTGGGCGGCGGCGCGACCCGGCACGCGGGGCTGGTCGAGCTGCTCGGCAAGGAGCTGGTGGAGAAGATCAAGCGCTACGGCGACGTCTACCCGATCGAAGCCGCCCAGCTGTCGGCGGTCCGTTTCCGTGAGCTGCGGCTGCGCGGCCCGGGCGGCCGTGACCTCGTCGGCGCGTCGAAGACGGACCTGCCGCTGATCCGCCTGCGCCCGAAGGACTGAGCGTGGTCGCGCCACCGGTCCGGGTCCTGGTGGCCGAACGTGACGAGGCGGTCCGCGCCCGCCTGGCCGCCCTCCTCACGCAGGCGGACGGCATCGATCTGATCGCGGCGGTCGGCGACGCGACGGCCGCACGGACGACCCTCCGCCGTCGCCTCCCGGACGTGGTGCTGCTCGACCTGCGCCTGGGCCCCCTCGGCCCGGTGTTCCGCCGCCCGGCGGTGCTGGTGCTGGCGACGTTCGATTCGGACGCGGGCATCCTCCGCGCCCTGCGTGATGGGGCGGCGGGTTTCGTGCTGCGCTCGGCGCGGCGCAACGAGCTGCTGAAGGTGGTCCGCCTGGCCGCGGACGGGCACGTGGTGCTCTCCCCGGACGCCTCCCGCCGGTGGGTTTCGTCGGCCACCCGGCTGTCCGGACCCCGCGACGAGCGCCTCGCACAGGTCGACCGCCTGTCGTCGCGGGAGCGCGAGGTGCTGATCGGGGTGGGCTCGGCGCTGACGAACGCGGAGATCGCGGAGAAACTGGGGATACCGGAACCGCTGGTGCGCGATTGCGTGGCGCAGGTGGTGCGCAAGCTGGGGTGCGCGCACCGCACGGAGGCCGGGCTGGTGGCGTACGAGCGGGGGTTGTGCCGGCCGGGCTGAGCTGGCGCTTGCTGCGGGGTCGGCGACCGAATCGGGCCGGCTGCTCGCGGCGGCTCTGGGTTGCGTGGCGGGGGCCGCGGTGGGCGGGCGGGTCGCTCGAGGTGGGCCCGGGTTGCGTGGCGGGGCCGCGGTGCGGACGGGGTGGGCGGAACCGGGCCGGCTGCTCGCGGCGGTCCTGGGCTGGGTGGCGTGCCTGCGCTTGCTGCCGTGCGGGCGCGGTGGTGGCGGGTATCCGGCGCGAATGGGGGCGTGCCTTCTCGGCGGAGCGGGGTGCGGCGGCGGCCCTGAGCTGCGGGGTGCGCGGACGGAACCGGGCTGGTTGCGCGCGGCGGCTTTGGGTCGCCCGGCGGGGTAGGCGGGGCGGAACCGGGCCGGCTGCTCGCGGCGGTCCTGGGCTGGGTGGCGTGCCTGCGCTTGCTGCGGTGCGGGCGCGGTGGGTATTCGGCGAGAGTGGCGGCCGGGCCTGGGCGCGGCCTGCGGGCGTGCCGGGTCGAGGCGTCAGTGCGCCCGGGGTGAGCTGCCCCGCCGGGGCGGGGCAGCTCACGTCTTCCCCCGGAAATTCCCTCAGAAGCCGGCCAGGCCGTTCGGGGTTCCCGCTCCCGTCGGGGCGTCGTAGCCCGGGCCCGCGACGCACAAGTAGTCGCCGCCGCACTTCTTGCCTGTCCCGGTCGGGTCGTTGGTGCCCGTTGTGATGTCCACGAACTGCCCCGCGTGGGCGTACAGGTCCGCCGGCTGTGCCGCGCCGGCATGGCCCGAACGGCCGTACAAGCCCGCCACGAACGGTGCCGAAGCGCTGGTTCCGTTCACCGGGAGCCAGCCGCCCGCGTCGGTGTTGTACACCGCCAGGCTGTCTGCCGCCGCCGCGATGTCCGCCACCGTTCGCTTGCCGCAGTGGGAGTCCTTCTGCCACGCGGGTTTCGCGATGTACGCCGAACAACCGCTGCCGCCGTACTCCCACGCCGACTCCGCCCAGCCTCGCGCGGAGTCCGGGTCGCGGGCCAGCGTCGTGCCGCCGACCGCGACCGTCGAGGGCAGGACCGCCGGGTAGCTCGCCGCCGTGAAGCCCGCGTCGCCCGAGGAGGCCACCACCGTCACGCCCGGGTGCTGGTAGTGGCTCGCGTACGCCAGGGGCGCGCCGCCTTCACGGGCGCCGTAGCTGTTCGACACCACCTTCGCGCCCAGGCGGACCGCCGTGTCCTCCGTCTCGGCCAGGTCCGCGAAGCCCGGTGAATTCCCCTCCACCACCAGGATGCGGCACGACGGGCACGCCGCCGAGACCATCGAGACGTCCAAAGTGGACTCCAGGGCCCAGCCGAAGCTCGCGGCGGGCAGTGGGGCCGGTGCGCCCTGCTGGTTCACCTTGCGGAAGCAGCCGTTCGCCGTCGTGCACGGCGGAAGGCCGTACTGCGCCCGGTAAGTAGCCAGGTCCGCCTCCAGGTTCGGGGCGTCGTAGGCGATCGAAATGCCCACGACCGTCTCCGGACCCGCCGTCGACGGCAGGCGGTAGGCCGACGCCAGGTCGTCCGCGCCCCAGCCGGCCGGGCCGTCGGCCAAGGCGCGGGCCGGGGCGTACGTCGTCAGGCAGCGCAGCAGGCCCGGGCCCGGATCCGGGCACGCCGCGCGGGCGGCCGGGGCCGCATTCGCGGGCGGGGCGGACAACGCCACCGACACCACCGCGGCCAGCACGCCGATCCCTCTTCTGTTCACAGTGGACTCCCTCAGGACTGGTAGACGTGGTAGGCGGCGGTGATCGTCTCGGCGATCCTCGCCCCCGCGGTGTCGGACGCCGTGACGCGCAGGGAGACGTCCGCGCCGCGGAACGAGTCCGTGGCCGCGGTGAAGTCCGCGTGGAAGAGGCCGTCGCCGCGGGCGGTGACCGTCGCGTCCTGCCAGGTCACCCCGTCGGTGGAGTACTGCACCGTCGCGCCCGCCACCGGCGACGCGGTGCTCCGCTGGAGGTGCCCGACCGTCAGGTCCAGGCTCTGCGGACCCACCAGCGCCGACCCGTCCGGACGCAGTCCACCGACCCCGTACCCCAGCGTCAGCAGCGGTTCGACGCCGCACGCGCGGTCGGGCCCCGATCCGCCGCGGGCGCAGTAGAGCGCCGCCGGGAGCGTCGCGCCCTCGACGTGCCGCGACCGCCACGTCCATTCCGTGTGGGACGCGGTGCTCTGGCGGTACATCGGCCCGGTGCGGCCCGCGTCGATCGTGAGCCCCAGCGTCGACGGCCCGGCCGCCACGGCCTGCTCGGCCGACACCTCGGTCGCGCCCACCGGGCTGCCCTCGGCGATCGTCGCGCCGTCCTGGGTCAGCGTGTAGTGCCCGGTGACGGTGTCCCGCACTTCGCCGTACAAGCCGAACCCGGTGTGGCCGGGCTGGTTGTCGCTGAACGGCGTGATCGACAGCCGCAGCAGGTCGCCGGCGCGCGTCGCGGCCGGCCGGACCGGTGCGGTTCCGTCGTCGAGCGGCAGCAGGGCGACGCCGCCCGCGGGGTGCAGCGGGAAGCGGTTCCAGTCCTCGGTCACGGAAGTGCCGCCCCGGTAGGCGTGGAACGACTCGTACTGACCCCCGGCCCACCCGGCGAACGGCCCGGGCAGGACGTACTTCGAGAACCCGCCGAACCAGCGCAGGTCCGGCGCCGCCGAGACGTACTCCGTCTGCCTGCGCGGCAGCGGGATCGGGTGCGACACCCGCCCGCCGCTGTCCTCGAAGGAGAACATGCCGCTGCGCTGCCGCAGCCCCAGCGAGGAGAACTCGCTGAAGTAGGTCGAGTCGACGGCGGCGACGTCCTGCGCCGTGATCACGTACCGCTGCGGGGGAATCCGGCCCACCGCGGCCTTCTGCAGCACGTACTCGTACGGCGTGCCCGGCCCGGGCGGGGACACCAGCCTGCTGTACGGGTACGTCTGCAGCGCCCCCGTGCGCACCGGGACCGCGGTCGGCGACACCGCGATCGGCACGCCTGGCCCGGCGTCGAAGTCGACGACCAGCGCGGGCCCGGTCTTCGCGGCCCGGCGGAACAGGAACCCGGTGTCGTCGAGCAGCGCGGGCCGCGGGGTCACCCACGTCAGCTTGCTGGACGCGCGGGCGGCGTCGACACGCACGGTCGTGTCCGCCTTCACCGCGAACTCCGGCTGCGCGCTGAAGCGCACCTCGGTCGGGTTGCCGTCGGCGTCGGCCGTCCAGAACAGGCCGAGTGCGCTGTAGTTCCCGTCCGGCGCGCTGAACTTCGCCGTTCCCCCGGAGAAGTAGTTGAGGTTTTCGTTCGGGTCGAGGAGGTTCCCGTCGTCGGTGTTGTACAGGAACGCGACGCCGGTGTCGGCGGGCTTGCCGCCGATGTCGTTCGCGTCCACCGAAACCGTGCGCATGACCGACCGCGGCTGGGCGGCCGGCCGCGTCCCGGTGAGGGCGAAGCTCTTGCCCGCGGCGAAGAGCCCGGTGCCGCCGAAGTGCCCGCGCGCGTTGTCCTCCTTGAACTGCCGGGCCAGCGCCGCGCCGAACGTCGACGGGTCGGCCGGCAGCGCCGCCCCGGCCCGGAGCGCCTGGAGGTCGAACAGGCTCAGGTCGAGGCCGCGCCCGAGGTAGGGGAGCGCGGTGCCGGGGACCTCGTAGTCCCGGTCGCCGAGGCGCAGGTGCACGAGCGCCCGCGCCATGCCCTTCGCCGCGGCCGGGCGCACGTCGTACAGCGACCGGCCGTCCGGCGCGCTCCGGACCGCGACCCGGTCACCGGTGATCAGGGTGACGACGTCGGACGGCGTCCCCGCGACGGCGGCCGGCGGGGCGAGCCCCACCAGCCCCGCGAGCAGAACCGCGAGCACCGTGAGATTTCTTCGCACTGGCACCTCCCTGTGGTGGTTGATCACCACTACCGACGGGCCGGACGCCGGGGGAGTTGAGCCGGGGTCTCGATCTCCTGGAATTACCCCGATCGGATCAACGACGGATTGTCAGGACCGGCTCAGGGGCACCGGCTTTCACAGCGTCCGGCAGGTGACGGCCGGGCGGTCACCGCCGGTTCCGCTGCCCGTCAACGCGATCAAGCCGAACGTCGTCGTCGCGTTGGCGTTCAGCTTCGCGTTCCACGCCGCGTTGTCGACCGTCACCGTGGAGCCGTCCACCGTGTAGGTGCCGTTCCACAGGCCCGTGATGCGGTGGCCGTCCGGGAGGGTCCAGCGGACGCTCCAGCCGGAAAGGTCCTCGTCGTGGTCGTTGCGGACCGTCACCAGCACCTGGTAGCCGCCCGGCCAGGAGTTCGTCACCTCGTAGCTGGCCGCGCAGCCCAGGTCGGCGGTCGTCGGGGTGGGCGGGGTCGACGGCGGCGGTGTGGCCGTGACCGGGACGGCGATCGGCGTGCTCTCCGGGACGAGCGCCGTCCCGATCAGCACCCCGGCGGCCAGCAGGACGGCACCGGCCGCCCCGGCCAGCACCAGGCGGCGCCGGGGTCGGCGGACGCGCAGCAGGCGCGTGCCCGTGCGCGGCCGGGGGCGCGGCGGCGGCAGCGGGCGGCCCTGCGTGACCGCCTCGAACAGCTGCTGGACCTCGGCCATCGACGGGCGCGCGTCCGGGTCGCGCTGGAGCAGGCGGGTCAGGACCTCGGCGAGCGGGCCGTCGTGCTTCGGCGGCGTGACGTCCTCGCGGGCGACGCGCAGGAGCAGCGCGATCGGGTTTTCGTCGGTGCCGAACGGGGGAACGCCTTCCAGCGCGCGGTAGAGCGTCGAGCCGAGCGAGAAGACGTCGGCCGGGAAGCCCGCTTCGCGGCCGTTGGCGACTTCGGGGGAGAGGTAGGCGGGGGTGCCGGCGATGAAGCCGCCGCCGGTCACGGTGCCTTCGCCGGTCGCCCGGGAGATGCCGAAGTCGGCGATCTTGGCGACGCCGTCCTCGCCCATGAGGACGTTGCCGGGCGTGACGTCGCGGTGCACGATCCCCTCGGCGTGCGCCGCGGCGAGCGCGGACGCGGCCTGCAGCCCGATGCGCGCGACCTCGTCGTCGGGCAGGCACTCGCGATCGGCCAGGATTTCGGCGAGGCTCCGCGAGGGCAGGTACTCCATGACCAGGTACGGCTCGCCGTCCTGCTCGACGACGTCGTGCACGGTGATGGCGTGCGGGTGCCGCAGCCGGGCCGTGAGCCGGGCTTCGCGCAGCGCGCGCTGGGCCGCCTCCTCGCCGGCGGCCCGCCCGATGGCGGCGTCGTAGTCCAGCTGCTTGACGGCGACGACCCGGTCGAGCCGCTCGTCACGCGCACGCCAGACGACGCCCATCGCGCCCTGGCCGACCCGTTCGGCCAGCCGGTAGCGCCCGGCGATCAGCTCTCCTGCGTCGGTCACGACGACCTCCCGGCCTTCCCCGGAACACACGGATCCCCGGGACGATCGGTTCGAGCTTAACGATCCGTGCGCCGGGCTGCCGATGAGCTGGTGGCTCGCCGGGATCGGGACCGGGCGCTCGGAACCGCCGCCGGGCCCGGCGGCGACTTGGCTGCCGCGATCCCGTCGAACCAGCCTCCGCGGCCCGCCCACCACCGGAGCGGTGAGCGGGCCGCGGGGTCAGGCGACCTGGTGCAGCTGGTCCCACGCCGGCACGTAGGGCGTGAACCTCAGTTTCATCCCCGCCTCCGCCGGCAGCTTGTCGGCCTTCCGCGCGTTGCAGCTGCGGGCCGAGCCACCGCACGCGGCCACCGTGTTCAGCCAGGACGTCCGCGCACCGCCGCGGCTCAGCGGCAGCACGTGGTCGATCGTCGTCGCGCGGGCGCCGCAGTACGCGCAGCGGTGGCCGTCGCGGGTCAGGACGCCGCGGCGGGACCACCTCGGTGGCTGCGTATATCGCCACTTCATGACCACGTACCTCAGCAACCGCACGGTCTTCGGGCGCGGGAACAACCCGTACGCGAGACCGTCTTCGGCCTCGTGGATCTCGGCGACGTGCCGCACCAGCATGCGGATCGCGTGCGGCACCGAAACCGTCTGCAGCGGCTCGTAACCGGCGTTCAGGACGAGAACCTTCACAACGCACCTCTTTCCTCTCGGCGGAAATCGTCGCCGAGGGGAAAGAGGTGCGTCAATCGCGTTTCACCACAGGGGATGCGCGCGGAAGAAGCGCCAGATGACCGGGGTCGCGTCGATGACCGACGGCGTCGCCGAATCGTTGTTCGGCTGCGTGCTCGGCCAGACGTGCCCGGCGCCTTCAATGCGGTAGTGCTCGAGCGCGCCGCGGCGGTCGCAGCCGAGCCACTTCTGCGCCACGACCCCGGGAACCGGCGTCCACGACACCGGCGCCGGCCGGCAACCGTCCCTTGTGGACCACGCGGTCAGCCAGTCCGGGATGGCGGGCAGGCCCTTCGCCGGGTTGCCGGTGTACGGGATGGTCGTGTCGGCGGTGCCGTGGAAGTCCAGCACCGGCACCGGGCGGCTCGGGTCGCAGGCACCGCCCTGCGGGTAGAACGCCCCCGAGACCGGCGCGAACGCCGCGATCCGGCCCGCCAGGCGGCACGCCAGGACCCCGACGAAGCCGCCGCCGTTGGACTTGCCCGCCGCGTAGATGCGGCCCGGGTCGACGCACAGCGTGCGCTGCAGCGAGTTCAGCAGGTCGCTGGTGAAGAGGACGTCGTCGGCGGCGGCCGAGTAGGGCGCGCCGGTCCAGGCCGACTCGCCGTCCGTGCCGATCAGGCCCTGGGGGTAGACCGAGATCGCGTCCAGCGCCGAGAAGCCGGACAGCTCCTCCTGGTACTGCGACGTCCGCTTGTGCCCGTGGAACGACAGCACGAGCGGGTACGGCCGGTGCGGGTCGTAGCGGGCCGGCAGGTGGACGGTGTACTCGCGGTCCAGGCCGCCCGAGACGACGTGCCGGGTCGTCGTCGCCCCGGCCGGGATGCCGGGGGCGCGCCCGCAGCCGGTGGTGCGGACGGGGTGGTCGGCGACGCCCGCCGCGGCGGCGGGGGCGGCGAAAGCGGTGGTCAGGGCACAGGCCGCGGCGAACGCGGCGGCCCACCGGGGAAGGCGTCCGGGCACTCGATCCTCCTTGATCGGCAGCGGGGCGTGGCCAGCATCACACCGGGTCGCGGGCCCTCCTACATTGCGTTCATAAAGTGCGCGGCGGGGATCGTCGGACCCCCTCGGTAGGATCGACCGACCCCGAGGCCGAGAAACCGGAAAGGACCGGAAGTGACCACCCCGATCGAGACGCTCGAGTTCCAGTCGGAAGCGCGTCAGCTGCTCCAGCTGATGATCCATTCGATCTACTCGAACAAGGACACCTTCCTCCGCGAACTCGTCTCCAACGCCTCCGACGCACTCGACAAGCTGCGGCTGGAGTCCTACCGCGACAAGGACCTCGAGGCCGACACCACCGACCTCCACATCGCGCTCGAGACGGACCCGGCCGCGCGGACGCTCACGGTGCGCGACAACGGCATCGGCATGAGCCGCGAAGACGTCGTCGCCCTCATCGGCACCATCGCCAAGTCGGGCACCGCCGACTTCCTGACCAAGCTGAAGGAGGCCAAGGACGCCGCGGCGTCCCAAGACCTCATCGGCCAGTTCGGCGTCGGCTTCTACTCCAGCTTCATGGTCGCGGACAAGGTCACCCTCGTGACCCGCAAGGCGGGCGAGACCGAGGGCGTCCGCTGGGAGTCCACCGGCGAGGGCACCTACACGATCGGCCCCGTCGAGGACGCGCCCCAGGGCACCGCGGTCACGCTGCACCTCAAGCCCGAGGACGCCGAGGACCACCTCTACGACTACGCGTCCCCGGCGAAGATCCGGGAGATCGTGAAGAAGTACTCCGACTTCATCACCTGGCCCATCCGGATGACCGCCGAAGCCACCGAGGCCGCCGAAGGCGAAGAGCCCAAGGCCGAGACCGTCAACTCGATGAAGGCGCTGTGGGCGCGCTCCTCGAGCGAGGTCACCGAGGACGAGTACCACGAGTTCTACAAGCACGTCAGCCACGACTGGCAGGACCCCCTCGAGACGATCCGGCTGCAGGCGGAGGGCACCTTCGAGTACCAGGCGCTGCTGTTCCTGCCCTCGCACGCGCCGATGGACCTGTTCCTGCGCGAGCGCAAGCGCGGCGTCCAGCTCTACGTCAAGCGCGTCTTCATCATGGACGACTGCGAGTCCCTCGTCCCCGAGTACCTGCGGTTCGTCAAGGGCGTCGTCGACGCTCAGGACCTCTCGCTCAACGTGTCGCGGGAGATCCTGCAGCAGGACCGGCAGATCCAGCTGATCCGCCGCCGGCTGGTGAAGAAGGTCCTCTCGACGGTCAAGACGATGATGACCGCCGACGCCGAGAAGTACGCGACGTTCTGGCGCGAGTTCGGCCGGGCGGTCAAGGAGGGCCTGCTCGACGACTTCGAGAACCGCGAAGCCATCCTCGAGATCTCGTCGTTCGCCTCGACGCACGACGCGGAGAAGCCGACGTCGCTGCGCGAGTACGTCGAGCGGATGAAGGACGGCCAGGAGCACATCTACTTCATGACCGGCGAGTCCCGCTCGGCCATCGAGAACTCCCCGCACATGGAGGCCTTCCGGGCCAAGGGCTTCGAGGTGCTGGTGCTGACCGACCCGATCGACGAGATGTGGGTCGACTCGGTGCCGGGCTTCGACGGTAAGCAGTTCCAGTCCATCGCCAAGGGCCAGGTCGACCTGGAGTCCGACGAGGACAAGAAGGCCACCGAGGTCGCCCGCGAGCAGCAGAGCAAGGACTTCGAGGGCCTGCTGTCGTGGATGGGCACCGCGCTGGGCGAGGACGTCAAGGAGGTCCGGCTCTCCTCGCGGCTGACGACGTCGCCGGCGTGCATCGTCGGGGACACCCACGACCTGACGCCGACGCTGGAGAAGATGTACCGCGCGATGGGCCAGGAGCTGCCGCCGATCAAGCGCATCCTCGAGCTGAACCCGGAGCACGGCCTGGTCACCGGCCTGCGGGAGGCGCACGCGGCGCGTCCGGAGGACGAGGGGCTGGCCGAGACGGCGGAGCTGCTCTACGGGATGGCGCTGCTCGCCGAGGGCGGTGAGCTGGCCGACCCGTCGCGGTTCATCAAGCTGCTGGCCGGCCGCCTGGAGAAGACGCTCTGACCCCGGACTGCCGCAGCTGGTCGTGAGTGTTCAGGGCGGTTGGAACCGCCCTGAACACTCACGACCGTCAGGGGGCCGCGTTCATCAGGTCCAGGGCGCTCTGCTGCCGGGCCGCGTCGGCCTGGTCGAACGGCCCCGCCCACAGCAGGCCGTACGCCTCCGCGCTGGTCCGGTCGTTCGCGTACGCCGAGTTCGCCTGGCGCTGCAGGTAACCCGTGTACGGACGGTCGGACAGGGCCGCGTTCAGCACCGCCAGATCGCGGACGTAGACGCCCTTGAACGTCGGGCCGTCCCCGCCGCCGCCACCCGCGCTCTCGCCGGGGTCGCGGAGGAGGCCGCCGGGGTTCAGCGACCCGTTCGTCGTCGACGCGTTCGCCATCGCGCGGGCCTTCGTGAGCAGCGCCGCGTCGCCGGTCGCCCGGTTCAGCTCCCGCAACGCCGCCAGCGGCACGCCCTGGTTGTACGACCAGACCGCCTGCCCGTTGTTCGCGCAGCCCGACGTCAGGCCGTCGTTGACCAGGTTCGAGCCGTTGATCATCCCGCTGCCCGAGAACCACGTCCACCCCGCGCGGGCGCGCGCCAGGTACACCGTGTCGCCCGGGATCCGGTTGTGCAGGGCCGCGTTGAGCTGGATGTACAGCGAGTTCGGGATCGCGTTCTTGTAGGTGCGGCTCGTGCTCCACCAGACCCCGCCCCCGCAGACGCCGTCCCAGTAGGCGTACATGTGGTCCGCGTCCGCGCGGGCGGTGTTCAGGTACTTGCTGTCGCCGGTCAGGTCGTAGGCGTCGACCCACGCGAGGCCCCACCACCCGGTGTCGTCGAGGTAGTCGTTGCGGAACTGGCCGCCCTGCGCCGCGAGGTTCTTCGTGTACGTCGTGTCGATCGCGTACCGGTAGCTGCCCATGCCGCTGATCCGGGCGTTGTCGATGATCGCGGTCAACGCGTTGGCCGAGTTCCACCAGCCGGTCGTGTCGAACAGGCCGGTGCCGAGGTTGTACCGCTCCATCAACGCGGTGGCGGCCGCGGTGCGGCGGTCCCAGGCGTTCCACGTCGGGCGTGCCCAGCCGGTGCAGGCGATGCTGCCCGAACCGGCGGGCTGCCCGCAGGCGCGCAGCAGGCCGACGCCCTTGTTCGCCCAGTCGTCGGCGTTGTGCATCAGGGTCCGCCAGCCGGTCGAGCCCGACGGCGTCGCGGTGTCGCCGAGCTTGCTGCCGGCCGCCCACGTGCGCCCGGCGTCGAACGAGCGGTCCAGCCAGACGTGGTCGCCGGCCGCACCGCCGGTGATCGCCGCCCAGCCCATGTCGTCGGCGTCGTCGAGGTGCAGCGAGAGCCGGCGTCCGGCGATGCTCGCCGAAGCGCCTTCGCGGTCACCGGGGGAGAGGGCGGGATCCCGGGCGTCGCAGTACTTGTCGCAGATCGCCGCCAGGGTGGTGGCCGGCGCCGGGGACGGGGTGGGCGCCGGGGTGGCGGCCATGACGAGGGAGAGCAGGGGAACCAGGAAGTTCATCGGTCACCTTCCGCGCTGAAGGGGCGATGCCTTCATTTTCGGGAGCCGCGCGCAATGGTCCAGTCCTTTGCAAGACAGGTTTCGGACAGGAATTCTCGCGGTGACCCCGGGTCATGACGAATCTCGGCGAATTCGTGCTCGCCCGGCTCGCGGAGGACGAAGAACGCTTCCGGGCCGGGGAACTGCCGCAGCTCGAAGAGGCCGAACGCCGGGGCAGGCTGCGGATCATGTACGCCGACGACGCCGCCGGTCTGCTGCTCGCCGGCGGCCCGGTCGAGGCACGGGAGGACAGGCTCCCCGCGCCGGTCGCCGAAAAGGTCGAATTCCTGCGCCGCGAGGTTTGTGACGGGCACGACGACACGTCGGTGAAGCTGATCGCTTCGGTCTGCGAAACGCACCCCGACCGGCGGGCCGGCCGGCGCACCTGAGGGTTTCGCGCCGCGGCGGAACGGGCACGTGCCAGGCATGTCCGGAACCGTGCTCGACGAAGTGACGGCGATCCGCGAAGCGGCCACGCCGCTGAGAAGCCCGCAGGACCTCGACCCGCTCGTGCGGCGGATCGGCACCGCCCGGATCGTGCTGCTGGGCGAGGCGACCCACGGCACCGCCGAGTTCCACCGCTGGCGCGCCGAACTCACCCGGCGGCTGCTCGCCGAACGGGATTTCTCGTTCGTCGCCGTCGAAGGGGACTGGCCGGAGTGCCACCGGGTGCACTGCTGCGCCGCCGGGGCGCCGGGTGCGCCCAACGATCCCGGGCAGGTGCTCTGGGGCTTCCGCGAGTGGCCGACCTGGTTGTGGGCCAACGAAGAAGTCGCCGAGTTCGCCACCTGGCTGCGGTCGTTCAACGCCACCGGCGACGGGCCGCCGTGCGGGTTCCACGGTCTCGACGTCTACCGCCTGGGGGAGTCGTTGCGCGGTGTCCTCGACTACGTCCGCGCGCACGCGCCCGACCACGTCGAGACGGCGCTGCGGGCCTTCGGCTGCTTCGAGCCGTACGGTGAAGATCAAGGCGACGACGGGGTTTCCGCCGGACTGGTGCCGGCGGAGTGCCGCGAGGACGTGGTGCGGCTGCTGACCGGCCCGCACGCCGAAGCCGGCGCGGAACGCCACTACCGCGAAATGCTCCACGGCGGCTCGCGGTCCTGGAACACGCGCGACACGCACCTGAGCGACACCCTCGACCGGCTGCTGCACGCCTACGGCCCGCGCTCGAAAGCCGTGGTGTGGGCGCACAACGCGCACGTCGGCGACGCGCGCGCCACCGACATGGCCGCGGCCGGGATGGTCAACCTCGGCCAGCTGGTCCGGGAACGGCACGCGGCCGAGGGTGTGGTCGCCGTCGGCTTCGGCACCTTCCACGGGTCCGTGCTCGCCGCCGACCACTGGGGCGGGTCCGTCCGCCGGATGCGCGTCGAGCCGGCCCGCCCGGACAGCCTCGAAGGCCTCCTGCACGACGCCGTGCCGGGGGAGACCAGCCTGCACGTCTTCGGCGAAGGCACGGCGTGGGCGGAGGAACTGCGCGAGCACCGCGCGATCGGCGTCGTCCACCACGGCGGCGGGTACGTGCCGACCGTGCCGTCGGCCCGGTACGACGCCTTCGTGCACTGCGACGAGACGACCGCGAGCACGCCGCTGCACCAGTGGGAGCCGGAGGTGCACACTCACCCCGGCGGGGAGTGACGCGGAGGGAGCGCCGATGGCCGAGGTCGCGCGGGTGTTCGCCGACCGCGGCGACGGCGGGCGGTGGCTCGCCGTCGAACTGCGCCGCCGGAGCTGGGTGAACCCGCTCGTGCTGGGCCTCGCCCGCGGCGGGGTCCCGGTGGCCGCGGTGGTCGCCCGCCGGCTCGGCGCCGAGCCGGACGTCTCGGTGGCGCGCAAGATCGGCGCGCCGGGGCGGCGTGAACACGGTGTCGGCGCGGTGACCCCGGACGGTCCCGCGCGCTACGACGACGCGATCTTGCGCTCGCTCGAGCTGACTCCCCCCCCCCCGGCTGGCGCGGGTGGAACACCGGGAACGGCGGGAAGCGCGGCGCCGGCTCGAGCGTTACCGCGCCGGCCGGGCCCCGGTGCGCGTGGCCGGCCGCGACGTCATCCTCGTCGACGACGGGCTCGCGACCGGCGTCACCGCGACGGCGGCACTGCGCGAACTGCGCGCGGGGCACCCGCGGACGGTCGTGTTCGCCACCCCGCTGGCCGCTCCCGGCGCGGCCTCGCGGTTGCTGGCCGAAGCCGACGACGTCGTCTGCGTCACCGAACCGCCGGACTTCCGCGCGGTCGGCCAGTGGTACGCGGATTTCCCGCAGCTCGGGGACGACGAAGTGCTGGACCTGCTCGACCGGTGACGCACTGCTCCGCCCGGGGCAGGCCGGGTTGACCGAGTGGGTGACGGGGTATCACCCGGCGGGGGCACCGACCGGATGGGCAGGCGTGTGGTGATCGAACGGGACGCGCTCGGCGCGGCGGCCCGCGGGCTGCGGCAGTACCTGCTGGCCGTCGCGGGCAAGCTGGACGTACCCGCGTGGTTCTGCGAGGTCACCGTGCCCGCCGGCGGGTACCTGGCCCTCGACCGCCGCCTCGACCGCTTCCCGGACCACGAGACGGCGCTGCTGTGGGACGAGCGCGACGGCTGGTCGGCGGTGGTCGAATCCGCGACGGGCGACGAAGTCATCGCACTCGCCTACCTGGGCGCGGACGTCCTGCCGGCCCCGGACGAGGTCGTGGCGTTCGTGCGGGACCTGTACGGCGAGAGCTACCCCGGCCGCCCCGACCCACCGGGCTTCCGGACCCCGGGCGCCCCGGACGGTTTCGACGAGCGGCTGGCCGCCTACGCCGCGGACCCCGTCGGCCAGGCCTGAGTCACCGCGGCGGGAGCACGCAGAACCCCGCGAGGCACTCGCCTGAGGGAAGCGTCCTTGACGAGCGATGTGGATCAGCGATCCGCCACGAACCGACTTTCGAATTTCTTGGTGCTTGAGTTCAGCCGGGCTACCTCGGCCTCACCGCGGCGGCAGCACGCAGAACTCGTTGCCCTCCGGGTCGGCGAGCACGATCCACGGGTCGTCGGGCGGGTCGTCGAGGACCTTCGCCCCGAGCAGCACCAGCCGTTCCACCTCCGCCCGCTGGTCGCGGCCCTCCGGGGCGAGATCGAGGTGCAGCCGGTTCTTCCCGGTCTTGCCTTCCGGTACCGGCTGGAAGAGCAGCGCGGGACCGTCGCCGAGGTCCAGCTGCCGGTAGGTCAGGCCGTGCGAGTCGGTCCACGTCCGGGTCTCGCCGTGGCCGAGCGCCTCCGCCCAGAACGCGGCGAGCAGGTCGGGCCGGCGGCAGTCGACCGCGACGGCGAGGATCCGGGCGGTCGTCACGCCGCCCCCACGATCCGGTTGACGGCCGCGGCGACCAGCTCCGGTTCGGCGACTGTCACCGTCAGGCCCGGGTGGCGGAGCAGCCCCCACGGTTCGATGCCGGGCACCGGTTCCCGGAAGCGGAGGCACACGCCGCCGCGGGTGGTGGTGCCGAACGTCAGGCCGCGGTCGGCCAGGGACAGCCGGACGCCGAGCGCGCGCAGCGGGCTGAACGGGCCGGTCGCTTTGGCGCCGGCGAGGTTGTTCAGCGGTGTTTCGACCAGCCACGGCCCGAACCGGACGCGCAGGCCGCCGGTGTCCAGGTCCAGGCCGCTGTGCGGGCCGAGCAGGCGGTGCAGCCAGGGGAGCGGGACGGCGAAGTCGGCGTGCAGCCGGTGCCGCACGACGACGGCGGGCTCACCTCCCGGTGCCGCGCTGCCGGACGTCATGCGCCGCCGCCGATGCCCGACGGGAACTCGCTCTCGCCCGGTGGGTGCCGGTCGCTTTCGCGGTGCATGGAGCCCTCCTTCACGCGGGGTGGTTCCGGTTGGCGGCGCGGGCGGCGAAGATGCCGAGCACGAGCGCGGCGAGCGCGGTCAGGCCGTGCAGCCCGTTGTCCGCCCAGTTGAGGTTGATCGGGTCCTCGGGCGTGCTGAACGAGGTCGCCAGGACGCCGTATGCGGTCATGCCGGCGAAGCCGACGAACAGGACCCAGCAGTAGATGATCGCCCCGGTGCGCCGGGTCGCGGCGAGCAGGCCGAGCACGCCGACCGCACTGTGGACCAGGTTGAGCAGCGGCGTCAGGCTGAAGATCCAGAAGGCCCGGCTCGTCTCGTGCCCGACGGCCGCCGTCTCCGGCGTCAGGAACCCGGCGACGCCCAGTGCCAGGTAGAGCAGCCCGACCACGGCCACGACCGGACGGAGCCAGGACGCTCCCGTCCGGGAGCGGATTTCGGTGGACGACATGGGCTCTCCTTCCCTCGGCGGGCGGATACCCGGCGAAAGGGACGGGAAACGGGGCAGTGGAACGGGCCGGACGGCAGGCCCGGAAGCCGCCGTCCGGCCCGCGGCCGGAACCCGCGCCGGTCCCTGCAGCCCGGACGCGAGCCCCTGGTCTAGGGGGAACGCCAGTCGTGCTCGCGGTACGCGGTGCCGTGTTGCGCACCCATCAGCAGCAGCCCGCCGTCGACGACCAGCGAGGTCCCGGTGACGTAACCGGCGGCGGGACTGGCCAGGAACGCGACCGCGGCGGCGACTTCGCGGGCGTGCCCGGTGCGACCGAGCGGGATACCGGGCCGCTCCTGCTCGCGCGGGTCGGCATCGGTCTGCCCGGTCATCGGCGTGGAGATTTCGCCGGGGGCGACGGAGTTGACGGTGATGCCGTGCTCGGCCAGCTCCAGCGCGAGCACCTGGGTGAGCGCCCCGGCCCCGGCCTTGGCGGCGCAGTAGGGCGCGGCACCGACGCGGGGTACGTGTTCGTGGACGCTGGTGATGGTGATGATCCGGCCTCCGCGGCCGGCGTCGGCCATGTGGCGCGCCGCGCGCTGGGAGAGGAGGAAGACCCCGTCCAGGTCGACGTCCAGGACCTCGCGCCATTTCCGGTAGTCCAGCTCCAGCGCGCGCTGGCTGCTCCCGGTGCCGGCGCAGTTGACGAGGACGTCGATCCCGCCGAGGTCGGCTGCCATGGCGTCGATGACGTCGGCGGCTTCGGGGAGCCGGGTGAGGTCGAGGTGCCGGACGTGGGCGGCGACGCCGTGCGACCGGACCTCGGCGGCGGTCTTTTCGGCACCTTCGGCGTCCTCGCGGTAGGTGATGCCCACGTCGAGGCCGCCGAGGGCGAGGGCCACCGCGACGGCACGGCCGATCCCGGAGTCGGCCCCGGTGACAACGGCCCGCCGCGGCGAGGCGGCTTCGGCGGGCAAGGGCGCCGGAGTGGGCACGGGTTTCTCCTTTCGACGCGTTGCCGGGCGGCTACCACGTCGTCGGGGCCCTAAACCGCGTCGTCACGACGACCGGCCGCGGTGTCCGAGACGAAAAATCATCGTGCTGTCCGGCGCGTGTGTCCGGGGCCGGGCCGGGTAATCGCGCGGTTCCCGGACGTGAGGAGACGGTGCGGACGAGGACACGTCGGGCGTCGTGCGCGGGCTGCCGGACCGCACGTACGAGGGACCGAGCGGCGTCAGCGAGGAGATCGGCGGCTGACGCACCCCCGGACAGGTGACCGCCGGATGCCGCCGGCGGTCACCGCTTTCCCCGCTACCGCTGAGAAATCGCCGCCGGCTGGATGAGGGCGGTCACCGCGCGGCAGACGTCGGCCGGGTCGATCTCCTCGAGGCACGGGTGGCCCGGGACCGGGCAGACGCGGGCACGGCTGTCGCGGCACGGGGCGTGCTGGTCGCCGAGCACCACCGCCGGGACGCCGTAGGGGGCCCAGCGGGCCGACGGGACCACCGGTGCGAACAACGACACCACCGGTGTGCCCGCCGCGGCGGCGAGGTGGGCGGGGCCCGTGTTGGGTGCCACCACGGCCCGCGCTCCGGACAGCACCGCGGCCAGCTCGGGCAGCGACGTCCGGCCGCCGAGGTCGACCGCCGACGTGCCGGCCACGGCGCGCGTCAGGTGGCGTTCCGCGGGCGCGCCCGTCACCAGTACGCGGTGCCCGTCGGCGACCAGCGCGCGCACCAGCCGGTGGCTCCACGCCGACGACGGCTGCCGGGCCGGCACGGACGCGGCCGGGTGCACCACCACGTACGGGCCGCCGCCGGTCAGCTCGGTCACCTCCGGCAAGGGGCGGCGCAACGCCAGGGCGCCGTCGTCGCCCGGTGGCAGCGTGCAGCCCGCCGCCTCCGCCAGCGACAGCATGCGCTCGGGCTCCGGGGGATCGCCGTCGACGTGGTGGCGCAGGTCGAGGAGGCTGCCCGGGTAGTCCTCGGAAATCGCGCCGATCCACGGCACGCCCGCCTGCCGCAGCAGCAGCGCCAGCGGCAGCGGCGACTGGTGGAACGACGTCAGGACCAGCGCCCGGTCGAACCGCCGGGACCTGGCCAGCTCCACGAACGCGCCGGTGTCCGCCGCGGTCACCGGGGGCGGGTCGGGGTCGATCCACGGCGCCCGCCACGTGAGCACCTCGTCGACCCCGGGCAGGAGTTCGCCCGCCGCGCGGCCGTGCGGGCCGGTCAGCAGCGTCACGTGCGACGCGTGCGCGGCCACCGCGCGGACGCAAGGCCCGGCGAGCAGGACGTCCCCCAGGTTGTCCTGGCGGGCGACGAGCACCCGGGTCATCGGGCGATCCCGGCCACTCGCAGCGCTTCGGCGAGGTCGCGGGCGACGGCGGCGTGCCGGCGGGCCCGGGCGATCTCCGGTTCGAGCGTGCGGGCGGTGGGCACCAGCACCGCGCGGGCACCGGCGGCGAGGGCGGCGTCGACATCGGCGCCGGTGTCGCCGATGACCACGCAGGCCGCCGGGTCGACGCCGAGCTCGCCGGCGGCGCGCAGCACCATGCCGGGGCGGGGCTTGCGGCAGTCGCAGCCGTCGCCGTCGTCGTGGACGCAGACCTGCCAGGTGCCGAATGGCCCGAAGAGCTCCTCGACGCGGGCGTTCACGGCGGCGAGCCGGTCGGGGGTGATCAGTCCTTTCGCGACACCCGATTGGTTGCTCACGATCCCCACCGGGATCCCGCTTTCCCGCAGTTTCCGCACCAGCTCGACGGCGCCGGGCACCGGGCGGACGCCGTCCGGGTCGGCGAGGTACGGGACGTCGACGATCAGCGTGTCGTCGCGGTCGAACAGGACGGCGGCCGGTGGCCTCGGGCGCCGCGCCGCGATCTCCCCGCGCAGCCGGTGGTAGCACGCGGCGGGCGGGATCAGGGCGCTGGTGACGACCATGCGCGCGACTTCGCCGGGCGTGCGCGGGCCCGGCCGGATCCGGCGGGCGGCGAACTCGGCCGTCAGCCCCGCCCAGATCCCGGCGGCGAGGACGGCTTTCCCGCGCCGGTGCGCGAAAGGCAGCGCGAGCGCGGCCAGGCCGGCCACTGTGGACAGTGCGTGCCGCCCCAGCCGGCCGGGTCCCGCGCCGGTGCGCTGACGCCAGTGCACGCCGTGCTTGTGGCGCATCAACGCGTTGTCGGCGTTGCCGCGCTGGGCTTTCAGGCTGTAGAAGAACCCCGCGCGGCGAGCCGGGTGCGTGGTCAGCCGCTCGCCCCGGCCGATCCGGTACCCGGCCTCGGCGACGCGCAGCGCGAGATCGGAGTCCTCGCGGAAGGCGCGGGGGAAGCGTTCGTCGAAGCCGCCGACCTCGGCCAGAGCAGCGCGGCGGTAGGCCATGTCGGCGGTGATCCACCACGCGTGCTCGAGGCCGGCGGTGCCGCGTTCGTCGTCGGCCGGACGGCGGTCCGCCGGCAACGGCACCGTGATCCGGCCCTGGGACGCGGCCACTCCGGACGGCAGCGGCAGCAGGTCTTCGGCCAGCTGCCGGGGCCAGTCCGGGGCGAGCACGACGTCGTCGTCGACGAAGGCGATCCACTCGCTCCCGGCGGTGCGCCAGCCGAGGTTGCGGGCCGCCGCGGGGCCGCGCCCGCCGGAGCGGAGCACGCGGACGCCGCCGGGGACGTCCAGCTCGGGCCCGGCGGGGCGGTCGTCGACGACGAGGACCTCCGCCGGGTGCGGACCTTCGCCGCCGAGCAGGGTTTCCAGCAGCGGTTTGAGGCTTTCCCGGCCGGTCGTGGGGATCACCACGGTGTAGTCGAGCGATGCGGTCACCGCAGCGGGCTACCCGGCGGCCGGGCGGTCAAACGGCGTGTCGATCGCGCGCCCGCGGGTATCCGGGCGGGGACACGGAGGAGGTGCGGATGATCGAGATCCGGAACCCGGCCGATGGCAGCGTGGTCGGCAGCGTGCCGGTCGCGGGCGAAGACGAGATCGACGCCGCGCTGGCACTGGCGAACGAGACCCGGGCCGCGTGGGCGCGGACGCCGGCCGCCGAGCGCGGCGCGCTGCTGCACACGGCGGCGGAGCGCTTGCGGGCCCAGGCCGACGAGCTGGCGAAGGCGAACGAAGCGGAAACCGGGCGGCCGCGCGACGAAGCGCGCGAAGGCGTGCTGGCCGGAGCCGGCACCCTCGACCAGTACGCCGAGCTCGGGCCGGTCCACCGCGGCCGCAGCCTGCACGGCGACCCGGGCGCGACGGACCTGATGGTGCCGGAGCCGCGCGGGGTCGTCGTCGCGTTGACGCCGTGGAACGACCCGGTGGCGGTCGCGTGCGGGCTGCTCGGCGCGGCGCTGGTCACCGGGAACACGGTGGTGCACAAGCCGAGCGAGCGCGCGCCGCACACCGGGCAGCTGCTCGGCGAGCTGCTCATCGGCGTGCTCCCGGGCGGCGTGCTGCAGACCGTCCAGGGCGACGGCGGAGTCGGCGCGATCCTGGCGATGCGCGACGACGTCGACGTGGTGGCGCACGTCGGCAGCACGGCGACCGGCCGCTCGATCGCCGCGAGCGCGGCCGCGACGGGCGCGAAGACACTGCTGGAGAACGGCGGCAACGACCCGCTGCTGATCGACGCGGACGTCGACCCCGCGTGGGCGGCGGGCCAGGCGGCGCTGGGGGCGTTCGCCAACTCGGGGCAGATCTGCGTTGCGGTGGAACGGATCTACGTCCACGAAGCGGTGGCTCCGGCGTTCCTGGACGCGCTGGTGAAGGAGGCGGAGTCGCGGACGCTCGCGCCGCTGGTGGACCGGCGGCACCGCGACCACGTCCACTCGCACGTCGCGGACGCGACCGCGCGGGGCGCACGGGTGCTGACCGGGGGCGTGGTCCCCGACGGCCCGGGCGCGCACTACCCGGCCACGGTGCTCAACGGGTGTGGCTCGGAGCTGCGGGTGATGACGGAGGAGACGTTCGGGCCGGTGGCGCCGGTCCAGGTGGTGCCGAGCTTCGAGCACGGCCTGGCCGAAGCGGCAAAGGGCGAGTACGGCCTGGCGGCGACGGTGCTGACGGCGTCGATGGCGCACGCCCAGCGCGCGTGGCGCGAGCTGCCGGCCGGGACGGTGAAGGTCAACAACGTCTTCGGCGGTGCACCTGGTGGGGCGGCGCATCCGCGGGGGCGGAGCGGCAACGGGTACGGGTACGGCCCGGAGCTGCTCGACGAGATGACCCAGACGAAGCTGGTGCACGTGGCGCCGCCGGGATGACCGACCGGCGCGAAGACGAGGTATCGGTGGAGGAGGCTCGCCGGTCCGCGGCGAACGGCGACGCCCGCACGGCTCACGCCGGGTCGGCGAGCGGCGGCGGATCAGCGGCGTCGCGCGGGTCCGCGGACGGCGATGGGCAGTCGGGCTCGGGCGTGTCGGCGAACGGTGGTAGCTCGGCGGGGGACCAGCGGCGCGGTGCGGTGGCCCCGGATCGGGGTGGTTCCGCGGCCGCGCCTCCCGGTCGGCGGGGGGTCAGCGGTGTCGCGCGGGTCCGTGGACGGCGATGGGCGGCCGGGCTCGGGCGTGTCCGCGGACGGTGAGGGCTCGGCGGATCCCGGCGGGCGGGACCAGCGGCGCGGTGCGGTGGCCCCGGATCGGGGTGGTTCCGCGGCCGCGCCTCCCGGTCGGCGGGGGTCAGCGGTGTCGCGTGGGTCTGTGGACGGCGATGGGCGGCCGGGCTCGGGCGTGTCGGCGAACGGTGGCAGCTCGGCGGATCCCGGTCGGCGGGACCAGCGGCGCGGTGCGGAGGCAGCGGATCCCGGTCGGCGGGACCAGCGGCGCGGGGCGGCGATCCCGGACCGGGGTGGTTCCGCGGCCGCACCTCCCGGCCGGCGGCTCAGGTTCAAACGCCACCTCACCGTCGCGCTCGGGACCACCGGGCCCACGCCCGACGACGAACGGCGCGACCGCACCCCGCTCGGCTGGCTCGCCCGTGCCGTTCGCGTCCCCGGGCGGGAACGGCGGGTTCTCGTGCAGAGCGCCAAAGCCACCCTCGCCGCCACCGGCGCCTGGCTGCTCGCCACCCTGGTTCTCGAACTGCCGCAACCCTTTCTCGCTCCCTACGCCGCCGTCTTCCTCGTCGAGGCGACCGTCTACCGGTCCCTGCGCGGCTGGGTTCAGCAGGTCGGTTCCGTGGCCACCGGTGTGCTGCTCGCCGCCGTCGTGGGACAGCTCATCCCGTGGCAGGCCGTGGCGCTCGCGGTGGTCGTCTTCGCCGGGTTGCTCGCCGGGAGCTGGCGGCGGTTCGGGGACTCCGGGGTGTGGGTCGGGGTCACCGGCATGCTCGTCGTGTCCTACGGCACCGCCACCGAGCCGGTGCTGCTCGGCGACCGGCTGCTGGAAACCGCGCTGGGGGCCGCCATCGGGGTGGCCGTCAACACGCTGATCTTCCCGCCGCTCTACGGCGAACGCCTGGCCAGTGCCGCCCGGCGGCTCGCGGCAGCGCTGGCCGAACTCCTGGAAGCGACGTCCGACCTCATCCGCCGCGACGAGCCCGAAGGCGTCGATTCCCTGCTCTCCCGGACGGACGACGCCAAGAGCCAGGTCCTCGCCGCCGAAGACGCGGCCGGGTGGACGCGGGAAGGGCGGCGGCTCAACCTGCGCCGGGGCCGGCCGACCGCCGGGGCGCACCACGAACGTCCGTTGCGGACGCTCATCGCCCTGTGGCCACCGCTCGCGCAGCTCATCGCCGCCGTGCGGACGACCTCGGCGCGGCGGGAGCACCCGTTCGCCTACCCGTGGCCGGACGCGCGGGATGACCTCGCGGACCTCATGCACACCCTCGCCGGGGCCGTCCAGGCCGTCGCCGCGGTCGGGGAGCCTGTCGCACTCGACGAATGCCGGGCGCTGCTGCACAAGCTGGAACAGCGCCTGGTCACCGCCGAGGACGACGGGGTCCCGGCCCGGCTGGGGCTCGGGGCGCTGATCCTGCCCGCGCGCCTGCTGGTGGAGAAGCTGGAAGACCGCTGACGGCGGTCAGTGCACCGCGACGGCCTCCGCCTCCGCACGGTGACGACGGCACGCCGTGCACACCATCGTCTGGCCCAGCAGCGCCCCATCGCCGGACACCAGCCGGGCCACGTGCAGGCTGGGCAGGCCGCACTCCTCGCACGGGATCGGCTTGCTGTCGCGGCTGATCAGGACTCGGTTCGGCATGGGGCCCCCTGACGGGATCGATGGTGCCAGGCGGTTACCCCGTGACGGCGGCCACACTCGTCAGGAGCAACGACGTCACTCGAACGGAGTAAGGCTCCGCCGGGTACCGACACCGATGTGGGTGACCCCGGCGGCGGCGAGGGCGACCGGGTCGAGCAGGTTGCGGGTGTCCACGACGACCGGCCGCGCGGCCGACGCCGCCAGCCGCGCCCAGTCGAGGTCGCGGAACTCTGGCCATTCGGTGAGCACGACCAGCGCCGCGGCGTCCTTGGCCACCAGGTACGGGTCGTCGACCACCTGGACCGCGCCCGTCCCGGGCACACGGGCGACGGCGGGGTCGTGCGCGGTGAGTTCGGCGCCCGCGCGGGCCAGGTCCTCGGCCACCGCCAGCGCGGGGGAGTCGCGCAGGTCGCCGGTGCCCGCCTTGAACGCCAGGCCCAGCAGGCCGATGCGGGCGCCGGCGAGCGAACCCGCCGCCGAGCCGGTCACCGCCTGCCGGACCGCCCGGACGACCCGGGCGCGCTGGCGGGCGTTGACGCGGACCGCGTCGCGCAGGATGCCGAAGTCGACGCCCGCCGCCTCGGCCGCGTGCAGCAGCGCCGAGGTGTCCTTCGGCAGGCACGAGCCGCCCCAGCCGGGGCCGGGGGCGAGGAACTCCGGGCCGATCCGCGCGTCCAGGCCCATCGTGCGGGCGACCTCGCGGACGTCGGCGCCGAAGAGCTCGCACAGCTCGGCGAGGACGTTCACGTAGGACAGCTTCACCGCGAGGAACGCGTTGCTCGCGTACTTCGCCAGTTCCGCGCTGGCCGAGTCGGTGGTGACGACCGGGGCGCCGGCCGGCTCGTACAGCCGCGCCACGCGCACGGCCGCCGCCGAACCCGGCGGGTCGGCGCCGACCACCACCCGGTCCGGGTGCAGGAAGTCCTCGACGGCGTGGCCTTCGCGGAGGAACTCGGGGTTGGCGGCCACCGGCAGGTCGCCGCGGCCCAGCAGGCCGGGCAGCCGCGCCGCGGTCCCGACCGGCACCGTCGACTTGGTGACCACCACGCAGCCGGGCCGCAGCAGGCGCCCGAGCTGCGGGACGACCCGTTCGAGGACGCCGAGGTCGGGGCGCCCGCCTTCGCCCGGCGGCGTGGGCAGGCACAGGAACACCAGGCCGGCGCCGTGGAGCTCGGCCTGGGCGGTGGTGAAGGTCAGCGTCCCGTCGCCGAGGCCCTGGGCGACCAGCTCGGCGAGCCCGGGTTCCGCGATCGACACGACGCCGCGGCGCAGCTCGTCCACTTTGGACTCGTCGGTGTCCACGCAGGTCACCCGGTGCCCCAGCCGCGCGAAGCACGCGGCGCTCGTCAGGCCGACGTAGCCCGCGCCGACGATCCCGATGTGCTCAGCCATGCGCCACTCGCGCTTCGAGCGCCGCGCGCGTGGCGGCGAGCACGCGTTCCTCGCCGAGCAGGAGCAGCCCGCCGTCGGGCTCCTCGCCGTGCGGGTCGCCGACGTTCCCGGCCCAGAGCACGACGTGCTGGCGCGCGTCCGGCGGTGGCCCCCACAGCCGCGGCGGGGTCGGCCCGAACAGCAGCACCGAAGGCGTGCCGAACGCGGTCGCGAGGTGCCCGACGCCGGTGTCGCCGCAGACGACCAGCGCGGCCCCGGCCACCAGCGCGGCCAGGTCCGCCAGGCCGGTCCGCCCGGCCAGCACGACGTCGTCGCCGAGCCCGGCCCGCCCGGCGATCGACCGGCACAGGTCCCGTTCCCCCGCGCTTCCGGTCAGCACGACGCGGTGTCCCGCCGCGGCGAGCGCCCGGACGACGACGGCGAACCGCTCCGGCGGCCAGCGCCGGGCGGGGAACGCCGCGCCGGGGTGCACCACGACGGCGTCCGGGGCGGGGCCGGGCCCGGGCGGCACCGGCAGGCGCAGGGCCGAGCGGTCCGCCGGGAGGTGGGCGTACTCGACGAGCCGGCACCAGCGGTCGACCTCGTGCACGTCGTCGCGCCACTCGAGGCCGGGCACGTCGGGGAAGTCGGGGTGGTGGTGGGTCAGCAGCTCGGCCGGGTCGGCCTGCAGCAGGTCGTGGACGCTCTCCGGGCCGCTGCCGTGCAGGTTCACCGCGAGCTTCGGCGGCGGTCCCGGCCACGCGAGCTCCCCGAGACCCGGCGTCGGCAGCAGCTCGTCGACCGCGTCGATCAGCGCCACCAGATCGCGCAGGGCCTCGGGCGCGGCCAGCACCAGCCGGTCGTCCGGGTGCGCCGCCCGCAGCGCCCGCAGCGCGGGCACCGCCGTCAGCAGGTCGCCGAGGCCGAGCGCGCGCAGCACGAGGACCGCGGGGCTCACGGCCACGATCCCTCCTCGGACCCGCAGACGACCAGCTCGCGGACTTCCGAACCGGGTGGCTGCCGGAGCGCGAAGACGACGGTGTCGGCGACGTGCTCGGGCTGGTTGAGCTTCGCGTCCGGCGGCGGCTTGTACTGGTCGGTGCGGTCGTCGAAGAAGTGCGTCCACATCCCGCCGGGGATCAGCAGCGTGACGCCGACCCGCCCGGCCAGTTCCGCGGCCAGCGCGCGGGTGAAGCCGACCACGCCGAACTTCGAGGCGCAGTAGGCGGTCGCGTCGCTCACCGCCTTGATGCCCAGTGTGGACGCCACGGTGACGACCGTGCCGTGCGACCGTTCCAGGTGGGGGAGCGCCGCGCGGACGACGGCGGCGGTGCCGAGCAGGTTCACCTTCACCACCCGCTCCCAGTCCGCTGTGGACACCGAGCCGAGCGGGCCGCAGGCGTCGGTGCCGGCGGCGGTGAAGACGCCGTCGAGACCACCCGCGCGCTCGGCGATTTCCCGCACGGCCGCTTCGGTCGCGGCGGTGTCGGTCAGGTCGGCTTCGACGTATTCGGCCGGGTCCTCGGGGCGGACGCGGTCGAGGACGTAAGGGGTGCCGCCCGCCTTGCGGACGGCGTCGACGGTGGCGGCGCCGAGGCCGGAGGCGCCACCGGTGATCAGGACGTTGCCGAGGGGTCGCATCGCACTCCTTCGGGGATCGGGGATTTCAGGCGGTGGCCGCGGCGGCGACCAGCCGGGACGTCGAGTAGCCGGGCACGGTCGGGACGAGGACGACCTCGCCGCCGTGCCGTTCGACGACCGCGCGTTCGGGCAGGTCGGCGGCCGCGTAGTCGCCGCCCTTGACCCACACGTGCGGGCGCAGCCGGTCGAGCACGGCGGCGGGGGAGTCTTCGTCGAACACGGCCACCGCGTCCACAAAGGACAGGGCGGTGAGCAGGCGGGCCCGGTCGCGGTCCCGCACCAGCGGCCGGCCGGGACCCTTGAGGGCCCGGACCGACGCGTCGGAATTGAGGCAGACGACCAGGGCGTCGCCGAGGGCGCGGGCCTGCCGCAGCAGGCTGACGTGCCCGGGGTGCAGCAGGTCGAAGCAGCCGCCGGTGGCGATCAGGCGGCCGCCGTTCTCGCGCACCCGGGAAGCCAAGCCGAAAGCGTCGCTCGACGGCTGCGGTTCGGCGACCGGACCGTCGTTCGTGGACAGTGCCGTCGCACCGCCCGCCGCGACGAACCGCGCGGCCGCTTCAACCGCCGTCTTCACGGCTGCGGTGACGTCCGCGCCGCCGAGCAGGGCCGCGGTGGCCGCGGCGGCGAAGCGGTCGCCCGCGCCGCACGTGTCCGGAGCGGGATGGCCCGGGGGCCGTGCCGCGGCGGGGATCGGGACGGCGGTCTCCCCGAGCCCGTCGGCGAGCACGGCGCCGCGGGCCCCGACGGTGACCGCCACGGCGGCCGCGTGCCAGTGCCCGCGCAGCAGCTTGGCGAGCTCGGCCGGGTCCTCGTGCCCGGCGAGCACCGCGCGCGCCTCGGCGAGGTTCGGCGTGACCAGGGCGCTGCCCGGCACCGGCTGGGCGCCGCGCGGGTGCGGGTCCCAGACCACCGGGACGTGCTCGGCCCGGTCGCGCAGGATCCGCCGGACGTGCGGGTTGCGCGTCAAGCCGCGCCCGTAGTCGGCGACGAGGATCGCCCCCGCTTCGTCGAGCGCTTCGCGGACCGGGCCGGGCAGCGGGCCGGTGGTCGCGGTGCCGTCGCCGGAATCCAGGCGCAGCAACGACTGCCCGCCCGCGCGGACCCGGGTCTTGCACACCGTCGTGCCGCGCAGCGGCAGCGGCAGCACGGTGACGTCCGGTTCCAGCAGCCCGGTGAGGGCGTGCCCGCCTTCGTCGTCGCCGACCGGCGTGACCAGCACGACCTCGGCCGCCGAACGGGCCGCCAGCAGCGCGGCCAGCCCGGCGCCACCGGGGCGGCGGCGCCGCGCGGTCAGGTCGACCACCGGCACCGGCGCCTCCGGGCACAGCCGCTCGGCAGTCCCCTCGGCGTCGACGTCCAGCAGGGTGTCGCCGAGGACGACCAGTGGCTTCACGCGGTCACCCCGAGCGCGTCGTCGAGCGCCGCGCACAGGCCGTGCACCAGCACGAGGTGCATCTCCTGGACGGTGGCCACGGTGGGCGCCTCGACCGTCACGGCGTCGTCGCACAACGCGGCGAGCGGGTTCGGGGCGGGCCCGGTCAGCGCCCAGGCCGTCACGCCCAGCTCGTGCGCGGCCTTCGCGGCGGCGACGACGTTCTGGCTGGTGCCGCTGGTCGAGAGGCAGACCAGCACGTCACCCGGCCGCCCGTGCGCGTGCACCTGGCGGGCGAAGACCTCGTGGTCGCCGTAGTCGTTGACGATGGCCGTGGTCGCGGAGGTGTCCGCGTGCAGAGCGATGGCCGACAGCGGCCGCCGCTCGCCGCGGAACCGGCCGACCAGCTCGCCGGTCAGGTGCTGGGCTTCGGCGGCACTGCCGCCGTTGCCGCAGGCGAGCAACCGCCCGCCCGCGGCGAACACACCGGCGAGGTGCCGGCCCCACGCGGTGATCTTGGGCGCGGATCCGCGGGTCCGCCGGGCGGCCTCGGCCAGCGCGGCGAGGTGGTCTTCCATCACAGCACCTCCTTCTTCGCCGGCGACGCCGCGCCGGTCCGGGTCGGGCGGCGGAGCACGAACGGCCCCAGCGCCAGCAGGTCGATCGGCGCCGAGCCGAAGCACTCGAGCGCGTCGCGGGGCGAGTCGACCATCGGCCGGCCCGCGGTGTTGAGACTGGTGTTGATGACGACCGGCAGGCCGGTCCGCCGCTCGAACCCGGCCAGCATCCTCGCCAGCACGGGGTTTTCGCGGTCTTCGACGGTCTGCACGCGGGCCGTGCCGTCGACGTGCGTGACGGCCGGGATGCGGTCCCGCCAGTCCGCCGCGACGTCGTGCACGAACAGCATGTACGGGCTGGGCAGCGGTCCCCGGCGGAAGATCTCGCCCGCCCGCTCGGCCCGCACCATCGGCGCCACCGGGCGGAACTGTTCGCGCCCCTTGACGTCGTTGAGGCGCTCCAGGTTCGCCTCGCGGCCCGGGTGGGCCAGCAGCGACCGGTGCCCGAGCGCCCGCGGCCCGAACTCGGCGCGGCCCTGGAACCAGGCGATCACCTCGTCGTTCGCCAGCGCCTCGGCCACCGTCTCGGCGACGTCGTCCGGCCGTTCGTAGGGCAGTTTCGCGGTGACGAGGATTTCCTCGAGCTCCTCGTCCGTCCACTCGCGACCGAGCCCGGCGTCGCCCATGGGCGCACCGCGTTCGCCGGCGTCGGCGGCCAGCTGCAGGGCCGCGCCGAGCGCGGTGCCCGAGTCGCCGGCCGCGGGCTGCACCCAGATCCGGTCGAACGGGCCTTCGGCGTGCAGGCGGGTGTTGGCGACGCAGTTGAGCGCGATCCCGCCCGCCAGCGCCAAGTCGCGCTGCCCGGTGCGCTCGTGCAGCCAGTCCGCCAGCTCCAGCAGGACGTCCTCGAGGACCTTTTGGACGCTCGCGGCGAGGTCGGCGTGCCGGGGCCCCGGTTCTTGGCCGGCCTCGCGGCGCGGGGCCAGCGCCGCCAGGTCCACGCCGTGGGCGTGGAACCCGCCGTCGCCGGTGACGTGGACGTGCTCGCGCAGCGCGTCGGCGAACTGGGGCTTGCCGTAGGAAGCCAGGGCCATGACCTTGTACTCGTCACTGGACCGGGCGAAGCCGAGGTGCTCGGTGAGGTCTTCGTAGAGCAGGCCGAGCGAGTGCGGGAGCCGTTGCGCCGCAAGCTCTTTGAACCGCCCGTCGCGGTACTCGCCGGCCAGGTGGGAGGTGCTTTCGCCGCGGCCGTCGGCGACGAGCACGGCGCAGTCGCCAAACGGCGCGGCGAGCGCGGCCGAGGCGGCGTGCGCCACGTGGTGCCGGACGAACCGGACGATCCCGGGGTCGAGCCCGGGCAACGCGGACTTCAGGAACAGCGGCGCCCGCCGGGCGAACTCCGTCCGCAGTTCCTCGCCGCTCGGGTCGTGCCCGGGCAGGCCCGGTTCGACCAGGGCGGGGTCGTAGGAGTAGCCGACCGCGTCGAGGTCCTTCGCGGACAGTCCCGCACGGGCGAGGCACCAGGCCGCGGCTTCGGCGGGCTGCTCCCAGGTGGAGAAGGGGACCGCCTGCTTGCCGTGCTTGCGGCGGCTGAAGCGTTCTTCTTCGGCCGCGGCGACGATCTCGCCGTCCACCACCAGTGCGGCGGCCGGGTCGTGGAAGACGGCGTTGATCCCGAGGATGCGCATCGACCTGCCTCTGGCATTCCGGTGCGGACTCTCCCGTCCGCGTTCGCCTATAGCGCTACCCGGCGAAGTCACCCATAAACGATCGCGGGCAAAAGCCCTGGGCGTCGCTACTCAGCGCAGCGGTGCCCGCCGGAACCACGCCGTCGTGCGGCGCAGACCGTCGTCCGCGTCGACCTTCGGTTCCCAGCCGAGGACGTCCCGCGCGAGCGAGATGTCGGGGCACCGGCGCTGCGGGTCGTCGACGACCGCGTCGACCTCCTCGACGGGGGAGCCGGACCCGGTGATCTCCTTGATCCGCTCGGCGACCTGGCGCACGGTCAGCTCGTGCGGGTTGCCGAGGTTGACCGGCCCGGGGTGCCCGGAGCGCGCGAGCTCCAGCAGGCCGCGGACGGTGTCCTCGACATAGCAGATGGACCGGGTCTGCTCGCCCGTTCCGGTGACCGTGATCGGTTCGCCCGCGAGCGCCTGGCCGATGAACGCCGGGATCATCCGGCCGTCGTGGGCGCGCATGCCGGGGCCGTAGGTGTTGAAGATCCGCGCGATGCCGGTGTCGACGCCGTGCACCCGGCGGTAGGCGGCGGTCAGTGCTTCGGCGTACCGCTTGGCTTCGTCGTAGACGCTGCGCGGCCCGATCGGGTTGACGTTGCCCCAGTACCGCTCGCGCTGCGGGTGTTCGAGGGGATCGCCGTAGACCTCGCTGGTGGAGGCGAGCACGAACCGGGCTTCGTCGCGGCGGGCCAGTTCGAGGGCGTTCTCGGTGCCGTGCGAACCCGCGCGCAGCGTCTCGATCGGCAGGGCCAGGTAGTCGCGCGGCGACGCGGCCGAAGCCAGGTGGAAGACGACGTCCGCCCGGCCGGGCAGCGGCATCGGGTGGGTGACGTCGTGGCGCAGGAACCGGAACCGCTCGTGGCGGCGCAGCCCGGTCAGGGTGTCCGCCGAGGACGTCGCGAGGTTGTCCACGGCGAGCACTTCGAGGCCCTCGGCGAGCAGCAGCTCGCACAGGTGCGCGCCGACGAAGCCGGCACCCCCGGTCACCACCGCGCGCTCGAACCGCCTGGTCACTCCCGGATTCGTCATGCCGGGGCGGCTACCCGGCGGCGAGGGCGGCAAACCCGTGTAAGGCCACCCCGAGCGGGTACGCCGGGGACCATGCGAGTTCTGCTCACCGGATGGGCCAGTTTCCTGCACGGCGAAGCGACCGCGGGGGACGTCTTGAGCCTGCGCGCGGCCGGCACCGCGCTGGCGGAGGCGGGCATCGACTACGACGTCGCGTGGAGCCCCGGCTTCCGCCCCGGGGCCCGGCACCTGCCGGACGCGCCGCCGTCGGACTACACGCACGTCGTGTTCGCCTGCGGCCCGGTGCACGGGCCGCAGGTGCGCTCGCTGCACGAGCGGTACGCGAACTGCCGCCGGATCGCCGTCGGCGTGTCCGTGCCCGACCCGGACGACCCGGCGGTGACCGGGTTCGACCGGGTCCTCCCGCGCGACGACGGCGAAACCGCGGACCTCTCGCTGGCCGCGTCCGTCGCCAAGACCCCGGTGCTCGGCGTGGTCCTGGCGCCGCACCAGCCGGAGTACGGGAGCGCGGGCCGCCACGACGAGGTCCACGCGGCGCTGACCGGCTGGCTCGCCGGCCTCGACTGCGCCCGCGTGCCCCTGGACACCCGCCTGGCGCACGACGACTGGGAGCGGTGCGCCACCCCGGACCAGTTCGTCTCGGCGTTGTCCACCATGGACGCGGTGGTGTCCACGCGGCTGCACGGGCTGGTGCTCGGGCTGAAGGCGGGGGTGCCGGTGGTCGCCGTCGACCCGGTGGCCGGCGGCGGGAAGGTGAGCGCGCAGGCCGCGGCGCTGGACTGGCCGGTGGTCGCGGCCGAGGACGCCGGCGACACCGATCTGCTCGACGCCCGGCTGGCGTGGTGCCTGTCGGGCCGGGCTTCGGTCGAGCCCCCCGTCCCGTCGCTGACGGGCTTCGTCGACGCGCTGGTGGGGCAGCGGTGAGCGCGCGCACGACCGTCGTCATCGCCACCCGCGACCGTGCCGCCGAACTGGCCCGCACCCTGGACCGGCTGTCCGCACTGGACCCGGCGCCGCCGGTCGTCGTGCTGGACAACGCGTCCGCGGACGACACGGCCGAGGTCGCCGGGCGGTACCCGGACGTGCGGGTGATCCGGCTGCCGCGCAACCTCGGAGCCGCCGCCCGCACGCTCGGCGTCCTCGTGGCCGAAACACCCTACGTGGCCTTCAGCGACGACGATTCGTGGTGGGCACCGGACGCGTTGTCCGAAGCGGAACGGATCTTCGACGAGCACCCGCGGACCGGCCTGCTGGCCGCCCGCACCCTGGTCGGTCCGGAAGACCGGGACGACCCGGTGACGCCGGAGATGGAACGCAGCCCGCTGGGGCACCCCGAGGGCGCGCCCGGGCCGCTGGTCCTCGGGTTCCTCGCCTGCTCGGCGATCGTGCGCCGCACGGCGTACCTGCAGGCCGGCGGCTTCAGCCGGCTGCTGCACTTCGGCGCGGAAGAGCAGCTGCTGGCCTACGACCTGGCCGCGCACGGCTGGGAAGTCTGCTACGTCGGGCGCCTGCGCGCCCACCACCACCCGTCGCGGTCGCGGCCGCCGTCGTCGTGGCGCCGCCGCGCCGAACTGCGCAACCGGCTGCTCATCGCCGTGCTGCGCCGGCCGCCGCGCGTCTGCCGCCGGGAGGTCGCGCGGACGCTGGTCACGGCACCCCGCGCCGTGCTCGGCGCGGTGGCCCGGCTGCCGCGGGCGCTGAGCTACCGGCGCGTGCTGCCCGCCCACGTCGAACACCAGGCCCGGACCTTGGAAAGGACTGCCGAATGGCGCGGATCTCGGTCGTGATCATCACGTGCAACCGGTGCTCGCAGCTGCGGGAAACCCTGGCGCACATGACTTCCCTGCCGGACGGCGCGCCGATCTTCGTCGCGGACAACGGGTCCGCGGACGGTACGGCCGACATGGTCGCCCGCGAGTTCCCCGGTGTCCGGCTGTTCCGGCTGGCGGAGAACCTCGGCGCGGTGGCCAGGAACGTCGCCGTCGAAGAAGTCACGACGCCGTACGTCGCGTTCTGCGACGACGACACCACCTGGCAGCCGGGCGCGCTCACCCGCGCGGCGGACCTCCTGGACGCCCACCCGGGCCTCGGCTCGGTGACCGGGCGGTGCCTGGTCGAGCCGGGCCTGGCCGAGGACCCGATCACACCGGAGCTGCGCGAGTCGCCGGTGCCCGGCCCGGACTGGCTGCCCGGCCCGGCGCTGCTCGGCGTCATGGCCGGGCTGACGGCGGTCCGCGTCAGCGCGTTCCGCGAGGTCGGCGGCTTCTCGCCGCGGATGTGGCTCGGCGGCGAGGAGGAGCTGTTCGCGCTGGACCTCGCCGCGCGCGGCTGGTGGATGTGCTGGGCGGAGGACGTCGTGATCCACCACGCGCCGTCGAAGCTGCGCGACCCGAGGCACCGCCGCCGGCTCGGCATCCGCAACACGCTGTGGACGCTCCTGCTCCGCCGTCCCTGGCCCGCCGTCTTCCGCCGCGGCCGGGACGTCCTGCGCACGGCACCCCGCGACCGCGCTACGGCGGCGGCGCTCCTGGACGTGCTCCGCGGCCTGCCGTGGGTGCTCGCGCAACGGCAGGTGGTCCCGGCCCACGTCGAGCACGGCCTGCGCCTGCTGGAAGCACCCCAACGCGCCTCGAAGGCCCGCCGCTACGTGGGCTGAACGCCGTGAGTGCCCCATCGAGGGCCTTCAGTTCTCTCGATGGGGCACTCACGGCTTGGGGTCAGCGGGCCCCGGCGGTGACGGCGGTTTGGGGGACGAGCTTGTGGTAGGCCCGCAGCGTGTCGGCGGCGACGCGGTCCCACGAATAACGGGCCACCGCGCGGTCGTGGCCCGCGGTCCCGTACGCGTGGCACAGCGCCGGGTCGTCGAGCAGCCGGCGGACGCGGGACGCGAGCTCCTTCGGCGAGTGCGGGCGGACCAGCAACCCCGTGACGCCGTCGACCACGGTGTCGGTCAGCCCGCCGACCGCGGTCGCCACCACCGGAATGCCGCACGCCATCGCTTCCAGCGGGACGATCCCGAACGGCTCGTACCACGGCGCGCAGACGACGGCGTCGGCCGAGCGCAGCAGCGCGGGCATGTTCTCCCGGGACACCTGCCCCGCCCATCGGACGCGCTCGCCGACACCGAGCCGGTCGGCGAGTTCGCGCAGCCGCCGCGCCTCCGGGTCCTGGGACAGCCGGCCGCGCTCGGGGCCGCCGGCGATGACGAGCTCGGTGTCCGGCAGCTGCGCGAGCGCGGTGATCGCCGTGTCGAACCCCTTGCGCGGGACCAGCCGCCCGACGGTGACCAGCCGGTGCTGCGCGCGGCGGCGCGCGATCGGGCCGTCCACGGTGAACCGGTCGAGGTCGACGCCGCAGGGGACGATCGAGATCCGGGCCCGCGGCACACCGATCCGGGACAGCTCGAACACCTCGTCCGAGCAGGTCGCGACCACGCGCCCGGCCTGGCGGCCGATGATCCGCTCCAGCCGGATCCGGTCCGCGGGGCTGGTGTCCCGGTCGCCCTGGTAGCGCTTCTTGACCACGCCCAGCGCGTGGAACGTCTGCGCGACCGGGGTGCCGGTCGCGCTCGCCGCGAGCGCGGTGGCGACGCCCGACATCCAGAAGTGCGCGTGCGCCAGGTCCGGCCGGTCGGCCGACCACCGGTCACGCAGGAAACTGCCGAATTCGCCCATGTAGGGCAGCAGCCGGTCCTTCGGCTCCTTGCGCGGCGGCCCGGCGGGCACGTGCACGACCCGGAAGCCCTGCGCGGTCCCGACCTCGGGCGGCTCGTCGAGGCTCTCCCGGCGCGTGTAGACGGTGACGTCGTGGCCGGCGCGGGTCAGCGCGGCCGACAGCTCCGCCACGTGCACGTTCTGGCCACCGGCGTCGGCTTCCCCCAGCGCGGCCAGGGGATTGGCGTGTTCGGACACCATCGCGATCTTCATCGGTGCGGCGTTCCCTTCGGGGTTCAGCGGGCCGTCTCGGCGAGGAGGTGGTCCCAAGTGGTGAGGAAGGCGCCGAGCCCGTGGTGCTTCAGCGCGTGCTCGCGAGCGTTCTTGCCGGCCAGTACGGCGAAGTCGGGTTCGTGCAGCAGCTCGCGGAAACCCCGGGCCAGCACCGAGACGTCGGTGGAGAGCACCCCCGCGTCGGCGGGCACCGCGGCCGGTGCCTCCGTGGCGGCGAAGACGACGACCGGCATCGCCAGGTGCATCGCCTCCAGAAGGGACAGTCCCAGCGACGTCCAGCGGGCGGTGTGCAGGAAGACGCGGCGGCGCGCGATCTCGTCGTGCAGCGCCGGGGCCGGGACGTCGCCCCGCCCGTGCAGGGGCGGGGCGAGCTCCTCGGTGCCCATGCCGAACACGTCGACCGGGCCGGCCTCGGCGAGCGTCCCGAGCAGGTCCGCGCCCGTGACGCGACGGCGGCGCACCGGCTCGTTGATCATCGACACGCCCGCGGCGAGCTCGCCGGTGTAGCGCGCGCCGGGGTCGGGGATGCCGTGCGGCACGACGGTGACCGGCGCGCGGCCGCAGTCCCACATCGCCGCGTTGAAGTGGGTCACGTGCGCGACCGTGATGTCCGAGCGCCCGGCCAGGGGGTGCTCGCTGGACGCGGCGTACGGCCGGGGCGCGTTGTGTTCCACGTAGACGGACGGCACGCCCAGCCGGGCGGCGAAGTCCAGCTCCTCCGGGCGCTGCAGCACGACGACGTCGGGCTCGGCCCCGGCCAGCCGGTCCAGCGGGACCTCGGTCACCGACGGCCAGTCCCGGCCCGCCTTGCCCAGGCCCCACGGCGCACCGCCGGGGGCCACCGGCAGGAGGTACTCGTGGCGGCCGCGGACGAAAGCGTCGGTCCACGAGCCGTGGACGTGCCAGAGCAGTACCCTCAGGCGCCGGGAGCCGGGATCGGTCATGTCCTCCTGGTTTCCCGGACACGACCGGTTAAACGTCAGGCCACCGCGGTACCCGGCCGGACGCCGACGAAGGGATCTCCACCCATGCGGTTCACCCCACGGGGCACCCGGTTCTTCGACCTGCTCACCGAGGCCGCGAGAAATCTGGTGACCGGGAGTGCGTTGCTGCGGGACCTGGTGGCGGCCCGTCCCGAGGACCGCGAAGCGCTCGCCAAGCGCCTGCACGAGGTCGAGCACCAGGGTGACGAGCTGACGCACACGATCATGGTGGAGCTGAACAGCTCGTTCGTGACGCCGTTCGACCGCGAGGACATCCAGGCGCTCGCCGGCAAGCTCGACGACGTCCTCGACTTCCTGGACACCGCGGCCGACCTGGCGGTGCTGTACCGGGTGGACGCGTTCCCGCCGGGCACGGACGTGCTGGTCCGCGTGCTGTGCCGGTGCGCGGAGCTGACCGCGTCGTCGATGCCGGGGCTGGCGAAGGTCGGCGACCTCGAGCCGTACTGGATCGAGGTCAACGAGCTCGAGAACGAGGCCGACCGCATCTACCGGCGGATCCTGGCCCACCTGTTCGAGCCGGGCGGGGACGCCCTCGAGGTGCTGAAGACCAAGGAGGTCGTCGAGCAGTTCGAGCTGGCCGCCGACGCCTTCGAGCACGTAGCCGACGTGGTGCAGACCATCGCGGTCAAGGAGTCCTGAGTGACGGGGACCGCCGCCCTGGTCACGGTGATCGTGCTGACGCTCGTCTTCGACTACACCAACGGCTTCCACGACGCCGCGAACGCGATCGCCAGCGCGGTGTCGACCCGGGCGCTGACCCTGCGGGCCGCGCTGGTGCTGGCGGCGGTGATGAACCTGGCCGGCGCGCTGCTGTCGACCGGGATCGCCGCGACGGTCGCCAAGGGCATCATCGACGTCCCGGCCGGCCCGGACGCGCTCACCGTGGTCTTCGCCGCGCTGCTCGGCGCGATCACCTGGAACCTGGTCACCTGGTACTTCGGCCTCCCGTCGTCGTCCTCGCACTCGCTGATCGGCGGCATGGTCGGCGCGGCGCTGGCGGCGGCGAGCACCGTGCACTGGGCGGGGATCGCGGAGAAGGTGCTGATCCCGATGGTGGCTTCGCCGCTGCTCGGGCTGATCCTGGGGTACGCGGCGATGGTCGCGGCGCTGTGGCTGCTGCGCCGGGCGAACCCGCACCGCAGCGGCCGGGTGTTCCGCCGCTTCCAGATCGTCTCGGCCTCGGCGCTCGCGCTCGGCCACGGCCTGCAGGACGCCCAGAAGGGCATGGGCGTGATCGTGCTGGCCCTGGTGGCGGCCGGGCAGCAGACGACGTTCGCGGTCCCGCTGTGGGTGACCCTGGTGTGTGCCGCGGCCTTGTCGCTGGGCACCTATTCGGGTGGCCTGCGGATCATGCGGACGCTGGGCCGCCGGGTCTTCCCGCTGGACCCGCCGCACGGCTTCGTGGCGGAGTCGGTGGCGTCGTCGGTGCTGTACGTGACGGCGTTCGCGGTGAAGGCCCCGATCTCGACGACGCACGTGATCACGGCGGCCATCATGGGGGTCGGCGCGACCCGGCGGCTCTCGGCGGTGCGGTGGGGGATCGCGCGGGACATCGTCCTGGGCTGGGTCCTGACGTTCCCGGCCGCGGCGGCGGTGGCGGCCGCGGTGTACCTGGTGGCGGACGCGCTCACCTGAGCGGGCGTTTGCCCGCTCCGCGTGCGGGAAACCGGGGGCCGACACCCGCACGCGGAAAGGGAGAGCCATGAAGGCAGTGACCTGGCACGGCAAACGCGACGTCCGCGTCGAAGAGGTGCCGGACCCGAAGATCGAGGAGTCGACCGACGCCGTCATCCGGGTGACGTCGACCGGCATCTGCGGTTCCGACCTGCACCTCTACGAAGTCCTGGGCGCGTTCATGACCGAAGGCGACATCCTCGGCCACGAGCCCATGGGCGTCGTCGAGGAGGTCGGGGCCGACGTCAAGCACATCAAGCCCGGCGACCGCGTGGTGATCCCGTTCAACATCTCCTGCGGGCACTGCTGGATGTGCGACCGCGGCCTGCAGTCGCAGTGCGAAACCACGCAGGTCACGGAGCAGGGCAAGGGCGCCGCGCTGCTCGGCTACACCCGGCTCTACGGCCAGGTCCCCGGTGGCCAGGCCGATTATCTGCGCGTGCCGCAGGCCCAGTACGGTCCGATCAAGGTGCCGGACGGCCCGCCGGACGAGCGGTTCGTCTACCTCTCCGACGTCGTCCCGACCGCCTGGCAGGCCGTCGAGTACGCGAACGTCCCCGCCGACGGGACCGTGGTCGTCTTCGGGCTCGGGCCGATCGGGCAGATGTGCGCCCGGATCGCCCGGCACCGCGGGGCGGCCCAGGTGATCGGCGTCGACCTCGTGCCGGAGCGGCTCGCGCGTGCTCGCGAACACGGGGCCACCGCGCTCGACACCCGTGACCACAAGGACATCGGCGACAGCATCCGCCAGCTGACGAACGGCCGCGGGGCCGACTCCGTGATCGACGCCGTCGGCATGGAAGCGCACGGCGCCCCGGTCGGGAAGCTCGCGCACAACCTGGTCAACCTGCTCCCGCAGGCGATCGGCGCCAAGGTCACCGAGAAGGCCAGCATCGACCGGCTGAGCGTGCTCTACGCCGCCATCGACAGCGTCCGGCGCGGCGGCACGATTTCGCTGTCGGGCGTCTACGGCGGGATGGTCGACCCGATGCCGATGATGGAGCTGTTCGACAAGCAGGTGCAGCTGCGGATGGGGCAGGCCAACGTCCGGCACTGGCTCGACGACATCATGCCGGTGCTCACCGGCGACGGCGACCCGCTCGGCGTCGAAGGCTTCGCCACCCACAAGCTGCCGCTGGCCGAAGCCCCGCGCGCGTACGACATCTTCCAGAAGAAGCTCGACGGCGCCCAGAAGATCCTGTTGCAGCCCAACGCGTAACCCCGGGAGGGAATCGACCTTTGCGAGCCGTCACCTCGCTGCCGCACGAAATCACCGTCGAGGACCACGTCCGGATCCCCGCGTCCGACGGGACCGTCCTGTCCGCCCGCATCTGGCGGCCGGTCTCGTCGGACGCCGAACCGGTGCCGGCGATCCTCGAGTACATCCCCTACCGCAAGCGGGACCTCACCGCGCCGCGGGACTCGATCCACCACCCCTACCTCGCCGGGCACGGGTACGCGTGCGTGCGGGTGGACATCCGCGGCACCGGCGAGTCCGAAGGGATCCTGGCCGACGAGTACCTCGAACGCGAGCAGCTCGACGCCGAGGACGTCCTGGCGTGGATCGCCGCGCAGCCGTGGTGCACCGGCGACACGGGGATGATGGGGATTTCCTGGGGCGCGTTCGCCGCGCTCCAGGTCGCCGCGCGGAAGCCGCCGAGCCTGCGCGCCATCGTGATCTCGTCGTTCACCGACGACCGGTTCGCCGACGACATGCACTACATGGGCGGCTGCCTGCTTTCGGACAACGTCGCCGAGTCCGGCACGATGTTCGCCTACGCCACGCTGCCGCCCGATCCGGCCGTCGTCGGTGACCGGTGGCGCGAAATGTGGTTGGAGCGCCTGGAAAACTGCAGCCTGTGGATCGAGAACTGGCTCGGCCACCAGCGCCGCGACGACTACTGGCGGCACGCCTCGGTGTCGGAGAACTACACCGACGTCCAGGTGCCGGTGCTGGCCTCGAGCGGCTGGGCCGACGGCTATTCCAACGCCGTCATCCGGCTGCTGGCGCACCTCGACGTCCCGCGGCGGGGGCTGATCGGGCCGTGGTCGCACAAGTACCCGCACCTCGGCGAGCCCGGGCCGGCGATCGGGTACCTCCAGGAAGTCGTGAAGTGGTGGGACCACTGGCTCCGCGGCGAGGAGAACGATGCCATGGACGGGCCGATGCTGCGGACGTGGCTGCAGGAGAGCGTCCCGCCCTCGACGTCCTACGAGGACCGGCCCGGCCGCTGGGTCGGCGAGGCCACCTGGCCGTCGCCGCACGTCCAGCCCCAGCGGCTGCCGCTCGCCCCGCACCGCCTCGCGCGGCCGGGGGAGAGCGTCGAGGACGAGCCCTTGACGGTGTCTTCGCCGCTGTCGGTCGGGCAGTTCTCCGGGAAGTGGGCGTCCTACAGCGCACCGCCGGACCTGCCCTACGACCAGCGCGAAGAGGACGGCGGGTCGCTCGTCTTCGACACCGACGTGCTCACCGAGCGGTGCGAAATCCTCGGCTCGCCGGTCGTGCGGCTGGAGGTGTCGGCCGATCAGCCGGTCGCGATGGTCGCGGCGCGGCTCTCCGACGTCGCACCGGACGGGCGCGCCACCCGCGTCACCTACGGGCTGCTCAACCTGACCCACCGCGACGGCCACGACGAGCCGGCGCCGCTGGAGCCGGGGGAGCGGTGCGCGGTCGAGATCGAGCTGAACGCCGTCGCGCAGGCTTTCCCGGCCGGGCACCGGATCCGGCTCTCACTGTCCACTTCGTACTGGCCGCTGGCGTGGCCGCCGCCGACGCCCGTGCTGCTGTCCGTCCACACCGGACACAGCGCGCTGGAGCTGCCGGTCCGGCCGGTCGCCGAGCCGGACGAGCTGCCCGCCCGGCCGTTCGGGCCGCCGGAGGGCGCGCCGCCGATGCCGGTGACCGCGCTGACACCGGGGGAGCAGCGCTGGACCGTCTCGCGCGATCTGGTGGACTACCACTCCGCGCTCGACATCGTGAAGGACGCCGGGACCGTCCGCTTCGACGACCTCGACCTGGAAGTCACCCGGGACGTCCGGGAGCGCTACACGTGGGTCGCCGACGACTTCTGCTCGCCGGTGGCGGAGACCGCGTGGGACGTGACCTTCGCCCGCGGCGAGTGGGTGGCGCGCAGCGAGACGCACACCCGCGTGTCCTGCACGGACACCGAATTCGTCATCGATGCGCGGCTCGACGGCTACGAAGGGGCCCGCCGGGTCGTCTCGCGCAACTGGCACCGGCGGATCCCCCGCGACCTGGTCTGAGTTTCGCGGGGGCCACACGGGGTACGCCACCTGCGTGCGGATCGTGATCACCGGAGCCACCGGGAACGTCGGAACGGCCTTGCTGGCCGCCCTCGAGCCCGGCCACGACGTGGCCGGGCTCGCGCGGCGCCTGCCCGACCCGGCGGCCGAGCCGTACCGCTCGGCGAGCTGGCACGCGCTCGACGTCGGCGGCCCCGGCGCCGAGGAAGAGCTGACCACGCTGTTCGAGGGCGCGGACGCCGTCGTGCACCTGGCGTGGGCCATCTCGCCGCGGCGCGGCGAACCGCCGATGTCGCGCACCAACGACGACGGCACCCGGCACGTGCTCGCCGCGGTGGCGGCCGCCGGGGTGCCGCACCTGGTCGTCGCGTCCTCGGTGGCCGCCTACGGGCCCGCGCCGCGCTGGGAGAAGGTCGGCGAGGACCACCCGTGCACGGGGATCGCCCGCAGTGCCTACAGCCGCGGCAAGGCCGCGCTCGAGTCGCGGCTGGACCGGTTCGAGGCGCAGCACCCGGAGGTCGGCGTGGCCCGGCTCCGGCCGTGCGCGATCCTGCAGCGGCGCGCGGCCGGCGAGTTCGCCCGCTGGCTGCTCGACCCGGTGGTGCCCGCGCGGCTCGTCGGCGGACGGCGGCTGCCGGTTCCGCTGTGGCACGACCTGCGCGCCCAGGCCGTGCACACCGACGACGTCGCCGAGGCGATCCGGTTGATTCTCGGCCAGGGGTTCACCGGCCCGGTCAACCTGGCCGCGCCCGGGGTGCTCGACGCCGATGAGCTGGCCGCCGTCCTCGGTGGTCCCCGTCTCCCGGTGCCGAAACCACTCGCCAGCGCGGCCGTCCTCGCGGCCTGGGCCGGCGGCGTGCTCCCGGTGCACCCCGGCTGGCTGGAACTCGCCGACCGCGCCGCGCTCGCCGGCACCACGGTGGCGGAGACCGTCCTGGGCTGGCAACCTCGGTACGATGCCGCGTCCGCGATCGCCGAACTGGTCGCCGGGCTGCGCTCGGGGGCGGGGGCGGCGAGCCCGCCCCTGGCCCCGCCGCGCGGCTCCGGGGTACTGGCCCGGCTCCGCTCGCTCACCCGGGTCGGGCCGAGTCACCAGTCGCAAGCCTGAACTCCAGGAGGGCCAGTGAGTACGGAAGCCTTCGACGCGGTGGTGCTCGGCGCCGGGCACAACGGGCTGGTGGCGGCGAACGTCCTGGCCGACGCCGGCTGGTCGGTCCTGGTGCTGGAGGCGACCGACCACCCGGGCGGCTCGGTCCGCACCGCCGAGGTCACCGAGCCGGGCTTCCGCAACGACCTCTTCAGCGCGTTCTACCCGCTCTCGGCGGTGTCACCGGTGATCAGGGGCCTGCGGCTGGCCGAGCACGGCCTGCGCTGGCGGCACGCCCCCGACGTCCTGGCGCACGTGCTGCCCGACGACCGGTGCGTTGTGCTCTCGCGCGACCTCGACCGCACGGCCGCCTCGGTCGACGAGTTCGCCCCGGGCGACGGCGACGCGTGGCGGGGCCTGTTCGAGCAGTGGCGGGAGATCCGCGAGCCGCTGCTGAACGCGCTGTTCACGCCGTTCCCGCCGGTGCGCCCGGCGCTGAAACTGCTGCGCCGCACCGGGACCGGGGACGCGCTGCGCCTGGCGCGCATGCTGACGCTGCCGGCCCGCCGGTTCGGCGACGAGCTGTTCACCGGGGAGGGCGCGAAGCTGCTCGTGGCGGGGAACTCCGCGCACAGCGACCTTTCCGTCGACAACGCGGGCAGCGCGGTGTTCGGCTGGCTGCTCGCGATGATCGGGCAGGACGAGGGCTACCCGGTCCCCGAAGGCGGGGCGGGCGAACTGGTCGCGGCGCTGGTCCGGCGGCTGGAGTCCCGCGGCGGTCAAGTCCACTGTGGACGTCCGGTGCGGGAGGTCCTCGTCGGTGACGGGCGCGCGCTGGGCGTGCGCGACGCCGCCGGCGACCCGGTCCGGGCGCGCAAGGCCGTGCTCGCCGACATACCGGCGCCGGTGCTGTACCGCGAGCTGGTGGGCGAGCGGTGGCTGCCCCCGCGGCTGGTCGAGGACCTCCGCAAGTTCGAATGGGACAGCGGGACGGTCAAAGTGGACTGGGCGCTGTCGGGCCCGATCCCGTGGACGAACGAAGCCGCGCGCGGCGCGGGCACGATCCACCTCGGCACGGACCTCGACGGGCTCGCGGCGTTCGGCGGCGAACTGGCCCGCGGCCGGACCCCGCGCCGCCCGTTCCTGCTGCTGGGCCAGATGACCACGACCGACCCTACGCGCTCGCCGGCGGGCACCGAGTCGGCGTGGGCGTACACGCACGTGCCGCGCGGCACGATGGAGAACCGCTCGGCGCTGGAGCGGCGGGCGAAGCGGATCGAAGAGACGATCGAAGCCAACGCCCCGGGGTTCACCGGACTGATCAAGGCGCGGTACCTGCAGGGGCCGGTCGAGCTGGCCGGGCGCAACCCGGGGCTGGTCGGCGGCGCGATCAACGCCGGCACGACGGCGATCCACCAGCAGCTGTTCTTCCGGCCGGTGCCGGGCACGGGCCGGGCGGACACCCCGGTGGACCGGCTGTTCCTGGCGGGCGCGTCGGCCCACCCGGGCGGCGCGGTCCACGGCGGCCCGGGCGCCAACGCGGCCCGCGCGGCGCTGGCCCGCGCCGGCCGCCTCGGCGGCGGCTACGCGGCGGTGATCCGGGCCGCCCACCGAGCCATCTACAGCTGAACCCGCGCACTACGGGCGCGGGTGGCCCTCCCGCGCGCGGGCGTGCTTGCCGGTGGCCAGGTCCGCGAGGCGGGCCAGGGACTCGGTGTTGCGCGGCTTGACGACGAGCGCCTGCACCGCCGCCGGCAGCACCTTCCCGATACCGCGGACGATGTGCTCGGTCATCCGGACCAGCGTCGCTCCCTCGCCGTGCGGGACGAGCGTCAGCCCGACCGCCGCCGCGCCGAGCGGCCAGCCGTGCGCCTCCAGCGACAGCGACAGGCCCGGCTCGACCGCCCGCACCACCGTGACGTCCTGGATGTGCACCGGCCACGGGCCCACGCTGTGGTGGATCCGGGAGCCCACCGCGGGCCACCCGGGGTCGACGTCGCGGATGTGCGAGCTGCCGACCACCCAGCCGGCGTAGAGCCAGCCGTCGGCGAGGACGTCGAACACGGCATCGGGCGGTACGTCGATCACGCGGCTGACCTCGGTCACGGTTCCTCCTGGTCGTCGGGACGAAAGGGGAATACCCAGTGCCGGACGGGGTATGCCACCGCCGACCGAGCAGGAGGTGGCGATGGTGGCCAGGCGTGAGAGAGAACCCGAAGGACCGGGGGAGCTGTCCAAGCGCTCGTGGGGCGCGGTCCTCAAGCGCACGGTCAAGCAGTTCGGGCGCGACAACCTGACCGACTGGGCCGCCGCGCTGACCTACTACGGCGTGCTGTCGCTGTTCCCCGGCGTCATCGTGCTCACGGCGCTGCTCGGCCTGCTCGGCCCGGACAAGATCCAGACCGTGATCGACAACGTCGGCCAGGTCGTCCCGGGCCAGGGCAAGGACGTCCTGATCGGCGCGATCAAGGAGCTGGCGGGCTCGCGCGGCCTGGCCGGGCCGCTGGCGATCATCGGCCTGCTCGGCGCGCTGTGGTCGGCGTCCGGGTACGTGGGCGCGTTCATGCGGGCGTCGAACGCGATCTACGGCATGCCGGAAGGCCGGCCGGTGTGGAAGGTCGTCCCGATCCGGGTGCTGCTGACGATCGGGATCGTCGTGCTGCTGGCGCTGTGCGCGCTGGGCGTGGTGGCCACCGGGTCGGTGGCGCGCCGGCTGGGCGACCTGATCGGGCTCGGCTCGACCGGGGTGCTGGTGTGGGAGATCGCGAAGTGGCCGGTGATCGCGCTGCTGGTCAGCGTGGCGTTCGCGCTGCTGTACTGGGTGGGCCCGAACGTGCGGCAGCCGGGCTTCAAGTGGCTGACCCCGGGCGGCCTGCTGGCGGTGCTGCTGTGGGTGCTGGCGTCGGCCGGGTTCGCGCTGTACGTCGCCAACTTCGGTTCGTACAACAAGACTTACGGTTCGCTGGCGGGCGTGATCGTGTTCCTTGTATGGTTGTGGATCTCGAACCTGGCCGTGCTGCTGGGCGCCGAGCTCGACGCCGAACTGGCCCGCGGCCGCAGCATCGAAGCGGGGCGCGAGGAAGACCAGGAGGAGCCCTTCCTGCCGCCGCGGGACACCAAGGCGATGGACGAGGACGAAGCCGCGGACGTCGCGCGCGAAACGGAACGGAGCTGACCGGATGGCCGCCCGGATCACCGGACTGGTGCTCGACTGCCACGACCCCGACCGGCTGGCGGAGTTCTGGTGCGCGGTGCTCGGCTACGAGGTGATCGGGCACGAGCCGGACGGCCTCGAGCTGGGCCTGCCCGGTGCCGCACTGGGCGACGGACCCCCGACGCTGGTGCTGGCCCGCACGGACGACCCCCGCCGCGGCAAGCTGCCGCTGCACGTGGACGTGAACCCGGTGGGCGGCGACCAGGAAGCGGAGCTGGAGCGGCTGCTGGCGCTGGGCGCGCGCCCGGCGGACGTCGGGCAGGACGGCACGGAGTCGTGGGTGGTGCTGCAGGACCCGGAGGGCAACGAATTCTGCTTGCTGCGCAAGGAGCTGGGTACGGCTTGAGCGGACGTCATGAACGAGTCGTTCCTGACGTCCGGCGAGGTGAACGACTCGTTCATGACGTCGGCGGTCCAGGCGGGGCCGGTTCGACGCGGGGTGCACCCCGTCGTCGGCGAGGCAGGCGTTGCGGCCACCCTCGACCAAGTGCTCGATGAGGCTGCGGCCGCGGCGCTTCTAACCGCCCGGTCAGCGGTCCTCGGCCGCGCAGCGGCGCCACTGCACGTGGTCGCCCGCGCGGTCCGCGTGCCACACCGCCGCACCCGAGTCGGATTCCCAGGTCGGCACCAGCCGCCCGGTCACGACGTGTCCTCGGGCCACCCGGCCGAACAGCTCCACGCCGTCCACCCGGCGGGCCGCCGGGATCCACGCCGGGAAGCGGGTGCCGGGGAGCTTTCGTTCGATCCACTCCCGCGCCGAACCCTCGCTGCCGTGCTCGGATTCGACGATGCTCGACACCGGGCCGTCGCCGCCGACGGCGAGGCCGATCGAGGCGCGCCAGCGCACAGGTGAGGAGTCGGAAGTCATCGTCCTCAGGGTCCCGGACGGGCGTGTCCGCGGGCCAGTACACGTTCGGATGGATTGCCGTTCACTCACCGTGCCTCCTGGCGCTCACCGGACGTCCGCACCCTGATCGTTTTCCCCGTAAGAGTGACTTCCAATCTCACGATGCTTTGAGCAGCCGCGCGCACGCCTTCTCCAGCACCGCGCGCGCGTCGTCACCCTCCAGCCGGGCCGCCCGCTTCAACGCCGGTGCGATGGTGCGCTCGTCGCGGTACGCCGCCACCAGCCGGGGGTCCACATAGGACGCCCGGCAGACCGCCGGCGTGTTGCCGAGAGCCTGGGAGACCTCCCGCATCACCCCGGCCTCCGCGCGTTTGCGGGCGGTCTCGGACGTCGGCGGGTCGGCCGCGGCGAACGCGGCCGCCGCCAGGACCGTCGCCGTCCACGTGCGCAGGTCCTTGGCCGAGCAGTCGTGGCCGGCCAGCTCCTTGAACCGCTCGTTGATGTCGGCCGCGTGCACCTCGTGCCAGGTGCCGCCCTCGCGGTAGGCGAGCAGCCGGTCGCTCCCGGACCGGCTGCGGAGAAGCGACTTCACCACCGAGGCCAGCGCCGCGTCGCGGATCGCCACCTCGCGGTCGAGACCGCCCTTGGCGACGTAGCAGAAGCGGCATTCGTCGCCGCGGACGGCCGCGTGCGCCCGCAGCAGCGTCGCGACGCCGTGGGTACCGTTCTCCTCCGCGTACTCCTCGCCGCCGGTGCGGAAGATCCCCCGGTCGAGCATGCGCAGCGCCGCCGCCAGGACCCGCTTCCTGGTCAGGCCGCGCCCGGCCAGGTCGGCCTCCACCGACTCCCGCCACCCGGGCAGCCGCCGGGCCATCGCCAGGACGCGGTCGTGCTTCTCCTCGTCCCGGTCACGCCGCCACTGCTCGTGGTAGAGGTACTGGCGCCGCCCGGCGTCGTCGGTGCCGACCGCCTGGACGTGCCCGTTCGGGTGCGGGCAGATCCACACGTCCCGCCAGGCCGGCGGGATGACGAGGTCTTTGATCCGCGCCAGCAGCTCCCCGTCGGTGACCGGTGAACCGTCGGGGTGCGCGTAGGAGAACCCCCGGCCGCGGCGGATCCGCCGGATGCCGGGGCCGCGCAGATCGCTGCGCCGGAGTCGGGTACGTCCCATCGCCGCGAAGTACCCGCCCGGTGTACCGCGAAACCACGATTGCCGGCCGGTGGGGTGGGTACGCACCGCGAAAGCACCGGAAGGAGCGGGGATGACCACCGCAACCAAGCCATGGGCCGTCGTCACCGGCGCGTCCAGCGGGATCGGGCTCGAGCCGGCGAAGCAGTCGGCCCGGCACGATTCCGACCTCCTGCTCGCCGCCGAGGACGCCGAGCCGTCCGCGGCCGCTGACGAGGTCCGCGCCTGCGGCGCCCGGTTCGAGGCGGTCCGGACCGACCTCGCCGACGCGGCCGGGGTCGGAGAACTCGTCCGGCACGTGGCCGGCCGCCCGGTCGAGGCACCGGCCGTCAACGCGGGCGTCGGCCGCGGCCACGAGATCGCCGAAGCGGGGTTCGAAGCCCTGAGGGCAGGCGAGGGCAAGGTCGTGCCCGGTGCGGCGAAGAACAAGCTTCAGTCCGCGGCCTCCCGGGTGCTGCCGGACGAAGTCGAAGCCAAGCAGCAGGGCAAGATGATGCGGCCCGGATCGGCGGAGGGATGAGTGCCGTGAAAGACGCCGCGGTGGCGAAGGCGAAGCAGGTTCAGCGCGATTACGCCGGGGAGGCCGACCGGCCGCTGGCCGGCTACCTCGGTGCGATGGGTGTCTTCGGTGTCTTCGCCGGCACCCTGGCCGCGCTCGGCCGCGTCACCGGTGCGCGCCTGCCCCGCCGCTTCGGCGCCGGTGACACGGTCCTGCTGGGCACGGCGACGTTCAAGGCCAGCCGCATCCTCGCCAAGGCGGCGATCACCAGCCCGCTGCGCGCGCCGTTCACGAAGTACGAAGAGCCGGCGGGCGAAGACGAGCTGAACGAGTCCGTGCCGGCGAAGGGCCACGCCGGACACGCCGTGGGCGAGCTCGTCTCGTGCCCGTTCTGCCTGGACGTGTGGATCGGCACCGGCTTGGCCGCCGGCCTGGTCGTGGCGCCGCGGCCGACCCGGCTGGTGGCGACGGTGCTGACCGCTGTCGGCGTCGCCGATGCCCTGCACCTGCTGTACGACGCGGGCAAGAAGCTCGCTTCCGGTTAGCCGGGGTCCCGCTCAGCCGGGCCCGCGCCGCAGCGGACGGACCGCGGGGCCTTGCACGACTTCGCCGTCGACGCCGAAGCGGGAGCCGTGGCAGGGGCAGTCCCACGTCCGTTCCGCGTCGTTGAAGGAAACCAGGCAGCCGAGGTGGGTGCAGTGCGCGCCGACGGTGTGCAGCCGGCCGGCTTCGTCGCGGTGGGCGGCGACGAGCTCGCCGCCCACGCGCACGACTTCGGCCTCGCCGGGCCGGAGGTCGTCGAGCTTCTCCGACCGCCACAGCGCCGCCACGTGGTCGCCGACCAGGTACTTCGCCACCGTGAGGTTGTCCTGGGCGAGGCTGAGCGCCGAACGCGGGTCGAAGCGGTTGGGGTCGAACAGGTCCGCGGCGGGGTGCTCCTCGCCGCGGATCCGCGCGGCCAGCACGTGCCCGGCCGCCGTGCCGCCGGTCATGCCCCACTGGCCGAACCCGGTGGCCACCCACAGGTTCTTCGTCCCCGGCAGGTAGCGCCCGACGTACGGCAGCAGGTCCACAGTGGACAGATCGTGCGCGGACCACCGGTGGGTCACGCGGTGCAGGCCCGCGTGCTCGTCCGCCCAGGCCGCCAGCCGCTGGTACCTGCGTTCGACGTGGACGTGCGCGCCGACGCGGTAGTGCTCGCCGCCCGCGATCACCATCGGCGTGCCCTGCTCGGTGTGGCCGCGCACGGAGTGGTGCGTGTCGGCGTCGAGGAACATGCCCGCCGGCGGGGCGTTCCCGGCCGCCGGGCCCGCGACGACGAGGTCGCGCACCGGTTCGAGCCGGGCGAAGTAGAGGCCGCGGTCGAGCACCGGGTAGTGGGTGGCGACGACGACTTCGCCCGCCGCGACGTCGCCGCGCGAGGTCCGGACGGTCTGCCCGTGCACCGCGGTCGCGCGGGCGTTCTCGACGACGGTGCCGCCGGCCCGCTCGACCTCGGCGGCCAGCCCGAGCAGCCAGCGGCGCGGGTGGAAGTGCGCCTGCCCGGTGGTGCGGACGGCGCCGAGCGCGGGCACGTCGAGCGCGACGTCCTCGGTGAACGACGCCGGCAGCCCGGCCGCGGCGGCCGCGTCGGCTTCCCGCTTCAGCGAGTCCACGGTCTTCCCGCGCGTGGTGTAGACGTAGCTGTCGGCGCGGGTGAACCCGCAGTCGATCCCGAGTTCGGCCGACGTGGCGGCGATCCACTCGGTGGCCGCCGTCTGGGCCGCGGCGTAGGTCCGCGCGGCTCCGGCGCCGTGGCGGGACTTGAGGTCCGCGTACTTCGCGCCGTGCTGCGCGCTCACCTTCGCCGTGGTGTGGCCGGAAACCCCGGCGGCGACGCGGTCGGCTTCCAGCACGACGACCGAGCGGCCCGCCCGCGCGAGCAGCAGCGCCGTCGTGAGGCCGGCGATGCCCGCGCCGAGCACCGCCACGTCGGCGGATTCCGGCACCGGGACGCCGGTGCGGTCGGGGGCGGGCGCGGTCTCGACCCACAGCGAAAGCGGTTCGGGCAGGACAGTCATGCGTGCGGGTGCCCGCTGGCGCGGCGGTCAAACCGGCCATCCGGCCCCGTTTCGGGGAATCGGGGCCGGGTAGTTCAAAAGGCATGGGTATCAACATCTTCGTGATCGGCCTGGACGAAGAGAACCAGCGGGTGCTGGAGCGCCTGCCGTGGGCGGGGAGCTACGAGTTCCACGGCCTGCTGACCCCCGAGGAACTGCAGCACGGGGACATCGACTTCGAAGCGCTGCTGAAGACCGCGCAACACGAACTGGACGCCTTCGACGGCGACGTCGGCGCCATCGTCAGCTACTGGGACTTCCCGGCGGCGACCCTCGTGCCGATCCTGTGCGCCCGGTACGGCCTGCCCAGCGTGTCGCTGGAGGCGGTGCTCAAGTGCGAGCACAAGTACTGGAGCCGCCTGGAACAGCGGAAGGTGATCGACGAGCTGCCCGGCTTCGGCATCGTCGACCTCGACGGCGAACGCCCGTCGCCGCCGGCAGGTGTCGGGTTCCCGATGTGGCTCAAGCCGGTCAAGTCGTTCTCCTCGGAGCTGGCCTTCAAGGCGGAGAACGAAGCCGAATTCGCCGACGCGGTCGCCGAGATCCGGGACGGCGTCGGGCGGGTGGGGGAGCCGTTCGGCTACGTGCTCGACCAGGTGCAGCTGCCGCCGGAGATCGCCGATGTCGGCGGCGCGGCGTGCCTGGCCGAAGAGGCGCTGCACGGCGTCCAGGCGGCCGTCGAAGGGTACGTGTACCGCGGCGAGGTCACCGTCTACGGCGCCCTCGACTCGGTCAACTACCCGGACAGCTCGTCGTTCCTGCGCCACCAGTACCCGTCCCAGCTGGGCGAGGAGCCGGTGCGGCGGATGCGGGACGTCGCCGAGCGCGTGATGAGACAGCTCGGCTTCGACAACGGCACCTTCAGCATCGAATTCTTCTGCGACCCCGAGTCGGGCCAGGTGGCGCTGCTCGAGATCAACCCGCGGCACTCCCAGTCGCACGCCGAGCTGTTCGAGTTCGTCGACGGCGTCGCCAACCACGAGATCATGGTGCGGCTCGGCCTCGGCCAGGACCCGGGCCGCCGGGCCACCAAGGGCAGGTACCAGATCGCCGGCAAGTGGTACCTGCGCCGGTTCTCCGACGGCGTCGTGACGCGCGTGCCGACGCCGGCGGAGGTCGCGGCGGTCGAGGAGCGCATCGACGGCACGCAGATCACGATCGTGCCCGAGGCGGGGCAGCGGCTTTCGGACCTGCCGGAGCAGGACAGCTACAGCTTCGAACTGGCGCAGCTGTTCATCGCGGCGCACACCGAGCACGAGATGGCCGACAAGTACCAGGCCTGCGTGGACGCGCTGCCGTTCGAGTTCGAGTAAGCGCGAAGAAGGGGACTTCCCGCACAGCGCGCGGGAAGTCCCCCTCGGTTCACGGGTCAGCCCGACTGGGGGTCGGTGTCGTCGTGCTCGTCACCGCCCGAAGTTCCCTGCTCACCTCGGAGGGTTTCGCGCTGCGCTTCCGGCGTGTCCCCGTGCGGGTCGTCGCCGCGGGGTCCGCCGGCGGGCTCGGTGGGGTGCTGCGTGCGGTTCTCGGACGTCATCGTGGGTCCTCCTTCGTGGTCCTTTGCGGACCGGATACCCCCGCGGGACCGCCCCAACCGCCTGGGACCGATCGGTTTGCGGCGATCTTCGCCGGGTAGCCGGGGGCGACGCGGTTGTCCGCCGGCGAGCGCGCCGGGCCCGCGGCGAGTGAAGGAGACCGAGATGACCACGTCGGCGGAACCCGTCCGCCCGGGCCCCTTGGCCGCCCGGACCGTCCTCACCGCGCCGCGATTGCTGCGCCTGCCCGGCGTCTACCGCCCGCAGGAGGACACCGCCCTGCTCGCCGCCGCGATCGCCGACCTGGCCATCACGCCCGGCGCACGGGCCCTCGACCTGTGCACCGGCACCGGCGCGCAGGCGATCGCGCTGGCCCGTCGCGGCGCGAGAACCGTGCTGGCCGTGGACCTTTCGCGCCGCGCGCTGGCTTCGGCCCGGCTCAACGCGCTGGTCCGCCAAGCCGCGGTGCGCCCGTGCCGGGGAGACCTGGCGACGGCGCTGAGCCGGGGCCCGTTCGACGTCGTGGTCGCGAACCCGCCGTACGTCCCGGCCCCGGCCGCGACGGTCCGCGCCACCCGCGGCTGGGACGCCGGGCCGGACGGGCGCGCGGTCCTGGACCCGCTGTGCGCGGCGGCGGGCACGCTCCTGCGTCCCGGTGGCACGTTGCTCCTCGTCCAATCCGCACTGTCCGATGTGGACAAGTCGCGGGAACTGCTGGCGGCGCAGGGCTTGCGGACGTCGGTGGACCGGCGTGCGCGGATCCCGTTCGGACCGGTCCTTTCCGGACGGACGGAGTTCCTCGAAGCGGCCGGCCTGATCGCACCCGGCCAGCGGACGGAGGAACTGGTGGTGCTGCGTGCCGTCCGCTGACCGCCCGCGCCGGGTGACGGTGGTCCCCGGCGGCCCGGTGCTCGTGGAGGGTCCGGTCGAACTGACCACCCCGGACGGCGAAGCCGTGCGCTCCGACCGGTTCGTGGTGGCGGTGTGCGCGTGCCGCCGGAGCAAGCGGTTCCCGTTCTGCGACACCAGCCACCGCAAACGGGTGCGCGGCAAGGACTGAAGCCGGTCAGGCCAGCGGGACCCGCAGGGAAGACTTCCCCGCCCGCCAGGACTCCAGGACGTGCGCCCCGAATCGGCCCTCGAGGAGCTCCGTGGCCTGGATGCCGAACACGACGTCGGCGGCCAGTTCGGGTTCCTGGGTGAGCAGGTCGCCGAGGACGTCGTGGCGCATCACCTGTTCGTGGACCGCGTCGGCTTCGATGTGCTCGGTGTAGAAGAAGCGGCACGCTTCCGGGGCGCCGAGGCGGCGCAGCGCCTGGTCCATCCGGTGCGCGGACGGCCCGGTGGTGATCTCGGCCGCGGCGAAGTGCCCGCACAGCGCGCCGCGCAACGAGCGGTGCAAGCCGAACAGCGACATCATGTTGACCACGGCCAGCATCGCGGCGGGGGCGTGGTCGATGAGCTCCAGGTAGCCGTCCGGGAGGCCGGCCGCGCGCAGCAGGTCCGTGTACAGCCGCGCGTGCATCAGTTCCGCGCGGCCGCCGCCGAACTCGTCGAACTCCACCGCCACCAGGGCGGCCTTGGCCCGGCCGCGCAGGCGCGGGATCACCCACGCGTGCGGGTCGGCTTCCTTGTGGTGGTAGACCGAACGGTGGATGAAGTACTCCTTCATCTGCGTCCAATCACCGTGGTCGCGGAGGAAGTGCGAAACGCCTTCCGCGTCGACCGGCTCGACCAGCAGGGCGTCGAGTTCGGCGGCGACGTCGTCGCCGCCCGGCACGTTTTCGCGCAGGGCGGCGAGGAAGCGGGCCTCCAGCGCGCCGCGCAGGCGCAGCAGCTCGGGGTCCCACTCCCAGTCGGCCGACACCCCGGGCAGGCCCTGGTAGTGCAGTTCGTAGCACAGGTGCAGGGCCAGCTGGACGTCGTCGCCGAGCGGGTCGGCGGCCACGAGCGCGTCGAAGCCGAGGTCCGCGCGCGGCTGTTCGCGCAGCAGGGTCCCCAGCACCGACTCCGAGAGCGGGCCGCGGGCGGAGGGCAGGGTGGCCGCCGCGGTGGTGGTGGTCGTCATGGCTCCCGGCTACCCCGTGCGCAGCGTTCCAAGCGCCGGCGGGACGGTCAGCGCGGTGAGCCACCCGACCGCGACCTCCGGGCCGCCGCGTCCGGCCACCGCGCGTTGCCGCACGGACCCGGTGCCGTCGGCGCGCAGCACCGCGACGAGCGCCTGGACCTCGGCCAGGTCGCCGCTCTCCGCCAGAGGCTCCCGGACGTGCGCCAGCAGCTGCTCGACCAGCGCCCACGCGGGCCGGCGCGTCCGCCCGGCGACGTCGACGAGCTGCCCGGTGAGACCGTGGCGCGCCGCGGCCCACACCGCGGCCGCGGCCACCTGCGGCGACAGCGGTTCCGCTTCGCGCCCGCGGCCGAGGTCGGCCAGCGCGCGCTGCACCAGCGCGCGGCTCAGCAGGGCCTGCAGCACGGCGTGGTCGACGGTCAGCGCGGTGTCGGCGACCCGGAACTCCACGGTCGGGAACCGGCCGGACGGGCGGGCCAGCCAGAACGTCTGGTCCGGGTCGACGAGCGCCCCGCACTCGACGAGCGTGCCGACGGTCCGGCGGTACTCGGCGTGGTCACGCGCGTGCGGCGCGACGCCGAAGCCGGGGAAGCGGGACTGCAGGACCACCCGCCAGCTGTGGTAACCCGTGTCGCGCCCGTGGTCGAACGGCGAGTTGGCGGAGAGCGCGAGCAGCGTGGGCAGCCACCGGCCGACGTGGTTGACGACCGCGACCGCGGTGTCGGGATCGGGCACCCCGACGTGGACGTGGCACCCGCAGGCTTCGTAGTCGGCGACCACCGCACCGTAGGCGTCGTCGATGTCGGCGTAGCGGCCTTCGCTCGCGGGCGGCGGCGTGGCGGGGCCGGGTCCGATCGGGGTTCCGGTGGCCAGGAGCGCGCAGTCTTCGGCCGCGGCAGCCCCGGCCAGCACCCGCCGGGCGGCCGTCAGCTGGTACCGCAGCTCGTCCGCGGTGGTGCAGACGCCGGTGGCGGCCTCGATCTGGGTGAGCCGCAGCTCGCGGTGCACCCGGGCCCCGTCGGGCAGCGGGCCGTGGTGGCGGTGGCGGGCCAGCACCTGTTCCGCGCACGGTGACGCGTGTCCGGTGCGCGGGTTGACGAGCAGGAACTCTTCTTCGACGCCCATCGTGGGCGGGCCGTCGGCCATGGCGGGCTCCTTCCGGGCGACGCCTGGCCCGGATACCCGATCCGGGCGCGGAAACGCCTCCGGACCCGGGGTTTGTTTCGCCGCGAACCGGCAACGGGTAATCCAGGACAATGACCATTGACGAGCAGCACCGCGCGGCGGGAACCGAACTGCCGGCGCACCGGCTGCCATCGCCGCGCGCTCCCGCCGACGGACTCACCGGCCGCACCCGGTGGCGCACCCCCGACGCGATCGTCGTGGAGGTGGCGGGCGACATCGACCTCTGCACTGTGTCCCGCCTGGAAGCCACGCTGGAGGAGCACCTCCGCGCGTGCCCCGGGGTGCTGCGCGTCGACCTGGGTGAGGTGCACTTCCTCGGCGCCGCCGGGCTTCGCGCGTTGGTGCGGGCGGCGGAGCAAGCCGCCGAAGCCGGCGTGCACCTCGTCTTCGACCCCGGCCGCTCCCACGCGGCGATCCGCGCGCTCGAACTGCTCGACCGCCTGCAGGGTTAGCCACGACCGGTTCCGGCGGCTCGCCTTGAGTGGGTGGCTGCGGGTCTGGGCGCCGCCGACTTGGTGCAGCCGACCGGAGTGAGCGGCCGCGGGTCTGGCCGACCCGGTGCCGCCGATCTTGAGCTAGCGGCCGCCGACCCGGTCCGGCCGCGCCGAACCGGGTGAGCGGCTGCGGGAGCGGGTGTCGCCGACCCGGTGCGGCCGACCTGAATTAGCGGCCGCACGTCAGGCGCCGCCGACCTGGTGCAGCCAACCTGAGTGAGCGGCCGCCGACCCGGCACGGCCTCGCCGACCCAATTGAGCGGCTGCGGGTCTGGGACCCGCCAACCTGGTGCAGCCGACCTGAGTGAGCGGTCACGGGGTCTGGCCGAGCCGGCCTGGTGTGGCCGGACTGAGTGAGCGGCCGCGGGGTCTGGCCAAGCCGGCCTGGTGCAGCCGACCCGAGGGAGCGGTCGCGGGGTCTGGCCGAGCCGGCCTGGTGCAGCCGACCCCGGATGGGCGGCCGCACGTCGGCCGCCGCCGACCCGGTGCAGCCGACCTGAGTGAGCGGCCGCCGACCCGGTCCGGCCGCGCCGGCGGGTGAGCGGCCGCGTGTCTAGCGGCCGCCCTCGGCCAGCAGGTCCACCACGTCTTCTCCGCGTTCCCGGTCCGCGAAGCGGCGCCGCTGCCGATCGGCGCCGCCGCCTTCCGCGACCAGGCGCGCGATGCCGTCCCGTGCGAAGTCGAGGTCGCCGGCCGCTTCCAAGGCCGGGGCCGTTCGCGCCACCAAGTCGTCGAGCACGCTCTTCGCCGGAGCCAGATCTCCGTTGTCCGGGTGCGGGCAGCAGCCGGTCACGCCCTCCCGCGACGCCCGCCAGAGCTGGGCGCGCAGCACCTCGTTCGGCAACGGCGCCGGGGGAACGCCGCCGGCCAGCGCGGTCGCGACCAGGCCGCGGGCCAGCACCGCCAGCAGCACCGCTTCTTCGGGCGTCGCGGCGACGTCGGCGATGCGGAATTCGAGTGTCGGCTGCTTCTCCGACAGCCGGACGTCCCAGTAGATCATCCCGCGGTCGAGGATCGAACCCGCGCGCAGCCACGCGTCCACGATGCTTTCGTACTCGTCGAGCGAGGCGAACCGCGGTGGCGGCCCGGCCGAGGGCCAGCGGCTCCACTGCTGGTAGCGCCAGCTGCTGTAGCCGGTGTCGTAGCCGTCGGCGATCGCCGAGTTCGCGGTGATGGTGAGCAGCGCCGGCAGCCACGGGCGCACCCCGTTCAGCACCTGGACGCCGGTTTCCTTGTCCGGGATGGCGACGTGCACGTGGCAGCCGCACGTGAGCGAAGTCCGCGCGGTGGCACCGAAGTGCTCGGCCATCCGCTCGTAGCGCGCGTTCGGCGTGATGGTCGGCAAGTCCGCTTCGGACAGTGGGGGCGCTCCGGCGGGCAGCAGCCGGACGCCGCGCCGTCGTGCGGCGCCGGAGAGGTCGGCGCGCAGGCCGCGCAGCTGGCGCAGGGCTTCGGCGTGAGTGCGGCAGACGCCGGTCGCGGCCTCGGCCTGCGACCGCGTCAATTCGTGCTGCAGGTCGCCTTGGTCGTCGGCGGTCGCTTCGGCGGCGTCGACGACGTCGTCGCCGGCCTGGGACAGCTGACCTCGGCGATCGACGACGAAGAACTCTTCTTCGACGCCGAACGTCAGCACCTCGCCGGTCGGTTCGTTCACCGGTGTTCTCCTGGGGGTCGGGAGTTCCGGCGAGTACCCGTGGCGCCGATCGCGCAAACGGCGTTTTCCGGGCGGCACGGAGGGTATCCGGGTGGTCATGAACTCCAGCGCCGCTGTGCCGCCGTCGCTGCTGGCCGCCGACGCCGGCGCGACCGTGCGCCGGCTATCCCACCGCGTCGGCGACGGCCACCTCGTCCCGCCGGCCGAGCTGTACCGCGTCCTCGGCGCCCTGCGGCTGCTGGCCGACGACCTCACCCACCTCCTGCCCGCCCTGCAAGGACGGCTGGAGGACGGTCTGCTCTCCGGCCAGGTGGTCCGCCACGGCGGCGGCGACACCGAAGCGGCGTGGGACTCGGTGGGCGAGGTCGGGCGGGCGCTGGCGCACGCCGGGACCGTCGCGCTGCTCATGACGAAGGAACTGGAAAACTCCCAGGTCGCCCTGCGCGACCTGGCCACACCGTGAGGACACCGATGTCGACCGACGCGATCGTGCTGCTCAAGAACGACCACAAGACCGTGGAGAAGCTGTTCAAGGAGTTCGAAAAAGCGGGGGAGGACGCGTACCGCGAGAAGCGCCGCATCGCCGACTCGATCATCGAAGAGCTGACGGTCCACGCGTACATCGAGGAGGAGATCTTCTACCCGGCCGCGCGCGAAGCCGTGCCGGAGACGAAGGACCACGTCCTGGAAAGCGTGGAGGAGCACCACGTCGTGGTGTGGATGCTGTCGGAGCTGCGCGGCATGGACCCGAAGGACGAGACGTTCGACGCGAAGGTCACGGTGCTGACCGAGAACGTCCGCCACCACGTCGAAGAGGAAGAGGACGAGTGGTTCCCGGAGGTCCGCTCGGCCATGGGGCGCAAGCGGTTGCAGGAACTGGGGCAGCGGATGATCGACGCCCGGTCCGCCGCGCCCAAGAACCCGTTGGAGCTGAAGAGCGCGAAGGCCTAGCTCCGAGCCACGACCCGGACCGACTCCAGTGTCGAGTCGGCCGGGTCGGGCAGCTCCATGCCCGCGCCCAACCCGCTCCGGAGGTAGTCCACGACCGGCTTGGTGAGCACCTCGCCCGGCAGAACCCCAGGCGCACCAGGCGGGTACGGCGTGATCATCTCCGCCGCGACACGGCCCGGCGCCTCGGCCACGGGCACCTGCTCGGCCGGCCCGAAGAACGCGTCGCGCGGCAGCATCGCCGTTTCCAGCTCCAGCTCCTCAGGTGACGGGATGTCCACCTTCGGCGGCTTCTCGAACGAGGGCGCAGACTCGAGCAGCGCCCCGATCGCCTCGATGAGCGTGCTCGCCGTCTCCTCGTCATCCGCGTGGGTGAACTGGGCCACGATCCGGCGATGGTCGGACAGGCCGACGGTCACGCGCTGCTCCTCGCGGAGCCAGTCCGCCGCCTGGTAGCCGCTGATGCCGAGCGGGGCGAGGTCGAGGACGACCTTCAGCGGGTCGACCGAGTCGGCGAGGTCCGGGCCGAGGAATTCGTCGTGCAGCACGGTGAGGCCCAGCTCGGCCAGCCGGCGGCGCACCGACGTCACCGGGCGGAGGGCCCCGGCGAGCAGCTGCTCGCCCTGCTCGGCCATCTGCCGCCGCCAGCCGTCGAGGCCCGCGTACACCAGGGAACTGGCGCTGGTCGTGCCGAGGAGATCCTCACGCGCCTTGAGCACGGCCGGGTCGACGCGGTCGCCGCGGAGGTGGAACACCGAGCTCTGCTCGACCGCGGCACCCATCTTGTGCACGCTCGTCACGCACACGTCGGCGCCCGCGAACATCCCCCACGGCGGCAGGTCGTCGTGGAAGGGCAGGTGCGCGCCCCACGCCTCGTCCACCACGAGCGGGATCCCGCGCTCGTGGCAGAAACCGGCGACCGCGCGGATGTCGCCGCAGGTGCCGTAGTCGGTCGGGGTCACCATCAGCGCACCCTTGACCTCGGGGTCGCGCTCGTACGCTTCGGCGAACTCCCGCACGCCCGGCGGGTGGCTCAGCCCCAGCCCTGTGGTCCGGCGACGGCGAGCATCGCGCTCTTCACCGAAAGGAGCTGCCGCACGTCGAGAAGAACGTGCTCGGCGCCGACCGCGTCGGCCATCAGCGCCTGCGCGTCGGCCAGGACGCCCTGGCGCATCAGCCGGTCGTCGAGGCCGTTGAGCGCGATGACGTCGGACTTGAACACGTCGGCGCCGACGACGGCCAGCACCCGCGGGTCGATGCCCCGTCCCTGCTTGTGGCCGGGGGCGTTGAACGGGACGTACCCCGCGTGGTGGTAGGCGCGCAGCGCGTCGAGCACCGGAGCTCGGCTGTGGTCCATCGCGCACGGGTAGCCGCGATCCGCCGGGCGAAACACCCTCCGGTGTCGACCGGGCGTGGTAAGGGTATTCCGGTGGGCATGGAGTGGCACGAGGAGCTGCACGAGCGGTCGGACGAGCGGGTCGAGGGGCTGGGGGAACGGCTGTGGGCGGTCGCCACCGCGCTGCACGAGCACCCCGAACTGTCCTATGAGGAGCACGCCGCCGCAGAACGCCTGACGCGGGAGCTGGCCGGCGACGGCTTCGCGGTGGAGACGGGGACCGCGGGGCTGCCGACGGCGTTCACCGCGCGGGCCGGCAGCGGGCGGCCGTGCGTCGCGCTGCTGCTCGAGTACGACGCGCTGCCCGGCCTGGGGCACGCCTGCGGGCACAACCTCATCGCCGCGGCCGGGCTCGGCGCCGCGCTGGCGGCGAAGGACGTCCTCGCGGACAGCCCGGGTTCGCTGCTCGTGGTGGGCTGCCCCGCCGAAGAACGCGGCGGTGGCAAGGTCGCGCTGGCCGAAGCCGGTGTCTTCGACGACGTCGACGCGGCGCTGATGGTCCACCCCGGCGTCCACTCGTGGTCGTGGGCCCCGCTGACCGCGCAGGTGGAGCTGAAGGTGACCTTCCACGGCCGCGCCGCGCACCCGACCGGCGACCCGGAGGCGGGCGTCGACGCCCTGGCCGCGCTGATCCAGGCGTTCGGCGCGATGTCCGCGTTGCGCCAGCGCCTGCCCGCGGGCTCGCACATCCAGGGCATCATCACGCACGGCGGCGAGGCGACGAACATCGTCCCGGACCGGGCCGAGGGGCGCTTCGGCCTCCGCGCGCTGACGACCGACGCGCTGGACCGCCTGGTCGACGACGTGACGGCGGGCGCGCAGGGCGCGGCGCTGGCGACGGGCGCGAAGGTGGACGTCGAACGCGCCGGCCGCGGCTACGCGCACTTCCGCGACAACCCGGTGCTGTCGGAGCGGTTCACCGAGCACCTGGCGGCGTGCGGGATCCACGCGACCCCGCCGGCCCCTGGCGTGTACCTGGGCTCGTCGGACGTCGGCAACGTGAGCGTGCGCGTCCCGGCGATCCACCCGTTCGTCGCGATCACGGCGGAGGAGAACTCGGACCACACCCCGGAGTTCGCGGCCGCGGCGGCGAGCCCCCGCGGCCGGGCGGCGATGCTCGCCTCGGCGGCGGCGCTGGCCCGTACGGCGATCGACCTGCGTACCCACCCGGCCTTGGTCAGCCGGGCGTGGGACTGCTTCCGCGCCCTGGCGCGCAACGGACGCTGAGCGCGCCGGCCGGCTCCGTCCTCTGTGGAGCCCCGTTCCGGCGGGCTTGACGCATACCCATATCGGCATATGATGACTCGCGTGGCCCGAGCAGCGACGACGACCGACACCTTCAACGCGGTCGCCGAACCCCGGCGGCGGCAGATCCTCGACGTCCTGCGGGGCGGGGAGCGGTCGGTCGGCGACCTCGTGGACCTGCTGGGCCTGGCCCAGCCGCAGGTGTCGAAGCACCTCCGGGTGCTGCGGGAGGTGGGCGCGGTGGACGTGCGCGGCGACGGCCGCCAGCGGCTCTACCGGCTCAACGGGCCCGCGCTCAAGCCGATCCACGACTGGGTCCGGCAGTACGAGCGGACCTGGTCCGAGCGGTTCGACCTGATCGACGACGTCCTCGAAGAACTCAAGGAACAGGAGCACTGACGTGGAGATCACCCTCCCGGCCGACGACCAGATCCTCATCACGCGCGAGTTCGACGCGCCCAAGCACCTCGTCTACCGCGTGTGGACCACGCCCGAGCTGGTGCGGCGGTGGTGGAGCGGGCAGCGGGGGACCACCGCCGAAGTCGAGCTGGACCTGCGCCCCGGCGGCCGCTGGCGGTACGTCCTGAAGACCGACGAGGGCACTGAAGTCGGCTTCCACGGCGAATACCGCGAGATCGTGCCCGACGAGCGGCTCGTCTACACCGAGGTGTTCGAGCTGCCGGGCGTGCCCCTCGACGCGGTGGACGGGCCGCTCAACACCGTCACCTTCACCGCGCTCGAGGGCGACCGCACGCTGCTGAGCCTGCTGACCGTGACCGGCAGCAAGGAACTGCGGGACTTGATCCACCAGTCGGGCATGGAGGTCGGCGTCCGGGAGCAGTTCGTGCTCATCCAGGAGCTGGCGGACTCCCTGCGTTAGCGGCCCGCAGGAACCGCTCGCCCGTCTTCGCCAGTTCCGCGGCGAGTTCCGGGGCGTCCAGCACTTCGAAGTCCACTTCGAGCAGGCCCAGGTACAGCCCGAGCATCTGCGCGTTGTCGGAGCCGACCTCGGCCACGCAGCGGTCCGGGCCCTCCGGCGTCACGTCGACCGCGATCGGCAGCCGGGCGCGCACGTGGCCGGCCGGCGCGTGCAGCCGGACCCGGGCGTGGAAGCGCCACGTCGCCGCGCCCACGCTGTGCTGGACGAACCGCGCCACGTCGCCCTCGGGCGGCTCGCGCGGGGTGAAGCGCGGCCCGTTCGGCACCTTCGTCGTCATGCGGTCGACGCGGAACGTGCGCCAGTCGTCGCGAGTGGTGTCCCAGGCGACCAGGTACCAGCGCCGTCCCCAGCTGACCAGCCGGTGCGGCTCGACGTCGCGACGGCTCGGCTCGCGCAGGTGGCTCGTGTAGTCGAAGCGCAGCCGCTCGCTCGCCCGGATGGCCGCCGAGATCGCGGTCAGCACGTCGGCGTCGACGGCCGGGCCCACGCCGGGCACCGAGACCGTCGCCGCCTGCAAGGCCTGGACGCGGTGCCGCAGCCGGGACGGCAGGACCTGCTCCAGCTTGGCGAGGGCGCGCACCGACGTCTCGGCGATGCCGGCCACGCCGGTCGCGGTGCGGAGGCCGACCGCGACGGCGACCGCTTCGTCGTCGTCCAGCAGCAGCGGCGGGAGTTGCGCGCCGGCGCCGAGCCGGTACCCGCCCTGGACGCCGGGAGCGGCCTCGACCGGGTAGCCGAGCTCGCGCAGCTTGCCCACGTCGGTGCGGACGGTGCGCGCGGTGACGCCGAGCCGCTCGGCGAGGTCCGCGCCGGTCCAGTCACGCCGCGTTTCGAGCAGCGAGAGCAGCCGGAGCAGGCGGGCAGAGGTCTGCAACATGTCCCGAGCCTCCCACGAATCGCGGAAGGAAGTCTTCCGCAATGGTTCGTAGCGTCCTGGGCATGACGAACGAAATCCGCTCCTTCCGCATCGAGATCCCGCAGGCCGAGCTGGCGGGCCTGCACCGGCGCCTCACCGACGCGCGGTTCGCCGACCCGGTGCCCGGCGACGAGCCGGACTGGTCCCGCGGCATCCCCACCGCGGTCGTCCGGGAGCTGGCCGAGTACTGGCGGGACGGCTTCGACTGGCGCGCGCAGGAGGCGGCGCTGAACGCGTTCCCGCAGTTCACGACCGGGATCGACGGGCAGACCATCCACTTCCTGCACGTCCGGTCGCCGCGCGCCGACGCCGCCCCGCTGCTGCTCACCCACGGCTACCCCAGCTCGGTCGCCGAGTTCCTCGACGTCGTCGGCCCGCTGGCCGAGGCGGGCCCGGACGCCTTCCACGTCGTCGTCCCGTCGTTGCCCGGGTTCGGGTTTTCGACGCCGCTGAGCGGACCCGGCTGGGAGCTGGCCCGCACGACGGACGCGTTCGCGGAGCTGATGACGCGGCTCGGCTACGACCGCTTCGCCGCGCAGGGCGGCGACATCGGCGCGGGCGTCACCGGGCGGCTCGCCTCGCTGTACCCGGAGCGCGTCATCGGCACCCACGTCAACAGCGACCGCGGGACGATCGCGCTGGCGGGGGAGCAGCTTCCGGTGCCGGAAAACCTGTCCGCGGCCGAACAGTCCGAATTGGACACCGCCCGCGAGGCGTGGAAAGCCGGCCGCGGTTACCTGGACCTGCAGTCGCACAAACCGGAGACGATCGCCGCCGCACTCACCGACTCCCCGGTCGGGCAGCTGGCCTGGATCGCGGAGAAGTTCCAGGCGTGGACCGGCGACGGCGTCGACCGCGACCGGCTCCTGACGAACGTGAGCCTCTACTGGTTCACCCGCAGCGGCGCGACCGCGGCCCGGTTCCTCTACGAGGCCGCGCATTCCGGGCACGGCTGGCTGACGCCGTCGGCCGTCCCGGCGGGCTGGGCGGTGTTCGACGCCTCGCCGGTGGTCCGGCGGATCATGGACCCGGAGGAGAAGATCGCGCACTGGTCGGAGTTCGCCACGGGTGGCCACTTCGCCGCGCTGGAGGAGCCGGAGCTGCTGGTGGCCGACATCCGCGCGTTCTTCTGCGGCCTGTGGTGAACGTCCGCGCGCCCCTCGCCGCGCGGGTCGTGCGTGGGCCAGAATCGGCGGTGTGCAGTTCGCCATCCTCGGGCCGGTCGAAGCCCACCGTCCCGATGGGACACCCGTCGCGCTCGGCGGGCCGCAGTTGCGCGGCCTGCTCGCCCTGCTCGCGCTCGACGCCGGGCGGATCGTCGGTGCCGAACGGCTGATCGACGGCCTGCACGGCGACCACCCGCCCGAGGGGGCCGCCGAGGCGCTGCAGTCCCAGGTCTCGCGGCTGCGCAAGCGCCTCAAGGACGGCGGCGCGCCGGACGGGCTCGTCGAGTTCACCCCCGCCGGGTACCGGCTCGCCGTCGACCCGCAGGACGTCGACCTGCACCGCTTCGAGCGGCTCACCGCGCAGGCGCGGGAAACCGCCGGGCCGGAAGCGAAACTCGCGCTCTTCACCGAGGCGCTGGCGCTCTGGCGGGGTCCCGCGCTCGACGGGCTCGCCGACGCGCCGCGCGCGGCCCGGCTCGCCGAGCTGCGGCTGGCCGCGACCGAGGACCGCGTCGACGCGGCGCTCGCGCTCGGGCAACACGACGGGCTCGTCGCCGAACTCCGGGAACTCGCCCGCGAACACCCGCTGCGTGAACGGCTCGCCGCCCAGCTCGTGCGTGCCCTGCACGGCAGCGGCCGGTCCGCCGAAGCGCTCTCCGCGTTCGCCGAAGTCCGCGAGCGCCTCGCCGACGAACTGGGCGCCGACCCGTCACCCGAGCTCGCCGACGCGCACACGGCCGTCCTGCGCGGGACGCCCGCGCGCCGGGTTCCGGTGCCGCTCACCGGGTTCGTCGGCCGCGGCGAGCTCGACCGGCTCCGCGCGGCGCTCGGTTCGGCACGGCTCGTCACGCTCACCGGGCCCGGCGGGGCGGGCAAGACGCGGCTCGCCGTCGAAGCCGCGACCCGCGAAGCCGGCGATGTCTGCTTCGTCGAATTGGCCACGACGACCGAGGTCGCACCCGCTGTCCTCGTCGCGCTGGGGCTGCGTGAACAGGGTGTCCTGGCGCCGGGTGCGCCCGCGGATCCCGCCGACCGCCTGACCGCCGGGCTCGCCGACCGGTCGCTGCTGCTCGTCCTCGACAACTGCGAACACGTCGTCGCCGATGCCGCGCGGCTGGTCCGGCGGCTGCTCGGGGCCGCTCCCGGCGTGCGCGTGCTGGCCACCAGCCGCGAAGCGCTGGGCCTGACCGGCGAGACGCTGGTCCCGGTCGGCGCCCTGCCCGCCGTCGCCGCCGCGCGGCTGTTCACCGAGCGAGCCGCGGCCGTCGCTCCCGGCGAAGCCCCCGACAGCGACGCCGTGACGCGGATCTGCGCCGCCCTCGACGGCCTGCCGCTGGCGATCGAACTCGCCGCCGCCCGGCTCCGGACGTTGACCGCCGCCGACGTCGCGGCCCGGCTCGGTGACCGGTTCGGCCTGCTCTCGCGCGGCGAACGGACCGCCGAGCCGCGGCACCGGACTCTGCGAGGTGTCGTCGAGTGGAGCTGGGACCTGCTCGACCCGGGCGAACAGCGGCTCGCCGGCCGGTTCTCGGTGTTCGCCGGTGGTGCGCGGCGGGACGCCGTGGAACGGGTCTGCGCCGTCCCGGACGCCGACGACGTGCTCGCCGGCCTCGTCGAGAAGTCCTTCGTCGAGTTCGGCGGCGGCCGCTACCGGATGCTGGAGACCATCCGCGCCTTCTGCGCCGAGCAGGGGGAAGACGTGCGGGCCGCGCACGCCGCCTACTTCCTCGACCTCGCCCGCGCGGCCGAACCGCAGCTGCGCGGCGCGGACCAGCTGGCCGCGTTGGAGCGGCTGACCGCCGAGCACGCCGAGCTGCACGCGGCCCTGCGCTGGAGTGCGGCCGCGGCCCCGGAACTCGCCCTGCGGCTGATCGCGGCGCTGTCCTGGTACTGGTGGCTGCGCGGCCTGCGCAGCGAGGCGGCGCCGTTCGCGGACGCCGTGCTCGCCGCCGTCGGTCCCGAACCGCCGCCGGGGCTCGCCGAGGAGTACGTCCTCTGCCTCATCCACGCCTCCGGCACCGACACCGGGATCGAGCCGATCGTGCAACAGCTGGACGGGCCGCTGCGGCACCCGTACCTCTTCCTGTTGTGGGCCTTTTCCGCGCGCCCCAAGGCGAAGGAGGGCGAACGGCTCGCCGCGCTGATCGGCCCGGACCCCTGGTCGCGGGCGTTCGCGCGGATCGGCGACGGCCTCGGCGCGCAGTACGGTGGCCGGGTCGCCGACGCCGAGGCGCACTTTTCCGCGTCGCTGACCGGGTTCCGGGCGCTCGGCGACCGCTGGGGCGCGGCGAGCGCGCTGGAGAAGCTCGCCGAGTTCGCGGACTGGCGCGGCGACCACGCCCGGTTCCGCGAGCTGATGGACGAGTCCGTCCGGCTGGCCGGCGAGCTCGGTGCCTTCGAAGACGCGGCCGACCTGCTCTGCCGCCGCGCCGACGGCGTGCTGCGCGCGGGCGACGCCGAAGCCGCCAAGGCCGACTACGAAGCCGCCGCCGAGCAGGCGCGCGGCACACCCCTGACCCTCGCCCGGGCGCGCGGCGGGCTGGGCGAAGTCGCGCGCCGCGCGGGTGACCTGGCCGCGGCCCGCCGCTGGTACACCGCGGCGCTCGGCCTGACGACCGGCCCGGTGACCGGCGGCGAGACGCGCATCCGGCTCCACACCGGCTTCGGCTGGACCGCGGCGGCCGACGGCGACCTCGACCTGGCGACCGAACTGCACCAGGAGGCGCTCGCGACCGCGCTCGAGCACGCGAACCTGCCCGGCGCGGCCCAGGCGATCGAAGGGCTGGCCGGGGTGCTCGCCGGGCGCGAACAGGACGAGCGTGCGGCGTTCCTTCTCGGCGTGGCGGTCGGGCTGCGCGGCGCGCCGGTCGCCGGGGACGCCGACGTCGAGGGTGTCGCGGCCCGCGTCCGGGCGCGGATCGGCGGCGATGCCTACGCCAAGGCCTTCGGCCGCGGCCGGGAAATGCCCCCTGACCAGGCCATCCACGAGCTCGGTCAGCGGCGGTTCGCGCTCGGTTCGTGAACGGTGAGCGGCCGCGCCCAAGCTGCGAGGCATGACGAAGAACATCCTGATCTCCGGCGCCAGCGTCGCCGGCCCCGCCCTCGCCTTCTGGCTGCACCGCCACGGCTTCCGCGCCACGGTCGTCGAGCGGGCCCCGAGCCTGCGCGAAGGTGGCTACAAGGTCGACATCCGCGGCGTCGCCGTCGACGTCGTCCGCCGGATGGGGCTGCTGGACGAGGTGCACGCGGCGAGCACCGACATGCGGGGCGCGGCGTTCGTGGACAAGCGCGGCAAGCAGATCGCCACCCTCGACGCCGACACGTTCGGCTTCCGCCACGGCGACGACACGGAGATCCTCCGCGGCGACCTGGCGAAGATCCTCTACGACGCGACCCGCGAGCACACCGAGTACGTCTTCGGCGACTGGATCACCGGGCTCGACCAGCGCCCCGACGGCGTCGAGGTGACGTTCGCCCACGGCGCCCCGCGGAAGTTCGACCTGGTGGTCGGCGCCGACGGCCTGCACTCCGGCGTCCGCGCGCTCGCGTTCGGCCCGGAGGAGGACTTCCTGCGCCGGTTCGACGCCTACATCTCGATCTCGACGGTGCCCAACACGTTCGAACTGGACCGCTGGGAGCTGCTGCACTCGGCGGCCCCGGGCAAGATGGTCAACGTCTACAGCACGGCCCGCGCCGACGACGCCAAGGCGGCGTTCTGGTTCAGCGCCCCGCCGCTGACCTACGACCGGCGCGACGTCGAGGCCCAGAAGGACCTGGTGGCCGGCCAGTTCGAGGGTCTGGGCTGGGAGGTTTCGCCGCTGCTCGAAGCGATGCGCGAGGCGGGAGACTTCTACTTCGACCCGGTGTGCCAGATCGTCATGGACCGCCTGTCCACCGGCCGGGTGACACTGCTCGGCGACGCGGGCTACTGCGCGTCCCCGGCTTCGGGCCAGGGCACGAGCTTGGCGCTGGCCGGCGCGTACGTCTTGGCGGGCGAGCTGGCTGCCTCGGACGACTTCACTTCGGCGTTGTCCCGCTACGAGGCGGAAATGCGGCCGTTCATCGAGAAGAACCAGGCACTGGCGAAGGCGGCGCTGCGGGGGATCATCCCGCAGTCGCGGGCGTTCGCGTGGATCAACACCCGGATGATCAAGCTGATGCCCTATCTGCCGGGCCGCAACCGGGTGCTGGAGCAGATGGCCCGCCCGATCCGCGAGGCGGCGAACGCCTTGGTGCTGAAGGAGTTCAGCGCTTCAGCGGATCGTGCCCCCAGTTCATGAGCGAATGCCGCCAGGTGCCGGTGCACGCAACCGACGACCTTGCGCGTCCCGGTGAGGTCGTCCCCGTCGAGGTCGTCTTCCCTGGTTTCGAGGATCGCGATGATCTTCCGCCCTTCCGGACGGGTACCCGGCAAGATCGCGGGTACTCGCCGGGGCAGGAGGTGTCCGATGAGCGAGGACTTCAAGAAGGGCGACCGCGTGCGGTGGGACGCGGGCAACCAGAGTTCGGTCGGGACGGTCGAGGAGAAGATCACCGAGGACACGCACGCCGGCAAGCGGGACGTGAAGGCGTCGCCGGACGAGCCGCAGTACCTGGTGAAGAGCGAAAAGACCGGGAAGACCGCCGTGCACCACCCGGACAAGCTGCACAAGGCCTAAAGCGCGGCCTTGACCTTGGCCGCGACCTCGGTCAGCTCCTCGCGGGTCCGCACCCGCCAGTCGGCGTCCATGACGAACCCGTCGCCGGCGTGGCGGGGGATCACGTGCAGGTGGACGTGGGGGATTTCCTGGCCCGCGGCCTTGCCGTCGGCCAGGAAGAGGTTGATGCCCTCGCACGGCAGATCGGTCCGGCGCAGCGCCGCGGCCAGCGTGTGCGCGACGGCGAACAGGCGGCCGCCCGTCTCGGCGGGCAGCGAGGCCAGGTCCGCGTGGTGCGCGCGGGGCAGGACGAGCAGGTGCCCGGTGGTGACCGGCCGCAGGTCGACGATGGCGACGAAGTCGTCGTCCTCGTGCACGAACGCCGCCGGGGCGCCGCCGGTGGCGATGGCGCAGAAGATGCACTTGCCGCCGTCGGTGGTCGCCGGCATCCGCTTGAGTTCACCCATGGGGGTGACCCTAGCCGGGTGATCATCGCGCTGTCAGGTGCTTCCCCGCCCAGTCGGCGAACCGCGTCAGCGGGATGCCGAGGGCGCGGGCGAACTCGGGCCGCGCGGGGTGGCCGACCTCGTTCTGCCATTCGTGCCGCACGGCGAACGCGGGCGCCCCGGCGGCCACGGCTTCCTCGGCGGTCATGTCCGGCGCGGTCAGTTCGACGCCCAGCGCGCGGGACAGGATCGCGGCGACGTCGGTCATGGTCATGAGTTCGCTCGCGAGTTCCAGCTCGACGCGGTGGAAGCGCGCCGGATCGGCGAACGCCGCGGCGGCCGCGGCGCCGATGTCGGCCACCGCGACCAGCGCGAGTTCCGTGCCGGGCTTGATGGTCGTGACGAGCCGCCCGCGGGGCAGCAGGAACGACGGCGGCAGGAAGTTCTCCATGAAGAACCCCGGCTTGAGCAGCGCCCAGTGCTCGAACCCGGCGTCGCGGACGCGGTCCTGCAGCGCGGACTTCGTTTCGAGGTAGTGCTCCATCGAGGTCCAGCGGCCCTCGGCCCAGCCGGGCACGGACCGGTGCTGCCCGGCCCCGGACACCGACGTGTGCACGAACTGCGGCACGCCCGCTTCGCGCGCGGCGTCGACGAGGTTGCGGCCCTGGACCCACTCGGCATCGCCGTCGAGGTCGGCCAGGTCCGGCATCTGCACGGAAAACACGCCCCGCACGCCTTTCACGGCCGAGCGAAGGGAATCGGGGTCGTGGAGGTCGCCGACGACGAGCTCGGCACCGAGCTCGCGGATCGCCTGGGCGCGGGCCGGGTCGCGGACCAGTGCCCGCACGGGGATCCCGGCCTTCAGGAGGGCGCGGGCGGTGGCGCCGCCTTGCTTGCCGGTGGCGCCGGCGACCAGAACGGGGGACATGGGACTCCTTCGGCGATAAGTGGCGGGGCCCGCCACTTCCTGGTCGCTACACTAGCCGTGAAGTGGCGGCCCCCGCCACTTACGTCCAGGAGGTGGTCCGTGCCGCGGTCCGACGCCCGCCGCAACTACGCGCGCATCCTCGAAGTCGCCGAGGCCGAGGTCGCCGCGCACGGCGCGGACGCGTCGCTGGAGCAGATCGCCCGCACCGCCGGCGTCGGCTCGGCGACCGTGCGCCGCCACTTCCCGAGCCGGCGGGCGCTGCTGGAAGCGGTCTTCCACGGCCAGGTCGACGCACTGGCCGCGCAGGCCCGCGAGCTGGCCGGAGCGGCCGATCCCCGTGCCGCCCTGCTCGACTGGCTCGCCGCCTTGACGACCTACGCGGCGACCGCCCGCGGCTTGGCGACCGCGCTGGTCCGCGACGACACCGCGGCGGAGCACGCCCACGCCTGCTCGGCGACGATGACCGCGGCCGGCGCCCCCCTGGTCCGGCGCGCGGCCGAGGCGGGGGTGGTCGGACCGGAGGTGACGATCGCGGACCTGATCGCACTGGTCACCGGAATCGTGCTGGCCACGGAGAACCACCGTGATTCGGTGGGTGAGGCGCATCGCTTGCTGGCGTTGGCGGTGCGGGGGATCAGCCCGGTCGGTTGAGCGGCGGGGCCTGCCACTCGTGGTCTGGGGGGAAGTGCGGGGAGTGCGTTGCTCGCCCGCGACCCGGTGGGCGAGGCGCAATGCTTGCTGGCGTTGGTGTGCGGGGCATCAGCCCGGTCGGTTGAGTGGCGGGGTTTGCTGCTCGCGCTCCGGAGGAAGTGCAGGGAGTGCGTTGCTCGTCCGCGGTTCGGTGGGCGGGGCGCATCGCGCGTTGGCGTTGGCGGTGCGGGGGATCAGCCCGGCCGGCTGAGCCGCGGGGCCTGCCACTCAGCCAGCCGGAGGAAGCGCAGGGGAGCGCGTTGCTCGCCCGCGACCCGGTGGGCGAGGCGCATCGCTTGCTGGCGCTGGCGGTGCGGGGGATCAGCCCGGTCGGCTGAGCCGTGGGGCCTGCCACTCAGTGTCCGCGAGAAGTGCGGGGAGCGACCCGGCACGAGTGGCAGCTCCTGTCCGACGCTCAGCCCGCTTCGCCCAGCCAGTGGTGCAGCGCCCACCACGACCGCACCGCGTCCAGGACTCCGCCGCCGCTGTTCTCCGCCAGTGCCAGCGGTGTCAGCTCCGCCAGCCGGTCCAGGCGGTAGCGGACCGTGTTCGGGTGCAGGTGCAGCGCCTCCGCCGTCGTGCGCAGGCGCTGGCCGTGGTCGAGGTACGCCAGTGCCGTCGCCGCCAGTTCGCGGTGGAACGGGTTCGCCGGGTCCAAAGCTCCGAGCACCGACGTCGTGAGCAGGTCGGCGAGCAGTGGCTGCGCGGCCAGTGCGAGGCCGCCCGCCAACGTCGTCAGGTCGTGGTGGCCTGGGCCCGCCAGCCGCGCCGCCGCCGTGCAGAGGTCGTGGACCGGGCGCAGGGCGGGCAGCGCCACCGCGGGCGCGACGACCAGCACGACGCCGGCGGCCGGCTCGACGACGGGCGCCCGGGCCGCCAGCCCGGTGAGCCTGCCCTCCACCAAGCCGTAGACGCCGCCGAACTCCAGCAGCGCCTGCTCCAGCGCGCGGGCCCGCACGGGATCGCTGACGTCGGAAACCACGCAGTGGTACCGGCCTTCGGGACGCAGTCCCGCCTGCCGGAGCTCCTCCGGTGTCGGCGGGTGCCCGGCGAGCAGCAGGGTGCGAAGCAGCTGGGTGCGCGCGTCGCGGACGGTGCGCGACAGCTGGAGCTCGGCCGCGTGGTAGCCCTTGACGATGTGGCGTTCCAGCGCGCCGGTGTAGCGCTCGGCGGCCAGGACCGTCTCGAGGATGACGTCGTCGGGCAGGCCCGCCGCGCGGCAGCGTTCGACGGCGACGCGCGCGGCGAGCGTCCGGCCCGCCTGGACCCCGCGCAGCAGGTCGGTGAGCGGGACACCCTGCTCGGCGCGGTCGGCGCCCAGCTTCTCCGCCGTCGTGTAGTCGGCGGTGGCGGGGTTGGTCGTGGCCCGCAGCGCCGCCGAAAGCAGGAACCGGACGTGGCGGCGGTTCTCGGCTTCCGGCAGCCGCGCGACCCCGGGCGACTCGGTGCGCGCGGCCCGCACCAGCTCGTCCAGCACGGTCTCGTCCGCGGCCATCGCGTCGAGCACCTGCCGGAGCAGCGGCAACGCCGGCACGGCACCTCCCGGGCCCGTTGTGGCACGGCCACAACACCGCGCCCGCGATGTTGGCCGAGCGGCCCTACCGGAGTGGCTCCGGGGGCCGGTTATCGTGGCGATACCGGACAGTAACCCCTCAACCGCGCCAAAGCCATCGAAGTCCCCGCCGCACCTCTTCAGCGTCGAAAGGTGTTCCCCGTGCGCACTTCCCCGATCCGACGGCGGTCGTACCTCTCGCGCGTGGCGTACGCGCTCTCCGCCGCCGCCCTGCTGGCGACCGGCGCCGCGGTGCCCGCGACCGGCGCCCCCGCGGCCCTGCGGGAGGTGATGTTCGTCGGCAACAACTGGGAAGGGACGGCCGACGTCATCCAGTCGCGGGGCTCCTTCGCCCGCATCGGGCGCGTGAACATCATCCCGGACAAGGACGACCGGCTGCGGGAGATCTACCTCAACCCGATCAAGCTGGCGTTCTTCCTCGGCATCCGCAACGGGCCCGGCGAAGGCCACGACCAGTTCGTCGACGACATGTACACCACCCCGGACGGCGGTTCGGTGGTGGCGTCACGGCCCAGCTTCGCCGACGTCGTGTCGATCAGCCTCACCACCGGCCGGGTCAACTGGCGCTTCCCGGTCTCGGGCTTCCGCTCCGACCACATGGCGGTGTCGCCGGACGGGCGCCGCGTCGCGGTGTCCGCCTCGACGTCCAACACCGTGCACGTGCTGGACATCGTCACCGGGCAGCAGGTCGGCTCCTTCGCCACCGGCGACAAGCCGCACGAGAACGTCTTCACCGACGGCGGCCGGTCCCTCTGGAACATGTCGATCGGCGAGGTGAACACCGATCTCGACGACCCGGCCTGGGACTTCACCAAGGGGGACCGGCGCATCACCGTCGTCGACGCCGCCACCTTCGCCCAGGTCAAGGTGATCGACATGCGCCAGCGCCTCGACGCCTTCGGGCGGCGGGACCTGTCCGACGCCGTGCGGCCGGTGGCGTTCACCCCGGACGGGTCGAAGCTGTACTTCCAGGTCTCGTTCTTCAACGGCTTCCTGGAGTACGACGTCGCGACCGACAAGATCACGCGGCTCAAGGAACTGCCGAAGAACCCGGCGACCAGCGACGACCGCAAGACCTTCGTCAACGACTCCCGCCACCACGGCATGTCGATGAGCCCGGCGGGCGACAAGCTCTGCATCGCGGGCACCATGGACGACTACGCCACCGTCGTCGACCGCGCGACGCTGCAGCAGGGCACGCTGGTCCCGGCGGTCAAGCCGTACTGGGCCACGGTCAGCGGCGACGGCACCGCCTGCGTGATCTCGGAGGCCGGCGCCGACCAGGTCACCGCGATCGACTTCGCGACGGGCCGGAAGCGCGTCTCGGTCCCGGTCGGCGACCACCCGCAGCGGGTGCGCATCGGCCACGTGCCCGAAGGCTGGACCGGCCCGAACGCCTGACCGCGCGCGGCGTGGTTCGTCCGCCCGGACGGACCACGCCGCCCGGCTTCGTCGTCCCGCACCAACGCCCGGGCCCGGAATCCTCCTAACGTCACCGAGATCGGCGACGACGAGGAGGCAGCGGGTGCGGACACTCTTGCGGGGCGGCCGGGTCGTCGACCCGGGTAGCGGGTTCGACGGCGTCGCCGACGTGCTCGTCGACGGCGGCGCGATCGAAGCCGTGGGCGCGAACCTGAGCGCGCCGGACGCCACCGAGGTCGACGTGACCGGGCTCGTCGTCGGGCCCGGGTTCGTCGACCTGCACAGCCACGTGCACTCGGTCGCCGGGCAGCGGCTGCAGGCCATGGACGGCGTCACCACCGCGCTCGACCTCGAAGCCGGCCTGATGCCCGTCGAGCGGGCGTACGCCGAGGCCGCCGCGGCCGGGCGGCCGCTGCACTACGGGTTCTCCGCCTCCTGGGGCGCGGCCCGCGCGCAGGTGCTCGCCGGGATCGTGCCCGACGCGAGTATCGGCAGCGGCCTGGCCGTGCTCGGGAACCCGCGGTGGCAGCGGAGTTCCTCCGCGGTGGAACTCCGGGCCTGGCTGTCCCTTTTGGACGGTGAACTGGCGAAGGGCGCGCTGGGCATCGGTGTCCTGATGGGGTACGCGCCCGCCACCGAGCCCGGGGAGTTCCTCGCCGTCGCGCACCTCGCCGCGAAGGCCGGCGTGCCGACCTACACGCACGTCCGCGAGCTGGTCGAGGTCGACCCCGCGATCCCGGTCGACGGCTCGGTGGAAATCGCCGTCGCCGCCGGGGAAACCGGGGCCGCGATGCACCACTGCCACGTCAACAGCACCTCCGGCCACCACGTCGACCGCGTCCTCGCCACCCTGGACAACGCCCGCCGCGAGGGGTCCCGCGTCACCGTCGAGGCCTACCCCTACGGCGCCGGCAGCACCGCCGTCGGGGCCGCGTTCATCGAGCCGGACCGCCTGCGGATGAAGGGACTCCGCCCGTCGAGCGTGGTGATCCTGGAAACGGGGGAGCGCGTCCGCGACGAAGCCCGTCTCCGGCAGATCCGGGAAACCGACCCGGGTGCGCCCTGCCTGCTGGAGTTCCTCGACGAGACCGATCCCCGCGACCGCGGCCTGCTGCATCAGGCCCTCGCCTTCCCCGACGCGATCGTCGCCAGCGACGCGATGCCGGTGTACTGGCCGGACGGCCGTACCGAAAGCACCGGCTGGCCGCTGCCGCCGGGCGGGACGACGCACCCGCGCACCGCCGGGACCTTCGCCAAGACCCTGCGGCTGATGGTCCGCGAAACCGGCACCTGGAGCTGGCTCGAAGCGTTCCGCCGCTGCGCCTACCTGCCTTCGCGGCTCCTCGACGACGTCGCGCCCGCCGCCCGCGGCAAGGGCCACCTCGCGCCGGGCGCGGACGCCGACCTCGTCGTCCTCGACCCCGCCCGGGTCACCGACACCGCGACCTACACCGACCCGACCCGGCCCTCGCAGGGCGTGCAGCACCTCTACGTCGCCGGCGTTCCCGTGGTCAGCGAAGGAGAACTCGACGTGACAGCGCTGCCCGGCAAGCCGCTGCGGGGTGAGCCGAAGTGATCGACGACATCGAGGCGCTCGTCCGCTGCGAATCCCCGTCGGAGGACCACGAAGCCGTCGCGCGCAGCGCCGAGGTCGTCGCCGCGATCGGGCGGCGGCTGCTCGGGACCGAGCCGGAACGGATCGTCACCGACGGCTGCACGCACCTGCGGTGGCGCTTCGGCGAGCCGAGGGTCCTGCTGCTCGGCCACCACGACACCGTGTGGCCACTGGGTTCCCTGCGCACCCACCCGTTCGAGGTCCGCGACGGCGTCCTGCGCGGGCCCGGCTGCTTCGACATGAAGGCCGGCGTCGTGATGGCCCTGCACGCCGCCGCCGCGCTGCCCGACCGGGACGGCCTCTCGATCCTCATCACCGGCGACGAAGAGATCGGCTCGCCGCGGTCCCGGCCGCTGATCGAGGACGAGGCCAGGAGCTGCGACGCGGTGTTCGTGCTCGAAGCGTCGGCCGACGGCGGGGCGCTGAAGACCCGCCGCAAAGGCGTTTCCCGGTACTGGATCGAGGTCGAAGGCCGTGCCGCGCACGCCGGGCTCGAACCGGAAAAGGGCGTCAACGCCGGGATCGAGGTGGCCCACCAGATCCTCGCGGTGGCCGCGCTCGCCGACCCGGCGCGGGGCACCACCGTCGTCCCGACCGCGCTCACCGCCGGGACGACCACGAACACCGTGCCCGCCGCGGCGAGCGTCGCGGTCGACGCCCGCGTGTGGGACACCGGGGAGCAGGACCGCGTCGACCGGGCCGTGCGGAGCCTGACGCCGGTCGTCGACGGCACGCGGATCCGCATCGGCGGCGGCATCAACCGGGCCCCGCTCGACGGACCCGCGTCGGAGCAGCTCTTCGCGCTGGCCACCGAACTCGCCGCCGACCTCGGTCTCGGGCCGCTCACCGAAGCGGCCGTCGGCGGGGCGTCCGACGGCAATTTCACGGCGGGACTGGGCATTCCGACGCTCGACGGCCTCGGTGCCGTCGGCGGGGGAGCCCACGCCGACGACGAGCACGTCCTCGTCGCGGAACTGCCCCGCCGCACCGAACTGGTCCGCAAGCTCGCCGAAACCGTGCTGGCGCGGGGAAGTTCGTCCGCGCCGACGAACGCGCGGGGCGAATCCGGTGCGGCACAACGGTGACCGGCGGGCCGGGTCCGGAGAGGATCGTCAGCGTGACTGAAGTCGTGACGAACACAGCCCCGCCGCTGCGGGACGAGGCGGCCGCCGCCGCGGCCACCGCCGCCACGGCCTCGGGGGTCGCCGTGCGGACCCTGGCCGAGGTCGCCGACCTGGCCGCCGTGACCCGGCTCTTCGAGTCGATCTGGCGCCCCGAACCGGGAAACCAGCCGGTGACGGCCGAACTGCTGCGCGCCATGGTCTCGGCGGGCAACTACGTCGGGGGCGCCTTCGACGGGCCCGAGCTGCTCGGCGCCTGCTTCGGGTTCTTCGGCGGCCCGGCGAAGGGAGGACTGCACAGCCACATCGCCGGCGTCGCCACGAGCGGGCACGGCCGCGGCATCGGCTTCGCGCTCAAGCTGCACCAGCGCGCGTGGGCGCTGCGCCAGGGCGTCGACGAGATCTCCTGGACGTTCGACCCGCTGGTGCGCCGCAACGCCCACTTCAACCTGACCAAGCTCGCCGCCCGCCCGGCGCACTACCTGCCCGACTTCTACGGCCCGATGCGCGACGGCATCAACGGCGCCGGCGACACCGACCGGCTGATGGCCGTCTGGGACCTGGCGAGCCCGCCGGTGCGGGCGGCCGCGGGCGGTGTCCCGGCCGGCGCGGACGCCACCGCGCTGCGCAAGCAGGGGGCCGCGGTCGCGCTCGCCGCCGGTGCCGGCGGCGAGCCGGTCACCGGCCCGGCCGACGGGCCCGTCGTGCTCGTCGCCGTCCCGGCGGACATCGAGGCGCTCCGGCGCACCGACCCGGGCCTGGGCCGCGCGTGGCGGGTCGCGCTGCGGGACGTCCTGGGCGGCTTGATGACCGGCGGGGCGTCGGTCACCGGATTCGATCGTGCCGGCTGGTACGTGGTCGCGAAGGAGCACACGTCGTGAAACTGACCGGGGTGGAACTGCTGCGCGTCCGGATGCCGCTGGTGGCACCGTTCCGGACGTCGTTCGGCACGCAGGCCGAACGCGAACTCCTGCTCCTGCGAGCGGTGACGTCCGAAGGCGAGGGCTGGGGCGAGTGCGGCGCGATGGTCGACCCGCTCTACTCCTCGGAGTACGTCGACGGCGTCGAGCACGTGCTGCGCACCTTCCTCGTGCCCGCGCTGCTGGCCGCCGGCGACCTGACCGCGAACAAGGTCGCGCCGCTGCTGGCGAAGTTCAAGGGCCACCGGATGGCCAAGGGCGCACTGGAGATGGCGGTCCTCGACGCCGAACTGCGCGCCCACGGCGTCTCCTTCGGCACCGCGCTCGGGTCCACGAAGGACTCCGTGCCGTGCGGGGTGTCCGTCGGCATCATGGACACGATCCCGAAGCTGCTCGACGTCGTCGCCGGGTACCTCGACGACGGGTACGTCCGGATCAAGCTGAAGATCGAACCCGGCTGGGACGTCGAGCCGGTCCGCGCGGTCCGCGAACGCTTCGGGGACATCCTGCTGCAGGTCGACGCGAACACCGCGTACACGCTCTCGGACGTGCCGCAGCTGCAGCGGCTGGACCCGTTCGAGCTGCTGCTGATCGAACAGCCCCTGGAAGAGGAAGACGTGCTCGGCCACGCCGAACTGGCCAAGCACATCCGGACACCGATCTGCCTGGACGAGTCCGTCGTCTCGGCGCGCTCGGCCGCCGACGCGATCGAGCTCGGCGCCTGCCGGATCGTCAACATCAAGCCGAGCCGGGTCGGGGGCTACCTCGAAGCGCGGCGGGTGCACGACGTCTGCGCCGCGCACGGCATCCCCGTCTGGTGCGGCGGCATGATCGAGACCGGGCTCGGCCGGGCGGCCAACGTCGCGCTGGCGTCGCTGCCCGGGTTCACCCTGCCGGGCGACACCTCGGCGTCGGACCGCTTCTACCGCACCGACATCACCGAGCCGTTCGTCCTCGAAGCGGGCCGGCTGCCCGTGCCGTCCGGTCCCGGCCTCGGCGTGACGCCGATCCCGGAGCGGCTGGCCGAGGTGACGACCGCGAAGGCGTGGCTCGCGGCCTGACCGCGGGCCGCGCGACCGGACAGTCCACAACGGACGGAGGGTTCCATGGAGTCAGCCGAACAGGTGCTCGGCCGCTGGGCGGCCGAGGCCGGGGTGCGAGCCCGCTCGCTCGCGACCGGGGCCGCCGTCACCGCGTCCCGGGTCAAGGTCCTGGTCGTGGTGCGGTACGCGGCGGTGCGGGCCGAGGTGGGCCACCGGCTGCGGGCGGTTCGTCGCCCGCGATGAAAGTTTCCCCGGGTCTCGTCGGTTTCGACGAACCGGCCGCCCCGGGACCCGTCCTAGCATCCCCGAATCGCCGGTTCCCCACCGTCGCCACGAGAGGCAACCATGTCGAAGCTCACCGAACTCTCCGCCTGGCTGGACAGCCGGCTCCCCGCCCTGCTGGCCGAACACGGAGTGCCCGGCGCGTCCGTCGCCGTGTACGCCGGTGGCGAGATCATCGACCACGCGGCCGGGGTGCTCAACAAGGGCACCGGCGTCGAGGCCGACGTCGATTCGCTGTTCCAGATCGGGTCCATCACCAAGATCTGGACGACCACCCTGGCCCTGCAGCTGGTCGACGAAGGCCGTCTCGACCTCGACCAGCCGGTCCGGACGTACCTGCCCGAGTTCAAGATCGCCGACGAAGACGCAGCCGCGCGGATCACCGTCCGGCAGCTCATGTGCCACACCTCCGGCTTCGAAGGCGACATCTTCACCGACACCGGCCGCGGCGACGACTGCGTCGAGAAGTACCTGGCCACCCTGCACGACGTCCCGCAGCTGTTCCCGCCCGGCGAGATGTTCTCCTACAACAACGCCGCGTTCTGCGTCCTCGGCCGGGTCGTGGAAGTGCTGCGGGGCAAGTCCTACAACGACTGCCTGGCCGAGCACCTGTTCGTCCCCTTGGGACTGACGCACGCCGCCGCGAGCCCCTACGAGGCCATCCGGTTCCGGGCCGCGCTCGGGCACCTGACGCCGGAGCCCGGCGCCGACCCGGAACCCGCCGGCGTCTGGGCGCTGGCGCCGTCCAACGCCCCGGCCGGCGCGATGCTCGCCATGCGCCCGCGGGACCTGGTGACGTTCGCCGCGATGCACCTGCGTGACGGCGAAGGCGCCGACGGCACCCAGGTGCTCAGCGCGGAAAGCGCCCGCGCGATGCGGGAACGCACCGTAGAACTGCCCGACCTCGGCCTGATGGGCGACGCGTGGGGCCTCGGCTGGTCGCTGTTCGACTGGGACGGCGGCGCGGTCGTCGGCCACGACGGCGGCACGATCGGCCAGTCGTCCTTCCTGCGCCTGGCCCCGGAGCACGGCGTCGCGGTGGCGCTGCTGACCAACGGCGGCAACCCGATCGCCCTCTACACCGAGATCGTCGGCCACCTGCTCAAGGAACTGACCGGCATCGAGCTCGCGGTACCGCCGGTGCCGAACCCGGAGGCGCCGCGCATCGACGCCGCGCGGTACGTCGGCGAGTACTCGTCCTCGGTCGCGGACATCGTGGTCAGCCAGGACGACGACGGCCGCATCTGGGTCGAGCGCGTTCCGAAGGGGATCTTCGCGGAGCTGGCCAAGCCGGAGAAGACCGAGCTGGTCGCGATGAACGGCGACACGCTGATCCTGGCCGAGCCGATGCAGGGCATGTACCTGCCGCACGCGTTCGTCGGCGACGACGGCACCGGGCGCGCGCTGTACCTGCACACCGGCCGCGCCGATCGGCGGGTGCGCGCGTGAGCCCGGTCGAAGCGAAGATCGCGGACGTCTTCACCGCGGCCGGCGCCCGCGGGTTCGTGCACGCGCGGGAGCTCGGCGGCGAGGCCGAGGTGGCCGTCGGCGCGGACGACCCGGTGGTGCTCGCGTCGGTGTTCAAGATCCCGGTCGCCGTCGCCTACGCGCGGGAGGTCGTGGCCGGGCGGCTGGACGAAACCGAGCGGACCCGCGTCGGGAAGCGGTACCGCATCGGCGGGATCGGCACCGCCGGCTGCGCCGACGACGTCGAGCTGAGCTGGCGCGACCTCGCGCTGTTCATGCTGACCATGAGCGACAACGCGGCCACCGACGTCATCTTCCACCGCGTCGGCCAGGCCGCCGTCGACCGCGTCCTCGCCGGCCTCGGCCTGGAGCGCACCCGCCTGATCGGCTGCTGCGAAGACCTCTTCGCCTCGGTGCTCGCGGACCTGGGCGCGTCCGACGACTCCGACCTCGAAGCGGTGTTCGCCGGCGCGAGCCCCGAACAGATCTGGAAGCTCGCGGCGCTCGACCCCGAGCGGACGTCGTCGTCGACGCCCCGGGAGACCACGACGCTGCTCGAAGCGATCTGGACCGGCCGGGCCGCCGAACCGGCCGCGTGCGAGCGGGTGCGCACGATCATGGCGCAGCAGATCTGGCCGCACCGGATCTCCTCCGGGTTCGGCTCGGACGTCGCGGTCGCGGCCAAGACCGGCACCCTGCCCGCCGTCCGCAACGAAGCCGGCGTCGTGTCCTTCCCGGACGGCCGCCGGTTCGCCGTCGCGGTCTTCACCCGCGCGGACTCCCTGGCCGAGCGGCAGCCCGCCGTCGACGCCGCCATCGGCAAGGCCGCCCGCCTCGCCGTGGACCACCTCCGGAAGGACACACCATGACCAGGACTCGGACGGCGGGGGTCGTGCTCGGGGTGCTCGCGCTCACCGCGACCGCCTGCGGGGGATCGGGCAGCGCCGGCAGCGGGGACGGGACGCCGGTCGACGGCAAGACCTTCAGCCTCGGCGTCGGCTCCGACCCCGGCAGCCTCGACCCGCACATGACCGTGCTGTCGGTGGCCCTCCAGGTCAACCGGTTCCTCTACGACACGCTCCTGAACCTCGACGACGCCGGCAAGCCGGTCGCCGGGCTGGCCGCGAAGTGGGAAGCGTCGACGACGACCGCGTCCTTCACCCTCCGCCAGGGCCTCACGTGCGCGGACGGCACCCCGCTGACCGCCGCCGACGTCGCGGCCAACATCAACTTCATCGGCGACCCGGCGAACAAGTCGCCCATCGCCGGCCTCTACATCGCGCCGGGGACCAAGGCGGCCGCGGACGAGGCGGCCCGCACGATCTCCGTCACCAGCGGCAAGCCGGACGCCTTCCTGGCCCGCAACGTCGGCGGGGTGCCGATCGCCTGCGCCAAGGGCCTCGCGGACCGGAAGCTGCTCGCCAAGGGCGAGGCCGGCACCGGGATGTTCACCGTCGCCGAGTCCGTGCCCAACGACCACTACACGTTCACCCGCCGCAAGGACTACGCGTGGGGCCCCGGCGACTGGAAGGCGGAGCCGGGCCTGCCGGACAAGGTCGTCGTGCGGGTCATCCCGAACACCACGACCGCCACCAACCTGCTGCTCTCCGGCGAGCTGAACGCGGCCCAGATCAACGGGCCGGACCGGCAGCGGCTGGAGGGGCGCAAGCTCTTCCACGCCGACTTCACGGCCCCGATGGGCGAGGTGTTCTACAACCAGGCGGCCGGGCGGCCCGGGCAGGACGAAGCCGTCCGCCGGGCGCTGACCCAGGCGCTCGACCTGCCCCAGCTCGGCAAGGTGCTGACCAGCGGCGCCGGCCGGCCGTCGCAGGGCATGATCACGAACGAGCCGGAGGTGTGCCCGGGCGACACCGTCACCGGCAACCTGCCGGCCCACGACCCGGCCGCGGCGGCGTCCGCGCTGGACGCCGCGGGCTGGAAGAAGGGCGCGGACGGCGTGCGCGCGAAGGACGGCAAGAAGCTTTCGCTCACCGTCCTCTACGGCACCCAGCTCGGCCCGACGATGGCACCGACCGCGGAGCTGGTCCAGCAGACGTGGAAGTCGCTCGGCGCCGACGTGACGCTCAAGGCGGTCGACAGCCCCGGGCTCAGCCAGGTGCTGTTCGGCACCGGAGAGTGGGAGGTCTCCCTCGGCCCGGTCGGGTTCTCGCTGCCGAGCCAGCTGGTGCCGTTCGTCTCCGGCCCGGCCGCGCCCGACGGGACGAACTTCGCCCACATCGCCAACCCCGGGTACGACCAGGGTGCGCAGCAGGCGGCCGGCAAGCCCGGCGACGCGAGCTGCGCGGACTGGAACGCGGCGGAGACCGCGCTGATCAAGCGGGTCGACGCGGTGCCCTACTTCGACTCCGTGGTGCCGACCTACGGCAGCGGCGCGAAGTTCGCCTTCAGCCAGGGCAGCCTGACGCCGTCGTCGATCCGGATGCTGGCGAAGTGACCACGGCGGCGGCACCACCCCGGCTGCGCGGCGGCCCGTGGCCGGCGTTCGCCGCGCGGCGGCTGGCCCGCTTCGCCGTCTCGCTGTGGGCGCTGCTCACCGCGGCGTTCCTGATGATCCACCTGGTCCCCGGCGACCCGGTGCGCGCGTCGCTCGGGATGACCGCGCCCGCCGCGCTGGTGGCGGCGAAACGGGCCGAGCTCGGCCTGGACGACCCGCTGTGGGTGCAGTACGGGCACTACGTGCGCAACCTGCTGTCCGGGGACTTCGGGACGTCGATGGCGAGCGGGCAGCCGGTGGCGCAGGTGATCGGCGACCGGCTGCCGTCGACGCTGCAGCTGGCCGTGCTGGCCTTCGCGGTCGTGGTCGCCGTCGCGGTCCCGGCGGGCGTCGGCTTCGCGGTGCTCACGCGCGGCGGCCGCCGCCGGGGCGCGGAACTGGGCTTCACGTCGGTGAGCGTGCTCGTCGCCGCCATCCCCGAATTCCTGATCGGGGTCGGGCTGGTGGCGCTGCTCGCCGTCGGCCTCGGCTGGTTCCCCGTCGCGGGCGCCGACGACGTGAGCGGGTACGTGCTGCCGGTGGCGGCACTGGCGATCGGACCGGCGGCGGTGCTGGCGCGGATCATCCGGGTCGAGCTGCTTTCCGTGCTGGGCGCCGACTTCGTTCGCACCGCGCGGGCGAAGCGGCTGCCCGCGCGGCTGGTCTACGTCCGGCACGCGCTGCCGAACGCGCTGACCGCGACGCTCACCCTCGGCGGGCTGATGCTGACCTCGATGGTGGCGGGCACGGTCCTGGTGGAGAACGTGTTCGCCTGGCCCGGCCTCGGCTCGACGATCGTGCAGTCGATCGTGACGAAGGACTACCCGCTGGTGCAGGGGATCGTGCTGGTCTACGGCGTCGGCGTGCTGCTGGTCAACCTGCTGGTCGACGTCGTGCTCGGGGTGCTCGACCCCCGCTCGGCGATTCGGGAGGCCTGAGATGGTGCGACGACGTGGTTCGGTGTGGGTCGCGGCCGTGCGCACCCCGGTGGGCGCGTGTTCGGCGGTGCTGCTGGCGGTGGTGATCGTGCTGGCGCTGGTGGCCCCGCTCGTGTGGGGCGACGGCGCCGCGGCGATCGACACCGACGCGATCGGCCAGGGCCCCTCGGGTGCGCACCCGTTCGGCACCGACTCCCTCGGCCGGGACCTGCTGCTCCGCACCCTGGTGGCGACCCGGCTTTCGATCGGGCTCGCGGTCCTCGCGACCGCGATCGGCGTCGGCACCGGGGTCGTGCTCGGGACGCTGCCGTCGGTGCTGCCGCGGTGGGCGGGGCGGCTGCTCGTCGCGGCCGTCGACATCGCGGTGGCGTTCCCCGGCCTGCTGCTGGCGCTGTTCTTCGCGGTGATCTTCGGCGTCGGCACGCAGGGCGCGGTGCTGGCGATCGCGTTCGCGATGGCGCCGGCGTTCGCCCGGCTCGTGCAGACGCTCTCGGCGTCGGTGAGCGGGCGCGACTTCATCGACGCGGCCCGGCTCGCCGGCGTCGGCCGGATCCGGCTGCTGGCCCGGCACGTGCTGCCCAACATCGGGGAACCCCTCGTCGTCAACGCGACCATCGGGGCCGGTTCGTCGCTGCTCGCCTTCGCCGGGCTGTCGTTCCTCGGGATCGGCGTGCAGGCGCCGGACTACGACTGGGGCCGGCTGCTGCGCGAAGGCCTGGACGGCATCTACGTCAGCCCGGTGGCCGCACTCGCGCCCGCCGCGGCGGTGGTGCTCGCCGGGCTGGCGTTCAACCTGGTCGGGGAGACGGTCGCCGCGGTGGTCGGGGTCCGGACGCGCCCGGCCCGGCGCGCGGCGGGCCCGCTCCCGGCGGCCCGGCCCGCGCCCGCCGCCGAAGCCGGCGGCGACGCGGTGCTCGTCGTGGAAAACCTCCAGGTGGCGTTCCCCGGACCGGACGGCTGGACCGTCCCGGTGCGCGGGGTCAGCTTCACCGTCCGCGCGGGCGAAGCGATCGGCGTCGTCGGCGAGTCCGGTTCGGGCAAGAGCCTGACCGCGCTGGCCGTGTCCCGGCTGATCGAAGCACCCGGCGTGGTCACCGCCGACCGGCTCGAGTTCGCCGGGAAGCCCCTGGCGTCGGCCTCGGACCGCGAGCTCGGCACGTCGCTGGCCATGGTGTTCCAGGACCCCATGACGTCGTTCAACCCGGCCCGCCGGGTCGGCGGCCAGCTCGCCGAGGTGTCCGAGCAGCACCACGGCCTGTCGCGGCGCGAGGCGTTCGCCCGCGCGGTCGGAAAGCTGACCGCGGTGCGCGTCCCGGCCGCGGCCCGGCGGGCGCGGCAGTACCCGCACGAGTTCTCCGGCGGCATGCGGCAGCGCGCGATGATCGGCATGGGCCTGATGGGCGAGCCCCGGCTGATCATCGCCGACGAGCCGACGACCGCGCTCGACGTCACCGTGCAGCGGCAGGTGCTGCGCCTGCTCGCCCGCACGCGTGAAGCCGAGGGCGCGGCGATCCTGCTCATCAGCCACGACATCGCCGTCGTTTCCCAGACGTGCGAACGGATGCTGGTGATGTACGCCGGGCGCGTGGTCGAGGACCTGCCGGCCGGCGGCGAGGCCCGGCACCCGTACACGCGGGCGCTGCTGGCCACGACGGTGGACCTCGACACCGACCGCGACGAGCCGCTGGCCGTGATCCCCGGCCGCCCGCCGGCCCCGGACCAGGTGCCGGCCGGCTGCGCGTTCGCCGACCGGTGCCCGCTGGTCTCCCAGCGCTGCCGGACCGAGGACCCGGTGCTCGAACCGGCCGCGGCCGGGCACCGCGTCGCGTGCTGGCACCCGCCGGCCGGTGTCCTTTCCGGACAGTCCCATGAGGAGGGTGCGGCGTGAGCACTTTGGAGTTCGACGCGGTGAGTGTCCGCTACGGCAAGCTGACCGCGGTCGACGGCGTCACCCTGACCGTCCCTTCCGGACAGGTCGTCGGCCTGGTCGGCGAGTCCGGCTCGGGCAAGTCGACCCTCGCCAGGGCGGCGGCCGGGCTCGCCCCGGTCAGCGCGGGCCGGGTCCGGCTCGACGGCACCGACGTGCGGCGGCTGCCCCGGCGGCGCCCGCTGCAGATGGTGTTCCAGGACCCGTATTCGTCGCTGGACCCGCGGATGGCGATCGGCGAGTCGATCGCCGAGGCGATGCCCCGCGGCCCCGGGCGGAAGGCCGAAGTGGCCCGGCTGCTCGAACTGGTGCACCTGGACCCCGATCGGGCGGGGATGCTGCCCGGTCAGCTGTCCGGCGGGCAGCGGCAACGTGTCGCGCTCGCCCGGGCGCTGGCCGGGCAGCCGGAAGTCCTGATCGCCGACGAGATCACCTCCGCGCTCGACGTCTCGGTGCAGGGCGCGGTGCTCAACCTCGTCCGGGACGTGCAGCGGCGGCTTTCCCTGTCGATGCTGTTCATCTCCCACAACCTCGCCGTGGTGCGGTACGTCAGCGACGTCGTCGCCGTGATGTACCTCGGCCGGATCGTCGAAGCCGGGCCGGCCGAGCAGGTGCTCACCGACCCGCGGCACCCGTACACGAAGGAGCTGCTGGCCGCGGCGCCGTCCGCGCACCGGAACCTGCTCGACGGCGACGACGCCCTCGCCGACACCGAACCCGCCGACCCGCACCACCCGCCGCCCGGCTGCCGCTACCACCCGCGGTGCCCGGTCGGCCCGCTCGTGCACACCGACCGCACCGTCTGCGTCCGCACCGACCCGGCCGCGGGCACCGAGGACCGCCCGCACCGGGCGGCCTGCCACTTCGCCGCGTGAACCCGTTTCCCCCAAGGAGATCCCGCATGACCCGACGTCTGGGCACCGACGACCTGTACGCCCTCGAGTTCCCCGAGCAGCCGGCGATTTCGCCCGACGGCGGCCGGATCGCGTACGTGGTGCGCACCGCCGACCGCGACTCCGACGAAGACACCCGCTCGCTGTGGCAGGTCGCCACCGGCGGCGGCCCGGCCCGGCGGCTCACCCGCGGCAAGGCCGACGTCGCCCCGGCGTTCTCCCCGGACGGCACTCGGCTCGCGTTCCTGCGCGCCCAGGACGGCCCGGCGCAGCTGTGGCTGCTGCCCGCCGGCGGCGGCGAACCCGAGCAGGTCACCACGCTCCCGCTCGGCGCGGGCACGCCGGTGTGGCGCCCCGACGGCGCCGAGATCGCCTTCAGCGCCCCGATCGACCTCCACGCCGAAGAGGGTGAGGACCCGGGCGCCCAAGGCCGGCGCGCGCACGCCCCGGTGGTCGCCGACCGCATCGACTTCAAGGCCGACGGCGCCGGGCTCCTGCGCTCCTTGCGCAAGCACGTCCACGTCCTCGACGTCGCCACCGGCGAGGTCCGCCGGGTGACGTCGGGTGACTGGCACGCGGGCGACCCGGCCTGGTCGCCGGACGGCGCGAAGCTGGCCTTCCCCGCGGGCCGGGACGCCGACGGCGACCTGACCTTCCGGTCGGGCGCCTACGTCCTCGACGCCGGCGACCGCTCGGCCGAACCGGAGCTGGTGGGCTCGGGCGAGGGCATGTGCGGGACGGTCACCTGGACCGCCGACGGCGGCGCGCTGCTCGTCGTCGGCCGCCGCGACACCGCGACGGGCCACGCCGGGCTGCTGCGGGTTCCCCTCGACGGCGGCGAAACCGTCGACCTCGCCGCGTCGCTCGACCGCAACGTCATGCCGGGCGGCGCCGGCTACCCGGGCGCGCTGCCGCAGCTCGCCGGTTCCGAGGTCCTGTTCTGCGTCCGCGACCGCGGGTACACGCACCTCTACGCCGTCGACGTCACCGGCGGCGAACCGCGGCTGGTCCTGGGCGAAGCCGGGAACGCCGTGGCGGGTCTCAGCGTCGCCGGGGACACCGCGGCGGTCGTGCTGACCACGACGACGTCGTACGGCGAGATCGCGACCGTCGGCGTCGGCGGGGGAGCGGTGGCGGTTGGCACTTCGCACGGTGACGGCGAACTCGAGCTGTTCACCCACGAGGAGCGGGAGTTCACCATCTCCGACGGCACGGTCGTGCACGGCTGGCTGCTGCGCGACCCGGCCCGCACCGGCCCGCTGCCGCTGCTGCTGGACATCCACGGCGGCCCGCACAACGCGTGGAACGGCACCGCCGACGCCGTGCACGTCTACCACCAGCAGCTCGCCGCCCGTGGCTGGGCGGTGCTGCTGCTGAACCCGCGCGGCAGCGACGGCTACGGCGAAGCGTTCTTCACCGGCGCGGTCGGCGCGTGGGGCCTGGCCGACGCCAAGGACTTCCTCGAGCCGCTGGACGACCTGGTCGCCGAGGGGGTGGCGGACGGGCGGCGGCTCGCCGTGTCCGGCTACAGCTACGGCGGCTACATGACCTGCTACCTGACCAGCCGCGACGACCGGTTCGCCGCGGCGGTCGCGGGCGGCGTCGTCAGCGACCCGGTGAGCATGGCGGGCACTTCCGACGCCGGGCACTTCCTCGGCGTCGCCGAACTCGGCGCGCTCCCCTCGGAGAACCGGGCGCACTACGCGGCGCTTTCCCCGCTGGCGCAGGTGGAAAAGGTGCGCACGCCGACGCTGGTCGTGCACGGCGCGGACGACGACCGGTGCCCGGCCGGGCAGGCCGAGCAGTGGTTCACCGCGCTGCGCGAGCAGGGCGTGCCGGCCCGGCTGGTGCTCTACCCGGGCTCGTCCCACCTGTTCATCCTCGACGGCCGGCCGTCGCACCGCGTGGACTTCAACCGGCGGATCGTGGACTGGGTGGAGCAGCACGCGGGGGAGCCGGGCAAGCCGGCGCGCGTCCCGCTCGACACCGCCCACTGGCGGCGGCGCCTGGCCGAGCTCGCCCGCAAGCACCGCGTGCCCGGGGCGACGCTCGGCATCCTGCGCGGCGACGACGAGGTCGTCGCGGGCTTCGGGGTGCTCAACAAGACCACCGGCGTCGAGGTCACCGACGACTCGGTGTTCCAGATCGGCTCGATCAGCAAGGTGTGGACGGCCACCGTGGCCATGCAGCTGGTCGACGAGGGCCTGCTGAGCCTCGACGCCCCGATCGCCGACGTGCTGCCGGAGCTGCGGCTGGCCGACCCCGACGTCACGAAGAAGGTGACGCTGCGGCACCTGCTGACGCACACCAGCGGCATCGACGGCGACGTCTTCACCGACACCGGCCGCGGCGACGACTGCGTCGAGAAGTACGTCGAGGTGCTGGACCAGGCCGCGCAGACCCACCCGCTCGGGGCGACGCTGTCCTACTGCAACTCGGGGTTCATCCTCATCGGGCGCGTGATCGAGAAGCTCACCGGCAAGACGTGGGACGCGGCTCTGCGCGAGCGGCTGTTCACGCCGCTGGGCCTGACCCGCACGGGCACCCTGCCGGAGGAAGCACTGCTGTTCCGCGCGGCGACGGGCCACGTGGCCAGCGGCGACGGCGACCCGCAGCCGGCCCCGGTGTGGGGCCTCCCGCGCTCGGCGGGCCCGGCCGGCCTGATCACGGCATCGGCGTCGGACGTCCTGGCGTTCGCCCGCATGCACCTGGCGGGCGGCCTCGCCCCGGACGGCTCCCGGGTGCTGTCGGCGGAGTCGGCCGCGGCGATGACCGAAGCGCAGTTCGAGATGCCGGACAAGCACACCCTCGGCGACTCGTGGGGCCTCGGCTGGATCCGCTTCGGCTGGGACGGCCACCGCCTGATCGGCCACGACGGCAACACGATCGGCCAGTCGGCGTTCCTGCGGGTGCTGCCGGACCACGACCTGGCGGTCACGCTGCTGACGAACGGCGGAAGCGCCCACGACCTGTACGAGGAGCTGTACGCGGAGATCTTCGCGGAGCTGGCGGGCGTCTCGATGCCGCGCCCGCTAGAGCCGGCCGCCGAGCCGCCCGCGGTGGACGTCTCGGAGTTCCTGGGCGTGTACGAGCGCGAGTCGATGCGCATCGAGATCCTCACCGAGGAGGGCCGGCTCCGGATCCGCCAGACGGTGACGGGCTCGCTGGCCTCGCTGGTACCGGACCCGACGACGGAGGACGACCTGGTCCCGATCGGCCCGGGCCACTTCGCCCACAGCCCGGCGGGGATGAGGGGCTGGGTTTCGGTGACGTTCTACACGCTGCCGACGGGCGAGCGGTACCTGCACAGCGGCGTCCGGGCGACCCCGAAGGTGAAGGAATGAGCCAGGTCACGTCGGGGAACACCCCGGCGCGCGAGGCGTTGTAACGGGTGTCGGTACGGAGGGGTCCCCGGGCCTCACCCCTTGCCTTCACGGAACACCAGTCCGGCTGGAGCCGTGTCGTGCCTTTCGCCGCGAGGCGACCCCCGTACCGGCCTCGAACTCCCGCTTCCGCTCGCAGGTTCCCCCCAGCCTTCGCCGAGCGGGAGCGGGACTTTCTTTTGCCCGAAGTGGACTCGCCCCCGCCGGTTCGTGCCCGCCGCCGGATGTCATGAACGACCTTTTCACCACGTCCGGCGCGGTGAAAAGGTCGTTCATGACGTCAGTGTCCGCGCCGGCGTCCGGAGCCGGCCCACGAAACCTCAGTGGTGCGCGCCCGCCGCCGGAGTCGTACCCGGCGTCGAGCGGCGGATCAGCCAGGTCCCCGCGAAGGCGACCAGCCCGACGCACCCCGCCACCACGAACGCCGCGTGCAAACCCGATGCGTCCGGGCTGCCCGCCGTCTTGTCGTCGCTGCCCAGCGTCGCCACGCTGACGAACACCGCGGTGCCCAGCGCGCCCGCCACCTGCTGCAGCGTCGAAAGGATCGCGCTGCCGTGGGAATACAGGTTTTCGGGCAACACGCCGAGCGATTCGGTGAACAGCGGTGTCATCATCAGGCCGAGCCCGGCCATCAGCAGCACGTGGATGCCGATCACCGCGATCAGCGGCGAGGTCGGGCCCAGGATCGTGAACAGCCACAGCGACACCGCCATCGCCCCGGCGCCCGGGATGACCAGCGGGCGCGGGCCGACCTTGTCGTACAGGGCGCCGACCGGGCGGCCGAGCAGGCCCAGCACCAGGCCGCCGGGCAGGACCGCCAGGCCGCTGACGAACGTCGTCGTGTGCAGCACCGTCTGCAGGTAGAGCGGCAGCATGATCGCCGCCGCGCCGATCAGGCAGACGAACAGCAGCGCGGTCAGCACCAGCGAGACGACGAAGCTGCGGTGCGTGAACGGCCGCAGGTCGAGCAGCGCCCGGTCGCGGCGTTGCAGCCGCAGCTGGCGCCAGGTGAACACGACCAGCGAGACGACGCCGACGACGATCGGCACCCAGGCCGGCACCAGCGGCTCGACCCCGGCCTGTTCGCCACCGGCGGACAGGCCGTACAGCACGCCGCCGAAGCCGATCGCCGACAGCAGCACCGACGGCACGTCCAGCGGCACGCGGCGGCGTTCGCTGTCCAGCTTCAGCTGCAGCGCCCCCGCCACCAGTGCGGCGATCGACAGCGGCAGCACGATCCAGAACATCCAGCGCCAGCCCAGCGACGACAGCACCGCGCCGCCGATGGTCGGGCCGATCGCGGGCGCGACCGCGATGACGATCGTGATGGTGCCCATCGTCGCGCCGCGGCGCTCCGGCGGCACGAGCCGCATCACCGACGTCATCAGCAGCGGCAGCATCACCGCCGTGCCGCACGCCTGCACCACGCGCCCGGCCATCAGCATCGCGAAGCCGGACGCGAGCGCGCACAGCAGCGTGCCGAGGCTGAACGCGGAAAGCGAGAAGAGGAAGACCTGCCGCGGCGAAAAGCGCTCCAGCAGGAACCCGGTCGTGGGGATGACGACGGCCATCGTCAGCAGGAACCCGCTGGTCAGCCACTGCACCGTCGTCGTCGGGACACGGAGGTCGACGGTCAGGTCGCGCAGCGCGACGCTCAGGATCGTCTCGTTGAGGATCATCACGAACGCGGACAGCACGAGGACCCCGATGAGGAGCCCCGCCCGCGCCGGAGCGCGGTTCAGGTCGGCGGGCGGACGGGAATCGGTGTCGGTCATCGGGGTGGGAGCTCTCCTGGGTCGGCCGGGCCGGCGGAACGTCTTGCCTTCGAGGCCGGCGACGGTCGGGTGCGAAGGCGGGCTGTCCAGTGCAGTCTGCCCGTTTCGGCACCCCCGTGTCACGGCGATTTGCGCAGTGCAGCGGGTCACACCGCACGATGGAGGAGGCCCCCGCGAAGGCACTCGAGGGCATCCGATATGCTTCCGTCAGTACCAAGTTCCGCCAGCGCGCGATTAGCTCAGCGGGAGAGCGCTTCCCTGACACGGAAGAGGTCACTGGTTCAATCCCAGTATCGCGCACCACGAGTCCGTCCCCCGGAACTCGTGGAAGTTGGTACCACCGGGCGATTAGCTCAGGGGGAGAGCGCTTCGTTCACACCGAAGAGGTCACTGGTTCGATCCCAGTATCGCCCACTCGAAAGCGGGAGCCCCTGTTCGCGGAATGCGCGAACGGGGGCTTTCTCGTTCTGTGTCCTGTGGGGGCCGAGCCCCCACGCCCCCGCCGGGGGCGGGCCCCCGGACCCCCGTGTGGTCGAGTTGGCGAGGTCGACGGCGAGGTTGGTGCGCTGTCCATTTCGGACGGTCACAACAGCTTGCGCTGCAGCACGTCCGCGAGCACCGTCTCGGCCATCTTCGCCAGTTCGTGCTCGTCGGACAGCACTCCGCGGCGGCCCGCGAACAGCAGGTGACTGCCGCCGATCAACGACAACGACAGCGAATCCACGTCGGCGTTCGCCGCGACGCGGCCCAGTTCGCGCTCGCCGGTCAGGTAGTCCGCGAGCATCGTGCGCGCCTCCGCCAGGATCGGCAGGCCGTCACCCGGACGGCGTAACCGCGCCCGCAGCTCGTCACGGAAGAAGACCAGGCTGACGAGCGCCACCGAAACCGGGTCGAACAGTTCCGTCAGCGCGGCCGCGACGTTTTCCGCGACCGTCCGCGTCCCCGCGGCGGCGCGCAGCAGCACCGCCTGGTCCCGGAGCCGGGCGATGCGTTCGCGCACCAGCTCCGCCAGGAAGTCGTCGAAATCGGCGAAGTAGCGGTGCAGCACCCCTTTGGCGACATCGGCCTCGGCCGTCACCGCGCGGCTGGTCAGCGCGTTCGCGCCGGCGCGCAGCAGCACCCGTTCGGCGGCGGCGAACAGCTGCTGTCGAACGTCGCGCAGGTGGACCCCGGTCGGCATGACCCCATTCTCCGGTACGCCGCCGGCGAACGCTCGTGGCGCGAGTGGGCGGTCGCCCATTAGAGTGGGCGCATGCCCACTCAACCCCATCGCGAACGCCGGATGGCCGAGTCCTTCGGGACCGACGCCGAACGCTACGACCGCGCCCGCCCGCCCTACCCCGAAGAACTCGTGACGGCGGTCCGTGCCGCCGGTCCGGGGCCGGACCTCCTCGACGTCGGCTGCGGCACCGGCATCGAGGCCCGGCAGTTCGCCGCCGCCGGGTGCCGGGTGCTCGGCGTCGACCCCGACGCCCGGATGGCCGCCTTCGCGCGAAGCAAGGGGACCGACGTCGAAGTCGCGACATTCGAGGACTGGGACCCGGCCGGCCGCACCTTCGACGCCGTCGTCGCGGGACAGGCCTGGCACTGGGTCGACCCGGTTACCGGCCCGGCCAAGGCGGCGCGCGTGCTGCGTCCCGGCGGGCTGCTCGCCGTGTTCGCCCACGTCTTCCAGCCGCCCGCCGCGGTCGCGGACGCGCTCGCCGAGGCGTACCGGCGGGTGCTGCCGGACGCGCCGTTCGCGGGGGAGTCGCGCAGCGCCGCGCAGCTGTACGAAGTCATGTTCGCCGGGTTCGCCGACGGCATCCGCGCCTTGGGTGCGTTCGATGCTCCGGAGCTTCGGCGGTTCACCTGGGAAAAGCGCTACACGCGCGAGGAATGGCTCGATTTCCTCCCGACGACCGGTGGCCTGACGCGGCTGGAGCCGGCCGCGCTCGCGGAGGTGCTGGGCATCGTCGGCGCAGCCATCGACCGCCCCTTCGTGCTGCCGTACACGACGCTGGCGGTGTTCGCGGCGAAGCCGTGACAAAAAAAGTTGTCGGTGAGAACTTGGTGGAGAGCACGACGACCCGCCACCGACCCACGGAGTCCCCATGTCCTTCCAGGCCTACCTCGACAACGCCGAGAAGCAGACCGGCATCAGCCCGCGCGCCTTCCTCGGCCTGGCGGCGGCCAAGAACCTCACGAAGCACGCCGAAGTCATCGCCTGGCTGAAGGCGGACCACGGCCTGGGCCACGGCCACGCGACGGCGATCGCCCGGCTCGTCACCAAGGGGCCGGAGTTCGTGGCCGCGCACCACACCGACGGCGTGCTCCACCTCGACGGCTTGGCCGCCCGGGCGTGATCCCCGGGCGGCCGCCGCCGTTCACCCGATCGGGCCGAGGTAGGTGCCGCCGGAGACGTCGACTGTGCGGCCGGTGACCCAGCGGCCGTCCGGCCCGGTCAGGAACCCGACCACGCCGGCGACGTCTTCGGGCTCGCCGATCCGGCCGAGCGCGGTCATCGCGGTGAGATCGGCCGCCGCCTCCGGGATCGCCAGCAGCGGCTCGGTCAGGTCGGTCCGGATCGGCCCGGGCGCGACCGTGTTGACCGTGATCCCGCGGTGGCCGAGCTCGTTCGCCAGCGTCGGGGCGAGCGCCTCGACGGCGGCTTTCGTGACGGTGTAGGCGATCTGGCTCCGCACCGCGATCCGCGACGCCATCGAGCCGACGGTGACGACCCGCCCGCCGTCGTTGAGCAGCGGCAGCAGCCGCCGGATCAGCAGCATCGGCGTCTTGACGTTGACCGCGAGGAGCCGGTCCAGCTCCGCCTCGGTCAGCTCCCCGAGCGTGCTGTGCGAGCCGATGCCGGCGTTGTTCACCAGGATGTCCAGCCCGCCGAACGCCTCGGCGACCGCGTCCGCCAGCCGGTCCACGGCGCCGTCCTCGCCGAACCGGGCGAACACGGGGAAGGCGCGGCCGCCGGCCTCCTCGATCAGCGCGACGGTCTCCTCGGCCGCGACCTCGTTGCCGCCGTGGTGCACGGCGACGACGGCCCCGTCCGCGGCCAGCCGCCGGGCGATCGCGCGGCCGATCCCGCGCGAAGCCCCGGTCACCAAAGCGTTCTTCGTCATGTCCGGCTCCTCCGGTCGGTCCGGGCCGTGGGTGACCCGGTGCTGACCGGCAGGTTCGCGCCCGCCGCTGACCGGACGCGCACCGCGCGCGAACCGGACGGCGGGCGGCCGGTCAGCGGCTCACCGCGGCGGCGGGTTCGGGGCTCGCCGGGGCCGTGGCGGCGGGGGAGCGCTTGGGCAGGAACGCGGCGACGGCCAGCGCGATCAGCGCCGCGGCCGAGCCCATCGCCAGCACCAGCCGGAACCCGTTCTGCGACGGCAGGCTCACCGGCCCGAAGTCGATCGTCAGCCGCGCGAGCACCAGCCCGGCCGTCGCGCTCGACACCGACGTCCCGATCGAGCGCATCAGCGTGTTGAGGCTGTTCGCCGCCGCGGTCTCCGAAACCGGCACCGCGCCCATCACCAGCGCCGGCATGGCGCCGTAGGCCAGCCCGATGCCCGCGCCGATGGTGCTCGACACGACCACGAGCTGCCAGGTCGTGCTCATCAGCCCGATGCCCAGCGCGTACCCGGCCGCGACGACCACGGCGCCGAGCATCAGCGTCGTCTTCGGGCCGCGCGTGCGGGAAATGCGCGCCGACACCGGAGCCAGCGCCATCATCACCAGCCCCGACGGCGCCATCACCAGGCCCACCACCAGCATCGACTTGCCGAGCCCGTAGCCGGTCGCCGCGGGCAGCTGCAGCAGCTGGGGCAGGACCAGGGACATCGCGAACATCGCGAAGCCGAACACCGCCGAGGCGATGTTGGTCAGCAGCACCTGGCGCCGCGCGGTCGTGCGCAGATCGACCAGCGGCTGCGCGGTCCGCAGTTCCCAGCGGCCCCACAGCAGCAGGACGACGACCGCCACCGCGAGCAGGCCCAGCGTCGCCGGGCTGCCCCAGCCCCAGTCGGCGCCCTTCGAAATCGCCAGCAGCAGGGAGATGAGCGCGATCGAGAGCCCGGCCGCGCCCGGCACGTCGAAGCGGCCGCCGGTGCGGACCGGGGACTCGGGCACCAGCGCGACGACCAGGCCGACCACCACGAGACCGAGCCCGGCCGAGGTCCAGAACAGCACGTGCCAGTCGGCGTTTTCGGCCAGCAGTGCCGCGGCGGGCAGGCCGAGCGCGCCGCCGACGCCGAGCGACGCGCTCATCAGCGCCGTGGCGGAGCCGAGCCGCTCGGCGGGCAGTTCGTCGCGCATGATGCTGATCCCGAGCGGGATCACGCCGGCCGCGAGGCCCTGCAGCGCCCGCCCGGCGACCATCGGCGCGAGGCTGTCGGACAGCGCGCCGATCGTGGAGCCGGCCACGAGCGCGCCGAGGCTGAGCAGCAGCATCCGCCGCTTGCCGTACATGTCGCCGAGCCTGCCGACCGTCGGCGTCGCCACCGCGCCCGCGAGCAGCGTGGCGGTGATCGCCCAGGTGGCGTCGGCGGCGGACGCGTGCAGCAGCCCGGGCAGCGCCGGGATCAGCGGGATGACCAGCGTCTGCATCAGCGAGACGACGATGCCCGCGAAGGCGAGGACCCCGACGACGAGGTTCGCGCGTGACGGCGCCTCGGCGACAGGGGTGGATGGGTCGGGCACGGGTCCTCCGTCGGGATGTCCGAATTAAATCAGTCGCTTGACTTAGCGTAGCAGTCTTCGGTTGACTGATCACGAACTGACGGCGACCGCGGAGGAACGATGACGAGCACCGCCGAAATCCCCGGGTTCCCGATGACCCGCGCCCCGGGCTGCCCCTTCGACCCGCCGCCGGCGGCCCGGGAGCTGCAGGCGGAAGCGGCGCTCGCGCGCGTCCGGCTGTGGGACGGCAGCACGCCGTGGCTGGTGACCCGTTACGCCGAACAGCGCGCACTGCTGGCGGATCCCCGCGTCAGCGCCGACGTCACGCGGCCCAGCTACCCGAGCCCGGCACCGCTGCCGAAGGGCGGCACCGGCATCAGCTTCATCCTGATGGACAACCCCGAGCACGCGCGGCTGCGCAAGATGGTGACCGCGCCGTTCACGATCCGCCGCACCGCCGCCATGCGCCCGGCGGTGCAGAAGATCGTCGACGACCGGATCGACGCCCTGCTGGCCGGGCCGAAGCCGGTCGACCTCGTCGAGGCGTTCGCGCTGCCGGTGCCGTCACTGGTGATCTGCGAGCTGCTCGGCGTCCCCTACGCCGACCACGACTTCTTCCAGGACAACAGCAAGGTCATCATCCGGCGCGACGCCGAGCCGGAGGAGCGGGCGGCCGGGCACCAGGCGCTGGTGGGCTACCTCGACCGGCTGATGGGGGAGAAGCTCGAACGGCCCGCCGGCGACCTGCTCTCCGGGCTCGCGGGCCGCGTGCACGCCGGCGAGCTGTCCCGCGTCGAAGCGGCGCAGATGGGCGTGCTGCTGCTGATCGCCGGCCACGAGACGACGGCGAACATGATCGCGCTCGGCACGCTCGCCCTGCTGGAGCACCCGGACCAGCTGGCGCTGCTGCGCGAGAGTGACGACCCGGCGCTGGTGGCGTCGGCGGTCCAAGAACTGTTGCGGTACCTGAACATCACGCACAACGGCCGCCGCCGCGTCGCGCTCGAGGACATCGAGATCGCCGGGGTGACCGTCCGCGCGGGCGAGGGCCTGATCATGGCCAACGACATCGCCAACCGCGACCCGGCGGTGTTCCCGGACGGCGATCGTCTCGACCTGAGCCGCGACTCGCACCGGCACGTCGCGTTCGGCTTCGGCGTGCACCAGTGCCTCGGCCAGCCGCTGGCCCGGCTCGAGCTCCAGGTCGTCTACCGCACGCTGTACCGGCGGATCCCGACGCTCGCGCTGGCGACCGGCGTCGAGCGGATCCCGTTCAAGCACGACGGATCCGTGTACGGCGTGTACGAGCTGCCGGTCACCTGGTGAAGCGCGTCAGACGCTCCGCAGCACCGACACGACCACGCCCAGGATCGCCGCCCGGTCGCCGTCGATGACGTCGTAGGCGGGGTTGCGGGGCTCGAGGAAGACGTGCCCGTTGCGGCGGCGGTAGACCTTGACCGTCGCCTCCTCGTCGATCATCGCGGCGACGATCTGCCCCGAGTGGGCCTCGTTCTGCTGCTTGACCACGACGATGTCGCCGTCGCAGATGGCGGCGTCGATCATCGAGTCGCCCCGGACGCGCAGGCCGAAGACGGTGCCCCGCCCGGTGAGGTCGCGCGGCAGCTTGAGGACGTCGTCGACGTGCTCGACCGCGGAGATCGGCGTACCGGCGGCGATGTCGCCGACGACGGGCACGGGGACCGAGTCGCTGTCCTCGCGCGCTTCGCCGCCCTGCAGGAACGCGCGCACGTCCATCGGGCGTGACACGCCTGCGCCGCGGCGCAGGAAACCCTTGTCCTCCAGGCTCGCCAGGTGCTTCGACACCGACGACGTCGAGAGCAGGCCGACGGCCTCGCCGATCTCGCGGGTGCTGGGGGAGTAGCCGTACCGGACCACCCAGTCCCGGATCGCCACGAGGATCTTCTGCTGCCGTTCCGGCAGGGCCGAGGCGTCGAGGTGCTCGAAGGTGTCGTCGTAGGTGGTCACGGGCGTGATCCTAGAGGTTCGCGTCCCTCCGTCACCGACCGGTCCGCCCCGGCGGGTCCCGCTGACCGGAACAACGGGTGACAGTTGGCGCCTTACCAACATTAACCGGGACTTTGTCATCTGTTGACCCGCGCATCGAACCGACGTATGGTCTAGACCACAATTTCCTTCGCTCGTAACCCTTCCCGGCGCGGGCGGGTTCCCCACGGGACCCGGACCGCGACTTCGCCGTACGCGGCGGCCGGGAGGCGAGCCTGTCCCCGAAGGAGCTGGTATGAACCGCAAACTGACCGCGGCCGCGGCGGGAGCACTCCTGGCGCCGGTCCTGGTGGTGGTGAGCCCCGCCGGCATCGCGAGCGCGCACGGCTACGTGAACTCCCCGGCGAGCCGGCAGGCACAGTGCGCCCAGGGCACGGTGTCGTGCGGCGAAATCAAGTACGAGCCCCAGAGCGTGGAGGGCCCGAAGGGCCTGCGGTCCTGCAACGGCGGCAACGCGCAGTTCGCCGAGCTCAACGACAACAGCAAGGGCTGGCGCGCGTCCCCGGTCGGCACGACGGCGACGTTCACGTGGACGTTCACCGCCCGCCACCGCACGACGAACTACGAGTACTACATCGGCGGGCAAAAGGTCGCGGACATCAGCGGCAACAACCAGCAGCCGCCGGCAACCCTTTCGCACCAGGTGAACCTGTCCGGCCACACCGGACGCCAGACGGTGCTGGCGGTGTGGAACATCGCGGACACGTCGAACGCGTTCTACTCCTGCATCGACCTGCAGGTGGGCTGACCACCACCCGCCCGGGAGCGCGCGGCTCCCGGGCGGGTGGTTTTCCACGGGTGGCCGCTCGTGACCGAGGTCGGCTGTGCGGTTGTGAGATGGTTTACCCATGGATTCGCCGCCGCCCGACCACCCGCCCGAGGGTGCGGAAACGCCCCCGGTGGCGAATCAGGTGGACGGGGATGTCGGCGGGCCGGTGGTCCAGGTCGGGGTCGTTCACGGTGACCTGCACGTGAATGCCGGAAAACAGGTCCGCACCCGGTACCGCCAGCAGGTGTTGCAACGCATCGCCCCGCCCCGGTTGCTGGAGCGGGAAACCGAATTGGCCGAGCTGGCCGAATTCTGCACGTCGCCGGAATCGGTGGGCGCGTACCGGTGGTGGCGAGCGGGTGCGTGGTCCGGCAAGTCCGCGCTCATGTCGTGGTTCGCGTTGAACCCACCGGACGGCGTGGAGCTCGTGTCGTTCTTCGTGACCGCGCGGCTCGCCGGTCAGAACGACCGGTCGGCGTTCATCGACAACGTCATGGAGCAATTGCTGGCTTTGCTCGGCGAAGACCTGCCGGCGTTCTTGACCGACACGACGCGTGAAGCCCACTTGCTGGGGTTGTTGCAGGACGCGGCGGACGCGTGCCGGCGGCGCGGTGACACGTTCGTGCTCCTGATCGACGGGCTGGACGAGGACCGCGGCGCCGGGATCGATCCGGATGCGCACAGTATCGCCGCGCTGCTCCCGGCGCAGCCGCCGGCGGGCATGCGGGTCATCGTCGCCGGTCGACCCAACCCGCCCGTGCCCTCCGACGTACCCGCGCACCACCCGCTGCGCGATCCGGCGATCGTGCGGACGTTGGAGCCCTCGCCCCACGCTCTCTCCGCACGAGCCGAAATGCAGCGGGAGTTGAAGCGGCTGTTGCGCGGCACGCCGGTCGAGCAGGGCCTCCTCGGGCTCGTCACCGCGGCCGGCGGTGGCCTGACGGCAGCCGACCTCGCTGCACTGACCGGCGAGTCCGAGTGGGAGATCGAAGACCACCTCGCGACCGTGGCCGGGCGCAGCTTCACCAAGCGGGAGGGGACCGAAGCCCCGGTCTACCTCCTGGGGCACGAGGAGCTGCAGCTGGCGGCGATCATGATGCTGGGCCCGGCCCGGCTCGACCGCCACCGGGACACCCTGCACTCCTGGGCGGACGAGCACCGGGCGCTCGGCTGGCCGGAAACGACCCCGCGCTACCTGCTGCGCGGCTACTTCACCATGCTCACCGCCGCCGCCGAGCTCCCGCGCATGGTCGCGTGCGCCACCGACCTGGCCCGCCACGACCGAATGCTGGACGTATCCGGCGGCGACGCCCTCGCCCTGGCGGAGATCACGACGACGCAGAACGTCATCGTCGCGCAGGCCACACCTGACTTGGTGGCCATGACGCGGCTGGCCATCCACCGGGACCACTTGGCGGATCGCAACAGCCACATACCCCCGAAGTTGCCGGAGTTGTGGGCCAGGCTCGGTCAGATCAACCGAGCGGAGTCCATCGCGTCTTCGATCGTCGAGCCGGCCGACCGGGTTTTCGCCCTGGCCGCCGTCGCCCGGACAGCGGAAGCTCGCGGCGAGACGATGCGGGCCGCGGAGATCTTCGCCGCCGCGGAGGCAGTGGCGGTGAACATCCTGCACCCGGAGCGGCGCGCAGCGGCTTTGGCCGCGACCCGCCGGCCCGCGGCTCCTGAACCGCTGATCCATCTGCCGTCCACGACCTCGGATTGGGCGACAGCAGTCATCCACCTCGCCTGCGCCCTTGCTGTGGACCACAGCTTCACCCGGGTTCATGCACTTGTGGACAACCTGACGGACGTCGGCGAGAAACGTGCTGTACTCGGTGCGCTCGCGCACATCGCGAAGGTGGACCCGCTCGTCCGTGAGAGGCTCGGTGGCTACGAGGGTGCTGTCCCGTTGCCGGAGATCAGTCTGGGGAGGATCTCTGCGAACCGCACCGTGCTCAGCACGATCGAGACGGTGACCAAGGCGGTGATCCGATGTGGCCGAAGTGATCCGCGACGAGCCGGTGCACTCCTGGTCGATGCCGAATCGCTGGTCCGGCGGGGGCAGGCTCTGGAACAGATCGCACTCGCGCGCGCCTGGTTCGCCCTCGGTGCCGAAGATCGCGTTTGGTCGCTGCTCTCCGAAGCCGAAGAAGCACTGCACACAGTCTCCGACTGGTCACTGTGGACCTCGAGGGTCACCGCTTTCGCCCGGGCCCTGGTGGATTTCGGCCGGAGGGAACGAGCCGAGTCGCTGCTCGCAAAGATCGAAGAAGCCGATCGAGAGCTCGACCCGGGGCTGCGCGTGCGGGAACTGGTCGCCGCCGCCCAGGCCCGGTTGGAAACCGGGGCGAGCGACCGAGCCGCGTCCCTGTTCGCGGAAGTCGAAGCGATCAGCCGCAGCATCATCGATCCGACTCTGCGGCTTCGCGTCGTCACTGAACTGGCGCAGGCCGCTGTCCGGATCGGCCGGACAGAGGTCGCACGCGAGCTGCTGGCCGACGCAGAGGATATGGCGGCCAAGGTCACCGAGGACTGGGCCATGACGTCGTTGGTCCGCGTGGTTGTGGCCGTCGCCCCCGTCAGCCGCGCCGAGAAGATCGGTGGCGTTCGCTGTCGCTTGCCGGACTTCGTGCGAGCGATGGTCTTGGGCCTCGTCGATGCTCGTGACACCGGCGCGGCCGCCGAAGTCGCGGGGCGGCTGCCACGGGACCGAAAAGCCGTCTTCGCCTACGTGGCCGTTCTCAGAGCGGCTCTCGACCGAGACGAAGGCAGGGCGGTCTCCCGTGTGTTCGCCGAGTTGGCTTCGCTCACCGAGGCTCTTCCGGCCTCGCTCACGTCCGTCAAAGCCAACATCGAGCTGGCTCGCGCCGCGATGCGCCGGAAGTCCGAACCGGAGGTGGACCGCCACCTTCTGGTCGCCGCGCGGGAGGCGACCGGCCTCGCCCGGAGCTACGGTCGCTCCGTGGTGCTGGCCGCGGTCGCGGAGGCTGCCGCCGACACCGGGCGGAACCACGTGGCCGCGCAGTTGATCTTAAAAACAGAGCAAGCGGCGGAAAACGACTCGCCCGCGGGCCGGACGTCGGCATTGCTCGCACTCGCCCGGCTCGCCCACCGCGCCGATCAGCCCGTGCGAGTGGACGACTTGCTCGACGAGGCCGAATCGAATGCTGCTCGCCGCGACGGTGACCGGCCGCAGATCGTCATGCTCGCTGCGATCGCTCAGGCCGCTCATGAAATCGGGCTGACAGCTCGTTCTCGACACCTGCTCGATGACGCCGAACGAGCCGCTCGCGCGCTCAGGCCGGTCGTTCGGCGGGACTGGGCGCTGGTGGACGTCCTCAACACCGCACTGCTCGTGAGTGACCACCCGCGGGCCGTCGCCATCGCGGCCGACATGGAGTACAGCACGCAGCTCATCGTCGTGCTGCTGGCGATCGCGCGGTGCGAGCGGCATCCGTGGCGAAATCAGGCGCTGGCTCGTGCTCTCCAGATCACCCGCTGGTACAAATGCGCCGACGAGCTGGTCCGAGCCGACGGCGCCATCCTCGATGCGATCGTCGCCGAACTCGCTTCGATCGCCGGTTCCTGAGCGTCAGTTCTTTCCCGCGGTCCGGTACTCCAGGATCCCGTCGACCCCGCGCAGGAAGGTCTCGCAGATCGGGGCCGGGTCGGTCAGGCAGCCGGCCGCCATCGCGCCGTCGCGGAGCAGCACGAAATGGCGGGCCGCCGGCTCCGGGGCCGTCTCGCCCGTGGCCGCCAGCAACTCCGTCACCGTCTCCAGGAACCACTCGCGGTGGGTCAGGACCGCCTGGTGGACCGGGTGGGCCGGGTCGGGGTACTCCGCCGCCGCGTTGAGGAACGCGCAGCCGCGGAAGCCGGGGGAGCGGATGCCGTCCGCGATCGACGTCGCCACCGCGCGGACGATGGCCGCCGGAGGGCCGCCCGCTTCACGGGCGGCCGCCACCTGGGCGCGGATGGCCTGGTCGGCCTCGGTCAGGTAGGCGACCAGCAGGTCGTCCTTGCTGGGGAAGTGCCGGTACAGCGTGGCGCGCGTGACGCCCGCGTCGGCGATCACCCGGTCGATGCCGACCGAGTGGAGGCCCTCGGTGTAGAACAGCCGGCTCGCCGAGGAAAGCAGCCTGGCTCGGGCTTCGGACAACGGGACCTCCTGCCTCGCGGGTACTGCACCCAGATTAGCAGATAGAACGGTCGGTCTTGACGGAGGCGGCGAGCTGCTGCCATAGTCATGAGATAGAACGATCTGTCTACCTGACTTCGGGAGCTCCGCATGACCACTCGCACCGTTCCGGCCGCCGGCATCGCGCCGTCCCTGCGACGGCTCTACTTCGCCCGGTTCGCGTTCGCCCTCGTCTGGGCCGGCCTGCTGTTCGCGACGGTGTCGAGCCTCGGCCCGGTCAGCGTCGCGCTGCTGGTGCTGTACCCGCTGTTCGACGTCGTCGCCGCCGTGGTCGACGCCCGCACGTCGGGGGCGGGCCAACCGGTGCCGGCGCTGTACGTCAACGTCGCGATCAGCCTGCTGGCCGCCGCCGGGCTGGCGTTCGCCGTCTCGTCCGGCATCCCGGGCGTCCTGCGCGTGTGGGGCAGCTGGGCGATCGTGGCCGGCGCCGTCCAGCTCGCCGTCGGCATCGCCCGCCGTGCGCTGGGCGGGCAGTGGCCGATGATCCTCAGCGGCGGGATCTCCGTCCTGGCCGGGACTTCGTTCATCCTGCAGGCCACAAAGGACGGTGCCTCGCTGACGACGCTGGCCGGCTACGCGACGCTGGGCGGCGTCTTCTTCCTCGTCTCCGCCCTGCGGCTGGGTCGCGCGCCGAAGAACTAGCGCCGCGCGGCACTGCCTGAACCCGGCGGGGCCCGGCAGGCTAGTTTGCTCGGGTGAGTCTCCTCGATGACGTCGCCGAGCGCGACGGCTGGCGCTGCTGGGTGTGCGACGAGCCGGTCGATCCCGGCATGTCGGTGAACGATCCGCGGGGGCCCAGCGTCGACAGCCGGACCGCCGACCGGAAGGCCAAGGTGCCCGAGCGGCTCGCGCACCGGGGGTGCAACACGCGCAAGGGTGCGGTCAAGGTGGTCATCGCCTGGCCGGATCGCCTGCACGTGGCCGAACCCGCGCCGCTGATCACCGTGGCCGGGCGGCTGGAACGCAAGGGCGGCCGCGAGATGGTGGCCCGGTGCCCGACCGAGCAGGACGCCCGGGAGGCGGCCGGCTGGCTGGTGGACCGGTTCTCCCGCCTGGTGCCCGGGCTGCCGGTGACCGCCGACGTCCAGCCGGGCGGCGGCCAGTACCTCGTCATCCTGGTCGCCGGCCGCCGCTGATCCTCAGCCGTAGGCCTCGAAGCGGGCGAGCTGGGCGGCCGGCCACCCGGTGTTGCCGGTGCAGGTCACGCGCAGGAAGCGGCGGGCGCCGCCGGGAACGGTGATCGTGACGCTGTTGCCCCGCGCCGGGTCGAACACGTACGCCGTCGCGGGGACGAGCGTCTCGAACGCGGTGCCGTCGCCGGAGCCGGACACGGTCAGCGTCTGCGTCCGCGTGCCCCACGCGCTCGACGGCGGGACCGCCAGTACGATCCGCGTGACCGCCACCGCCGGGCCGAGGTCGGCCTGGAGCCACTGGGGGAACGCGTTGTTCGCGCTTTCCCAGTAGCTGTCCGGGTTCCCGTCGACGGCGTTGCCCGAGCCGTAGCTCTGGGTGTGGCTGCTTTCGCTCGTGGCGCGGCCGCGGGCGAGGTCGCCCGGGCCGCCGGTGGTGAGCGTGGGCCGGGTCGGGCGGACGGCGCTGAGCGGGAGCTGGCCCTTGAGCATGCGGCCGCCGTCGGCGGTCAGCCGCAAGTAGTAGTCCGACGAGCACGCCGTCCCGTCTTCGTCCAGGGCGAGCAGGCCGGCGGGGGACATCGACGCGTTTTCGGCGGTCTTCGCGATCTGGTTGCCTTCGCCGTACTCGTCGAACATCGAGATGTAGACGCCTTGCGCGCCGGCGCGCACCACGTTGTAGAACTGGCGCCACATGAAGTCGCCGTGGGCGCGCTGCCGCCCCGAAACGTCGCCGGGCAGCACGCACGGCTGGTAGTCGATGCCGTGGGCGGCGCAGTCGGCCAGGTCGGGGACGGTCAGGTTCTCATACGCCCGGTCCGAGCCCGCCGCGTCGCCGATCGCGCCGACCATCCACGGCGAGAGCATGTCGAACGCGCGGTAGACGTCGCCGAAGCCGGGCCGCGACCCGCCGTCGCTCGTCCGCCACTCCCGCGGCACGCCGCCGATGACGTAACACCCCTGCGCCTTGAACCAGCGCACGACGTCGAGGCACGTGCTCGCGTCCCACGGGTGGTTGGCGTCGTCGTAGCCGAAACCCCAGACGCAGACGACCGGCTTCCCGTTCTGGCGCGCGTAGGCGGGTGACGCCGTGTGCGCGGACATCTTGGCGGTCCAGTCGGTTTTCAGCTCCGGCTGCATGTTCGCCCAGCCGGTGGCGTCGTACATGACGTAGAACTTCCGGCCGTGCGCCTCGGCGGCGGCGCGGACTTTCGCGGCCATCGCGTCGCGTGTGGCGCCTTCGCTGCTGTTGGGGTTGAAGCGCTGCAACGCGGCGGTGTCGCAGCCGTTCTGCTGCATCCAGAGGAAGTGCGTGTCGACGGTCTGCTGGTCGTAGGACGAGAAGAGCGTGGCCGACGCGCCGTTGCCGAGGTTGCCGTACGCGGTCGGGTACGTGCGCGTGTACTCGCGCACGTCCGGCCAGGCCTTGATTACATTGTTGCCCGGCGACGGCGGCTGTCCCCAGTTCTGGCTCCAGTGCCACCAGCCGCCGATCGGGGCGCCGTCGCCGGCGCAGGCGAACCAGCCCTGGTACCCGACGGTGATCTTGCCGACGACGTCACCGGGCGCACTGGCCGCGGCGGCCCCGGGTGCGCCGGCGAGGGACAGCGCACCCCAAGCGGCCGCGGCCGAACCGAGGAAAGTCCTGCGCGAGATCGCCATGCCAGTTCCTCTCGCCACGCTGCTCGAGTACACCTGCCGGTGCCCGGACTGTAGGCGCGCGGACGGTAAGTGGCAAGACTGGAACTGATTTCAGAAAGTTTCGCACCAAAGTGTGCAAGAAGACGCTTTCACTGTCTGCTGGCCGGCTGCCACGGCGTGCCGTACGAGGCGGGCGCGGCCGCGCGCTTGGCGGCGGTGAGCCGGACGATGCCGAGAACCGCGTTGACGACGAGCGCCACGAGCAGGAACGGAACGGCGGTCAGCTGGACCACGCGGAACCCCAGCGATTCGGTGAGCAACCGCCCGATGACCGGCCCGAGCACCAGGGCGAGCACGGCGAGCGCGCCGGTCACCCCGGCGAGAGCCCCGCGCCGTTCGCGCAGCTTCAGGATCAGCGCGACCGTCGCGCCGACGGCCGCGCCGGTGCCGAGTCCCGAAAGAGCGCGGCCGGCCGCCAGGAGCCCGGAGCCGTCGGCGAAGGCGGCGCACAGGACGCCGAGGAGCAGGAAGCAGGTCGCGGGAACGGCGACGGCGATGGGGAAGCGGGCGCCGAGCAGGAGGCCGGCGACCGCCGCGAGCGCCGCCCCGGCCAGGTAGGCGACCAGCCCGATCAGGAGCAGGCTCGAGTCGGACAGGTCGAGGGCGACCTGGACCTCCGACCTGCCGTCGAACCGGTAGATCGCGGTCAGCATGAACAACCCGATCAGCGCGGTGAGCGCGGGGCCGCACACCTGCCACCAGGCGGGCTCGGCGATCGGGCGGGTGACAGGCGGCGGCGGTGGCGTCACGTACATGCGGGGACCGTATAACGCCGAAGTCCCGCGCGTACGGCGATGTCCGACGCCGGACGCGCTAAAGTGGATCGCGCCGGTGCGGGGGGTGGTCGACGTCGGAACGAGCGCGGCTCTCGGCCCCGCCGGCCGGGCCGGCGACCTCGTCGCCTTGACCCGGCTGTCCACCGGTTCCGGCGCGGTCGGCGCGATCCTCGACTGGCTGGCGACGCGCACGGGCGGAACGGCGGCCCTGGTCGACGTCGACGGCAAAACCCTTGCGGCGCCGTCGAAGCACTCCGCTCCCGCGCCGACGGTCCTGGCCGCGGCCGCCACCGAGGTGGCCCGCCTGCACCGCCGCGGCACGTCGTCGGCGGTCCTCGACGGCGAACCGGACACGATCGACGTCGTCCGCGCCGGCGACGCCGCCGCGCGCGTGCCGTACCTGGTTGTCGCGAACCGGCCGGAGCGCCGGCCCGGCGTGGTGCTCGCCGACGCCGCCCGCATCCTCGGCCTGTGCTGGCGGGTGGCGGAAGCCGAACGGACCAGCGACCGCGTGGCGTCGGCGATGTCGCAGAGCCGCGAAGCCGTGTTGCACCTGCTGATGATCGGCAGCCTGGCCGCCGCGCAGCGGATCGCCGCGACCCTGGGCCCCCGGCTGCCGGGTGTGGCGCGCGTGTTCGTCGTCGAATGCCCGGCCGGGCGGCGCCACCAGATCGGCGACCAGATCGAACGCTTCGCGCGGGGACGGGCGTGGATCGTGCCCTGTCCCGTCCGGCCCCACCACCTGATCGCGCTCGTCCCGCCGGAGCGGGAGCACCGCCTGGACCTGCTGATCGCCGAGGGCGTCCCGGAAGCGCGGGTCGGCGCGAGCCAGGAGGTGCCGCTGCGCGAGACCGCGCTCGGCTACGAACAGGCGTTCCACGCGCTGGCGGTGGCCCGCGGCGTACCCGGCCGGTACGCCCGGTTCGACCGGCACACCGACCTGACGCCGTTCCTCGGCGGCCGCGGACCCGCGTGGGCGGCCGGGTTCCTGCGGCCGTGCCTGACCTACGTCCCGGCGCGGCGGGCCGACCCCGGCGCCGAGGAACTGCTGGCCACGTTGAACTCCTGGCTCACCTTCGACGGCGGCGCCGGCCGCCACCTCAAGATCCACCGCAACACGCTGGCCGCGCGCCTGCGCCTGCTCGGCGACCTGCTCGGCCTGGACCTCACCCGGCTCGCCGACCAGTCGGCCGCGTGGCTCGCCCTGCGCTTGCACGCCGGGGCGTCGCCGGACTCGCCGGCCGGCCCGCTCGACAGCCTGCTGGCGACCCCGGCCGCCGTCGTCTGGGCCCGCTCCCGGCTGCTGCCCCTCGACGCCGGACCCCCGGCCGGCGTCGAGACGCTGCGCGCGTGGCTGCGCGCCGATGCCCGGCTGCCCGCGACCGCGTCGGCCCTCGGCATCTCGGCACCGGCCACGCGCAAGCGGCTGGCCAGGATCGAACGGGCCCTCGGCCGTTCCCTGCTGCACGCACCCAGCGCGAAGCACGAGCTGTGGCTGGCGCTGCGCGCCCTCGGCTCACTGTGAGCGGTAGTCACTGGTCATCGCGAAACCGTGGGGGCCGTTCACTGTGCAGTCCGTGCCTCGCCCCGGCGGGTGGAGGCTGGCTACTTTCGGAGCAGCCTGACCGGACGACCGACGGGGGAGACCATGCGGAACCGGAACGCCTGCGCGTCGATCGGCACCGCTCGGCGGGAACCGGCCGGATCTGTCCATTGAGGACGAAACCGGGCGCGACGATGATCACTCCGGATCCCGCGGCGGTCGCCGGTCGCGCATGATGACCGGACATGGTCGAGAACTTCCGCCTGCGCTCGGTCGCCGCGGCGGCGTACGGGCCCGCGGCCCTGTTCGGGCTGTCCGAAGGCGCGTTGCTGCCGGTCATCGCGCTGAGCGCCATCGAGCGCGGTGCCAGCACCCCGACGGCCGCGTTGATCGCCGCGATGCTCGGGGTCGGGTCGCTGGTCGCGAACATCCCCGCCGGGGTGCTGGCGACGCGGGTCGGTGAGCGCCGGTCGATGCTCCTGGCCGCGGCCGTGCTGGTCGCCGGGGTCCTGATCTGCCTGGTCGACCTGGGCCGCGGGCCGTGGTCGCTGCTGGTCTACGGCGCCGGCGTCGTGCTGATCGGGGCGGCCGCCGCGGTCTACGGCCTGGCCCGGCAGTCGTACCTAACCGAGGTCGTGCCGCCGCACCTGCGGGCCAGGGCGTTGTCGACGCTGGGCGGGAGCATGCGGATCGGCGTGTTCCTCGGGCCGTTCGCCGGGGCCGCGGCGATGCGGTTCGCCGGCCTGCCGGGCGCGTACTACGTGAGCCTGGCCGCGATCGCCGCGGCGGCCGCGCTGGTGCTGCGGGTGCCCGACCTGCCGGTCACCGGCCGCGACCAGGCGGCCGAGGTCACCACGCGCGGGATGCTGAAGCAGCGGTGGCGGGTGTACGCGACCCTGGGCACGGGAATCCTGCTGCTGTCGGCGATCCGCCAGACCCGCCAGACGGTCGTCCCGCTGTGGGCGGCCCACATCGGCCTGTCGCCGACGACCGGTTCGATCATCTACGGCATCGCCGGCGCGGTCGACGCGCTGACGTTCTACCCGGCGGGCAAGGTGATGGACCGCCACGGCCGCCGCTGGGTGGCGGTGCCGGCGACCCTCGTGCTCGGCACCTCCTTCCTCCTGGTGCCCCTGACCGACGGCGCGGCCCTGCTGACGGTGGCGGCGATGGTGATGGGCTTCGGCAACGGGATCGGCTCGGGCATCGTGATGACCCTCGGCGCCGACGTCTCCCCGCCGGTGGGGCGCCCGACGCACCTGGGCATCTGGAACGAACTGGCCGACATCGGCACCGGCGTCGGCCCCCTGCTCCTGTCGGCGGCCACCGCACTGGCCGGCCTCGGCGCGGGCATCGCGACCAGCGGCCTGGTCGGCTTCGCGGCGGCCGCGGCGTTGTGGCGGTGGATCCCGAGACGGTCGTGACGCCGGAGCCCGGCCACCCCCGGCGAAGGGTAGGCACCGCCGGGGCTGGTTCGCCGGTGCGGCCGGGCGCCAGCCTGGGGTCATGAACGCGATTCCCGAAGAGATCACGCTGGGGGACGTCACCGTCACCCGCGTCGTCGAGTTCTCCGGCCCGGTCGGCCTGACGCCGGCCGAGTTCTTCCCGCACAGCAACGAAACGGACTGGGACGAGAACCGGTCCTGGCTGGCCCCCGGTTTCTGGGACCCCGGGACCGGCCAGGTCGTCGCGGCGGTCCAGACGTGGCTGCTGCGCAGCGAAGGCCGAACCATCCTCGTCGACACCGGCGTCGGCAACCACAAGGAACGGCCCTACGCCGCGTTCTGGGGACACCGCGACACGCCCTTCCTCGACACGCTCGCGGCCGCCGGGGTGCGCCCGGAGGACGTCGACCTCGTGGTCAACACCCACCTGCACACCGACCACGTCGGCTGGAACACCCGGCTCGAGGACCGTGCCTGGGTGCCGACGTTCCCCCGCGCCCGCTACCTCCTGCCCCGGCGCGACTTCGAGTTCTGGAACCCGCTCAACGGGAACGAGTCCGTGTTCGGGCGGGGGAACCAGAACGTCTTCGAGGACAGCGTCGCGCCGGTGCACGAGGCCGGGCTCGTGGATTTGTGGGACGGCTCGTACCGGATCGACGGCAACCTCCGGCTCGAGCTCGCGCCCGGCCACACGCCGGGATCGTCGGTGCTGCGCCTGGAATCCGGGAGCGACCGGGCGTTGTTCGTCGGCGATCTGGTGCACACCCCGCAGCAGATCGTGGCGCCCGACGTCAACTCGTGCTTCTGCGAGGACGAGGCCCAGGCGCGCGCCACGCGGCACCAGCTGCTCGGCTCGGCGGCCGAAACCGGCGCGCTCGTGTTCCCGGCGCACCTGCCCGGGCCCGGCGGCGTGCAGGTCCGCCGGGACGGCTCCCGGTTCGCCATCACGGACTGGGCCGGCTTCGCGTGAGCGGCACCCGGCACCCGATCGCGCACCCGCCTCCGGGCGCGGTGCGGGGGACCCGCGACCGGTTCGGCGAGCGCTACCGGGCCATTCCGTACGCGGCCGCTCCCGCCGGCGGGCTCCGCTTCGCCGAACCCGTGCCGCACCCGGGCTGGTCCGGCGTCCGGGACGGCACGCGGCCGTCGCCGACCGCGCCCCAGCCGGTGCGGGACTTCGGCCGCCTCGACCTGAGCCCGTACTTCGGCCCTGGCTGGGTGCGCGGCGACGAGTACCTCACCGTGGACGTCCGCACCCCGGCCGCCGACGACGGCAAGCGGCCGGTGATGGTCTTCGTACACGGCGGCGGGTTCGTCACCGGCTCCACGGCGGCGGCGCTCTACGACGGCCGGGCGTTCGCGCGGGACGGCGTCGTCCTGGTGACGGTCAACTACCGCCTCGGGATCCCCGGCTTCCTCGTCCTGGACGGCGCCCCGGACAACCGCGGCCTGCTGGACGTCCTCGCCGCGCTGCGGTGGGTGCGCGACGCCATCGGGTCGTTCGGGGGCGATCCCGGCAACGTCACGGTGTTCGGGCAGTCGGCGGGGGCGACGCTCACCGCGGGGCTGCTGGCAGCACCGGCCGCGAAGGGGCTGTTCCGGCGGGCGATCATGCAGAGCGGCAGCGGGACGGGCGCGTTCACCCCGGAGCAGGCGCGGCGAGTCACGTCGGCGGCGGCCGCCGCGCTCGGGACCGAGCCGACGGCAGCGGCGTTCGCGGAAATCCCGGACGCCCGCTTGGTGGCGGCGATGCCCGCACTGTCCGGTGTGGACCTCCGGACCGCCACCGCGACCGACCCGCTCGCCGGGCTGAGCCCGTTCAGCCTGGTGCTGCCGGTGCAACCGGCCGACGCGCCGCTCGGCGGGGACGTCGATCTGCTCATCGGCACCACCACCGAGGAAGGGAACCTTTACCTGGTGCCGCAAGGGAAGTTCGAGAACTCCACGGACGCCGACGTGCTCGCCGTCGCGGCGGCGACCCGGGCCGATCCCGAGGCCGCGGTCGCCGCGCTCCGGGCGTCCCGGCCGGACGCGAGCCCGGGCGAGCTGCGCTCGGCACTGCTCGGCGACGCGCTGTTCGGCGCGGGTTCGGCCCGGCTGATCGCGGCACGCACCGGGCGGACCCACGTGTACTCGTTCGCCCACCGCTCGACGGCACTGGACGGGCGGCTCGGCGCGGCGCACACGGTGGAGCTGCCGTTCGTGTTCGACCTGGCCGGCGAACCGTGGCTGCACGGGGAAACCGGCCTGCTGGGCCCGGACCCGGCCCCGCCGGCCCTCGCGACGCGCATGCACGCCGCTTGGGTCGGCTTCGCCACCAGCGGGGATCCGGGCTGGGCACCTCGCACCCCGGAGCGGCCGGCGGTGGAGGTTTTCGGGGGCTGAGGGTGGGGCAGCGGATGGGCGCGATCAGGGTGGCTTGTGCGCTGGCCGCCGTGTCGTCTCGCAGCCCGGGCGCCCCTGGGAGCTGAGCGTCGAGGTCAGGGTTTCGTGGCGCGCTCGTGCAGCCGGCGGGTGAGTGCGATCAGGGTGGTTTCCGCGCTGGCCGCCATGTCATCTCGCAGCCCGGGCGCCCCGCCCTCGGTGCCGGCCGGGTGTGGCGGGCTTCGGGGGTTGAGTGTCGTGGTGAGGGTTTCGTGGCGTGCTCGTGCAGCCAGCGGGTGAGTGCGATCAGGGTGGCTTGTGCGCTCGTCACCACGTCATCTCGCAGCCCGGGCGCCCCGCCCCTGGGAGCTGAGCGTCGTGGTCAGGGTTTCGTAGCGCGCTCGTGCAGCCAGCGGCCGAGTGCGATCAGGGTGGTTTCCGCGCTGGCCGCCATGTCGTCCCGGAGTGCGGCCAGCTCGCCCGCGGTCGAGCCGAGTACGGGGTCCAGGCGCAGCAGCTGCCACTCCTGGGTCACGATCGAACCGGGGCCGTCGGCGGCGATGAGCCAGCGCCAGCGGACGATGCCGTCGTCGAGGCCGCCCACGACGAACGCGAACTCGGCCGGTGCGTCGGCCGTGCGGACCTGGGAGCGGGTGTCCCATTCGCGCTCGCCGCGGCGGTTGTGGCCGCCGAACCACGCGCCCGGGACCGGGCCGGCGCCGTCGTCGTAGCGGACCCGGGACGCGGTCGGGCTCCACAGCTCGATCTTGGCGACGTCGCTGACCAGGTCGTAGACGACCGGCGGCGGGGCGGGGACCCAGGCCCGTCTGGTGAAGGTGAACGTCGCCGGGTCGAGGGCGGGAACGGTGTCGGTGGTCATGGGCGGGGTCCTCCTGGACTCGGTGAGCTTGGCGCCAGGTTGTCCCGGGCCGCGCCACCGCGGCCAGCCCGGCCGTTTCCTACCCCCGGCAGGGTCAGGCTGGGACGCGGCCGCCCCGGGCATACTCGGGGTCATGGTCGATCAGGGGCAGCTCGCCGAATACCTGCAGGCGTGCCGGGCGCGGCTGCACCCGGCGGACGTCGGCCTGCGCACCTACGGCGAGCGGCGCCGGGTGCCCGGCCTGCGCCGCGAAGAGGTCGCGAGCCTCGCCGGGGTGAGCGCGTCGTACTACGTGCGGCTCGAGCAGGGCCAGTCGGTGAACGCGTCCGACGAGGTGGTCGACGCGATCGCCCGGGCGCTGCGGCTGGACACCGACGAGCACGAGCACCTGCGCGTCCTGGCCCGGCCGCCGAGGCGCCGTGCGGCGAAGCGGCCGCCGGCCGAACGCGTCGACGAGGTGACCACGCAGCTGCTGGCCGGGCTGGGCGACGTGCCGGCGATCCTGCTGGGCCGCCGCACCGACGTGCTGGCCTGGAACCGGCTCGGGCACGCTTTCTTCGCGGGCCACCTCGACTTCACGGCCCCCGGCCGCCCCGCCGACCGCCCGAACATGGCCCGCCTGGTCTTCCTCGACGCGCACACCCGCGACCTCTATCCACAATGGACCGACAAGGCCCGCGCGGTGGTCGGCAACCTGCGCCTGACCGCGGGACGGCACCCCGACGACCGCCTGCTGAGCACCCTGATCGGCGAGCTGGTCACGGGCAGCGCCGGCTTCGCCTCGATGTGGGCCGACCACCGGGTCGTCTCCTGCGCCGCGACGAAGTACGCGATGCGCCACCCCCTCGTCGGCGACCTGACGGTGCACCAGCAGACCCTCGCGCTCGCCCACGCCCCCGAACAAACCCTCGTCGTGGTCACCGCCGAGCCGGGCTCGCCCTCCCAGGCCGCCCTGACCCTGCTGACGGCGGCGACCAGTTGAGCCCCGCTCAGCGCCAGGGCATGTGCTGCAGGCACCAGCTGTTGCCGTCCGGGTCGGCGAAGTAGGCGTAGAAAACGCCGCCCATGTCCTCGACCGGGCCGATCTCGACCCCCCGCCCGAGGAGCTCGGAACGGGCCTGCTCGATGTCGGCGACCACGAGGTGCAGCCCGCGCAGTGCGCCGGGGTCCATGGCGAGGGCCGCCACGCCTTCGGTGAGGGAGATCGAGCACGCCGAGCCGGGCGGGGTGAGCTGGACGATGCGGACGCCGTCGGCCGGGCGGACGTCGACGTCGAGGGTGAAGCCGAGCTGGTCGCGGTAGAAGGCGATGGCGCGGTCGGTGTCGCGGACCGGTACCGGGACGAGTTCGAGCAGGAACGCACCGGGCGGCACGGGCGGGTTCGACGCGGCCGGGGTGAGCGCGGCCGGGTCGGCGGGGACTTCGTTGACCGGGTCGTTCATCGGGGTTCTCATTTCTCTTGGGCGAGCAGGGTTTCGAGGCGGTCGTACGCTTCACCGGCGCCGCGCCGCATCGGGCTGCGCAGGGCCTGCTCGCGGACTTCCGGTGAGGAGTACTCCACGGTGACGGTCATGGCGGTGCGGCCGCCGGTCTCCGCCAGCTCGGTGGTGACGAGCGCGGCACCGTCGGTCCAGCCGCGGTGGATTTCGGTCTGCACGATGCGCATGGGCGGCACGACTTCGCGGAACACACCGGACATCGCCATCTCCGCGCCGTCCGGGCCGAGGGAGACGAACCGCCACGTTCCGCCGGCCCGCAGGTCCACTTCGCACTCGGTCAGCCGCCAGCCGTGGGCGCCGTGCCAGCGGCGCAGCAGGTCGGGCCGGGTGAGGGCGGCGAAGACCAGGGCCGGGGGAGCGGCGAAGGTCCGGGTCAGGACGAGGCCGGTCGCACCGGACCGGGCGACCGCCAAGCCGGGGGACGTCACGGTTCCCGCTGCTGCAGGTCGGTCAGCAGGTCGTCGAGCTGCCGGTAGCTCGCTTCCCAGTGGTCCCGGTAGGCGGCGAGCCAGTCCGTGGCCGTCTTGAGGGGAGCGGCCAGCAGGTGGCACGGCCGGCGCTGCGCGTCGCGGCCCCGCGTGACCAGCCCGGCCCGCTCGAGCACCCGCAGGTGTTTCGACACGGCGGGCTGCGACATCGCGAAGGGCACGGCCAGCTCGGTGACGGTGGCGTCCCCGGCCGCGAGCCGGGCGAGGATGGCCCGCCGGGTCGGGTCCGCGAGGGCCGCGAACGTTCGGTCGAGCGTGTCGCTGGGGGGCATTCCATAACCTTCCGGTTTTGTAACCAGATGGTTTTTATAGGCTGGTGGGAGGGTTGTCAAGCCCGCCGTGCGAGGATCTGCGGGGAACCCGGACCGGACGAAGGAGCCCCTGACCTTGCCCTCGGTGCACGCTCTGTGGTCGCCGGGCCGCGGCCTGCTGCTCTGGGCGGAGCGGGACCGGGTCCCCGCCGGCACGTCGAGCCGGTCGGCGCGGATCGCCCTGGCCCACCCCTTCGCCGTCTCCAGCGCGAACCTCACCGCGCTGCACCCCGGCAAGCCCACCTCGGTGACGCTGCTGCTGCCGTCGCGGGCGAACCGGCCCCTGGCCTCCTCCGAAGCGGTTCCCCGGCGGGCACCCTCGTTGCGGCCCTGGTCGGTGCCCGCGCTGGTCGTGGACCCCGCCGAGCTGGACGACCTCGACGACGCGGCCTCGTACGGCACGTCGGTCACCTACCTGCGAGCGGTCGCTCGCCTGGCCGCGGACCTGGTGGGGCGCGGGCGCGTGCTGCCGACGCTGGTCCGCCAGGGCGACGCGGCGGAGGCCCGGTGGCGCCCGGTGCTCCAGGGCGTGGACTCCGTCGCGTTCGACGCGCTCGTCGCGGCCATGCCGCCGGTCGGGCGCGCCGAGGAGATCGCGCCGCTCACCGGGGCCTCGCCCCGCGCGCTCGTCACCGACGCCCTCCACACCCTGGTCGACACGGCGGTCCGGGACCGGCTCGCGCGGGCGGAGCCGCCCGTCGACCTGCGCGGGGGCCGGGACGCGGCCGGGGTGTGGCTGGCCGCCCTGCAGGGCGGCGCCGCCCGCGTCGAGCTGCCGCTGGGCGAACTGGGGGTCCTGGCCGACGCCGTCGCGAAGTGGGACCAGGTCGCCGACACCGACGTCGTCGACGGCCGCGCGTGCTTCCGGCTGGCCGAAGTCGGCACCCTGCGGCGGCCGGCCGAGGACGATCCCGACGACCAGACCGGCGACAGCACCAAGTGGCAGCTGCAGTTCCTCCTGCGGGCGATGGCCGATCCGAGCCTGCTGCTGTCGGCGGGGCAGATCTGGTCGGGCGAGGCGCACGGGCTGGTCCGGGACCCGAAGGGGCTGTTCACCGCCGAGCTGGGCCGGGCCGCGCTGGTGGAACCGATGCTGGCGCCGGCGTTGCGCCGGACCCGCCCGGCCGAGTACGACCTGACCTTCGAGGAAGCCGAGCGGTTCCTCACCTCGGGCGCGAACCGGCTGATCGAGGCCGGCTTCGAAGTGCAGCTCCCGGCCACCTGGGACGGACGGCGCCGGCTCGGGCTGCGGCTGTCGGTCCGCAGCACGCCGTCCGAGCAGGTCGTCACGCGCAGCCGGGTGGGCCGCGACGAGCTGGCCGCGTTCCGCTGGACGATCGCGGTGGGCGACGACGAAATCGGCGAGGAAGAGCTGGCCCGGCTGGTCGCGGCGAAGACGCAGCTGGTGCGGCTGCGGGGCCGGTGGATCAGCGTCGACGCCGACCGGCTCCGCGCCGGGCTCGAGTTCCTGCGCCGCGACCCGCACCGCCTCGCCGCGCGCCCCACCGCGGCCGAGCTGCTCGAACTCGTCCACCTCGGGACCGAGACGCCGCTCCCGGTCACCGGCGTCAGCGCCGACGGCTGGGTCGGGGACGTCCTGGCCGAGCGGGTCGACCAGCGCCTGCGGCCGGTCGGGCTGCCGCCGTCGTTCCGCGCCACCCTGCGCCCCTACCAGCAGCGGGGCGTCGCCTGGCTGGCGTTCATGGCGGCGCTGGGGCTCGGTGCGTGCCTGGCCGACGACATGGGCCTGGGCAAGACCGTCCAGACGCTGGCACTGGAAGCCGTCGAGCGGGCGGACGGCGAGCGCCGTCCGACGCTGGTGCTGTGCCCGATGTCGCTGGTCGGCATGTGGCAGCGGGAGGCGGAGAACTTCGCCCCCGGCCTGCGCGTCCTCGCCCACCACGGCAGCGCCCGCGCGCACGGGGACGACCTCGCCGGGCGGGTCGCCGCGGCCGACCTCGTCGTCACGACCTACGCAACGGCCGCCCGTGACGCCGGCGAGCTCGAGCAGTTCGCCTGGCGGCGGCTGGTGCTCGACGAAGCGCACGCCATCAAGAACGCCGACACCGCGACGGCCAAGGCGGTGCGGCGGTTCACCGCGGAGCACCGGCTCGCGCTGACCGGCACCCCGGTCGAGAACCGGCTGGCGGACCTGTGGTCGGTGCTGGACCTGCTCAACCCCGGGCTGCTCGGCACCAGGTTCGAGTTCCGCCGTCGGTTCGCGGCCCCGATCGAGCGCGGCGGGGACACCGCCGTGGCCGCCGAACTGCGCCGGCTCACGCAGCCGTACCTGCTGCGCCGGGTGAAGACGGACCCCGCGATCGTCCCCGAACTCCCGGAAAAGCTCGAAATCCGGCAGGAATACCGGCTCACCCGCGAACAGGGCACGCTGTACCGCGCGATCGTCGACGAGATGATGACGAAGATCGCGAACAGCCAGGGCATCAAGCGCCGCGGCAACATCCTCGCCGCGATCACGAAGCTCAAGCAGGTCTGCAACCACCCCGCGCACCTGCTGCACGACGGTTCCCCGATCGGCCACCGCTCCGGCAAGGTCAGCCGCCTCGAAGAGATCCTGGGCGAAATCCTGGCGTCGGGCGACCGGGCGCTGTGCTTCACGCAGTACACCGAATTCGGCCACCTGCTCGTGCCCCACCTGTCGGACCGGCTCGGCACCGAAGTCGAGTTCCTGCACGGTTGCCTGGCCAAGGGGGCGCGAGACGCGATCGTCGACCGCTTCCAGTCCGACGACGGCCCGCGGATTTTGCTGCTGTCGCTCAAAGCGGGTGGTTCGGGGCTCACGCTGACCGCCGCCAGCCAGGTCCTGCACCTGGACCGCTGGTGGAACCCGGCGGTGGAGAACCAGGCCACCGACCGGGCGTTCCGGATCGGGCAGGGACGCAACGTCCAGGTCCGGAAGTTCGTCTGCCCGGGCACCATCGAGGACCGCATCGACATCTTGATCACGAGGAAGCGCGCGCTCGCGGGAATGGTGGTGGGCGAAGGCGAAAGCTGGCTCACCGAGCTGTCCACCGACGCGCTGCGCGGGGTGCTCACGCTGGGGGAGGAGGCGATGGATGACTGACCCGCTCCCGTGGTGGCCGACCCGCTTCATCCGGGCGCTGACAGCGATCGGCGTCCTCATGCCCGCACCCGGCCAGGGTCGCGTCGTGTCCTTGTCGGTCGGCGCCGGGCGAGTCGACGCCGAGGTCGAAGACAGCGGTGCTCACCAGGTGCGGATCAGCCTGACGGCGTTCGGAAAATCGGACTGGGCGGCGATCACGCACGCCCTGGCGGCGAAGGCGTCGACCACGGTCCAGCTCCTCAGCGGCGAGCTGCCCCGCGACGTCGAGCAGATCTGCAAAGCGCTCCGGCTGCCGTTGTTCCCGTCCTCGGCGCGGGAGGTGTCCCTGGACTGCACGTGCCCGGCCGCCGAAGTTCCGTGCGGCCACCTGAACGCCGTGTTCTCGGCGCTGGTGGCACGGGTCGCCGAGGACCCGTTCACCGTTCTCGCTTTGCGGGGCCGGAATCGCGAGAACCTGGTGGAGGAGCTGAAGAACCGGCTCATCTCCGCCGAGCCGCTCGACCCCGACGACGGTTCTCCGCCGCTGACCGAAGTGATGGACACGTTCTTCGACAGCGGTCAGGCCCCGGGCCTGGCCGGCACGACCCCGTTGCAGGGCCCGCAAACGTCGTCCGACGCGCTGCTGAACCAGGCCCCGCCCTTCACGATCACCGCGGGCGGCCAAGACGTGGCCGAGCTGCTCCGGCCGGTGTACCGGGCCCTCACCGGAGAGCCCGGCCCTCCGCTGTGAGCACTTCCAAGGCGTCGAACACGCGGATGTGCCCGGGCGGCCGGGCGGCGCAGGTCAACGGCCGGTCGACGGTCACGAGCCGTTCGCGGAGCAGGACCGTGCACTCGGGCCGGGTCAGCGTCACGCGCCAGACACCTTCGTCCTCACTGGCACAGGCCACCGGGTTCAGGTCGTCCACGCCCGTCGCGCCGGTGGCGGCGCGCGCGTGGTGCTGGGCCGCTTGGACGACCGGGGGCACCGACGACCGCCCGCGCAGGGTGTCCGGGGCGAGCGTTCCCCGCGCGTAGCCGCGCACGAGGGAAACCGCTTCGGCCGGTCCGACGCCCCCGAACGTGAACCCGTGGGGCAGCAGCACGACGGCCGGGGCGAACCGGCACCCGCCGATGTGGCTGCACTCCCAGGTGCCTTCGGGGTCGGCCGCGGCCAGCGCCGCCGCGAGCGGGCGGCCGCGGACCGCGCAGCAGGTGTCGTGCTTGCCGTGCGCGCAGACCAGCGTCAGCGGCCGAGCCGACCGGTGCCCGGCCAGGTCTCCCACGGCGGCGAGCTCGGCGTCGCCGCGGTATTCGCCGGTCCGGATCTCCTCGTGGCCGGGGCGGGCGTCGACGCGGAACCACCGGCGCGGGGCGTCCCCGCGCGGGGTGCGGCGTCCCGGCCGCCGGATCAGCACGATCCGGCCGCGGGTCCGGCCCGCCCAGCGGGTGAGCGCCGCGAGTACGTCCGCGTCGAACACGGCGAGGGCGTTGCGTTCCCACGGGCCCGCGTGCTCGATCAGCAGCCACCGGTCCGCCGGGGGCGCCGTGCCTTCGCGGGCGTCGCCGCCGGCGTCGGCGAGGTCCGCGCAGCGCGGCGGTCCGGTGAGCGGGGCGCGGGTCATGGCGTGCAGGCTACGAGCACGCCTTCCCGCAGCAGCCGCCGGACGAGTACGAGCTGGTCCGCTTCGGACAGCTCCGGGAGCGCGCCGACGCGCCGGGGCTGCCCGTCGAGGACCGCGCGCAGGGCGGCGGCGGTGGACGCCGGGAGCGTGATCCGGCGGTCGGCCAGCTCCAGCGCGACCCGCCCGTCCTCGGTGTCCTGCACGCGGTGGCGCAGGCCGTGCCGGCGGCGCACGGTGTCGCCGGGGGTGAGCTCGTGGGCGAACCGCGCGGCGGCGATCGGGCCGACGGGCTCCGGCCGCCCGCCCGGCCACACGCGGGCGCGGACGTGGCGGGCGACGTCGTCGGGCGTGACGCGGGTCAGCGCGTCGGCCAGCGCCGTCCGCACCGCGTCGAGGTCGGCGGTGAGATCGGCGGGCTCGGCGACGTCGACCCCCAGCGGCAGGGAGGTGCGCAGCCGCTCGTCGGAGGCGACGAGGGCGGCGAGCGCCTCGACCAGGGCGTACCGGGTGACCACGTGGACGCCGATGGTCAGGTGGGCGGAGACGTCGCCGAGGGCGGTGGCCGAGTGCAGCCAGCCGCGCGGGAGGTACAGGACGTCGCCGGGCTCGAGCACCCGGTCGATCGCCGGGACGTCGTCGCGCGCGCGGGCGGCGACGGCTTCCGCCCGCTCCGCCCACGGCTGGCTGCGCAGCGGGGCTTCGTGGACGGGGGCGTGCACCCGCCAGTGCTTGCGGCCGGCCAGCTGCAGGACGAACACGTCGTGCACGTCGTAGTGCGCGGAAAAGCCCTGCGAGGACGGGGGAGTGATGTAGGCGTTGGCCTGGACCGGGTGGCCGAGCTCGCCGGTCAGGGAGACCGCGAGGTCCGCGATGGCCGGCCAGGTGCGGTGCAGGCCCTGCAGCACGATCGTGCTGCCGTCGCCGAAGAGTGCGGCCACCTGGTCGTCGCGGACCTGGTCACCGATCTCCGCGCCGACGCCGCCACCACCGGTGAACGACCCGGAGTCGAGCACCGCGCCGTCGCGGGCGAGGCGCAGGAACGGCGTGCGCAGGCCGCGGCGCGAGAGCAGTTCGTCGACGCCGTCGAGGTCGAGCAGGTCGGGGAAACCGGTCGCGCCCGCTCCGGCCCGCACGAGCGGCTCGCGGCCCCAGTGCCGCGCCGCGAAGCCCTCGACGTCCGGCCCGACCAGCCGCCGCAGCGTGGGGCGAGCACCCGCCGGCACCGAGAACGCGGGGTCCCCGGTGCCGGCGACGGGCTCGCCGAGATCAGCGTGCGCCACTGTCCGCGCCGCCGTCGGCTCCGCCGTCGTGCTGGCCGGGCGTGCCTTCGCCCGCGCCGGAGTCGGCCGGGCCCTCGGCGCCGCTGTCCGCGCCGCCGTCGGCCCCGCCGTCGTGCTGGCCCGGGGTGCCTTCACCGGCGCCGGAGTCGGCCGGGCCCTCGGGCCCGCCACCGGAAGTCGTGGAGATGTCGTCGTCGTTCAAGCTCACGTCGGTTCCTCTCGCTCGTCCCGGCCGGACGCCGGGGTGACCGGTTACCCCGCCGGGCCGCCGGTCATGCACGCGACGTCCGATGTGGACTTCGCCGGTGCCGTGGGCGTGAGCCGCGGATTAGCGGGTACCCGCGAGGATGACTTCCGTTTCGCGCACCTTCACCGTCGACCCCGCTCCGGACGTCGTCGTCCCGTACCTGGCCGACTTCGGCCACGCCGAGGCGTGGGACCCCGGCACGGAAAGCTGCACCCGCGAGGACACCGGCCCGGTCGGGGTGGGCTCCTCGTGGCACAACACCTCGAAGATCGCGGGGATCAGCACCGAGCTGACCTACACGCTGGAGCAGCTCACGGCCGACCGCGTCGTGCTGGTGGGGCGCAACGACACCGCGACGTCCACCGAGACGATCGAGGTCCGCCCCAGCGGGTCGGGCTCGAGCATCACCTACACCAACGAGCTGCAGTTCAAGGGAGCGGCCAAGCTGGCGGCACCGCTGGGCAAGGTGGTGTTCGAGAAGCTCGGCAACGACACCGAGCGCCGGCTCACCGAGGTCCTCAACGGCCTGGGACGCTAGCTAGCCGTCGAGAGCCCGGTCCAGGTTGATCGCCGAGCTGATCAGGGACAGGTGGGTGAACGCCTGCGGGAAGTTGCCCAGCTGGTCGCCGGTCAGGCCGATCTGCTCCGCGTAGAGGCCGACGTGGTTGGCGTAGGTGAACACCTTCTCCAGCGCCAGCCGCGCCTCCTCGACGCGGCCGCTGCGCGCGAGGGCCTCGACGTACCAGAACGAGCAGATCGAGAACGTCCCTTCGTCGCCGTCCACGCCGTCGGGCGCCTGCTCCGGGTCGTAGCGGAACACCAGGCTGTCGACCACCAGCGTGCGCTCGATCGCCCGCAGCGTCGAAGTGAACCGCGGGTCCGTCGGGACGCAGAACTTCACCAGCGGCATCAGCAGCAGTGACGCGTCCGGCACGAACTCGCCGTACTGGCGCGAAAAGCTTTCGTCGGACGCGCTCCAGCCGCGCGTCTGGATCTGCTCGTGGATTTCGTCGCGGACGCTCGTCCAGCGCGCGAGGTCGGCTGGCAGGCCGCGGCGGCGGGCCACGCGGACCATGCGCTCGATCGCCACCCAGCACATCAGCCGGGAGAACGTGTGGTCCTGGCGGCCCGCGCGGGTCTCCCAGATGCCCTGGTCGGGCTGGTCCCAGTGGTCGAGCAGCCAGTCGAGCACCCGGGTCAGGTCGCGCCACGCCTCGTACGAGATCCCGGCGCCGTGCTTGTCGAACAGGTAGACCGAGTCGATCAGCTCGCCGTAGATGTCCAGCTGGAGCTGGGTGCCCGCCGCGTTGCCGATCCGGACCGGCGCCGAGCCGCGGTAGCCCTCCCAGTGGCCGAGCACCTCCTCCTCGCGCGCCGGTTCGCCGTCGATCGTGTACATCACCCGCAGCGGGCCGAGGTCGCCGTCGCCGCCGCCCTCGATGCGGCCGGTGAGCCAGCCGAAGAAGTCCTCGGCCTCGGTGGTGAAACCCAGGCGCAGCAACGCGTACAGCGAGAACGCGGCGTCCCGGATCCACACGTGCCGGTAGTCCCAGTTGCGCTCGCCACCCACCTGCTCCGGCAGCCCGCACGTCGGCGCGGCGATGATCGCGCCGGACGGCTCGTGCGTCAGCAGCTTCAGCAGCAGCGCCGACCGGTGCACCATCTCGCGCCAGCGGCCGGTGTAGGTGGACCGGCCGAGCCAGGACCGCCAGAACGCCGCGGTCGCGCGGAACAGCTCCTCGACCTCGTCGCCGAGGTCACCGTGTGGGCCAGCGGGCGCTTCGCCGTCCAGCACCTCCAGCACGAACAGCGCGGTCTCGCCGGGTCCGAGCTCGAACTCGCCGGTGACGCCGCCGTCGTCCGCCTTCAGCGGCACCGGCGTCCGCAGCCCGAGCCGCAGGCCGGCGCCCTCGAACAGCACGCCGTCATCGGTGGATTCCGTCCGGTGCGCCGCCCGCGCGTAGTCGAACCGCGGCCGGACGTCGGTGGCGAGCCGGATGCGGCCGCGGACGTTGACGACCCGGCGCACCAGCCGCTGCCGGTGCCCGGGGTCGCGCGGGCGCAGGACCGGCATGAAGTCCTGCACCTCGACGATGCCGTCCTCGGTCAGGAAGCGGGTGATGAGGATGTTGGAGTCGGGGATGTAGAACTGGTGGCGGTTGGTCACCTCGCACACCGGGTGCAGGCCCCAGTGGCCGCCGTCGTCGGCGTCGAGCAGCGCGCCGAACACGCTCGGCGAATCGAACCGGGGCGCGCAGAACCAATCGATCCGGCCGTCGGTGCCGACGACGGCGGCGGTGCGCAGGTCGCCGATCAGCCCGTGCTCGGCGATCGGCGGGTACCGCTCGCTCATCCGCCCGGCTTCCCGCCGAGCAGGCGGTCCGCGTCCGCCGGTCCCCACGAGCCCCGCGCGTACCGCTGGGTCGCGGGCGGCGCGTCGAGCAGGGGCGCGCACACCTCCCACAGCCGTTCGACCTCGTCGGCACCGGTGAACCACGACCGGTCGCCCTGCATGGCTTCGAGCAGCAGGCGCGCGTACGGCTCGCCTTCGTCCTCGTCGGTGAGGTCGACGTGCAGCGAGCCCGCGGCGACCTCGGCGCGGGTCTCCGCCATGGCCTTGCCGGTGCGCAGGAAGAACGGCACGCCACGCCAGCGGTCGTCGTCCACGAAGGCTTCCAGCGCGACGAACGTTTCGCGGTCGGAACCGAGGTCGACGTCGTCTTCTTCGCGGTAGCCCTCGTACTGGCCGAACACCGCCCGCCCGGGATCGAAGGGGCGCAGCGCGCGGAAGACGTCCAGCTTCTCCTGGCCCGGCGCCGCCGCGAGCACGCCCAGGACCTGGCAGAGGTGCGTGGGCACCATGTCCCGGAAGGTGCCGGTGGCCTCCATGAACGACCCGCGGCCCTCGATGCCGATCTCCTCGGGCACGTCGATCCGCACCGAGGAGGCGTCCGGGACGACGCCGGCCAGTTCACGCACGGCCGTCTTGCCCAGGAAGTGGTCGATCCGGAACACGCGGTCCTCGGGGAACACCCCGCGTACGGTCTCGTTCAGCTCCTTCGCCGACGCGAGGTCGTGGCCGAACGGCTTCTCCAGGATCAGCCGCGCGTCCTCGGCCAGGCCGGTGTCGCCGAACATCCGCACCATCGGGCCCATCGCGGCGGGCGGGACCGAGAGGTAGAGCAGCGTCCGGCTGCCGTCGCCGAGCTCAGCGCGGGCTTCCCGGACGGCCGCCGCGAGCTCGGCGCCGTCGTCGCTGTCGGAGACCACGAACGAAACGCGGTCTTCGAACCCGCTGATGGCGTCACCGAGGCTCTCGCGGAACTCGTCGTCGCTGCCGGGGGAGTGCCGCCCGGACCCGAGCACGCGGAAGCCGTCGGGCAGCAGGCCTTCCCGGTGCAGCCGGCCGAGGCCGGGGAACAGCATGCGCCGGGCCAGGTCCCCGGTGGCCCCGAAAACCACCAGGACGTGCGGCGGGACGGCGGACATGGCGCACCTCCGATCGAAGGGGTGGGCGACGTCGGCCGCCGCGGCGAAGACGATCTCGACCCTAGGCGCCGGGAAAACCGGCCGCACGCCGAGCGTCATGCGCCCGGGTGGTCCAGGTCGGAGACGGTGCAGCCGGCCAGCCGGTCGCCGGCGTCCCGGGCGTGCGCCGCGCACAGCCGGCCGGTGACGCCGTCTTCGTCGGTGACGACCGCGGTGGCCGGCTCCGTGCAGGGGGTGCGGAGCCGGTCGTAGTCCCATTCGCCGGCGCAGCCGGGGTGGGTGCACCAGGCGCGGTCCCCGCTCGCGCGCAGCGTGACGCCGTGGGCCGGGCAGACGCCCCACGGGACGTCGCACAGGCCGGGGTCGCGCGACACCCGGACCCGGGCCAGGTTTTCGGCCGTCCGGACGACTTCGTCGGTGTAGTCGCTCAGGTCGTGGGTCGCCTTCGCGATGGGCCGGGCGAGCCGCTGCAGGCTGCCGTCGGGCGCGGTCTCCAGCCGGGCGGCCACTTCCGCGGTCCGCGCCGCGAGCGCTTCCGCGTCGGCGGCCAGCGCCCGCAGCTCGGCCGGCAGGGGCTCGGGCGTGATCGGCTCAGGCATGCTCGTCCTCGGTCGTGCTGGTCGGTGAGCGGACTGCGCTGGTACCCCGTACCCGCTGTCCCCAACCATGGGGGCTCCGGCGGCGCACCGGGCGTCAGCGCCGGTCGTCCAGCCGAGCGCGCAGTGCCTGGCCGAACCCAGCGAACACCGGTTCCGGACCCGGGAGCGGCGGCCGGCCGCCGATGGTGGCGACCAGCTGCCAGTACCGCGTCACGCGCGGATCGTGGTGCAGGCCGGTGGTGTCGCCGTCGGCGCGCTGGGCCGCCTGTCAGGTCCATTTCCCGCGGGGGCGATTTCCGGTTCGCGCACCCGGATGTGCACCTCGAGGACTGAGTCTCCTCTCGGCGGAGACTCAACCCGGGGGCAGCGCGTCAGTACCGGGGGAACCAGTACTGATCCAGGTTTCCGGTGGCGTCCCACTGGATGATCGGCACATCGGGGTCGGGCAGCCCGCCCGAGACGGCGGCGTACTTGCCCGTGCCGAAGTTGTGCAGCAACCACCGCACGCCGGAACCCAGCTGGACGGGCACCGGGTCCCAGAACTGCCCCAGCTGACCGCCGCACGGCCAGATGATCAGCTGAACACCGCGTTGCGTGGTGTCGTGGGGGACCGCGAGACAGAAGCGAGGATCTTTGGCGCTCCGGAATTCGGAGTAGATCTCGGCCCCGGAGTAGTCGACCTCCAGCCAGTACTGGTCGATGTTGCCGTTGCAGCCCCACTGGATGACGGGTGTCCCACCGGTCATGACGCCGCCGGACACGGCCATGCACTTGCCGGTCTTGGCGTTGACCCAGGTGAAGGCACCCGGAACAGCGGCGGATGCCGTCGCCGCGCCGCCGAGCACGGCGGAGGCCACGAGGCCGGCGACCGCGACGATCGACGCGATCCGTCGCCGGGTGCTCAGCATTCTTCCCACGCGGGAAAGACGTCTTCCGTGGTTGTCCATGAATTGACTCCCCTTCGGTGCGGCGGTGCCGGTCCGGATGTGGTCATCCGCGGACACGCCCACTGCGGGGATGCGGTTGAACCCCGGACGACCGGTTCACTCGATTGGCCCCGGCCCGATCACGCCTTGACGGCGTCCGTCTGCAAGGTGAGGTAGACGGCGCGCACGGCGAGGGTGCGCTCGATTTCGTCGATGATCGGGGCGAAGAACTGCTTGCGGTGCTCGGTGTCGCTCATCGACGTGACGGCGAAGTACATGCTGCCGAACCCGGCGAGCAGGGTCGCGTTGCGCAGCAGGGCGACCGGGACGCCGGGCAGCAGCGGTGAGATCGCCGGTGTGGTGCCGATCCACTGCTCGGCCGCGGTGGGCGTCACGATGATCACGCCGAGGAGGACGAAGAAGGCGAACAGGGCGAGGCCGATGACCGCGGCCTGGACGAGCTGGCGGGTGGCGAGCATCAGCAGCAGGTTGCGCTTCTGACGTCCGTTGAGACTGACCGCGCGGACGGGGGCGTCGAGGGTGACGGCGGCGAGCGGGGTCCCGGCGCAGGCGGCGGTGAGCATGGGCGGGCTGAAGTCCTGTTCGACGCGGCCGATTTCCTCGCGGAGACGGGCGGCCGCGGCGAGGACGGTGACCGCGCCGAAGAGGGCGACGACCAGCGCGAGGCGCCACCAGGCGAGCTGGTTCATCAGCTGCCAGAGCTCGCCGGTGAAGAAGAGGAACAGGGTGACGAACAGCAGCACCGGCAGGGCCCGGCCGAGGACCTGGACGCTGTTGCGGAGATCGGTGACCGCCTGCTTGATGCCCTGGCGCAGGAGGGTGCCGAAGCCGTAGGTGGTGGCGACGTAGGTGGCCGCGAAGACGGCGGCGAAGAACACGAGGAACGCCAGAACGCCCAGCGCGCGGGCGCCGGGGAGGGTGATGGCGCCGTCGAAGGCGAGCTGCAGCAGCGGGACGGCGATCGGCATCGCGGCGTAGCCGATCAGGATGGCGATGGTCGTGGCGCGGGAGAAGCGGGGGAGGCGCCGGACGAACAGGGAGATCGTCACCCAGGCCGCGACGGTCACCGCGACGACGACACCGAGCAGAACCCACCGGCCGGAGCCCGCGGTCTTGAGCGGGACGAGCCAGGCGAGGCTGGCGAGGGTGACGAAGACGAGCGCGGGCAGCATCCGGGGCAGCACGTGCTCGGTGAAGCCGTACCCGGCGATCATCGTCGGGGTTCCGCGCCGGAGGAACCAGCGTTCGGTCCGCTGGACCCGTGCCTGGGGCGATGACGTCGGCATGGACAGATGATCCCCGGTGGCCCCGCCCGTCGCCCCGGTGCCCCGGCCCGCTAGCTCGAGAACACTTCCAGCTCTTCCGCCGTGAAGTAGTTTTGAAGGACGTCGCTGACCCGCACGAGGTACTTCCCGCGCTTTTCATCCAGGTGAACAACGGTGCCGACACTGCCGGTCATGGTGCGGCCGGTGATGCGGACCGTCTCGCCGATCTTGAAGTCATCCACAACAGGCGACCCTAGCCGGGCGGGCCGACCACGGCATTTTCTCGCCGTCGCGGAGAACGGGTGGAGCACCTGCCGAGCACCATCGGCACGGGGAACCGCGGGCGCGGCATGCGCGGGCGGCACCGGCGACCCCGTCGTCCCCGACGGCCTGCTTCCGTCGTACCGCTGCTTCCCCTCGGTCAAGAAGGAAGGCAGCTGGCCGCTCGGCATCGTCCCGCCCACCGAAGGAAGCCTGGACCGCGAGACCTGGACGCTGCCGACTTCGAGAACCTCCACGTGCGGGCGGGAAGCTCGGTGACGCCGGAATCTTGTACGACGACCCCGAGATCGCGCCTGGCCGAAGCACTGCTGAGCGACGTCGAGATCGAGGCGGTCCGGCTGCCCTGAGGACGGCTCGCGCCGGCCGCGGCCGGGTCGCTCCTGCGGACCCGGCCGCGGCGGCACGGTGGTGGATGGCTATTTCTCCCGCAGCAGGTAGACGTTGCCGTCGCCGTCCGCGTCGCTGTTGAAGATCAGGTCCGTGTCGTTGATGAAGGCGCCGTGCGGGTGCACCGATTCCGAGGACGATGAGCTTCGGTGCTTGAACATCTTCACGGTGTCGACCTTGTCGGTGCCCGGCTTGATGTAATAGTAGTAGATGTACCGCGAATCGTCGGTCCCGCCGTCCCCTTCGATGATCGTCTGGGACGGGTTCATGGCGAAGTGGTTGCTGTAGTCCCGGATGTCGTAGCTGAAGAATCGCTCCTTGCGGATGTTGTAGGTCACCACCTGCTCCGGTGTGTCACCCTGCTTCCGCTGCGCGAAAGCGGCGTCCTTGCCGGTGGACTCCCAGAACGGGTGCACGCCGTGGTCTTCCGGCCCGGTCAGGAGTGTCCGCTTCTTCGTTCCGATGTCGACGAGCCCGATCTCGTTCTTGTCGAGCACGTGGTAGAGGAGGGTGTCCCCGTACACCGGGTTGATCAGCACGTGGTCGACGGTCCCGTCGATCTTCTTGATCGTTTCGAGTTGCCCCGTTTTCACGTCGATGGTGACGAGCGAGGAGCGTTTTTCGTCCTCGTCGTACAGGGACGACACGATCGTCTTCCCGTCCGACGTCAGTGCGACGATCCCCTTGACGTCGTACTTGTCCGGCACGGTGCGGATCTTCTTCTCCTGGTACGGGGCGCGCAGGCCGACGCTGGTGAACGTCCGGTCTTCGACGAAGAACGCCTGCTCGGTCGCGGGTGAGACGTTCGCGTGGTCGCCGTCGATGTGATCGGAATCGGTCAGCTGCACGAACTTGCCGTTGTCGAGCGACATGAGGTACAGGTTCTCGTGCCCGCCGTCCCGCTCCGACATGAACATGACGGAATTGAGCGAGGGTACGTACGGGTTCACGTCGAGGTACATCTTGTTGTCGAGCGATCTGGAAGTGGTGAGCTGGATCACCTCGTAATCGCTGTCAAGGGCCGAAAGGGTCTTCCATTCGGCTTCGAACCGCGTCCCCTTTCCGGCATCGGGCGCGCGTTCGTCTCCGAGAGCGACGCAAGGAAATCCGACCATGATCACCGACACGACAAACGCCAAAGACTTTTTCATTGGGAATAAACCCTTCCTGGGTCGGGTGCGAGAGGAGCACCGTTATCGACTATAGAAATCGTCGTCCCGCTTCACAATGGATCCAACCTCATCCTTTCGGGTGGAGCGGAAGGCTGGCGAACACGGCTGGACTAGCGGAGCTCTTGGTAGAAAATTAAACGTGATGGGGTCATAACGGATTACGATGGCCTCTTGCCGCACACCTTTGATGGCTATAACGTCCGGCTATCCGGGCATTCACGGTGGTCTCCTGCCGACGTGTTCGGTTTTGCGCGGGGCCGGGGAAACCGGGTTCCGGCGCTCTCAGGAGTGGTCACGGGGAGCAGCACCGCGCCGTTCGAAGCCATCACCCGCCACCGGGAGGTCAGCCATGCATGACGTCGACGCGCTGCTGCGCGAATACGACCGCGCCCGCGCCTACACCGACCAGCTGTGGAAGGACCTCAGTCCGGACGAGATCACGTGGCGCCCGCACGAGAACTCCAGCGCGATCGGCTGGCACCTCGGGCACCAGGCGCACGTCGCGCACTTCATGGTCCGCAACCTCACCGCGGCCGAACCCAGCCCCGACCCCGAGCTGGACGGCCTCATGGACTCGGCGAACCCGGAGGAGTTCCGCGGCGCCCTGCCCACGGTCGAGCGGCTCACCGCGTTCCGCCAAACCGTCGCCGAGCGGGTGCACGCCCGCATGTCCGCCATCGCCGGCGGGCGGGTCGGCGCGCCGGGCCAGCTGGCGATCGTCGCGACGCACCTGCTGACCGCCTTGGTCAACCACGAGTACCAGCACGACCAGTGGATCGGCGAAGTCCGCGCGCAGGCCCTCGGGCACGCGCTGCCACCCGACCCCGACACCGGCCAGGTGTGCCGCCTGGACGGCTACCTGGTCCTCGCACCCCTCGGCTGACCGAGCCGGCATGACCGCACCACCGCAGCGTCCCGCTGACCCGGCGGCGCGGGCCGCGGTCGCCTCGGCGGTGCACCTGACCGGCGCGTTCCGGCCAGCCGTGCGCACGGCGGTGGCCGCGGCTCGCCGAAGCGACACCGGCCGAGCTGCGGTCCGGCGTACCGGGCAAGTCGCAAGAGTCTGCGCAGTTCAACAAGGCAATGGAGGCGCCGGTGACAGGGCCCGATCGTGGCTGAGCGGTTGAGCGTCGAGGCGCTGCGGTACGCGCGGGCGGTCGCCGAGACCCAGTCGTTCAGCGCCGCGGCGCGTGCCTACGGTGTCAGCCAGCCGGCGTTGTCGAACGGGATCGCCAAGCTCGAGGAGCGGCTGGGCGGCAAGCTGTTCGACCGGTCCCCGCGCGGGGTGACGCGCACGGAGTTCGGGGCGCGGCTGCTGCCGCTCATCGACCAGGCGCTGGCCGGCCTGGACGCGGTGGCCGCCGAAGCGCGGCGGCTGACCGAGCCGGCCGCCGGGAAGATCCGCATGGGCGTGTCGCCGCTCATCGGCGGGCACCTCGTCGCCCGTGCCTTCAGCGCCGTGCGCGCGCTCCCCACGCCCCGGGATCTCGTGCTGCGCGAGGCCGGCATGGAGAACCTGCGCACCGGGCTGCTCACCGGTGACCTCGACATCATCCTGGTCCCGGCCGTCGCGCCGCTGCCGCGGTTCGAGCACCGCGTCGTCGAGGCCGAGCCGATCGTGGTGGTCGGCTCCGACGTCGACGACCGGCCGCTGGAACTGGGGGAGGCGGGCCGCGAAGAGTTCATCCTGGTCCCGGATTCGTGCGGCCTGACCACGTTCACCACGCAGCTGTTCCAGGAGCACGAACTGCCGTTGCGGGCCTACCCGGACGAAGCCGCGAGTTACCGGGTGCTGGAGGAATGGGCCGGACTCGGCCTGGGAGCGGCGATGCTGCCGCGATCGAAACTCACCTCGGCCGGGGTCCGGCACCGTCCGTTGCTCGCGGCCGGCCGTGCGGTCCGGATCTCCTACGAAGCCGTTTGGAGCGCCGGCACGTCGATGGGCGCGGACCTCGAGCTGCTCGCGGAACGGCTGTCCGTCGCCTGAGGCCTTCCTCGGCCGAAAGTACGAGGCGGGCTCGGCTCAACCGGTGCCGGGGCGCGGCGAGTCCTAACTTCCCGGTATGACTACCGAAACGGTGCGGGAGAACCCGCCGAGCACGATCATCGCCGCCTTCTTCGGCTTCCTGGTGTCCACGGTGTCCGCGATCGCCGGTGGGCTGCTCGTCCTGAGCGCGCGCGACGAAATCGCGGCGGCCTTGCGCCGGGCGAACCCGGCGATGCCGCAAGACCAGCTCGACCGGCTCACCCTGGTCGGGCAGGCCGTCCCGGTCGCGATCGCCGTGGTCATCGCGCTGGTCTACCTGTGGCTGTCGTTCAAGCTCAAGGCCGGCCGCAACTGGGCCCGCGTCACGCTGACCGTCTTCACCTTGCTGCAGGCCGCTTCGCTGCTCACCACCGAACCGTCGTGGGCGGGCTACCTGAGCTGCGGGGTGGCCGTCGTCGCGACCGTGCTCAGCTACCTGGCGCCGTCCAACCGCTACATCGCCGGGATCCGGCGCGCGGGCTGAACCGGATCGCGGGATCATGACGGCCATGCGCAGAGCGGGGGTCCTGGCCCGGCGCGGCATGCTCGGCACCGAGCTCGCGGCGCTGGCCGCGGCGCTCGTCGCCGACGTCGTGCTGGTGCTGCGCGTGCCCGGCGGAAGCAGTGGCTGGGCCGCGCCGCTGACCGGGGTCCTGGCTTCGACCGGGACGGCGATCCCGGTGCTGGCCGTGCTGCGGCGGCGCTTCCCCCGCCACGTCGGCGTGCTGGGGAGCATCGTCGCCGCGCTGTCGGCGATCAGCACGGTCGTGTCGCTCACCGCGCACACCCGGAGCCAGCCGCCGATCGCGGAGATCGTCGCCGCCGGGCTGCTCACGGCGTCGGCCGGCCGCACGCTCGAGCCGAGGCACGCGGCCGCGCTGGCGCCGGCACTCGGTGCGGTGATGATCGCCGCGCCGCTGCTGCGCTACGGCGCCGGCGAGCCGGAGACGCTGCTGGCGGTGGCCGCCGCCGCGTACTGGGGAGCGTGCGTCGGCGTCGGGCTGATCCTGCGGGCGGCGGACGCCAGGCAGCGGGACGCGCTGGACCGGGTGCGCGGCCAGGAACGCCTGCAACTGGCCAGGGAACTGCACGACCTGGTGTCCCACCACGTCAGCGGGATCGTCGTCCGCACGCAGGCCGCCCGCGCGATCGCCGAAGCGAACGCTGACGTCGGCGGGCACGCGGCGGTCTACCGCGAGATCGAGGAGGCCGGCGGTGCGGCGCTGGCCGCCGCGCGCCGGCTGGTCGGGATGTTGCGGGACACCCGGGACGTGACACCGCTTTCCGGCGCCGTGCTCGGCGACGCGGTGCGCGCGGCCGCCGGCTCCACCGCCCGCGTGGCCGTCGCCGAGGAACTGGACCAGCTGCCGGTGCCGTCCCAGGTGGCCACGACCGTCCACCGCGTCGTGACCGAAGCGCTGACCAACGCCCGCCGGCACGCGCCGGCCGCGACCGAGGTGGTCGTCTCCGTTCGCGTCGAGGCCGACGACCTCGTGCTCGAGGTGGTCAACGACGGGGTCCCCGCGACGCCCCGTTCCGCGCCCGGCGGGTTCGGCATCACCGGCATGACCGAGCGGCTGGCCATGCTCGGCGGCAGCCTGACCGCGGGGCCGTCAGCCGGTGGCCGGTGGCGCGTCGCGGCGCGGTTCCCGCTCGCCGGCGAGGATTCGCCGTTCGACGCCTTGCCGAGGGGCCTCTGATGACCATCCGCGTGCTCGTCGCCGACGACCAGGTGCTGGTGCGCACCGGCTTCCGGCTGGTGCTGGACGCCGCGCCGGACATCGAAGTGATCGCCGAAGCCGCCGACGGGGAAAGCGCGGTCCGGCTGGCGCGGCAACTGCGGCCGGACGTCACGCTGATGGACATCCGGATGCCCAAGGTGGACGGTCTGCGGGCCACCGAGCTGCTGGCCGGGCCGGCCGTCGCGCACCCGCTCCGCGTGGTGGTGGTGACGACCTACGACGCGGACGAGAACGTCTACGCCGCCCTGCTCGGCGGGGCCAGCGGGTTCCTGCTCAAGGACGCCGGTCCGCGGCTGCTGGTGGACGCGGTCCGCGCGGCGGCCCACGGCGAGGCGATGGTGTCGCCTTCGGTGACCGTGCGCCTGCTCGCCCGGTTCACCGAGCAGGCGCGGCAGCGCGCGCAGGGGACACCGGGCCTGCTGACCGACCGCGAGTCCGATGTGGTGCTCGCGGTCGCCCGCGGCCGGACCAACGCGGAGATCGCCGACGACCTCCGCGTCTCCCTTTCGACGGTCAAGACGCACCTGGCGAGCGTGCAGCGCAAGCTCGAACTCCGGAACCGCACGGAGATCGCCGTCTGGGCGTGGCAGCGCGGGTTGCTGGGGTGATCCACCACTTGACCGGTGTGCGAAACTCGCCGAGTGTGCGGTCAGCGCGGTGACCATCCCGGCCGGACGGCGAGAAGTGCCGGAGGGGCTGAGGATGGCGGGCCGCAGGGTGGTGCAGGTGGTGCTGGACCAAGCGCTCGCCATGGGCTTGGGGATGCTCGCCGCGCTCGCGGCCGGCCTCGTCGTCATTCCCTTGCTGCGGTGGGGGTTGGTACCGCCGAAAACGATCCTGTGGGCCCCGGCGATCACGTTCTTCGCCGTCGATTACGCGTGTGACGCCGCGATCCACATCTGGGTCCCGCTGCGCCGCGGCGGCGTCACCCCGGGCATGCTGGTGATGGGGCTGCGGGTCGAAACCCTGCGCGGCGGGCGGCCGAAGGCGCGCGCGTACCTGTTCCGGTGGCTCCTGATGACCGTCGACGGGCTGCTGTTCGGACTGGTGGCCGTCGTCAGCATCGTGGTGACCGCGCGGCGGCAGCGGCTCGGCGACCTGGTGGCGCGGACCGTCGTGGTGCGCGCCGGCGTCGAGCACCGCTCCGGATCTCCTCGTACTTTCGGTTGATCCCGGCGCCGGGATCCCGCGCCATACTCCGGGTGATCATTCACCCGGACGAGGGGCGTCATGTGAAAAAGAAAACAGCGACCCGGCTCTTGGCCACCGCCGTCCTGCTCGCGGTTCCGGCGGTCCCCGCGGCCACCGCCGCCGCGGCCATCCCGGACCGCTACACCGGCCAGCAGGTGACGTGGGGAGCGTGCCCGTTCCCGGTCGCCGAAGGGGCGAAGCCGGCCGAATGCGCGGTGATCACCGTGCCGCGGGACTGGGCGAACCCGGATTCCGGGGTGGACCTGAGCGTGTCGATCAGCCGGGTCGCGGCGACGGGGGAGCGGACCGGCGCGCTCTTGGTGAACCCGGGCGGTCCCGGCGGCCAGGGCAGTTCCCTCGCGGGTGCGCTGGCGGGCCTCGAACCGAGCGTGAACGAGCGCTACGACTTCATCGGCATGGATCCCCGCGGCACCGGGCACGAAGGCACCCCGGACACCGGCTTCGTCTGCGAGGTACCGACGGGACGGCTGCCGCAGGGGCCGCTCGACGCGCGTGACCGTTCGGCGACGAGCATCGCCGAGCACCGCAAGACGCCGCGGGCGATCGCGGAAGCGTGCCAGAGCGACGCGATCGCGCCGTTCATCACCACCTGGCAGACCGCGCACGACATGGACCTGATCCGCTCCCTGCTCGGCGACGAGAAGCTCAACTACCTCGGGTACTCCTACGGCACCTGGCTCGGCGCCAAGTACGCGTCGTTGTTCCCGGCCCGCGCGGGCAAGGTCGTGCTCGACTCCAGCGTCGACTTCGAAGGCCGGCTGCAGGCGGACTTCGAGGCGTTCCCGCAGATCGGCCAGCGGCAGACCGACGACGTCTTCGTGCCGTGGCTGGCCCGCCAGTTCCCCGCCCAGCTGGGCGCCACCCCGGCCGAGGTGAAGCAGGAGATCGAGCGGCTGCGCGGGTTCTACGCCGGGCTCGGCGTGGCGCCGGACCAGTTCGACGCCCTGTTCGTGGGCAACGGCAACGAGATCCGGTGGATCCTCGACGCCGCCGTTCTGATCGCCGGAGCCGGCGAGCTCGACGGCAAGCCCGCCCAGGCCCCGGCGGCGCTCGCGCAGCAGCTGGACACCTGGTCCGCGGCCGTGTTCGGCAAGCGGCTGGCGCAGCTGAGCGGCGCCGACGTCGTCGCCGGGCTGGCCGCGGTGGAACCGGACTACCGCAAGGTTTCCGGCACGCGGTACGCGGTGGCGTGCGGCGACCAGCCGACCAGGACCGCCGGCTGGTACAAGAGCTTGTCCGACCGCCAGGGCCCGCGCTACCCGATCTTCGGCTGGGCCTACGGACTGACCGAGCCGTGCGGCTTCTGGTCCGACCGGCCCCGTCAGCTCCTGGCCGGGCTCCCGGCCGAAGCCGCGGCCAACGTCCTGGTGGTCCAAGGCGAGTTCGACCCGCAAACCGGCTACGAGCAAGCACGTTCGGCGGTCCGCACCGCCGGCGTCCCGCTGGTTTCGGTCGACGACGCGGCGTTCCACGGCCAGTACGCGCTGGGCGGCAACCCCTGCGTCGACGGCATGGTCAACGTGTTCCTGACGGCGAACTCCCGGCCGGGTTCGGTCACCTGCCCCGGAGTGCCGCTGCCCGGCGAGGATCGCGTCTTCCCGGTGGCGGGCCCGGTCACCGGCGCGCACGTGGCGACGGCCGCCGCGGCCGAAGCCGGTGATCCCACGTTGCGTGCCGCGGTGCGCCGCAGCATCGGCGAGCTCAACGACGGGCGTTGACGGCCGCCGGACACGGTCGAGAGCGCTGACCTCGGCCGTGTCCGGCCCGGCGATCCCCCGGGCGTCAGACGGTGAAGTGGTCGGGATCGGCCGCGGCCCAGTCCTGGGCCCAGTCCGGCGGGGGTTCGGCCAGCAGCTGCCCGGGGCCGAGCCAGTCGTAGAGGTCGGCGTAGGAGCGCACCCGGTGCGGGTCGACGCGGCGGCGCAGCATGTGCGGCCGCAGCTCGGCCGGGAACCGGACGCCCATCGACGCCATGATCTGCTGGGCGCCCGCGACGGTGGCGCGCTGGAACCGTTCCACGCGCAGGGATTTGTCCGCGACGTCCAGCGCGCGGGCACGCCGGGCGTCCTGGGTGGTGACCCCGACCGGGCAGGTGTTGGTGTGGCAGCGCTGGGCCTGGATGCACCCGACGGCGAACATCATCGCCCGCGCGGCGTTGGTGTAGTCCGCGCCCTGCACCAGGCGTTTGACGATGTCGGCGCCGGTGGCGACCTTCCCGCTGGCGCCGAGCTTGATCCGGTCGCGCAGGCCGGTGCCGACCAGTGCGTTGTGGACGGTGACGAGACCTTCGGTCAGCGGCGTGCCGATGTGGTCGGCGAATTCCAGCGGCGCGGCGCCGGTCCCGCCTTCGGCGCCGTCGACGATGATGAAGTCGGGCGTGACACCCTCGTCGAGCATGGCCTTGCAGACGGCGAGGAACTGGCGCCGCGACCCGACGCAGAGCTTGAAGCCGGTGGGCTTCCCGCCGGAGAGCTCCCGCATGGCGGCGACGAACCGGACCAGTTCGCGCGGGGTGGCGAAGACCCGGTGGTACGGCGGGGAGATGACGGTCTTGCCTTGCGGGACGTCGCGGACGCGGGCGATCTCGGCGTTGACCTTGCTGCCGGGCAGCACGCCGCCGATGCCGGGTTTGGCGCCCTGGGACAGTTTCAGCGAGACGCACTTCACCGCGTCGTGAGCGGCCTTGTCGGCGAACTCGGCCTGGTCGAAGCCGCCGTCGCCGGTCCGGCAGCCGAAGTAGCCGGTGCCGATCTCCCAGACGAGGTCACCGCCGTGGCGCAGGTGGTATTCCGACAGGCCGCCTTCGCCGGTGTCGTGGGCGAAGCCGCCGAGCGCGGCGCCTTTGTTGAGGGCCAGGATCGCGTTGGCGGACAGCGAGCCGAAGCTCATCGCGGACACGTTGAGCAAGGCCATGTCGTAGGGCTTCGTGCAGTCGGGCCCGCCGATCCGGATCCTCGGCGGCTCGTCCGGCGGCGCCACCGGGGCCATCGAGTGCACGAGGGACTCGTAGCCGTCGGCGTAGACGTCGCGTTCGGTGCCGAAGGGCTCCTCGGCATCGGTGCCCTTGGCGCGTTCGTAGACGATGCTGCGGACGTCCCGGTCGAAGGGCCGGCCGTCAAAGTTGCGCTCGACGAAGTACTGCTGCAGCTCGGGCCGCAGGTCTTCGAGGAAGTACCGCAGGTGCCCGAGCACGGGGTAGTTCCGCAGGACCGAATGCTTGCGCTGGAGCAGATCCCAGACCCCTACCCCGGCCACGGCGAGCAGCGGCCCGGCGAGGAGCCACCACCAGGGACCGAAAACCCAGGCGACCGCGGCGGCGCCCAGGGCGAGCAGCGACAGGACGGCTACCGCACCGAATCCGACCACGGATCGAAGCTATCCGCGTCGCCGGTCGAGCGCAGGTCGAGAACGGCGATAACGGGGAATACGTACGCAGATGGGGGATTCGTCCGGACCCGGGCGCATCGGGCTCGGCCGCCCAGCGTCGCCTGGTACTCCTTCGCCTGGTCCGGTGTCAGGAACCGCGACACCCGTACCAGGATGCCACCGTTGACCTGGGCGCCCCCCTCGGGGGCGAACACCTCCACCGCATCCTCGTCCAGCGGAATGCGGCAGGCGGCTCGTCCACCGCGGGCCGACGCTTCCGGCAGGCGAGCGGTAGTCCCGTTCGCAGGCGGCGGAGCGCCGCTGACGGCCGGGCCCGCGTCGGCGCAGGACCCCGGCTCCGGAACCCGGCCGGGGCCCGTTTCCCGGCGCCCCGCCCCGGACCCGTGGTGCGGACGGCTGTCGCGGGTCGCCGATCGGCCACAGTGGACGAACCAGCGGTGAAGCCCGGCTGCGGCACCACGTTCACCAAAACCACGGTTGCGGCGGGCAGCTGCCCCGCCCCCGCCGCCGCAACCCGCCGTCAGCCGGCCGCGCCGCTACGGCTAGCCCGAGTACGCGCCGCCGTCGAGGTCCTCGATCAGCGTGCGCCCGGTCGGCGTCCAGCCCAGCAGTTCCCGCGTGGCGGTGCTCGTGGCCGCCAGGTCCATCGCGAAGAACGCGCCGATCCACCCGAAGTGGCCCGGGACGTCGTCGGCGTCGATCGAAGCGACCGGCAGGTCGAACGCCCGCCCGATCGCTTCGGCGATCACCTTCGTCGGCACGCCTTCCTCGGCGACCGCGTGCAGGCGGCTGCCCGCCGGGGCCTTCTCCAAGCCGAGGACGACCATGCGCGCGGCGTCGCCGACGTGCACCGCGGCCCAGCGGTTGGTGCCGTCGCCGGGGTAGCCGGCCACGCCCTTCTCGCGGGCGATCGCGGACAGGTGCGCGATGAACCCGTGGTCGCCGGTGCCGTGCACGGTCGGGGAGAACCGGAGGCTCACCGGGTGCAGGCCGCGGTCGGTGAACCCGAGCGCGAGGTTCTCGGCGCCGCCGCGCGGGGAGTCCGGGCCGTGGAACGGGGACGCGTCGGCTTCGGTGGCGGGCTTGCCCTGCACCAGGCCCGCGACCCCCGAGGCCAGCAGGAACGGGCGGCCGGTGCCGGCGAGTGCGTCGCCGATGGTCTCGACGGCGGCCCGCTCGGCCGCGTTGGAGGCGGCCTGGTCGGCGAAGTCGTGCTTGTTGGCCAGGTGGATGACCGCGTCGGCCGCCTCGGCGCCGGCGCGGAGACCGGCCAGGTCGTCGAGGTCGCCGCGCCGGACCTGGACGCCGGCCGCTTCGAGCTTCGCGGCGGACGCGGCCGAGCGGGCCAGCCCGGTGACCTCGTGGCCGGCGGTGAGCAGTTCGCCGACGACGGCCGTGCCGATCCAGCCGGAGGCTCCGGTGACGAAAACGCGCATGGCGTGAACTCCTTCGAGGAAGATGTGATGTCAGTGACCGACGTCAGTCGCTGACATCGCTACCGTACGCCTTCATGTCAGGCGCTGTCATCACTAGACTCGGCGGCATGGTGCGCTGGGAACCCGGGACCGCGGAGCGGCTGCAGCAGGCCGCGCTCGAACTGTTCGCCACCCGCGGCTACGAGCAGACGACCGCCGCGGAGATCGCGCAGGCCGTCGGCCTGACCGAGCGCACCTTCTTCCGGCACTTCAGCGACAAGCGCGAAGTGCTCTTCCAAGGGCAGGAACTGCTGGTCCAGGCCTTCCTCGACGGCATCGCCGCGGCCCCGCCGGAGGCGTCACCGCTCGAGGTCGTCGCCTCGGCGCTGCGGTCGTCGTCGGCCTTCTTCCCGGACGAGCGCCGTCCGCACTCCCGCACGCGGCAGTCCGTGATCGACCGCCACCCCGCCCTGCAGGAACGGGAGCGTCACAAGCTGACGACGCTGGCCACGACGGTCGCCGACGCCCTGCGCGCCCGCGGCGTCGGCGAGCCCGCGGCCACCCTCGCGGCGGAATCGGGGGCCACGGTGTTCGGGATCGCGTTCAGCCGGTGGCTGCGCGAGGAGGGGTCGCTGGCCGACCTCGCGGCCGAAGTGCTGGACGAGCTGCTGACGCTGGCCGGCGAAGCCGCTCAGGCGTTGCGCTCCCCGAGGTGAAGGCCGCGCCTGAGCCGGTGGCTCAGGCGACGAGGTCGTCCCAGCGGACCAGGATCGCCGCCGCGAGGACCCCGGCGACCAGGATCTTGACGGCGACCAGCGCACCGCTCACCCCGCTGAAGGACAAGAGGTCCAGCGCTGTGCCGGTCACGAACGCCGCGCCGAACACCCGGGCGCCCCACCGGCGGCGGAAAGCCAGGGCCACCAGTGCGATCAGCTGGACCGCGGTCGCGAACAGGGCGAGCAGGAACCACGGTGAGGTCTCACCGCCGTGGGCGAGGTCGCCGGACAGCACCGAGATCCCGGCGATCAGCAGCACGATCGTGCCCAGGCCGAAGACGACCAGCATCACCGGCAGGAAGATCCGGCCCGCGCCCTCCGGCGTGGCGCGTTCGGGCAGACGGCGACGCGGCACGGTGAGCCTCCACTCGGTTCGTGAACCACGACCGTGCCCGACCGCGCGGCCCGCGCCCACGGTGCTTTTGCCGCCACGACAATTTTTGCCCGCACCCATTCGGAGTACTCCGCCAATGCGCGACGAGATCGGCTGAAATCGGCAAGAAGTTGTGTAACGCGTTCATGATCCTCTGCGAATGCAGAACCGTGAAAACTTCGATTACGCGATTGGCCGCGGTTGTCGCCGCGGCGATGATCTGTTGTGGTCTGGAAACCGCGGTCACCCTTCCGGCGGCCCAAGCGTCCACGGTGGAGCCGCAGTGTCCCGAAGAGGGGTGCGGCGGCGATCCCGGTCTCCCGGGTGACCCCGGTACGCCGCCGCCCACCACGCCCGCTCCGACGACCTGCGCCAACCAGGGCACGCCCGTCTACAGCGGATCGGTGACGTCCTACACCCCGGACTGCGGCACGGGCTACCGCGTCCACGCCTACACCACCGTGCTGCGCTGGGACTCCTACTCCGGCGGCAGCCCGGTCAAGTCCGCCCGGGTGCAGAGCTACATCCGGTTCGAACGCGCCAACGGCGACGGCCTCGACGCGCGCGACACCCGCGTGTCCTGCCACGACACCTACGGCGGCTCCGGCTCCGACCACGAGGACAAGGCCACCAAGACCACCGTCACCTACAACACCGGCAGCGTCCCGCCGGGTGCGGCGGTGACCGTGACCTGCGAACAGCAAGCCACCTACAACAACGTCACCTACTCGACCACGACCGTCCAAACGGTCTACGCACCCCACCCGTACTGATCGGCGGCGCTCCGGCGGCCTGCTGCTGAAACGGGCCGCCGGAAAACCGCTCCGCCATTCGTGCGTGGCACGGGCAATTCCGGTCGGGTCGCATTTCGGCGGAGGTGGGCGCGAGCACGGCAAAGCGTGCGATCGTTCGCCGAAATGCGCGGCCGTGGCGGGGGACTAGGCTGGCGGCCTCATGACCAGGGGCCGGTCCGCGGCCGTGCGCGAGGAGCCGCCGCCATGCCAGCCGATCGGGCCGAGGCCCGGACCCGTCACCCCCGTCACCAGCGCCGCGGCGAGGCCCGGCTGCCGGCCGCCGTCGCGACCCTCGTGGCCATCGCGCTCTACCTGGCCCTGCCCGAACAGCTGCTGGTCGCGCCCCGGTTCGTCGTGCCGGCGCTGGAAATCCTGCTGCTGGTGCCGCTGGTCGCTATCAACCCGCGGCGCGTCACCCGGCAGACCAGGATCTCCCGTGTCCTGTCGCTGTCGCTGGTCGTCGTCATCGGCGTCACCAACCTGGGAGCGCTGGCGCTGCTCATCCACGACCTGGTCGCCGGTGCGGCCGGCGACGGCCAGGCCTTGCTGCTCGGCGCGCTGCAGGTCTGGCTGACCAACGTGATCGCGTTCGGGCTGGCCTACTGGGAGCTCGACCGGGGCGGCCCGGTCAAGCGCACCCAGTCCGGCCGCGCCGATCTCCCGCTGGCCGATTTCCGGTTCTCCCAGGACGAGAACGCCGACACCGTCGAGGAGGTCGCCGACGGGTCCAGCGTCAAGGCCGACTGGGTGCCGACGCTGGTGGACTACCTGTACGTGTCGGTGACCAACTCGACGGCGTTCAGCCCCACCGACACCATGCCGCTGTCGTCGCGGGCGAAGGTGCTGATGGCGGTGCAGAGCGTCGCCGCGTTGCTGACGTCGTTGCTGGTCATCGCCCGCGCGGTCAGCGTCCTGAAGTAGCACCGGGCGATCCGGCTGTTGCTTGTTCTGCCATGCGGAAGTTAGTCTCCGCAGAACGAAACTGTGGAAGGCCGGGTGGCGGGCCGTCGCTCGCTCCTACCGAGAGGCGGATTCGATGGCGGAGAGCACGCCGGAGACGGGTGACGTGGCGGCCGCGGCAGGCAGGCCCGAGGACGAACGGCTCGGGATCGGCAAGAGCTTCGCCTACGGCGTCCAGCACGTCTTGACCATGTACGGCGGGATCATCGCGCCCCCGCTGATCATCGGGGGCGCCGCGGGCGTCTCGCCCACCGAGATCGGGCTGCTCGTCGCGTCGTGCCTGTTCATCGGCGGGCTGGCGACGATCCTGCAGTCCTACGGCGTGCCCTTCTTCGGCTCCCGGCTGCCGCTGGTGCAGGGCACCTCCTTCGCCGGCGTGGCGACGATGACCGCGATCGTGGCCGACGGCGGGCTCCCCGCGGTGTTCGGTGCGGTGATCGTGTCCGCGCTGCTCGGCCTGCTCATCACGCCGGTGTTCTCCCGGCTGGTGAAGTACTTCCCGCCGGTCGTGACCGGCACGGTGATCACGGTGATCGGGCTCAGCCTGATGCCGGTCGCGGCCCGGTGGGCGATGGGCAACGACACCAAGGCCGCGGATTCCGGGTCGGTCTCCAACATCGGGCTGGCCGCGGCGACGCTGGCGATCGTGCTGCTGCTGAGCAAGATCGCCGTGCCGGCGATTTCCCGGCTCTCGATCCTGCTGTCCATCGTGGTCGGCACCGCGCTGGCCGCCGTGCTCGGCAAGGCCGATTTCTCCCAGGTGGGGAACGGCCCGATCTTCGCGGTGCCGGCCCCGTTCGGCTTCGGCGCACCGACCTTCGACGTCGCCGCGATCGTGTCGATGTTCATCGTCATCCTGGTGACCCTGACCGAGACCACGGCCGACATCCTCGCGGTGGGGGAGATCGTCGGCACGAAGGTGGGCAAACGCCGGATCGGCGACGGCCTGCGCGCCGACATGGCCTCCTCGGCGATCGCACCGATCTTCAACGGTTTCATCCAGAGCGCCTTCGCCCAGAACGTCGGCCTCGTCGCGATCACCGGCGTCCGGAGCCGGTTCGTGGTGACGGCCGGCGGCGGGGTCCTGGTGGTCCTCGGCCTGCTACCGGTGCTGGGCCGGGTGGTCGCGGCCATCCCGTACCCGGTCCTGGGCGGCGCCGGCCTGGTGCTGTTCGGCACGGTCGCGGCCTCCGGCATCAAGACACTGTCCAAAGTAGACTACAACGGCAACCTCAACCTGGTGATCGTCGCGGCTTCGGTGGGCCTGGGCATGGTCCCGATCGCGGTGCCCGGCTTCTACGACCGGTTCCCGGCGTGGGTCGGCACGATCTTCCACTCGGGGATCAGCGCCGCCGCGCTCCTGGCCGTCGTGCTGAACCTGGTGTTCAACCACCTGAAGCCGGGCAAGGCGGGCAGCGAGCCGTCGGTCTTCGCGACGGCGACCCGGGTGATCGACTACTCGGACCTCAAGGTCCTTTCCCGGCTGGAGAACGGCGACAAGGTCGTCGACGGCAAGATCGTGGACGCGCAGGGCCGCCCGGTCCCGGTACGGGACTCCGACGGGCAGCCGGTGTCCTACCGGATCGGCGCCGAGCCGGAGGAACACTGAGGCGACGGGCTCCGGGGTGGGTGTATTCGAGGAGCTACCGCCGTCCTGAGTGGCGCGGCAGAGCTCGTTCCCGTCCGTATATTGGGGTGATGGGGTGGCGAAGCGGAGCGCGTGGGGTCCGTGGCACTGCGGACGACGGCGTGCTGTCTGCTTTGGATCGCGGCTCTCGCATTCTTTGTGGCACCAAGCCCCGCTCCTGGCCCTCGACCGCGCGCAACCCGGGTGGGTCGGTGGCTCGGGCCGCGCACACGCTCGTGGTAGCCGAAGGTCCTGACCTTGACGGGCAGGGACGCAGCAGCCCAGGTGGTGCGCGACACCGGGATTGAACCAGTGACCTCTTCCGTGTCAGGGAAGTGGGTCACCTGTTCTGACCCGTGTTCGTCGGGCGAAGCCGCCAGACGCCGATGCGCTGAACCAGCGCTTCGCGGTAAGCGAATGGCGTCCGGCACCAACCGCGTGCCGGACGCCTACGCGAACACTCCAGCTCAGCCCCTCACCGGGGGAGTACGCCCCAGTTGACGGCGCAGCCATGCCGCTCGAGCAGCGACGGAGTCCCGCGAGAGCACGGCATCGGGAACCACGACGTCGAACCCGTGGAACCCGCCGGGCCAGACGTGCAGCTCGACGTCGCAGCCCGCCTGCCACAAGCGGCTCGCGTAGGCGACGTCCTCGTCCCGGAACGTTTCGGCCGACCCGACGTCGACGAACGCGGACGGCAGTCCGGAGAGGTCTGCGGCGCGGGAAGGCGCGGCGTACGCAGAAACGTCCGGTCCTCCGCGAACGCCGTCGCCGAGGAGCGCGTTCCAGCCGGTCTCGTTCGAGGAGCTGTCCCAGATGCCGAGGCCGCGCATCTGCCGCGCGGAGGGCGAGTCGTTGCGGTCGTCCAGCATCGGCGACAGGAGCAGCTGGGCCAGGATGGCCGGGCCGGTGCGGTCGCGTGCCATCAGGCTGACAGCCGCTGCGAGGCCGCCGCCGGCGCTCGCGCCGCCGATGACGATGCGCTCGGGGTCGATGTTCAGCTCGGGGGCGTGCTCCGACACCCACGCCAGGCCCGCGTAGCAGTCCTCGACGGGACCCGGGTGGGGCGTCTCGGGTGCGAGCCGGTACTCGACCGAGACCACGGCCATGCCCATCGGTTCGGCCAGGTCCAGCATCTCGACCAGGCCGAACCGGTTGTCCCCGACGATCATGCCGCCCCCGTGGACGTGGTAGATCGCCGGGGCCGGGGCCGCCGCGTGCTTCGGGAGGCAGATCAGCAGCGAGATGTCCGGTTCCCCGGCCGGCCCCGGCACCGCCCGCTCCTGCACGCTGTAGGCGCCACCGCGCGAGAGGATCTCGTCGGTCGGGGTCTCCACCCCGGGGACCGGCTCGCGCATCTCGACGATGGTGTCCGGACGGTACGCGTCGGGAGGGCGCAGGCCGGTCAGCACCTCGACCACGGGAGCGAGTTCCGGATCGAAGGGTGGTGGCGGTCCGACCGGCCGGGTGGCGGACCGGTCCGTGACTTGCGCGGTCATGTGTTCTCCTTGAGACAACCGAGCCGAGCGTTCGAGTTCTGCTTGCGCAGGAGGGGTTCGGCAGCCGGATCGAACTGCCGGAACCCCTCCTCGCTCAGACGGTCGGCACAGTTCCGCCGTCGATCACGTACTCGGCGCCCACGATCGCCGAGGCGCGGTCCGAGACCAGGAACCCGACCAGGTCCGCGATTTCCCCGGTGTTCGCGAACCGTCCCAGCGGTACCCCGCCGAGGGAGTCGTAGATGGTCTGCTTGGCTGCTTCACGGGTGAGCCCGTTGCCCTCGGCGATCCGGTCCACGAACCTTTCGTAGGCTTCGGTCTCGATCCCGCCGGGGCTGATCGCGTTGACCCGCACGCCGCGCGGCGCGAGCTCGTTGGCGAGTCCCTTGCTGTACGTGCGCAGAGCGGCCTTCGCGGCCGCGTATGCCAGGGACGCGTCGTACTGGGGTAGTTCCCGCTGGATCGAGGTGAAGTGCAGCACCACGCCCGCCCCGGACTCGATCATCGCCGGGAGCAGAGCCCGGTCGAGCCGCACCGCTCCCAGGAAGTTGAGGTTCAGCTCGGTGAGCCACTGGTCATCGGTGATGACGGCGAATCCACCGGCCGGCGTCGACGCGCCGCCGACGACGTGCACCAGGATGTCGAGTGCGCCGCCGGCCTCGGCGATCCGGGCGGCCACCGCGTCGGTGCCTTCGATCGTCGTCACGTCCGCTTCGATGAACCGGTCGGGGTGCTCGTACCCGGCGGGCATCGTTCGCGCCGTCACGTACACGTCGGCACCCAGCTCTCGCAGCCTCTCCGCGACGGCCTTGCCCGAGCCCTTCGAGCCGCCCGTGACCAGTGCCCGGCGACCGTCGAGACGATCACGGTCTGAACTAGACATTTTTCTCTCCAGTGAAGATCGGCGTGGCGGATCCGGTCAGGCCGGGTGGTTGGCGATGACGAGTTCGGCGATGAGGTCGTCCCGCACCGCGAACCGGTAGTCGAGCTCGGCGACGCCACCCGGGAAGGTGCCCTCGAGCCGCACGGTCACCACCCAGTGGGTGTCGTCGACGCGGCGGGCGCCGAGCTGCTCGGTCGTGTACTCGAACTCGGACCCGGCGTCCCGCAGGAACGCGTGGGCCGTCTCCCGGCCGCGGAAGGTCTCGCCCTGGTCGACGAGCACCGCGTCCTCGGTGAGGAACGACGAGGCGGTGCCGGCGTCGCGGACGACGTGGGCGGCGAAGAACCCGCGCACGGGGGTCGGGAGCAGATCGGACGGGAGATCGGTGTGCTGTGTCATGCGGCCATCGTGTGACCTCGCGGCGTGGGAGGGTCAAGCCGTGGACTCTCTCCCCGGGGGAGAGTCCAGAATGGAGGCATGCTGAGCATCGGGGAGTTCTCGCGGCTGACCCACTTGAGCGTGCGGACCCTGCGCCGGTACCACGAGGCGGCCCTGCTGGAGCCCGTCGTGGTGGACGAGACCACCGGTTACCGCTACTACGGCCTCGACCAGATCCCGGCCGCGCAGGTCATCCACCGGCTCCGCGAACTCGACGTCCCCTTGAGCGATGTGCAGCGAATCCTGCGGACTCCCGACCCCGGTGTCCGGGCGGCCCTGGTCGCGGACCACCTGCAACGCCTCGAGGACGTGCTCGACCGCACCCGGGCCGCGGTCGTGTCGCTGCGGCGCCTGCTGCGGCCCGACCCCGCGCCGATCGATGTCGAGCTGCGTGCGGAGCCCGCCCGGACGGTCGCGGCGGTGGAGGCCGTGGTCGGGCACGGCGATGTCGAGGCCTGGTTCGCGGGCGCGATGGCCGAGCTGGAGGCGGCCGTCGGCGCCGCCGCGACCGGGCCGCCGGGCGGCTGCTACGACAACGCCCTTTTCGAACAGGAGCGCGGTCACGCGCTCGTCTACCTGCCGACCGCCGCGCCACCTCGCACCGGACGCGTGCACCCCGCGGTTCTCCCGGCCGCGGAACTGGCCGTCACCACCCACGTCGGCGAGCACGACGGCATCGAGGTCACCTACGGCGAACTCGGGACCTGGGTGGTGGAGAACGCGATGTCGGTGTCCGGGCCGGTGCGGGAGGTCTACGTCGCCGGCCCTCGCGACTCGAGCGATCCCGCCGCGTGGCGCACCGAGATCGGCTGGCCCGTCTTCCGCGTCACCTGAAGCGGCCGGAGCGCGGCACCCGATCGGCGGCGGCCCGGAACCGCGCCGGGTGCCCTCAGCGGATCGCGCCGTGCGGGAGGACGGCGTGCACGCCCCACGTCTCGTTGGCGACCTGGGTGATCCGCAGGTCGACGACCGGTGAGGCCAGCGCGAGCGCGGTGGACCGGTCCAGGTCGTGGATCCGCTGCAGCCAGGTCACCATGGCGGCCAGCGCGTCGGCCATGGCCTCGTCGAGGCCGGCGCCGAAGCCGAAGGTGACCCGGCCTTCGGGGGTTTCGGCGTGGATACCCGGGACCGCCGCGTTCGCCGCCAGGGTGAGGGTGACCTCCGTGGTCATCGGGCACTCGATCGCCGTTCCGCCGACTTCGCCGTTGCCCTGGGCCGCGTGCCCGTCGCCCAGGTGCAGCAGCGCGCCGGGAACGGTCAGCGGCAGGAACAACGTCGACCCGGCGACCAGGTCCCGGCAGTCGAGGTTGCCGCCGCCGAGCGCCCGCGGCGGAATGGTCGAGTGCGGTCCCGGCTCGGCCGGTGGAACGCCGACGACACCGAGGAAGGGGGCGACGCCGACGGTGTGGCCGAGGTCGCTGGTGGCGGTTTCGCCGGTGATGTCCCACGTCAGCCACGTGCCCGGGCCGTCGGCGACGCCGAGCCCGCGGTTGAGCGCGGTGTCCTTCACCCCGGCCGTGGTCCAGCCCCAGTCGCCGGGCGCGATCGACGTGAAGTGCACGCCCAGGACCATGCCCGGCTCGGCGCCGCGCACCGCGATCGGCCCGGTCAGGCAGTGCCCGCGCCGTTCCGGGTACATCGCGGGGCCGTCCACTCGCCGGTCCAGGTAGCCGCCGGCGTCGAGCGAGCCGACCAGGACGGAGTCGCCCGGATCGACGGTGAGCACGGGCGGGGTGGCCCGGTCGAGGACGTCCACTGTGGTCTCCCGCGTCGCGGGAAGCTGGTGCTCGGCCACGGTTTTCCTTTCCGGTGCGGACGTTCAGCGGAGCAGGGACCCGGCGGTCGGCGCCAGGCGCACCGTGGACGCGGGCGCCGCGGTCAGCGCGGCAACGGTTCCGGCCAGGGCCGCGCACCGGGGATCGCGGTGGACGGCGTTCAGGATGTGTTCGCGGTCGGTGTCGTTTTCGAAGCGCCTGATCCAGACTACGGCGTCTTCGTCGCCGGCCACGGTGAACGAGCCCACCACGCGCATCTCCAGTTCCTGGTGCAGCGGGATGACGGTCTCGTCCAGGTAGCGGGCCAGTTCGGCGCCCCGGCCGGGACGGGCGTGCTCGGTGCGGATCTCGTAGAACATCGGTGGTACTCCCTCGTGGCGGTCAAGAGCGGCGGGCGGCGGCGAGCGCGTAGACGTCGGGGGAGCCTTCCCACGGCGCGGTGCGCGCCACGGTCCAGCGCTCGATGAGCCACCGGCCGCTGAGCTTGCGCAGCTTCACCTCCCAGTGGCCGCGCATCGTGCAGTGGTCGACGACGCCGGGACCGGCGGGGACGTGGTGGTAGGCGACGACGTGCGCGCGGCACGTGGCATCGTCGCCGGAGGGCCGCACGACGAGGTCGGTGGCGGTGTGGTGGGTGCTGTCGAAACCCTCCAGGGTCGCGCGGGCCAGCTCGACGAGGCCGTCGGCGGTCACCGTCGTCGGCGGCCTGCCGTGGTAGTGCGTCGACAGGTCCAGCGTCACCTCGTCGGCGAACAGCCGCCGCAGGGCGGCCCAGTCCCGGTCGTCCTGGGCGTGGGCGAGCCCGGCGACGACGTCGGCGATGGCCGCGCGGTCGAGAAGGTCCTGCAGTGCGTTCATGGTCGAGGCTCCTCGGACGCGGGGCGGTCGATCACCGGCAGGACCAGCCGGCTGGGGTGCGCGGGTCCGTGGTGGACGTGGTTGACGGCGACCACCACGTCGCCGGTGCCGTCGGTGGCGATCGTCGCGCCGGTGTTGGTGTTGCGGTCGTAGCGGGGGAAGTTGCTGCCGGCCACCTCGAGCCGGATGCGGTGCCCGGGCCGGAAGACGTTCGCGGTGACGCCGAGGCCGAGGGTGAGTTCGGCGTCCGTGCCCGGCGCGAGGAGCGCGGGTTCGGTGAGCGACTTCCGGTAGCGGACGCGCTGGATGCCTTCGCACAGCAGGATCGCCCGGCCGTCGGGGTGCACGTCGACGAGCTTGCCGGTGAAGTCGGTGTCCGGTGTGGACGATCGGATGTGCAGCACCAGGGTGACGTGCCCGGTGACCTCGACCGGACGCTCGAGAACCGGAGTGGTGAAGCACAGGACGTCCTCGCGCGCTTCCGCCGCGGCCTGGTCGGCCGGTCCGGGGTGGGTCCCCGGCGCGGCGGCGAGCACGGTGCCGCCCAGGCTGGGCACCGGATTGCGCGGGTCGCAGCGAAACGTGTCGGTGGCGTCCGCGGGCGGGGTGGCGGAGTTGAGGACACCGTCGCCGCCGGCGGTGTTCGCGCGGCCGCCGCCGTCGAGGAAGAAATCGGTGTACCGGGTGTCCGGCAGCGGCCAGTCCGGCTCGTCGCGCCACTCGTCGGCCCCCATGACGAAGATCCGGACCCGGTGGGTGTCGTCGGGGAGCTCGCGGCCGCGGATCCAGCGGTCGAAGAACCGCAGGTGCGCTTCGGTGATGCCGGCGGTCTTGATGCTGCCGGCGAGCCCGAACGACCGGTCGGGGTAGGTGCCGAGATCGGTGCCGTCGGGGTGGGACCAGGGGCCGATGATCAGCCGCTGGCCGTCGCGGGCGGCGGCAGTGCCACCGCGGCGGCGCAGCATCCGGTAGGACCGCACGGTTTCACCGACGAACACGTCGTACCACCCTCCGATGTGGAGCGCCGGGACGGTGATCCGCTCGCCGTGGTCGGTCGCGGCGATCTCCCGCCAGAAGGCGTCGCGTTCCGGGTGGTCGAGCACGTCGGCGAACCAGGGCAGGGACCGGGTCACCGCGGCGCGGCCGGCGATCGGCAACGGCTCGTGCAGCGACCGCGGCTCGGCGAGGCCGGACAGCAGCGCTCCGGCGTCGGCGGGGTCACCGCTCCCCTCGCCGAGGCCACGACGCAGGTTGCGCACGGCCGAAAGGGTGCCCCAGGTCAGGACCGCGTCCTGGGACAGCGCGCCGCCGGGGGAGCGCCACGGTGCCGCGTACGGGTCGGCCGAGGTCATCACCGGCGCGATCGCCCGCAGCGCCGGAACGCCGTGCGCGGCGGCCTGCCACTGGCTGAAGCCCATGTACGACCCGCCCCACATGCCGACCGCGCCGTCGCACCACGGCTGCGCGGTGAGCCAGGCGAGGGTGTCGACGCTGTCCGGGGCTTCGTGGGTGTGCGGCACGAACGTCCCGGGCGAGCGGGAGGTACCCCGGACGTCCTGCGCCACCACGGCGTATCCCGCTCCGACGAGGGCGAACACGTCGGGGAGCTTCGGATTGCCGTACAGCCCGGCGTCGTCCTTGCCGTAGGGCGTGCGGACCAGCAACGCGGGGAACGGCCCGGGTCCGTCCGGAAGCCACACGTTGGTGGCGAGCTCGACGCCGTCGCGCATCGGCACCGGCACGTCGACCTCCACCGTGAAGGTCATGCCGTCACCGGGTTTTCGGCGGACGATGTGAGCATCCAGTGGCTGAACGCGGCGTAGTGCCGCGCGAACTCCTGCGGGGTGGGGGAGTGCTCCACGGCCGCCGAGAGTTCCGCGACGCGGGCGTACCGCGGGATCCGATCCGCCTCGTAGGCGGCCAGCGCCGCGGGCACGTCCCCGCCCGGGGTGAGCAGGCGGCCGAGCAGCGCGGCGTCTTCGACGCCCAGCGTCGCCCCGGCGGTGATGTGCGGCGACATCGCGTGCGCCGCGTCGCCGGCGAGCACGACGCGCCCGGACGTCCAGTGCGGCAACGGCGGCACGAGCATGATCTGGTTGTGCAGGATCAGTTCCTCGGGCGTGGCGTGGATGAGTTCGGTGAGGACCCCGCCGTGCTCGCCGTCGTCCAGGTGCGCGGCCCGGGCCAGGGCCTGCTCCTTGAGGGTGCCGGTCGGTTCCGGCGTGTCGAACTGGTTCACCAGCCAGTAGACGCCGCCGTCGTGGGTGCGCACGTACCCGCCGCGGCAGCGGTCGCCGCCGAGGATGACCCGGTTCCCGGTCAGGGCGAGACCCGGGTCCGGGAGCACCGCGCGCCACGCGTGGTGCCCGGGGTGTTCCTCCGCCGGCTTCCCCGGCACCAGCTGCGCGCGCACCGCCGAGTACGCGCCGTCCGCCCCGACGAGCACGTCGGCGGTGTCCTCGCTGCCGTCGGTCAACCGGACGGTGACGCGATCGGCGTGCTCGTCGTACGCGGCGAACCCGGTGGCGAGGCGGATGTCGTCCCGGCCGACGGCGTCGGCGAGCAGATCGGTGAGTTTCGCCCGGTGCACCAGCAGGAACCGGTGGTCCTCGACGCCGAACTCCGGGGTTTCGAGCAGCCGTCCGGCCGTGTCGTGGAAGTACATCTCCCCGGGTTTGCCGACAGCCCGCACCTGGTCGCCGACGCCGAGTTCGTCGAACACGGCCAGTGCGTTGGCCCACAGCCCCAGTCCCGCGCCGGCCGCGCGGATCTCCGGCGCGTGCTCGTGGACCACCACGTCGATTCCGTTGCGGCGCAAGGCGAGAGCACTCGTCAGTCCCACGATCCCGCCGCCGATCACCACAGCTCGCATCGCTGTCCTCCTCCGTCGTCTGAACCCGACGTTAAGGACCGTCTCCGGTTAACTCCAGTGCAACGTTGGTACCTACTCATTCCACCTGTGATAATCGGCGCGTGGACCACGACTTGAACCTCATCGAGGCGCTGGACGCGCTGCTCACCGAAAGCAGCGTGACGAAGGCGGCGGAGCGCCTGCACACGTCGGCTCCGGCGATGAGCCGCACGCTGGCCCGGCTGCGGCGCGCGTTCGACGACCCGCTGCTCGTCCGGGCCGGCCGCGATCTCGTGCCGACCCCGCGGGCGCTGGAGCTGCGCGGGGAGGTGCACGCGATCGCCGCCCGGGCCCGTGCGCTCTTCGGCCCGTCGACGGCCGCCGACCCGCGGACCGCGGTGCGCGGGTTCGACCTGCAGGTCACCGACATGCTGTCCACGACGTTCATCCCGTCCCTCATCGACGACCTGCGGACCCAGGCGCCGGGGATCTCCCTGCGGCTGCGACCGGAAAACCTCCAGGACGTCCCGGCGCTGCGGGAAGGACTCGTGGACCTGGAGCTCGGGACGCTGCGCCCGGGCGACCCCGAAGTCCACACGGAAACGCTCGTCACCGAAACCCTCGTCGGCGCGATCCGCCCGGATCACCCACTGGCGAAGGTCAAGACCGTCACCCCGAAGCGGTTCGCCGCGGCCGACCACATCGTCGTCTCCCGCCGGGGCCGCGCGCACGGCCCGATCGACGAGCGGCTGGCCGAGCTGGGGCTGAACCGCCGGGTGGTCGCCGTCCTGCCGAGCTTCGCCGGCGCGCTGCACGTGGCCCGCGGAACCGACGTCGTGTGCGTGACCCCGGCCAGACTGGGCCGGCCGATGCTGGAAACGCTGGGACTGCGGACGTTCCCGCTTCCCGTAGCGGTGCCGGAAGTGGTGCTCGGCATGGCCTGGCACCCCCGCAACCACCACGACCGGACGCACGCACTCCTGCGCGAGCGCGTCCGCCGGATCATGACCCTCGTCGCGGGGCCCCCGTGATCGCGTCCGGGTATCGCGGTGCTCTACGAGGCACTGACGCCGGATCGCCGCCGGCGAACGACTGAAGCCCTGCCCCTCCGAGGAGGAACAGGGCTTCAGTCCTGCGAAATCAGGTGGTGCGCGATACTGGGATTGAACCAGTGACCTCTTCCGTGTCAGGGAAGCGCTCTCCCGCTGAGCTAATCGCGCGAGGTGGAGACGGGATTCGAACCCGTGTACACGGCTTTGCAGGCCGTTGCCTCGCCTCTCGGCCACTCCACCGTGACAGGCTCGAGAGCCTACCGAGCGGATGACGGGATTCGAACCCGCGACCCTCACCTTGGCAAGGTGATGCGCTACCAGCTGCGCTACATCCGCATTCCGCAGCTCCGGAGGTCTGTGCCCCCGTCGCCGTGGTGTGGGAAAACCATATCGGACCCCGAAAACGGCGGCGACACCGGGGTGTCACTCCGCCGTTGCAAGCCCGTCATCAGGCCAGATCGTGGGGGATGAGGTGGGTGAGCGCGTCGTCGACGTCGACCCACAGGTGCTCGTTGCCCGGGAGGACCACGTCGTACGTGCGGTCGAGGAAGTCGGCCAGCTCCTGGGCGGATGCCTCGAACATGGCGTGCCCGGAGGGCGAGTTCAGCTCGATCAGCACGGACTCGGGGTCTTCGACGGACGGGCGGATGCGGACGTCCCCGTCACCCGCGTCGGCCAGGAGGCCGTCCGCGAGGAGGTCGCGTGCGTACACCCATTCGACCCAGCCGGCGCGGCCGGTGCGGAAGGCGGCGACGACCGCGTACGGGTCGCGTGTGTCGTAGCGCAGCTCCACCTTCACCGGAACCGCGGGGGTCCGCGGCGCCAGCAGGTCGAAGACCGCCGTCGAGCGGAGCGTCACGTGATCGTTGCGCATCGTCCTACCCTTCGTCTCCCTTCCCGGCCCGGCCCGGCCGAGGGCGTCACCAAGTGGGACGCTTCGGGAGGCCGTTTCCGTCGCGGGTGCGCCGCAGATCACCCGTCCGGGCCCATGAGCCGCCGTCTGCCGTCCGTGACCACCCCACGGCGCGCGTGTGACCGCGCACCCCGCGGGGGCCCACGCCTCCATACTGCGCGGTTTAGTCGCCGGGCGATAGCACCGTCGCACGGATGTCGAACGTGGCGTCGGGCGGCCCCCGGCCGCGACAACCCCGGCTAGCTCGGGGTTGTTCGTTCCGTACTCGCCGGTAAGCGGAGTGTGGTCGGCGAGGACCACCCGTTTGCAGGCGCCCGGAAGTCGTACGCTAAAGTTTCCGTACCACCGCGAGCGGGCGATTAGCTCAGGGGGAGAGCGCTTCGTTCACACCGAAGAGGTCACTGGTTCGATCCCAGTATCGCCCACCGAAGCTCGACGCCGAAGGCCCCGGACGAATCCGTCCGGGGCCTTCGGCGTTTTCACCCGCCCCCAGGTCGGCTCGGCTTTCCGGGCCGCGCGCGCGGCCCGGCCGAACCGGAGTGAACGGTCCGTTCGGGCCGGCCGTATCTGTTCGGTAGAGCGGTTCGCGCCCCCGCCGGGAGGGGCTGCCGGAACCGCCTCGGGAACTTGCCGCCGCGGCGGACTTCTGTCGAACCGGACCCCGTGGGAGGGCTCATGTGATCCTCGGCACGCGCGGGTGGCCGGTGCGGCGGGCCACGTGCGACAAAAACCGGCGCGTGTGACGGTGTGACGAAGAACGTCACCGTCCGCGCATGAGCCGTCCTCGCGCCGCCGTCCGCGCCGCGGCCTGGTCCACTGTGGACGTCGACGGGGACGCAGTGTCCACAGTAGATTTCCGGGGTCCCGTTCGGCCGTTCGGCAGCGCGTGGTCCACCCGGGTGCGGGCAACGCCGGTTGCGACTACGGATTGTAATATTCGTGGGGATACGCCCTATTACCCATCGTCATCATCTTGTTATCTTGCGGCGATTTTCTGGCGGGGAAGACGCGCAGCATGTGGCTGGAAATCCTTGTAACGATGCTGAGAGAGTCGCCGATACCTTGCCGTGTGAAGCCTCTCCGGGCACTGCGCGACAGCTGAGTCTCGATGACTCTCCGAAATCACCGTCGGTGACGCAGCGTGCCTGTGAGATCAACCGGACCCTGTTCACGGGAGGTCAGATGGAAGAGTCGGTGCGGCCTTCGTACACGGTGAGCCAGCCACCGCCGCACATCGACCTCCAGGCCATCCCGCGTCCCGCCAAGAAGGACGAGCGCCCCACGGCGACACCGTCCCCCAAGGCGTTGCCGGCGGCCTGGGAAGCGAGATACAGAGCCTGGGTCATCGGCAGCGACGTGTTCATCACGCTGCTGGTGATCGCGATCAGCGCGTTCGTCATCGATCGCGTTGCCCCGCACGACATGCACGCCTTCGGCACGATGCTGGCGATCTTCGTCTCGCTGCCGGTCAGCCGGGCCTGGAGCCCGCGCGTGCTCGGCGAAGGCGCGGAGGAGTACCGGACGCTGGGCCGGGGCTTCATCACCGCCGCCGTCCTGGTCGCGCTGGGCGGCCTGCTGTTCGGCGCGCTCGAGGTCCAGGTCTGGGTGTTCGTCGTCGTGCCGGCCATCGCGCTCGTCGCGTTCCCGCAGCGGTACCTGCTGCGCCAGGTGCTGCACCGCAAGCGCGCCAAGGGGCTCTGCCTGCTGCCGGTCATGGCCGCGGGCAGCCCGGAGACCGTCGCCGACCTGATCGCCCGCACCCGCTCGGAAGTGCACGTCGGCTGGCGCGTCGAGGCCGTCTGCACCTTCAGCGGCCACGGCGAAGAGCGCGACAGCGGCGAGATCGACGGCGTCCCGGTCGTGGGACGGCTCGAGGAGCTGTCCCGCCACGTGCGCCGCGGCGGCTACCGGGTCGTGGCCATCACCGCGGACCAGTACTGGACGCCGAAGCGCCTGCAGCGGCTGGCCTGGGACATGGAGGGGACCGGTGCGGAGATGGTCGTCGCGCCGGTGCTGATGGAGGTCGCCGGCCCGCGGCTCAACGTCACCGGCGTGCTCGGGATGCCCCTGCTGCGCGTCACGGCGCCGATGTTCACCGGCGGGCGCCGGGTGGTGAAGGAGATCGTCGACCGCTGCGGCTCGGCGCTGCTGCTGACCGTGCTCTCGCCCCTGCTGCTGGTGATCGCGCTCGCGATCAAGCTGAACGACCGGGGCCCGGTGATCTACCGCCAGCGCCGCGTCGGCCGCGACGGCGCCGTCTTCACCATGCTCAAGTTCCGCACGATGGTCACCGACGCCGATCAGATCAAGCAGACGCTGGCCGCGGACAACGAAGGCGCGGGGCCGCTGTTCAAGATGAAGCGCGATCCGCGGATCACCCGCGTGGGTGGTTTCCTGCGCCGGTATTCGCTCGACGAGGTGCCCCAGCTGTTCAACGTCGTGGCCGGGAAGATGTCGCTCGTCGGTCCGCGCCCGCCGCTGCCGGAGGAAACGGCGCAGTACGCGCCCGACGCCCGACGCCGCCTGCTGGTGAAGCCCGGCCTGACTGGCCTGTGGCAGGTGAGCGGCCGCAGCGACCTCACGTGGGCCGAGAGCATCCGGCTCGACCTGCGCTACGTCGAGGACTGGTCCCTGGCGCTGGACCTGGTGATCCTCTGGAAGACCTTCCGCGCGGTGATGGGCGGCCAGGGCGCCTACTGAGCCGACCGACCGCGCGCTTCGCACCACGGCCGCCGACCCCGCTGGAGGGGGTCGGCGGCCGTGCTCGTTCCGGGGCCGAAGCGCCCGCGACCCGATCGGGTGACCGTTGCTCGCTCCCCGCTGTGATCCACGCAACTGGTTGAACGCGAAATAGTTCAACGCTCAACCTAGTTGCACCGGGTACCGACCAACGGAAGGAACCCAGCCCCATGACCACCTTTGCCGAGCAGACCGAAGGCCTCCAGGTCCCCGCGGACGTCCAGAACCTCCTCTTCCGCGAGGCCCGCACGGCCAACAGTTTCAGCTCCGAGCCGGTGACCGAGGAGCAGGTCCGCGCGATCTACGACCTCGTCAAGTGGGCCCCGACGTCGATGAACACCCAGCCGCTGCGCGCGCTGGTGCTGCGCACCGCCGAGGCGAAGGCCCGCCTGCTCCCGCACCTGGCCCCGGGCAACCGGGACAAGACCGAAGCCGCGCCGCTGACCGTCGTGCTCGCCGCGGACGTCGACTTCCACGAAAACATCCCGCAGGTCTTCCCGCACAACCCGGGGGTCAAGGACAACTTCTCCGACGAGCAGGGCCGCGTCGAGTTCGCCAAGCTCAACTCGCTGCTGCAGGTCGGCTACTTCATCATCGGCGTCCGCGCCGCCGGCCTGGCCGCCGGCCCGATGACCGGCTTCGACGCCCAGGGCGTCGACGACGAGTTCTTCGCGGGCAAGAAGTGGCGCTCGCTGGTCGTGGTGAACGTCGGCAAGCCGGGCGAGAACCCGTGGTTCGACCGCCTGCCGCGCCTCGACTTCGACCAGGTCGTCGAGACCCTCTGACGCTCTCGGGAGGGGCCGCTCCGGGCACCCGGGGCGGCCCGTTCCGCGTTCCCGGACGCGGGTGAGGCGCGCGCGAGCCGCCGACTAGCATCGACGGGGTCGTCTTTGTCACTCCAGCTTGAGGAGCCGATCGTGTCCCAGTCGCCCCCCGTTTCCCCCGTGGCCGCCTCCCGTGTGGCGGTACCGGCGGGCACTACGGCGGGCGCGGCGGTCCGCGAAGCCGGCCTGCCGACCAAGGGCGAGGACACGATCGTCGTCGTGCGCGACGCCGAGGGGAAGCTGCGCGACCTCGCCTGGGCCCCCGAGGCTGACGCCGAGGTCGAGCCGGTCGCCGCGAACACCGAGGACGGGCGCAGCGTCATCCGCCATTCGGCGGCCCACGTGCTCGCCCAGGCCGTCCAGCAGCAGTTCCCGGACGCCAAGCTCGGCATCGGCCCGCCGGTGAAAGACGGCTTCTACTACGACTTCGCGGTCGACACTCCGTTCACCCCGGAGGACCTGCAGGCGCTCGAAAAGCGCATGAAGCAGATCGTGAAGGGCGCCCAGCAGTTCTCCCGGCGCGTTTTCGACTCCGTCGACGAGGCCAAGAAAGAGCTCGCCGACGAGCCGTTCAAGCTCGAACTGGTCGACCTCAAGTCCGAAGTGGACACCGCCGAGGTGATGGAGGTGGGCGAGGGCGAGCTCACCATCTACGACAATCTCGACCCGCGCACCAAGGAACGTGTCTGGAGTGACCTCTGCCGCGGTCCGCACGTGCCGACCACGAAGTTCATCCCGGCGTTCAAGCTGACCCGCGTCGCCGCCGCGTACTGGCGGGGGAGCGAGAAGAACCCGCAGCTGCAGCGGATCTACGGCACCGCGTGGGAGTCGGCCGAAGCGCAGGACGCCTACCTGGAGCGCATCGCCGAGGCCGAGCGCCGCGACCACCGCAAGCTCGGTGCCGAGCTGGACCTGTTCTCCTTCCCCGAGGAGATCGGCTCCGGCCTGCCGGTGTTCCACCCCAAGGGCGGCATCATCCGCCGCGAGCTGGAGAACTACTCGCGCCGCCGCCACGAAGAGGCCGGCTACGAGTTCGTGAACACCCCGCACATCAGCAAGGGCGAGCTGTTCCACACCTCCGGCCACCTGCCGTACTACGCGGACACGATGTTCCCGCCGGTGCAGTTCGACGAGGAGAACTACTACCTCAAGGCCATGAACTGCCCGATGCACAACCTGATCTTCCGCTCGCGCGGGCGGTCCTACCGCGAGCTGCCGCTGCGGTTGTTCGAGTTCGGCACCGTCTACCGCTACGAGAAGTCGGGCGTGGTGCACGGCCTCACCCGCGTACGCGGGCTGACGATGGACGACTCGCACATCTACTGCACCAAGGAGCAGATGCCGGGCGAGCTCCGGTCGCTGCTGAAGTTCGTCCTCGACCTGCTCGCCGACTACGGCCTCGCCGACTTCTACCTCGAGCTGTCCACCCGCGGCGACTCGGACAAGTTCATCGGCGAGGACTGGGAGTGGGAGGAGGCCACCGAGACGCTGCGGCAGGCCGCCGTCGACTCCGGTCTCGAGCTGGTCCCGGACCCGGGCGGCGCGGCCTTCTACGGCCCCAAGATCTCCGTGCAGGCGAAGGACGCCATCGGCCGCACCTGGCAGATGTCGACCATCCAGCTGGACTTCAACCAGAACAAGCGGTTCGAGCTCGAGTACACCGCACCCGACGGCTCGCGCCAGACGCCGGTGATGATCCACCGCGCGCTCTTCGGCTCGATCGAGCGCTTCTTCGGTGTGCTGACCGAGCACTACGCGGGCGCGTTCCCGGCGTGGCTCGCGCCGGTGCAGGTGGTCGGCATCCCGATCACCGCCGACCAGGTCGAGCACCTGCAGGGCATCGAGAAGGCGTTGCGCGCCAAGGGCATCCGCGCCGAGGTCGACGCGAGCGACGACCGGATGCAGAAGAAGATCCGCACGCACACCACGCAGAAGGTGCCGTTCATGCTGCTGGCCGGCGCGAAGGACGTCGAGGCGGGCGCGGTGTCGTTCCGCTTCCGCGACGGCGGCCAGATCAACGGCGTGCCGGTGGAGAAGGCGGTCGAGGCGATCGCGGAGTGGGTCGGGCGCCGCGAGAACGCGTCGCCGTCGGCCGAGGCGCTGGAGACGGTCGTTCGGTGAGTGAGCCGCCCGAACTCGTCGAGCAGCAGGGCGTCGGGGTCCAGGACGCGTTCCAGCGCCTCTGGACCCCGCACCGGATGGCCTACATCAAGGGCCAGGACAAGCCGGACGGCGACGAAGACACCGGCTGCCCGTTCTGCCGCATCCCTTCCCTGGACGACAAAACGGGGTTGATCGTCGCCCGCGGCACCGTCGTGTTCGCGGTGCTGAACCTGTACCCGTACAACCCCGGGCACCTGATGGTGGTGCCGTACCGGCACGTCGCGGACTACACCGAGCTGACGGTGGAAGAGACGCTGGAGGTCGCCGAATACACGCAGCACGCGATGAAGGTGATCCGCGCAGTCTCCGGCGCGCACGGCTTCAACATCGGCCTGAACCAGGGCGTGGTCGGGGGCGCGGGGATCGCCGCGCACCTGCACCAGCACCTGGTGCCGCGGTGGGGCGGGGACGCGAACTTCATGCCGGTGATCGGGCAGACGAAGGTGCTCCCGCAATTGCTGAGCGAAACGCGGGACCTGCTCGCCGACGCGTGGTGAACCGTTCGGAAAACGCTCGAACGCCGTAACCGGCAAACCGTGATTGAGTGTTCAACCGAGGGTATGATGGACGTATGTCCGAAACCCGATGGCTCAGCGACGACGAGCAGCGCGTCTGGCGTGAGTTCAACGCGGCCACCCGCATGCTCAGCGCGCACCTCGAAGGCCAGCTGCAGCACGACTCGGGCATGCCGCACACCTACTACGAAGTCCTCGTGGCGCTTTCCGAGGCCGAAGGCCGCCGGCTGCGGATGAGCGAGCTCGCCGACGCCCGCCAGGCGTCGCGCAGCCGGCTCTCGCACGCCGTCGCCCGGCTGGAAGCCAACGGCTGGGTGCGCCGGGAGGCCTGCCCGACCGACAAGCGCGGGGCCTGGGCCGTCCTCACGAAGGAGGGCTTCGCCGCGCTCGAAGCGGCCGCGCCCGGCCACGTCGAGGCCGTCCGCGAGAGCCTCTTCGACCCGCTGACGCCGGAGCAGGTCGCCGCGCTCGGGGAGATCAGTGCCGCGATCCGGCAGCGCCTCTCGCCGAAGTGCGCCGCCGCGCAGGCCGCGGAAGAGGCGCGGGAACGCGAGGGCGAGCTCTCGAAATCGGGCTGACGCGGGGCGGCGCGTCGGTGCCGTCGTGCCGGGTGGATAGGCTGCATTCGCCCACCCGACCCTCGTAGCCAGGTGCCTCTGACGAAACGATGCTCAATATCTTCGCGCGTGCCTCCGTTTCCCGCGTCACCGATCCGATCGGCCAGGCGCTGGTCCGCGTCGGGCTGACCCCGAACGTGATGACCGTGCTCGGCACCGCCGGCGCCGTCGTCTGCGCCCTGGCCTTCTTCCCGAACGGCTACCTGCTCTGGGGCACCTTCACGGTGTGGGGCTTCGCCATGCTCGACCTGCTGGACGGCGCGATGGCCCGCGCCCGCGGCTACGGCACCCCGTTCGGCGCGGTGCTCGACGCCACCTGCGACCGGCTGGTCGACGGCGCGCTGTTCGCCGCCATCGCCTGGTGGTGCTTCGTCGTCGACGACAACCACCCGGCCGCCGCCGCGGCGCTGCTGTGCCTGGTGCTCGCCCAGGTCATCTCCTACGTCAAGGCCCGCGCCGACGCGTCCGGCCTGCCGGTCGACGGCGGGCTCGTCGAGCGCGCCGAGCGGCTGATCATCGCACTGGTCGGCACCGGCCTGCACGGCTTGGGCGTCCCGTACACCGTGGACGTCTCGCTCTGGCTGCTGGCCGTGCTGTCGGTCATCACCCTGCTGCAGCGCTTCGCCGCCGTGGCCAAAGCGGCACGCGAGGCCGCCGCCGGGGAGCAGCCGGCATGAGCGACCTGACCGAGCGGCTGAGCGCTTTCGGCTACGCGGCGGGCTGGCGGCTGGCCGGCTGGCTGCCCGCCGGGTTCGGCGGCACGGTCTTCTCGCTCGGCGCCGACCTCGCCGTCAAGCGCGACGGCGGCGGTGTGCGGCAGCTGCGCGCCAACCTCGCCCGCGTCGTCCCGCAGGCCGACCCGGTCGAGATGGACGAGCTGACCCGGCGCGCGATGCGCTCGTACGCCCGCTACTGGCACGAGACGTTCCGGCTGCCGTCGATGGACCAGAAGGAGGTCAGCGACAAGGTCGCGGCCTCCATCACCGGCGTCGAGAATCTCGACGCGGCGCTCGCCGAGGGCAACGGCGCGGTGATGGCGCTGCCGCACAGTGGCAACTGGGACATCGCCGGCGTCTGGCTGGCCGGCTACCTCGGCGGATTCACCACCGTCGCCGAACGCCTCAAGCCCGAGTCGCTGTACCGGCGGTTCGTCGAGTACCGGGAGTCGCTCGGCTTCGAGATCGTGCCGCTGACCGGCGACAGCTCCGCGATGCGCGTGCTGCTGAAGCGGCTGCGCGAGAACAAGGCGGTCTGCCTGGTCGGCGACCGCGACCTGACCACCAGCGGTATCCCGGTGAAGTTCTTCGGCGAGCAGGCCCGCTTCCCGGGCGGCCCGGCGCGGCTGGCCGCCACCACCGGCGCGGCGCTGATCCCGGCCGGCTGCTGGTTCACCGAGGACGGCTGGCAGATCCGGCTGCACCCGCGCATCCGCGTCACCGCGCGCGCCGAGGTCCCGGCCGCCACGCAGGCGCTGGCCGACATCTTCGCCGGCGACATCGCCGCGCACCCGGCCGACTGGCACATGCTGCAGAAGTTCTGGCCCGCCGACCTCGAGGCCGGCGAGCAGACCCCCCTCGAAGAAGCGAGCTGAGCGTGGCCGCGCGCCCGATGCGGGTCGGGATCGTCTGCCCCTACTCGTTCGACGTGCCCGGCGGGGTCCAGGGCCACGTGATCGACCTGACGAAGGCGCTGCTCTCCCGCGGGCACCAGGTCTCCGTGCTCGCGCCCGCCGACGACGACGCCGACCTGCCGGAGTTCGTGCACCCGGCGGGCAAGGCACTCGGCATCCGGTACAACGGCTCGGTCGCGCGGCTGCAGTTCGGCCCGGTGTCCTACGCCCGCGTGCGGCGCTGGATCCGCGAGGGCGACTTCGACGTCCTGCACCTGCACGAGCCGGCCGCGCCCAGCCTTTCGCTGCTGGCGCTGCTCATCGCCGACGGCCCGATCGTGGCGACGTTCCACACCGCGACCACGCGCTCGCGCACGCTGTCGGCCTTCCAGCCGGTGCTGCGGCCGCTGCTGGAGAAGATCACCGCGCGGATCGCGGTGTCCGCGCTCGCCCGCCGGGTCCAGGTCGAGCACGCGGGCGGCGACGCCGTCGAGATCCCGAACGGCGTCGACGTCGAGTTCTTCTCCTCCGCGACGCCGTTGCCGGGCTACCCGCGGGCCGGTGGGACGGTCGGGTTCGTCGGCCGCTTCGGCGAGCCGCGCAAGGGGATGGGCGTGCTGCTGGAGGCGCTGCGGCGGATCCTCCCGGAGTTCGAAGACCTGCGGCTGGTCGTCGTCGGCCGCGGGGACGAGGACCAGCTCCGCCGCGACGCCGGCCCGGAGCTGGCGCCGCACCTCGAACTGCTCGGCCAGGCCGACGACTTCGTCAAGGCGCAGGCCCTGCGCAGCGTCGACGTCTACTGCGCGCCCAACACCGGCGGCGAAAGCTTCGGGATGATCCTGACCGAGGCGATGGCGGCGGGCACGGCGGTGCTGGCCAGCGACCTGGACTCGTTCCGGCGGGTGCTCGACGACGGCCACGCCGGGATGCTCACGGCGACCGGTGACCCCGCGGCGCTCGCGGACGGGCTGCGCGAGCTGCTCGGCGACCCGGCGCGCCGGGCGTCGCTGGCCGCGGCGGCGGGGGAGCACGTGACGGTGTTCGACTGGTCGGTCGTGGCCACCCAGGTGCTGCGCGTCTACGAGACGGCGATCGCCGCCGACCCCCGGCGGGTCGCGGCGCCGGAGCGGGAGTTCGCCCGGTGACGGTGTTCGAGTGGCTGCTGCCGCTGCTGGCCCTGGTCGTCGTGGCGGGCGGGCTGTTCCTGGTGGCGACGGCGAACCGGCTCGACCGGCTGCACGTCCGGACCGACGCGGGCTGGGCCGCCCTCGACGCAGCGCTGGCGCGGCGGGCGGTGGTGGCGCGCGCGGTCGCGGTGCTGCTGCACGACACCGGCCTGCGCACCCTGGCCGAGCGGGCCGAGACGGCGCCGCGGGCCGAGCGCGAGGCCGAGGAGAACGAGCTGACGCTGCAGCTGAGCCGCGTCGACCGGGCGGGCCTGCCCGCCGAGCTGGCCGAGGAGCTCACCGACGCCGAGCACCGGGTGGTGATCGCCCGCCGCGTCCACAACGACGCCGTCCGCGACACCCTGCGCCTGCGGCGGCGGCGCAAGGTCCGGTACTTCAAGCTGGCGGGCACGGCGCCGCTGCCGGAGTACTTCGAGTTCGCCGAGCCGGAGGTCTGACGATGTGGTGGGTGGTCGTCGAGGAGCAGCGCGGCGGCGGGGACGGGCGCCACTGGAACGTCACCAAGACGAAGCCGGCGGGCGGGGACCGGGAGCACGCCGACGAGGTGGCGCGGCGGCTCGCGTTCGAGCACGAACCCGTCCACCCGTCGGCGGTCAAGGAGCGGAAGGTGCTGCGGGTCGGCGACGGCTACCTGGTCATCGCGACCGGCCGGACCGCGACGTTCCACTTCCGCGTGACGCTCGGCGAGACCGTGGCAGCCCCGGCATGAGCTGGTGGGTGGTCGTCGAGGAGCAACGCGGCGCCGGTGACAGCCGGAGCTGGTCGTTGTCGGAGACCTTCTCCTACGCCGACCAGGCGACCGCCGAAGCCGAGGCCGAGCGGCTCGCGCGGGAGTACCAGCCGGTCTACCCGTGGTCGCCGAGGTCGCGGAAGGTGCTGCGGGGCGTCGGCGGGTACCTGGTGATCGTCGATGGCCGGACCTCGACGTTCCACTTCCGGCTGAGCGTGCTCGAAGAGATCTGAAACCGGCTCGCCCGCGGCCGCGTCGGAGCGGCATGAGTACGTGGTGGGTGGTCATCGAAGAGCAGGGCGGCATGGGCGACGGCCGGGGCTGGGGCGTCGCCGACGCGGCGGGGTACGCGGACCGCGAAACCGCGTTCGACGAGGCGCACCTGCTGGCCAAGCAGCACCGGCCGCCGCGGCCGTCGTCACCGCAGAAGCGGGTCGTGCTGCGCGTGACCGACGGGTACCTGGTGCTGGTCAAGGGCAAGACCGACGTGTGGCAGTTCCGCGTGACGGTGGGCGAGCAGGCCGGCGGCTGACAGACTGGGCGCATGAGTGAGACCTGCGACGTCGCGCACGGCGCGGCGCCCGCCGACCCCGCCGTGCGGACCCTGGTGGCGGTGTTCGCGTCGCCGGTTTCGCGGCACCTGCTGGTGTTCGCGCGCGAGCTCGGCTACCACGTCGCGCTGTACGAACCCAACCCCGCGCGGGCGACCGACGGGCCCGAGGGCGTCGAGGCGGACACGACGTTGCCGCCACTGGACGGCACCGCCGACGTCGTGGTCACCGACCACCACCGGCCCGAGCTCGGCGAGGTGCTGAAGGCCGCGCTGGCGGGCGAGCCGCGCTGGATCGGCGTGCTCGGCAACCCGCGGCACCCGGGCCCGCACGTGGCGGCGCTGCAGGGGCTGGGCGTACCCGAGGCCGACATCGCCCGCGTGCACCGGCCGGTCGGGCTGAACATCGGCTCGCGCACGCCGCCGGAGATCGCCATCGCCACGCTCGCCGGCCTGCTGGCCGACCGCAACAACCGCCCAGGCGGCTTCGACTTCTGACGTGCCCCGGCCGTCGTGAGTGTTCAGGGCGGTTAGAACCGCCCTGAACACTCACGACCCGGGGCGCGGCGTTCAGTGGACCGCCATCCCTTCCGGCATCGGCTCGAAGCGGGCGTGGCGGCGGGTGAACGACGCCGTGCCCGACGTCATCGAGCGCAGGTCGATCAGGTACCGCAGCAGTTCCGTCGCCGGGACTTCGGCCCGGATCACCGTCCGGCCGCCGTCGCAGGCTTCGGTGCCCAGCACCCGGCCGCGCCGGGACGACAGGTCGCCCAGCACCGTGCCGAGGTGCTCGTCCGGGAGCCGGATCGCCACCTCCTCCAGCGGCTCGAGCATCGTGATGTGCCCGTTCGCGGCGGCCTCCCGCAGGGCCAGCGCGCCGGCCGTCTGGAACGCCGCGTCCGAGGAGTCGACGCTGTGCGCCTTGCCGTCGACCAGCGTCACCTTGACGTCGACCACCGGGTGCCCGTCGGCCAGCCCGCGCTGCAGCTGGGCCCGCACGCCCTTCTCCACGCTCGGGATGAACTGGTGGGGCACCGAACCACCCACGACCTTGTCGACGAACTGGAACCCGCCGCCGCGGGGGAGCGGCTCGACCTCGATGTCGCAGACGGCGAACTGGCCGTGCCCGCCGGACTGCTTGACGTGCCGCCCGTGTCCCTTGGCCGGCTTGGCGAACGTCGCGCGCAGGCTGACCTTCACCGGTTCGGTGTCGACGTCCGCGCCGCCCGCGCGCAGCCGGGAGAGCACGACGTCGGCGTGGGCCTCGCCCATGCACCACAGCACCAGCTGGGCGGTTTCGGCGTTGCGGTCCAGCCGCAGCGTCGGGTCGCCGGCGACCAGCCGGGAGAGGTTGCGGGCGAGGGTGTCCTCGTCGCTGCGGGTCTTCGCGACCACCGCCACCGGCAGCAGCGGCTCCGGCATCGCCCACGGCTCCATCAGCAGCGGGTCGTCCGGGGAGGAGACGGTGTCCCCGGTCTCGGCCGAGCCGACCTTCGTCAGCGCGCACAGGTCGCCCGCGACGCAGAAGGGCACTTCCCGCAGGTTCGCGCCGAGCGGGGAGTAGAGGTGCGCGACGCGCTCGTCGGCGTCGTGGTCCTCGTGGCCGCGTTCGGCGAGACCGTGCCCGGACACGTGCACCGGACGCTCGGGGCGCAGCGTCCCGGAGAACACCCGGACCAGCGACACCCGGCCGACGTAGGAGTCGACCGCCGTCCGGACGACCTCCGCGGCGAGGGGGCCCGCGGGGTCGGCGGAGAGGGCGGCGTGCGTCCCGCCGTCCGGCGTGGTGACGTCGGGCGGCTTGTGCTCCAGCGGCGAGGGGAACGCGCGGACGATCCCGTCGAGCACCTCGGTCAGGCCGATCCCGCTGGTCGAGCAGACCGGGATGACGGGGTGGAAGGAGCCGCGCGCGACGGCGGTTTCGAGGTCGGAGATCAGGACGTCCTCGGAGATCTCCTCCCCGGCGAGGTAGCGGTCCATCAAGGACTCGTCCTCGCTCTCGGCGATGATCCCTTCGATGAGCTCGTTGCGGGCCTCGGCCATCCGCTCGAGCTCGGCCGGGTCGGGCTCGCCGGGCTTCGGCGGCGGCCCGCCGGTGTAGTCGAAGTACCGCTGGGTGATCAGCCCGACCAGGCCGTTGCCCGCGGGCAAGTAGAGCGGCAGCACGCCGTCGCCGAACGCGGCCCGGCAGGCGGCGATCTCGGCCATCGCGTCGGCCCGGTGGTGGTCGAGCCGGGAGACGACGACCGCGCGCGGCATCCCGACCGCGGCGCACTCCTCCCACACCGCGACCGTCGCCGCGTCCACCCCTTCGGCGGCGCAGACGACGAACAGCGCCGCGTCGGCCGCGCGCAGCCCGGCCCGCAGCTCCCCGACGAAGTCCGCGTACCCCGGCGTGTCGATCAGGTTGATCTTGTGGCCCTGGTGCAGCACCGGGGCCACCGAGAGGCCGACCGAGCGCTGCTGGCGGACCGCCGCGGGGTCGTGGTCGCACACCGTGGTCCCGTCGACGACCGAACCCGCGCGCGGCACCGTGCCGGAGGCGGCGAGCAGGGCCTCGGTGAGGGTCGTCTTCCCCGAGCCGGACGGGCCGACGAGCACGACGTTGCGGACCTTCGCGGGGTCGTCCACAGCGACGGCGGCCCCGGTGTCGGCGTTCTTGGCTTGTCTGTCTGCCATGACGACTCCTCGGCGAACGGCTGGTGTACGGGATGTGTCCTCGATCACACACCCGCTACCCTGGTCACGGCAAGGCAGGGCTCCCGGGACCAGCCGAATGCCCGGGGGGACACGGGGCAGGGGGAGTGACGTGGACAGGCGGACTTTCTTGCGGGTTTCCGGAGCGGTACCGGTGGCGGGGCTGGCCGGGTGGCCGCCGCCGGACGACTGGGAGCGGCTGCGCAAGCGGCTCTCGGGGCCGTTGTTCCGGCAGGCCGACCCGGGGTACACCGAGGCCAGGCAGGGTTTCTTCACGATGTACGACGACCGGATGCCCGCCGCGGTGGTGGGGGCCGCGCGCGTCGAAGACGTCCAGGCGGCTCTCGGTTTCGCGGCGCGGCACGGGCTGCCGGTCGCGGCCCGCGGCGGCGGGCACAGCTACCCCGGCTATTCCACAGTGGACGGCGGGATCGTCGTGGACCTGAGCCGGTTTTCGGGCGTCGAGGTGCGCCCGGACGGCCGCGCGGTGATCGGCGCCGGTGCCCGGCTGGGCCCGATCGCCACGACGCTCGCCGCGGCCGGGCGGGTGCTCCCGGCGGGCAGCTGCGACACGGTGGGCATCGCCGGGCTCGCCCTCGGCGGCGGCGTCGGCCTGCTCGACCGCGCGTACGGGCTGACGTGCGACCACCTGGAGGCCGCGCGGATCGTCACCGCCGACGGCCGGGCGCGCACGGTGTCGCGCTCGGCGGAGCCGGATCTGTTCTGGGCGCTGCGCGGCGGGGGCGGCGGCAACTTCGGGATCGTCACCGGGTTCACCTTCCGGACCGTCCCGATCGCCGACGTCGCCACCTTCGAGCTCACCTTCCCGGACGGCACGCAGACCGCGCTGTTCGCCGCGTGGCAGGACTGGCTGCCCGCGCAGCCGGACGAGCTGTGGTGCGGGGTCAACATCGACGCGGTCACCGCGAACGCGAGCGGCACGTTCCTCGGCACCGAAGCCCGGCTGAAGGAGCTGCTCGACGACCTGGTCAGCCGCGTCGGCACGCCACCCGCCGAGCGGGGCGCGCGCGTGCTCGACCACGTGAGCGCGATGCGGTCGTTCGACGAGCCGGAAGCCCGGCCGGGGGCGGCCGCGGTGCGGGCGGCGTACGTCGGGACGTCGCGGATGCTGCTGCGGCCGGCCACCGATCCGGCCGCGGTCGTCGAGCTGCTGGTCGCCGACCCGAAGGTGGGCACGCTCATCGACTCCGCCGGGGGCGCGATCGCCCGCGTCGGCGCGCGCGAGACGGCGTTCCCGCACCGCTGCGCACTGGCCAGCTTCCAGTTCCTGCACGGCGCGGCGCCCGCCGACGGCGGCGAAGCGGGAGCGCGGCGGGCGCTCGCCGCGGTGCGCGACGGGCTCGGGCCGGAGTTCGGCACCACCGGGTACGTCAACTACCTCGACCCGGAGCTGCCGGACTGGGCCGAGGCGTACTACGGGGTGAACCTGCCCAGGCTGCGCACCGTCGCCCGGAAGTACGACCCGCGAGGAATTTTCGCTTTCCCGCAAGGACTTTCGGAGCCCCGCTCGACCGTCCACATCGGAGCGACTTAGACTGAGGCGACGGCTGAACAAGCCTCACCGCGCGGAATTTCGGCAGAGAGGCAGCGCGTGCTCGATCTGGCATTCTCCACTGAGGACCTGGCGCACACCCGGTTCGCGTTCTCCCCGGCGTGGGAGATCGTCGCGAGCGTCCGCGTCCTCAACCAGCCGGGCGCGCACGCGCTGCACCTGCCGTGGGTCAAGCGCGCCACCGCGGCGCTCGACGAGGCCGGGCTGGACATCGGGCTGCTGCGCGACCTCGTCCCGCTGCGGCACCTGCCCGGCTTCCTGGCCGGCACGCCGGCGACGCCCCTGCCCGAGCTGGCCGACGAGCTCGCCGACCTGCGCGACGTCCCCGCCCGCCTCGTCCGGCGCGAGCTGGACGCGATGGCCGGGCCGCGGTCGACGGCGCTGAACCGCTTCCACCGCGACCCCGAAGCCGGCCTCGAGCGGCTCGCGACGGTGATGGAGCGGTACTGGGACCTCGTGCTGGCACCCGACTGGCCGCGGATCCGGGCGCTGCTCGAGGCCGACGTGCTGCACCGGTCGCGGCTGCTCGCCCAGGGCGGGGCCGCCGAGCTGTTCAACGACCTCACCCCGCTGGTCCGCTGGGAGGGCGGCACGCTCACGGTCGCGCACCGGCACCTGCACGCCGCGGTGCCGCTGGACGGGCGCGGTCTGGTGCTCGTGCCGTCGGCGTTCGTCTGGCCGCGGGTGTTCTCCAAGACCGACCCGCGCTGGCAGCCGGTGCTGCGCTACCCGCCACGGGGGATCGCGACGCTGTGGGAGACCGGCACGGCCGCCGCGCCCGCGGCGCTGGCCCGGGTCGTGGGCCGCGGCCGGGCGATGCTGCTGACCGAGCTCGCCGCGCCGGCGTCCACCGCGGAACTGGCCCGCCGGACCGGGCTGACCGCCGGCGCGGTGTCGCAGCACCTAAGCGCGTTGAAGGCCGCGGGCCTGGTCAGCGGGCACCGTGCCGGACGTCACGTGCTCTACGCACGCACCCGGGCGGCGGAAGTCCTGGTCGGCGGCGTGCCGGAAGTGGACTGCTGAGATAGCCGCGCACTGGCCTGCCTGAAGGGTCCACCGCCGACCTACCCTCGGATTCGTCACCCTCTGTTCTTCTTGTGGAAAGGCGCAGTCGTGTCCGAGCAGCAGACCACCGTCCAGTCCGTCACCGGCACCGCCAAGGTGAAGCGCGGCATGGCCGAGATGCTCAAGGGCGGCGTGATCATGGACGTGGTCACCGCCGACCAGGCCAAGATCGCCGAAGACGCCGGCGCGGTCGCGGTGATGGCCCTCGAGCGCGTGCCCGCCGACATCCGCGCCCAGGGCGGCGTCGCCCGGATGAGCGACCCCGACCTGATCGACGGCATCATCGAGGCCGTCTCGATCCCGGTCATGGCGAAGGCCCGCATCGGCCACTTCGTCGAGGCGCAGGTCCTGCAGTCCCTGGGCGTCGACTACATCGACGAGTCCGAGGTCCTCACCCCGGCCGACTACGCGAACCACATCGACAAATGGGCTTTCACGGTCCCCTTCGTCTGCGGCGCGACCAACCTCGGCGAGGCCCTGCGCCGCATCACCGAGGGCGCGGCGATGATCCGCTCCAAGGGCGAGGCGGGCACCGGCGACGTCTCCAACGCGACCACCCACATGCGCAAGATCCGCGGCGAGCTCCGTCGTCTCCAGTCCCTGCCGGAGGACGAGCTGTTCGTCGCGGCGAAGGAGCTGCAGGCCCCGTTCGAGCTGGTCCGGGAGGTGGCACAGGCGGGCAAGCTCCCGGTGGTGCTGTTCACGGCGGGCGGGATCGCGACCCCGGCCGACGCGGCGATGATGATGCAGCTGGGCGCGGAGGGCGTGTTCGTCGGCTCGGGGATCTTCAAGTCCGGCAACCCGGCCCAGCGCGCGGAGGCGATCGTGAAGGCGACGACGTTCTACGACGACCCGGACGTGCTGGCGAAGGTTTCGCGCGGACTGGGCGAGGCGATGGTGGGGATCAACGTGGAGGAACTGGCGGAGCCGCATCGCCTGGCCGAGCGCGGCTGGTAGACGCTGGTAAACGAGATGATTCGGGCTCACGCCGCCGATGTTCGGCGGCGTGAGCTCAGACGATGGAGAAGTCTCGTTACTGAGACTAGATGACTTGGTATTTCACGGCGCTCGGTTCGGGCCGTCCAGGCTCCCAGACCTCCCGCCCGATCGTCTTTCCCAGCTCGCCGAAGCAGCCCTGGACGCCAAGCCGGTGGACGCAGAACCACCAGGCGTCCAGCTCGTCCGCGATGAACCCGCGAAGCCGCTCTTTGTAGGCGTCGAGCTCGCCGTTGTCGCCGTACGGGATCTCTCGGAACTCAGGTGAGGTCTCCCTGACGTGCAATTCCACTCGTTCCCAGTAGTCGTACGGCTGGTCGAGCTCTCCGGGCTCGTCGGTCGCGAGGATGTCCAGGTGGTGGAAGCGCCCGGACTTCCCGTACCGGGCGAACGCCGCGAAGACGAGAGGGATGACCGTGCTCTCGGCGATGTGCTTCCCGAGCTGAGTGGCGTACCCAGTGGCCGTCGTTCGATCCACGTCGTCGCCGACCGCGGCCAGCACGCGCGCGTTCAGCTTCTCGATGTCGTGGCCCCAGTCCCTGAGCTGCTGCTTGGTAGGCCATTTTCCGGTGTCCTCGACCGCTTTGCACCCGAGCATGACCTTCATCGTCTTTTCGGTGCGGATGCTCCCGAGCGAGAAGACGGCGTCGCCGTCGGTGCGCACGTACCGAATGTTCCTGATCGCGTGGATCGAGTCGCGCATCAGGTTGCGCGCCGATTCCGCTTCCTCGAGGAGGGCGAACCCTTGGCGCAGGGATAGGGCCGGGTGCAGCCCGGGTGGGCGTTCGGCAGGCTTCGGCATCAAGGACCCTCGGTTTTCGGTCTTGGCGGAGGTGTACCGGCTTGCCGAGCGGGGCCGGTGACGGCTCAGACGTACTCCGAAATCTCCACCCCGTAAGTACCCGGCTCCAGGGCCTCGAAGATGTGCGGCACATCGCCCGGATAAGAGATGTAGTCCCCGGGCAGCAGCTCCTCCGGCTCGTCCAAAACGCCCACCCGCGCCCGGCCCGCGCAGAGGACGATGTGCTCGACCACCCCCGTCATGTGCGGGTCGGAGCGGCGCGGGGTGCCCGGCTCGCCGCGGACGATGTAGATGTCGCGACGGGCGCCCGTCGGGCACGCCGACAGCAGGGTGCACGCGTAGTCGGCGTGTTCGGCGAAGACCGTCGGGCCCTTGCCCGCGCGGACCACTCGGACCTTCGGCCGCTCCGGCTCGACCAGTCGTGAAAACGGGACGTCGAGGGCGACGCCGAGGGCCCACAGCGTCTCGACGCTCGGGTTGCCCGTGCCGGACTCGAGTTGCGACAGCGTCGACTTCGCCAAGCCCGCGCGCTTCGCCACCTCGGTCAGGGAGAGGCCGGCGCGGGTGCGTTCGCGGCGCAGCGACGCCGCGATGATGTCGAGGGGTGCGCCCGTGGGGGGTGGTGCCATTCCGTTCGCTCCATCGGTCTTTTTGTTCGCCTTGACGAACGCCGGTCCGGGTGTTCACTATAGAACACATGCGTTCGATCTGGCGAACACTCGATCGGGGCCTCGCCCGGGACATCGGCCTGGTTTGTGCCGCCGATTGTCTCGTGGGTGTGTCCTACGGTGCCATCGCGGTGAGTTCCGGGTTCCCCTTGTGGCTGCCCATGCTGATGTCGCTGCTGGTGTTCGCCGGCGCGTCCCAATTCATGTTCGTCGGGATCGTGGCGGCCGGCGGCAACCCCTTCGCCGCCGTGCTCGCCGGGCTGCTGGCCAACGCGCGGCACCTGCCGTTCGGGTTCGCGATCGGTGACGTCCTGGGCAAGCGGTGGCCCTCCCGGCTGATCGGCAGCCACCTGATGATCGACGAATCGGTCGCGTTCGCGCTGGCCCAGCGCGAGGCGCACCAGCGCCGCGCGGCGTACTGGGCCTGCGGAATCGGCCTGTTCGCCTGCTGGAACGTCGGCGTCGTCGCGGGGGCCTTCGCTGGTCAGGCGATCAGCGACACCGACGTCTTCGGCCTCGACGCGGCGTTCCCGGCGGTGCTGCTGGCGCTGGTGCTTCCGGCGTTGCGCGACCGGGCGGCGCGGCTGCCGGTGCTGACCGGGGTGGTGGTCGCGCTGGCCGCGACGCCGTTCCTGCCCGCCGGGCTGCCGGTGCTGCTGGCGCTCGCGGGGGTCCTGGTGGGCGTCGCGGCCAAAGAGCCCGAGCTGCAGGAGGCGCGCTGATGGACGGCGTGGAGCTGCTGGCCGGCACGGTGGTGCTGGCGCTGGGGACGTTCGCCTTCCGGTTCGCCGGCCCGGTGCTGCGCAGCCGGGTGAAGCTGTCGCCGAAGGCCCAGCGGCTGATGGCGCTGGCCGCGGTGGTGCTGCTGGCGGCGCTCGTCGCGGTCAGCGCGCTGACCGAGGGGCACGGCTTCGCGGGCTTCGCGCGGCCGGCCGGGGTGCTGGTGGCGGGCGTGCTGGCGTGGCGGAAGGCGCCGTTCGCGCTGGTGGTCGTCGCGGCCGCGGCGACGGCGGCGCTGCTGAGGCTGGCCGGGATCCCCTGAGCCGCGCAGCTATGACGTGAACGACTCTTTCCTGTCACCGGACGCGGTGAACGACCCTTTCATGACGTTCGCGGACCGGGGCTGACCTGCCGTGGAGGCGGGGAGCCCGTACGTCTAGGCTGGTGGGAAGGTCTTTCGGGAGGTCGGGTGTCGGAACCGGTCGTCGGTGTGCTCGCCATGCAGGGTGCCGTGCGCGAGCACGTCGCGATGCTGGCCGAAGCGGGGGCGCGGGCCGTGCCCGTGCGCCGCGCCGCGGAACTGTCCGAAGTGGACGGTCTGGTGCTGCCCGGTGGCGAGTCGACCACGATGTCGCGGCTGCTCGAGACGTTCGAGCTGCTCGAGCCGCTGCGCGCGCGGATCGCCGAGGGCATGCCCGCCTTCGGCTCGTGCGCGGGGATGATCCTGCTGGCGCGCCAGACCCTCGACGGGCGGCCCGACCAGCAGCAGCTCGGCGGCCTCGACGTCGTCGTCCGGCGCAACGCCTTCGGCAGGCAGGTCGACTCCTTCGAGGCCGACCTCGACTTCGCCGGGATCGACGAAGGAGTGCACGCCGTTTTCATCCGGGCCCCGTGGGTCGAGAAGGCCGGGGACGGCGTCGAGGTGCTGGCCACGGTCAGCGGCGTGCCCGGCGTGGCGGAGGAAGCCGCTAGGATCGTCGCGGTCCGGCAAGGGGCGGTGCTGGCGACCGCGTTCCACCCGGAACTGACGCCCGACGTGCGGGTGCACCGGCTGTTCGTCGACCTCGTGCGGAAGGCAGCCTGAGACGCGGTGCCCGGCCGGGGTACGGAACAGATGGAGGAGAGATGAGCGGCCACTCCAAGTGGGCCACCACGAAGCACAAGAAGGCCAACCTCGACGCGAAGCGCGGCAAGCTCTTCGCGCGGTTGATCAAGAACATCGAGGTGGCCGCCCGCACGGGCACCGGTGGTGGCGACCCGGATGGCAACCCCACGCTCTACGACGCCATCCAGAAGGCGAAGAAGAACTCGGTCCCGCAGGACAACATCGAGCGCGCCCGCAAGCGCGGCGCCGGCGAAGAGGCGGGCGGCGCCGACTGGCAGAACATCACGTACGAGGGCTACGGCCCCAACGGCGTGGCGGTGCTGATCGAGTGCCTCACCGACAACAAGAACCGCGCCGCGATGGAGGTCCGCACCGCGCTCACGCGCAACAACGGCTCCCTCGCCGACCCGGGCTCGGTCGCCTACATGTTCACCCGCAAGGGTGTCGTGATCATGCCCAAGGGCGACGCGTCCGAGGACGACGTCCTGATGGCGGTCCTCGACGCGGGTGCCGAAGAGGTCAACGACCTCGACGAGAGCTTCGAGATCGTCTCCGAGGGCGGCGACCTGGTCCCGGTGCGCAAGGCGCTGCAGGAAGCGGGCTTCGAATACGAGTCGGCGGAGCTGACGTTCCTCCCGTCGGTCAGCGTCCCCCTGGACGCCGACGGCGCGAAGAAGGTCTTCAAGCTGATCGACGCCCTCGAGGACTGCGACGACGTCCAGAACGTGTACGCGAACTTCGACGTGTCGGACGAGGTGCTCGCCGAAGTCGGCTGAGTTTTCCCAAGCGCCGCAACGCCTTCGTGCCCGGGCCGGAAACTTTCCGGCCCGGGCACTGGGCTCTCGGGGTCTCGTCAGGCAGAATGTGCGCCGTGACCTCGACGACCCCCGCCACCTCCGCCGACCTCGCCGCCGAACTCACGCCCGACGAACAGCAGCTCGTCGAGTGGATCGAGGGGCAGGCCAAGGAACGCGGGAACGCCGTCGTCACCGTCGCCGCGGACGACGAGGGGGCCGGCTACTGCTTCACCGCCTGTGCGTGGGCGCTGCACAACGTGCCCGAGGCCGTCGTCGTCGGGCTGCCCGACCACATGGGCGCCGTCCTGCTCGACGCCTACGTCGACCGCGCGGCCAACGGTGAGATCTTCGAGGTCGGCAAGCGCTACGACGACTTCTTCGACGGCGTCCCGGTCGTGCTCGAGCGGGTCGACAAGGGGCACTACCCCGAGTACTTCGGCACCGCGTTCCTCATCTACCCCGACGGCGACTTCCCGGCCCTGCAGCTGATCGTCGCGACGCCGGAGGGCAAGTTCCCCTGGCACCCGGACGCGCCCGAGGGCTTCGCGCGGTGGCAGCCGGTGCTGACCGGGAGCGGCGACCCCGAAAGCTGGACCCCCGGCGTCGACGGTCCCTAGAACTTCCGCAGGTCGGCGGCGGCTTCCGGGTATCGCAGCGCCAGGTCCGCGGCGGCCGCGAACTCCACGCAGTCGTCGGTGTAGGGCGGCACGACGACCGTCCCCAGCAGGCTCCACGCGCCGCGCGTCACGGTCGCCTGCCACGTCCCGGCGGGCACGACCACCTGCGGGCGTTCGCCGGCGGCGACGTCGGTTCCCAGCACCGGCCGCTCGACCGAGCCGTCCGGGTGCAGCAGCAGCATCGCGGCCGGCGCCCCCGCGTGGTGGGCGTACACCTCGACGCGGTCCAGCCGGTGCGGCGCGGAGAACTCGGGCGCCACGAGCAGGTAGTAGATCGCGGACCCGGTTTCCGAGCGCCAGCTCTGCGCCCACCGCCCGCCTTCGATGGGCAGCGGCTGAAGACCCAGGTGGGTGACGAAATCCGACGGCTCCGGCATGTCACCCATCCTGCCGGAGCCCGCGCCCAGTAGCCTGCCAACTCGAACGGATGTTCGCGGCGGAGGGAAATCGGGTGCGGGTGCTCGGGGTCGACCCCGGTCTGACCAGGTGCGGCCTGGGGGTGGTCGACGGCGGCAAGGGCCGGGCCGTCCGCTGCGTCGCCGTCGACGTCGTGCGGACCCCGCCCGACGCCGACCTGGCGCACCGCCTGCTCGGCATCTCCGACGAGGTCGAACGCTGGATGGACAGGTACAAGCCGGCCGCCGTCGCGGTCGAGCGCGTCTTCGCCCAGCACAACGTGCGGACGGCGATGGGCACCGCGCAGGCGGGCGGGGTGGTCGCGCTCGCGGCCGCGCGCCGCGGCCTGCCCGTCGTGTTCCACACGCCCAGCGAGGTCAAGGCCGCCGTCAGCGGGTCGGGCCGCGCGGACAAGGCGCAGGTCACCGCTATGGTGATGCGGCTGCTCAACCTCGAAGTCGCGCCGCACCCCGCCGACGCCGCCGACGCCCTCGCGCTGGCCATCTGCCACCTCTGGCGGGAGCCGATGCGCGCGCGGCTGGCCGAGGCCGAAGCCCGCGCCGCCGAGATGGCCCGCACCCACAAGGCCCGCCTCGCCGCCGCGGCGAAACAAGCGAAGAACCCAGGAGCATCACGATGATCTCGTCGGTACGCGGAGAAGTCCTCTCGGTCGGCCTCGACCACGTCGTGGTCGAGGTCGGCGGGGTCGGCTTCGCCGTGCAGGCCACCCCGGCGACGCTGGCGACCCTGCGCCGCGGCGAAGAAGCCCGGCTGCACACCGCACTGGTCGTGCGCGAGGACTCGCTGACGCTGTTCGGGTTCGCCGACGCCGACGCGCGCGAGCTGTTCGGGCTGCTGCAGACGGTGTCCGGGATCGGCCCGCGGCTCGCGCTCGCCACCCTCGCCGTGCTCGACCCGGACAAGCTGCGCGGTGCACTGGTCGAAGGCAACATCACCGTGCTCACTTCGGTGCCCGGCATCGGCCGCAAGGGCGCCGAACGGCTCACCCTCGAACTGCGCGACAAGGTCACCGCGCTCGGCTCCGGCGACGCGCCCGCGGTCACCGCGCCCGGCGCGCTGCGGGCCGAGGTCGTCGAGGCGCTGGCCGGGCTCGGGTTCCCGGCCAAGCAGGCCGAGCAGGCCGTCGACAAGGTCCTCGCCGACGGTGACGGCCACACGACGGCGAGCGTGCTGCGCGCTTCGCTGGCCACCCTCGGCCGGAAGCGGTAGGCGGGGCCGTGGAGTATGAAGCCGTGGAGGAAGACGAAGCCCTCTCGGCGTGGGCCCAGACCGGCGAGGAGACCGTCGAGGGCACGCTGCGGCCGCGCAAGCTCGACGAGTTCGTCGGCCAGCCGCGCGTGCGCGAACAGCTGGAGCTGGTGCTGGAGAGCGCGCGCCGCCGCGGCGTGCCGCCCGACCACGTCCTGCTGTCCGGCCCGCCCGGGCTGGGCAAGACGTCGATGGCGATGATCGTCGCCGCCGAGCTGGGCGCGGCCATCCGGATCACCTCGGGCCCGGCGCTCGAACGCGCCGGCGACCTCGCCGCGATGCTGTCCAACCTCGCGCCCGGCGACGTCTTGTTCATCGACGAGATCCACCGGATCGCCCGCCCGGCCGAGGAAATGCTCTACCTGGCGATGGAGGACTTCCGGGTCGACGTCGTCGTGGGCAAGGGGCCGGGCGCCACCAGCATCCCGCTGGAGATCGCGCCGTTCACGCTGGTCGGGGCGACCACGCGGTCGGGGTCGCTGACCGGGCCGCTGCGCGACCGGTTCGGCTTCACCGGCCAGATGGAGTTCTACACCGACACCGAGCTGGAGCTGGTCGTCCGCCGGGCGGCGACGATCCTCGACATCCCGATCGACCGCGACGGCTGCCAGGAGATCGCCGGGCGCTCGCGGGGCACGCCCCGGATCGCGAACCGGCTGCTGCGGCGCGTCCGCGACTACGCCGAGGTCCGCGCGGACGGCAAGGTGACCGTCGAGATCGCCCGCGCCGCGCTGGCCGTCTACGACGTCGACGAGCTGGGCCTCGACCGGCTCGACCGCGCCGTCCTCACCGCGCTGACCAGGTCGTTCGGTGGCGGACCGGTGGGTATTTCGACGCTGGCGGTGGCCGTGGGGGAGGAGGCGACGACCGTGGAAGAGGTGTGTGAGCCCTACCTCGTGCGCGCCGGTATGCTCGCCCGCACCCCGCGGGGCCGGGTCGCCACGGCGGCTGCCTGGGAGCACCTCGGCATGGTGCCGCCCGCCGACCACCCGGGGCGCCCCGACCCGGGCGGGCTCTCGTCGTTCGAGCAGGACTGAGCGGTGCGGAACCGGCGGGTGGGTGCTGGCGTCCGCGCTGGTACCTGGCACACTTGACAGGAGCACATACCCAAAAACCGGACATTTCGGCTGGGCCCGAGAGTCCGTCGAACGGAGAAACATGCAACAGCTATTGCTGCCCCTGCTGCTCGTGCTCGTCCTCGCGGTGCCGCTGGTCATGAGCACGCGCAAGCAGAAGAAGCAGCAGGCCGCGCAGCAGGATCTGCAGAACAGCCTGGCGCCCGGTGACCGCGTGATGACCACTTCGGGTCTCTACGGCACCGTCGCGGACACGTCCGGTGACACCACGATCGACATCGAGATCGCGCCCGGCGTCGTCACCACCTGGCTGCGGCTCGCGGTCCGCGAGAAGGTCGAGCCGGTCGTCGAGACCGACGAGGACACCACCGACGAGGCCTCGGCCCCCGCCGAGGAGTCGATCATCGAGTCCGACGCCGACGTCAAGACCGAAGAGCCGCAGACCACCGCGCAGGTGGCGCCGCCGCTGGAGCACGGCAAGAAGTAACCCCGCGCTCGCTCCCGGGCACGCGGCGAAAATCCCGACGAAAGTCGGTGTGGCCTGCAACGCCGGGCTCACGCAGCACCGAGTAGTGTCTCGGTGCTGCGTGCGTGTCCGCCGTCATACCCGCGCCCGGGAGTGAATCGCACACAGTCCCTCCCGGTAACCCTCCGGGCGGGCACCGCAACGTTGGGGTCCACCCCGTCCGAGGAGACCGAAGCACCGTGGCAGCTTCAGCCGGGCATCTCCGCCCGGGACGCTATCTCGCCCTGTTCGCCCTGATCGTGATCGTGCTGTACGCGCTGGTGTTCCTCACCGGCAACCACAAGCCGACCCCGAAGCTGGGCATCGACCTGCAGGGCGGCACCCGGGTCACGCTCACCGCCCGCACCCCCGACGGCGGCCAGCCGACGCGGGAGTCCCTGAACCAGGCGCGCCAGATCATCGAACGGCGCGTCAACGGGATCGGCGTCGGCGGCACCGAGGTCCTCCTCGACGGCAACAACGTCGTCATCACCGTCCCCGGCGAGCAGGGTGACCAGGCGAAGAACCTGGGCAAGACCGCGAAGCTGGGCTTCCGGAAGGTCGTCGCGAACGCGACCCAGCCGGTCGTGCCGCCGCAGCCCACCAACCCGCCGCCGGCCACCGGCACGCCGACCTCGGGCACCCCGAAGCCCGGCGCGCCGAGCAGCTCCGCGCCGGCCGCGACGTCGAGCGCACCCCCGTCCAGCCCGGCCGCCGGTGGTGGCGGTGCCGCCGCCGCGCCCGCGCAGCAGCAGAGCACCACGCCGGCCCCGCCGAGCAGCACCACGCCGCCGCCGTCGAGTCAGGCCCCGGCCCCTTCGGACGGCTCGGTTGACGCCGAGACGGCGAAGGAGATCCAGGCCGCGAAGGCGGTGCGCCAGGACCCGAAGCTGATCGGGGCCGACGGCCAGGCCAACCAGGAGCTCGTCGCGAAGGCGATGGCGTCGCTGACCTGCTCGCCGAACGCCAAGGACCCCCTCGAGGGCAACGACGACCCGAAGCTGCCGCTGGTCGCCTGCGGTGACCACGACACGTACAAGTACCTGCTGGAGCCGGAGTTCCTGCCGGGCACCGAGATCGCCGACGCGACCTCGGGCTACGACCAGCAGCGCGGCCAGTGGGCCGTGAACCTCAGCTTCAAGGCCGAGGGCACCAAGATCTGGGCGGACTTCACGTCGAAGAACGTCAGCCAGCAGGCCCAGGCCGCGTTCGTCCTCGACACACAGGTCGTCTCGGCACCGGCCATCCAGGCCGCGATCCTCGACGGCAACACCCAGATCACCGGCAAGTTCACGCAGACCGAGGCGAAAGACCTCTCGGACATCCTGAAGTACGGCTCGCTGCCGCTGTCGTTCGCCTCTTCGGACGCGACCACGGTGTCGGCGACCCTCGGCCTGGCCTCGCTGCAGGCCGGCCTGATCGCCGGCGGCATCGGCCTGCTGGTCGTGTTCGTCTACTGCCTGTTCTACTACCGCCTGCTCGGCGTGCTCACCATCCTGTCGCTGGCCCTGTCCGGCGCGCTGGTGTTCGCGGTGCTGGTGCTGCTCGGCCGCTGGATCGGCTACACGCTGGACCTCGCGGGCATCGCCGGTCTGATCATCGCCATCGGGATCACGGCGGACTCGTTCGTCATCTACTTCGAACGGCTCAAGGACGAAATCCGGGAGGGCCGGACGTTCCGGTCCGCGGTGCCGCGCGGCTGGGTCCGCGCCCGGCGCACCATCCTGGCCTCGGACGGCGTGAGCTTCCTGGCCGCGGCCATCCTGTACGTCATCGCGGTCGGCGACGTGCAGGGCTTCGCGTTCACCCTCGGCATGTCCACGGTGCTCGACCTCGTCGTCGTGTACCTGGTGACGCACCCGCTGGTGGCCATGGTCTCCACGTCCAAGAACGCGTTCCTGTCCAATCCGAGGCACCTGGGCCTCGGCGCCGTGCAGCAACTGGGTTCGCAGCGGAAGAAGTCGACCTCGGTCGGCCGCGCGAACGTGAAGGAGGCCTGACGTGGGGGTCGAAGAAGTGGGCACGGACGCCGAGGGCAACGCCAAGGCGGCGGTCAAGCCCGGCAAGAAGGAAAGCGTCTTCCACCGGCTGTACGTCGGCACCGGCGCGTTCGACGTCGTCGGCAAGCGCAAGCGCTGGTACATGTTCTTCGCCGCGCTGGTGCTGATCTGCCTCGCGTCGATGGTCTTCCGCGGCTTCAACATCGGCATCGAGTTCGAGGGCGGCACGCAGATCCAGATGCCGGCCAACGGCATCCACGGCGTGATCAGCGAAGAGCAGGCCAAGGACTCGTTCCAGAAAGCGCTGGGCCGTCCGGCCTCGGAGACGCAGAAGGTCGGCTCGGGCGCCGCGTCGACCATCCAGATCCGCACCGACGCGCTGGACGCGGCCGACGTCGCGAAGGTCAAGCAGGGCCTGTTCCAGGACTTGGGCCCGAAGGGCACGAACGGCCAGCCGAGCGTCCAGGCCATCAGCGACAGCGCGGTGAGCGCGTCGTGGGGCGGCGAGATCTCGCAGAAGGCGCTGATCGCGCTCATCGTGTTCCTCGTCGCGGTCGTCATCTTCCTGGCGATCTACTTCGACCCGCGGATGGCCGCGGCGGCGCTCATCTCGCTGCTGCACGACATCCTGGTCACGGCCGGCGTGTACTCGCTGGTCGGCTTCGAGGTCACCCCGGCGACGGTCATCGGCCTGCTGACGATCCTCGGGTTCTCGCTCTACGACACGGTGGTGGTGTTCGACAAGGTCCGCGAGAACACGCGCGGCCTGCTCGGGTTGACCCGCCGGACGTACGGCGAGGCCGCGAACCTGGCGCTGAACCAGACCCTGATGCGGTCGTTCAACACGGCGTTCATCGCGCTGCTGCCGATCCTCGGCCTGCTGATCGTCGGGTACATCCTGCTCGGCTCGGGCACGCTGCAGGACCTGGCGCTGGTGCAGCTGACCGGCACCCTGGTCGGCGTGCTGTCCTCGGTCGCGCTGGCCACCCCGCTGCTGGTCGACTTCAAGATGCGCGACCCGAAGTACCAGCAGCAGGCCGAGCGCGTCCGCCAGCGCCGCGTCAGCCAGGCGCGCAAGGCGGCGGGCGAGGAGGACTTCGACGCCACCGACGACGACGCCCTCGCGAAGGAACTGCGCAAGGAGAAGGCGTACGCGGCCGCGGCCAGCGTGCCCGCCCGGATCCAGAAGCAGCGCCCGGCGGGCAAGCGGAAGCGCTGACGTGGAGCTCGACGAGGCACTCGGCCTGATCGCCGAGGTGCCGGACTTCCCCGAGCCCGGCGTGCTGTTCCGCGACCTGAGCCCGCTCTTCGCGGACGCGGGCGCGTTCAAAGCGGTCACCGACGCGCTGGCGGACACGCTCGAACCGGGTGTGGAGGCGCTCGCGGGTGTGGAAGCCCGCGGGTTCCTCCTCGCCGCGGCCGTCGGGTACGCCCGCGGCCTCGGCGTGGTCCTGATCCGCAAACCCGGCAAGCTCCCGCAGGTGGCGGGCCGGGTCGACTACGCGCTGGAGTACGGCACGGCGACGGTCGAGCTCCCGGCCGGTGTGGTCCGGCCGGGGCAGCGGATCGCCGTCCTGGACGACGTCCTGGCCACCGGCGGCACGGTGGCCGCGACCGGCAAGCTCCTGGAAGACGCCGGCGCGGTCGTCGACAGCGTCTCGGTGATCCTGGAGCTGGGCGCGCTGGGCGGCCGCGAGGTCCTCGGCGGCCGGAAGGTGCACGCGCTGCAGACCTGCTGACCCCGTCGTGAGTGTTCGGGGCGGTTCTAACCGCCCCGAACACTCACGACCGGTGGAGCACGAAACCGCTGTTCGGAGCCGTGGGATCCCCCTGAACGGGCGCACCCGACAGGGCTGCGAGGCGCAGCGGCTACCCTGGTGGTCCGAAGGCCGCACGAGCAGCAGGAGGTGCGGGTGAGCCAGGAGCTCGACGCCGCGGTGCCCGCGCACCAGGACGCCCAGCAAAACGGGCAGGCGGCGGCACAGCCCGCGCCGCCGAAGCCGAACGGCGCGGCGCCGAACCCGTCCGCGACCCGCCGCGTCCGGGCACGCCTCGCCCGCCGGATCACCGCGCAGCGCGCCGCCCCGGTCAAGCAGGTCCTCGAGCCCCTCGCCGTCATCCACCGCGAGCTGCACCCCAACGGCGACCTCGGGCTGCTGCAGCGCGCCTACGACGTCGCCGAAGAACTGCACCGGAACCAGCGGCGCAAGTCCGGCGACCCCTACATCACCCACCCGCTCGCCGTTGCGACCATCCTCGCCGAGCTGGGCATGGACACCACGACCCTGGTCGCGGCGCTGCTGCACGACACGGTCGAGGACACCGGCTACGCCGTCGAGAGCCTGAAGGCCGACTTCGGCGAGAAGGTCGCCGAGCTCGTCGACGGCGTCACGAAGCTGGACAAGGTCAAGCTCGGCACCTCCGCCGAGGCCGAGACCATCCGCAAGATGGTCATCGCGATGGCCAAGGACCCCCGCGTCCTGGTCATCAAGCTCGCGGACCGGCTGCACAACATGCGCACGATGCGCTTCCTGCCGCCGGAGAAGCAGGCCCGCAAGGCCCGCGAGACGCTCGAGGTCCTCGCCCCGCTCGCGCACCGGCTCGGCATGGCCACGGTCAAGTGGGAGCTCGAAGACCTCGCGTTCGCGATCCTGCAACCGAAGAAGTACGACGAGATCGTGCGCCTGGTCGCCGACCGCGCGCCCTCGCGCGACATCTACCTGCGCTCGGTCATCACCGACCTGACCAGCAACCTCGTGTCGTCGCGGATCACCGCGAAGGTCGAGGGCCGGCCGAAGCACTACTACTCGATCCACCAGAAGATGATCGTCCGCGGCCGCGACCTGGACGACATCCACGACCTGGTCGGCGTCCGGATCCTGGTCGAGGACGTCCGCGACTGCTACGCGGCGATGGGCGTCGTGCACGCGCTGTGGCAGCCGGTGCCCGGCCGCTTCAAGGACTACATCGCGCAGCCGCGCTTCGGCGTCTACCAGTCGCTGCACACGACGGTGATCGGCCCCGACGGCAAGCCCCTCGAGGTGCAGATCCGCACCTACGAGATGCACCGCACCGCCGAGTACGGCATCGCCGCGCACTGGCGGTACAAGGAAACCAAGGGCACCCACAACGGCAACGCCGTGGACGTCGACGAGATGGCGTGGATGCGCCAGCTCCTCGACTGGCAGCGGGAAGCGGCGGACCCGGGCGACTTCCTCGAGTCGCTGCGCTACGAGCTCGCCTCGCGCGAGATCTTCGTGTTCACGCCGAAGGGCGACGTCATCACGCTGCCGGTGGAGTCGACGCCGGTCGACTTCGCCTACGCCGTGCACACCGAGGTCGGGCACCGCTGCATCGGCGCCCGCGTCAACGGCCGCCTGGTGGCGCTGGAACGCAAGCTGGAAAACGGCGAAGTCGTCGAGATCTTCACGTCGAAGGCGGAGAACGCCGGGCCGTCGCGCGACTGGCTGCAGTTCGCCGGCTCGCCGAAGGCCCGCGCGAAGATCCGGCAGTGGTTCGCCAAGGAACGCCGCGACGAGGCGATCGAAGGCGGCAAGGAAGCCATCACCAAGGAGATCCGCAAGGTCGGCCTGCCGATCCAGCGGCTGGTCTCCGCGGAGTCGATGGGCGCGGTCGCCACCGAACTGCGCCACGCCGACATCTCGTCGCTGTACGCGGCGGTCGGGGAGGGCCACACCAGCGCGAAGCACGTCGTGCAGCGGCTGGTCGCCCTCATCGGCGGGGTCGACGCGGCGGAGGAGGAACTCGCCGAGCGCGCGACGCCGTCGACGGTCACCCGCCGCCGCGGCTCCAACGACGTCGGCGTCGTGGTCAAGGGCGCCAGCGACGTCTGGGCGAAGCTCGCGCGCTGCTGCACCCCGGTGCCGGGCGACGAGATCCTCGGGTTCGTGACCCGCGGCGGCGGCGTTTCGGTGCACCGCACGGACTGCACGAACGCCGGCGACCTGCAGTCCCAGCCCGAGCGGCTGGTCGAGGTCGAGTGGGCGCCGTCGGCTTCGTCGGTGTTCCTGGTGGCCATCCAGGTCGAGGCGCTCGACCGCCACCGGCTCCTCTCGGACGTCACCAAGGTGCTGGCCGACGAGAAGGTCAACATCCTGTCGGCGTCGGTGACGACGTCCCGCGACCGGGTCGCGGTCAGCCGCTTCTCGTTCGAGATGGGCGACCCTAAGCACCTCGGCCACGTCCTCAAGGTGGTCCGCGGCGTGGAGGGCGTCTACGACGTCTACCGCGTGACGTCGGCTTCCTAGGCGTACTGACCCATGAGCTCGGAAGCGCGTGAACGCCGTAGCTGGTGAAACGCCTGGGCGGCCCCAGAACGCGACCGCGGTCTCCCGGGTCTCACCAGCCAGGATCTCGGTGCAGGCCAGGGGAGTGGTCGTCCACGGCGTTGTGCAGGCAGGCGTAGCCACGCCCGCGAGCGCGACCGTTGCGGCGGCCGGCGGCATCGTCGGCAGCGGGGCAGGATCCGGTGCACCGGCAAGGGGTTCAGGGGCGAGCAGGTAGCCGGTGCGGGCCAGTCCCCGGCGCCCGCAGCACCCGGGCTTGATCACAGCGGCCGGCCCCTCGGGCGACGGTGGAGACCGACACCTGGAACCGTTCCGCGGCCCGCCGCAGTGGTCACCCGTCCTTGACGATGCAGCGGGCCAGGCACAGCCTCCCCGCACAAAAGACCTAGGTGTACTGCCCGGAGAGGTTGGGGACGCGGCTGGCGGGTGGTTTGCCGCCGAGTGCGGTGTGGCCGCGGTGGTGGTTGTAGGTGTGCAGCCAGTGTGGCAGGGCGAGGCGGCGTTGGGTGTCGGTGCGGTAGGGCTGGGCGTAGGCCCACTCCTCGAGCAGGGTGCGGTTGAAGCGTTCCACCTTGCCATTGGTCTGCGGTCGGTAAGGCCGGGTGCGTTTCGGGGTGATGCCCGCCTCGCGCAGCGTGTCACGCCATAGGTGTGAGCGGTAGCAGGAGCCGTTGTCGGTCAGCAGCCGCCGGACGGTCATGCCGTAGCTGGTGAAGAACGCCCGGGCCCGGATCCAGAACCCGACCGCGGTTTCCCGGGTCTCATCGGCCAGGATTTCGGTGTAGGCCAGGCGGGAGTGGTCGTCCACGGCGTTGTGCAGGTAGGCGTAGCCGTGGCCACGGTGATCGCTGTTGCGGCGCCCGGCGGCCCGGCCGAGGACTTTGTGGCCGCCGCCGTCGGGGATGTTGCCCAGTTTCTTGATGTCGACGTGCACCAGGTCACCGGGGGCGGGGTGTTCACAGCGGCGGATCGGGGCGGCGGTGGCCCGATCCAGGTGAGTGAGCCGGGCCATCCGGTAGCGGGTCAGGATCCGGTGCACTGTCGAGGGATTGAGCCTGAGCAGGTAGGCGATGCGGGCCGGTTTCCAGCGCCGCAGTACCCGGACCTTGATGACCCGCCGCTCGGTCCGGGACGGTGTGCGGTTCGGGCTGAGGCGTGGTCGGCTGGACCGGTCGGCCATGCCGGCGGTGCCGAGGGTGCGGTAGCGGTTGGCCCATCGGGCGGCGGTGGAGACTGATACCTGGAAGCGTTCGGCAGCTCGTCGCAGCGGCCAACCGTCCTCGACGACGCAGTGGGCCAGGCGGAGTCTGCCGGTCGGGGTCAGGGGTGCGTTAGCGTGGGTAACGAGGGCCTCCAGGCAGCCGGTGCAGATGTCGCAATCCACACCGAACCCGGAGGCCCTCCCCCACGCCAAGATCATCCGATCACGTGTCGCCACGATCGCAACCTCCCCGCACAGGACACCTAGGGCACCCACGACCCGTCGACGGCGATGCCGGCGGCCGCGGCGATCCGGTCGCGCGATTCCCGCAGCCGGGTGCGCAGAGCCGGTAAGTCGACACCGAGCAGCTTCCCGTCGCGCTTGACCGCTTTTCCGGCCACGAAGACGCTGTCCACCAGCCCGGGGTGCCCGGCGGCGACGACCGTGCCGACCGGGTCGGCGACGGGGAAGACCGACAGGTCCTCGGCGTCGAGCAGGACGAGGTCGGCGGCCTTGCCGACGGTGAGGCTGCCGGCGCGGTCCGCGCGCCCGCAGGCGCGGGCGCCGTCCAGCGTCGCGAACCCGAGGACGTCCCTCGTCGTGATGCGCCCGCGTTCGGCCGCCAACGCCGTGCGCATGGCGCCGAACAGGTCGCCGGCCGCGGACGGGCAGTCGTCGATCGACAGCGACGGCCGGAGCCCGGCGGCCAGCGCCCGGCCGGTGATCAGCGGCTCGAAGCCCATCTTCAGCTCGACGTCCGGGCTGATCGACACCGAGGAGCCCGCGTCGGCCAGCATCGCCAGCTGGTCGTCGGAAAGCCCGTTGCCGTGGACGACGGTCGTGCGTTCGTCGAGCAGGCCCCGCTCGCGCATGCCGTCGATCGGCCGGTCGCCGTGCGGCCAGCCGCCGGTGCCGTGGACGTGCAGGCTCACCCGCAGCCCGAGTTCCCGCGCCAGCGTGACATCCGCGGCAGTATCGTCCATTGTGGACACCACCGGCCCGCGCAGGCCCAGTGCCATGTCCTCGCCCGGCAGCACCTCGCGGACGCGTCGGATCTCCGGCTCGATGTCCGGCCCGTCGGCGCCGTAGCAGAAGATCGAATGGCCGGGCGCGTCGCGCAGGGCCTGGATCGCGGCGTCGGCGTTCTCCGGCCGGAAGGCGCAGTGGAACCAGTCGAGCACGGTCGTCACGCCGGAGCTGAGTGCTTCGAGCCGGCCGAGGAGGTTGCCCAGGTAGACGTCCTCCGGCCGGTAGTGGGGCTTGAGCGTGCCGTGCACGGCGACGCGGTACTGGTCGAACGTCCAGTCGGCGCCGAGGCCGCGGAACGCCGTCTGCCAGGTGTGGCGGTGGGTGTCCACGAGGCCGGGCAGCACGATCTTGCCCGTGGCGTCGACGACCTCGGCGCCGGTCGCGTCGATCGCCGGGGCGACGGCGGCGATCCGGCCGTCTTCGACGAGCACGTCGCCGCGGGGGAGCGTGCCCACGGCGGGATCCACGCTGACCACCAGGCCGCCCTGAACCAGAGTCTTCATCGGTGTCCTTCCCCAAGAGTTGACGTGTCAACTCTAGCGTAGACTGACGGCATGGCGGGCATGAGTGCGGCGGACTGGGCGTTCTGGGACACCTGGATGCGGGCCCAGCGCGTGCTCGTCCGCGAACTCGACCAGGGGCTGCAGCGCGACTGCGGCATCTCGAAGGCCGAGTTCAGCGTGCTGATGACGCTGGGCCGCCCGATGCGCGTCGGCGAGCTCGCCGACGCACTCGACTGGGAGAAGAGCCGCGTCTCGCACCTGTTGACACGCATGGAGAACCGCGGGCTCGTGGCACGGATCGAGGACGGCGCGACCGGCCGCCGCACCGGCGTCGAGCTGACCGCCGAAGGCCGCCGGACGGCCGAACGCGCCACCCGTGCGCACGGCGGCAACGTCCGCCGGCTCGTCCTCGACCAGCTCAGCCCCGGGCAGGCCACGGCCATCCGGGAGTGGGCCGAGCAGCTGATCGAGCGCGCCGAACGCGGTTAGCGCAATTGTCGCAGGACCGTGTCCGGGAATTGTCATTCGACGATTCCCGGAACCGCGCGACCACGGTGTAAATGCCCTCCCCGGAAACCGCGCCCGCATGCTACGGTCGGCAAATTGCAGGTGGTCCGAAATGTGCGGTTGTGCCGGGAGGGGCAGCATGTCCGACGACACCACGCGGTACCTGTGCGCGGCGTCCTACCTCGACCCCGGCTACAGCACGCGGGCGATCAAGGAATTCCTCGTCGAGCCCACCCGGCCGGTCCCGGCGACGCCGGGGATCGACGCCGGCCGCGTGCTCACCGAAGCCGTGCGAGCCCGGGCGCGCCGCAAGAACTACGACTTGATCCTGGTGCTGCTCATGGCGGTCGTGCTCGCGCTGTCGTGGGACAACCTGGTGCTGTACGGCTGGATCGTGCTGTCGGTCCTGCTCGTCGCCGCGCGGGCGGGCAAGACCACCTACGTCACGCAGCGCACCTTCAACCCGAAGACGCTCGTCATGATCGGCCTTTCCATCGTGGTCGTGTGGCTGGCGCTGACCTACGGGAGCGCGCTCTTCGAGGACGACCGCAGCCGGTACGCCGCGCGGTACGACGACTACTACGAAGAGACCTCGGGCGGCAGCACCGCCCGGCTGGTCGTCGGCATCGTGCTCGCCGTGGTGGTGCTCGTGGTGGTGACGATCGAGCGGTGGTCGCTGTGGAACCTGCTGACGAGCCGCTTCCGGCGCCTCGCCCCACCGGCGCCCGACACCGGCACGCTCACCGGGGCGTTCACCGAAGACTTCCGCGAACAGCTCGGCCGCTACCGGCGGGACGACGAGCTCGCGGGCTCGGCCGGCGCGCCCCTGGTGGTGTACCGCGGCTACAACCCCTTCGTGGGCGCGGGGTTCCGGCGTGCGGCCTGGTCCATGGCGATCCCGCTGGAGCGGGTCGAAGACGGCGAAGACGCCCCGGAAAACCGGCCGGAGCTGACCACCGAAGCGATGTACGCAGGGATCCGCGCGGCGATCGGGAACCTCCGCAACTCGAGCGCGCTGTCGCCGGACCGCCGGCTGGCCGGGCTGACCGTGACCGAAGCGGTGTTCACCCCGGCCGCGGAACTCGTCGACCACCTGGACGAGCCGGAAGCCGCGGCGTACCTGCCGGACGTCGAGCACCCGCCGCTCACGCGGCTGCCCGAGGCGCACGTCGAGCAGCTCCGGACCGAGCCGAAGGAATGGGCGCGCTACTACCTCTGCTTCCAGGTCGAGACCTGGGACCGGGAGCTGGTGCTGACGACGTTCCTGCACGTCGCGGTGGCCGACACGACGCTGTACGTCGAGTGGACGCCGTTCATGCTGCCGCCGGTCAAGGCCGAGTACCGGGCGGTGGACAAGATGCGGCCGGACTCGCTGCGCCCGTTCGGCCAGGGACTGCTGGCGTGGCTGGAGATGCCGGCGACCCTGCCCGGCCGGGTCGCGAACGTGGCGTCCTGGATCCGGCAGCCCGGCCGCGAGCCCGGCGTCCTCGACCCGGACCGCTACGGCACCGCGAGCACGCTGCGCGAACTGGGGTCGGTGAACAGGTTCACCGACTACTTCCAGCTCGTCGACATCGAACGCTACGAAAAGATCATCGAAAGCCGGCTCCTGCCGGCCATCGGCAAACTCCTCGGCGACGCCGGGTTCTCGACGGCGAAGTTCGACGAGCAGGCGGCGGTCGTGATCAACAACGACATCACCATCGCGGGCGACAACCGCGCCCCGATCACCCAGACCGGGACGGGCAGCCAGCTGCTGCCCGGCAAGCCCGGCCGGACGGCCAGGACGGAGGTCTGATGGGACACCGCATTTCGAACAAGGTCAGCATCGGCGGCGACAACTCGGGCGACATCAGCCAGACCGGAATCGACGGCGGCGGGGGAGAGGCCGCGGTCTCGTCGCTGCTGGAGCTCGTCGAGCGCCTCACGGCCGAGGTGCGCGGCAAGGAGCTGGCCAAGCAGGAGGTCGTGGAGGACACGCTGGCCGACCTGGCGAGCGACCTGCGCGCCGGGGAAGCCGCGGAGCCCGCGGTGGTGCGCAGCCGGTGGGAGAAGGTCAAGGGCCTGCTGGGCGGGCTCGTGCAGTTCTCGGAGCTGGTGGCCAAGATTTCCGACCAGGTGCAGAAGATCTTCACCTGAGCGGCTGTCCTCCAAGGAATTCCCGCAGCAGCGCGGTGACCTCGTCGGGGCGTTCCATCGACGGCAGGTGGCCGGTGTCGGCGAGCTCGACGAGTTTCGCGTCCGGCAGCGACTCCGCCAGGTGCGCGGAAAGCTCGACCAGGCCGGGTGCGTCGGACGTCCCGATCACCACCAGCGCCGGGGTGGTGATCTCGGCCAGCCGGTGCCGGGTGTCCGGGATCCGCTCCGTCCACTGTGGAGCCGTCCAGTCGTGGCGGTAGACCTGCTCGCACATTTCCCGCACCAGCGCCACCATTTCGGCCGGCAGCACCGACACGTCCCGCTCCGGACCCGCGACCAGGTAGTCGATGTTGGCGTCGGCCATCGCCCGGACGTCCGCCGGGTCGACGTCGCCTTCGCGGGCGTGGTAGCGGGCGAGCCGGTCGGCCGGGAGGATCTCGGCGGTCAGGCGCGCGATGTCCGCCTGCATGTGGTCCGGCCACGGGTGCCCGGTGAGGCCGGAGCCGAGCAGGGCGACCCGGGTGATCCGCTCCGGTGCGGCGAGGGCGGCGTCCAGCGCGCACGCCCCGCCCATGGACGCCCCGACGAGCGCGGCCTGCTCGATCCCCCGGGCATCGAGCAGGGCCAGCAGGTCCTCGAAGTGGGCGAACTCGCCGGGGCCGTCGGCGGTTTCGCCGAAGCCGCGGCGGTCGTAGCGGATCACCCGGTGCGTGGCGCCGAGCGCGGTGAACTGGGCGTCCCACATCCGGCGGTCGCCGATCGCGGCGTGCAGCAGCACGACCTCGGGCCCCTCACCGGCTTCGTCGTAGCCGAACGTCGTCCCGCCCACCTCGATCATCGCCATGGCCCCAAGCTAGCGGCACGACCACGTCACACACCGCAGGTTTCGCTGAGGGCGAGCGGTTAGGGTGCGGTGCATGACCGACGGATTCGACCTGACGCGCGACGGCGAAGTCGCCCGGCTCACGCTGACCCGGCCGGAGAAGATGAACGCGATCACCTACGGCATGTGGTCGGCCATCCCGGACGTGGTGGCCGAGGTCGAGGCCGACCCGGCGCTGAAGGTGCTGCTGATCGCGGGCGCGGGCAAGCACTTCTCCGCGGGCGCCGACATCAGCGAGTTCGGCGAGCTGCGCACCACGGCGGAAGGCGCGGCGAGCTATGACAAGGCGGTCGAGGGCGCGGTGGCGGCGCTGACCTCGATGCGCAAGCCGTCGGTGGCGATGGTCCAGGGTAACTGCATCGGCGGCGGCTGCCAGGTCTCGGTCGCCTGCGACTTCCGCTTCGCCGCCGAAGGTTCCCGGTTCGGCATCACCCCGGCGAAGCTCGGCATCGTCTACCACTTCGATTCCACGCGCCAGCTGGTGTCGCTGGTCGGCCCGGCGCACGCCAAGTACTTCCTGCTGTCCGGCGAGCTGATCACCGCCGCCCGTGCCCGCGAGATCGGCCTGCTCAACGACGTCTTCCCGGCCGAATCGCTGGAAGCGTCGACGGCGGAGTTCGCCGCGACGCTGTGCTCGCGTTCGCAGGCGTCGATCCGCGGGATGAACCGGATCATCGAGAAGATCGTCGCCGGCCAGGAGACCCCGGACGCGGAGGTCGAGGAGATCCGCTCCGAAGCCCTGCACGGCGAGGACTACGCGGAGGGCGTCGCCGCGTTCCTCGAGCGGCGCCCGCCGCGCTTCACCTACCGCTGAAGTCCCGTCGCCACAAGAGAAGTCACGCGTCCAGGTACTCGCGGAAGTGCTCGGCGACGACGTCGGTGACCCCGGCCGGGTCGAGCCTGCCGTCGATCTCGATGACCCGGATGCCCCGCGCCCGCGCCGAGCGGACCGCCTGCGCGGCCAGCATCCGGTCGCGCGTCAGGCGGCTGCGCTGCTCCGGGATGGTGGGCTCGTCCGGCCGGTGGCGCAGCTGGTGCTGGCGGAACAGCTCGGTCGGCACCAGCACCACCATCCGGCGCGGCGAATCCACCAGCGGGGCCACCAGTTCCGGGTGCAGGCCCCAGCCCTCGGCGACGATCGGGCGCGGGGACTCCCACGCGCGCAGCTCGTCCAGCGCCCGCTGGAACCGCTGTTCGAACTCCGCCAGCACGGCGGTCAGCTGCTCGCCGGCCGGGACGTCGTCCCCCGGCGCGGTGGCGGGGCGCGCGCGGTGGTCGTGGTGGTAGGTGGTCAGCCCGTGGCGGTCGGCCAGCAGGCGCGCGACCGTGGACTTCCCGGTCCACGGGGCGCCGCCGATCCACAGCGCCTTGCGCAGGGTCCCGAACGGATCCGAGGTCATCGTTCGACTATTGCGGCCCCGGCGGGCCGAGGCCAGGGTTCCGGCGCCGGTTGAGCCGTTCAGCGCAGGGCCGGTCACCGCCCGTCGTCGTCGACGACGAGCACCGTCGAGCCGTCGGCGAAATCGGGTGGGCCGCCCAGCTTGAAGTGGAACCGCGAACCCGGCCGGACCGCGGCGATCACCTGCGTGTCGGCGGTGTCGAGCACGATGATCGCGTGTTCGGCCGTGCTCGGCTCCGGCCGCAGCACCGCCGGCACGACCGGGATCGGCAGCGTGCCGCTGACCGAGCCACTGCAGTCGTCGCCGGTCTCGGGTTCGAGCGGATCGGGTGCCTCGGGCGGTTCGAACGGCGGGGGCGGCACGAGCTGCGGGCGCCGTCGCCACCAGAGCCCGGCGATCAGGCCGGTCAGCAGGCCGCCGGAACCGCTGACGGCCGACGCCAGCCCGACCCCGACCCCGGACGGCTCCGGGGCCGCCACCGGCGCGGGAACGGGCACGGGTGGGGCGGCCGGCAACGGGCCGAACCGGACGGCCGGGTCCTGGGCGTCCTCGGGCAGCTGGAGCACCTGGCCCGGTTCGATCCGGGTGGCGTCGGTGAACGGCGAGCCGTCCGGCCGCGGCCGGCCCTGGTTCAGCCGGAAGATCTCGGGAAAGCGGTTCCCGTCGCCGAGCGCGCGTTCGGCGATCCTGAACAGCGTGATGTCGTCCGGGTTGTCGGCGTGCGGCACGATGTAGTACTTGACCGACGGCGGGTCCGGTGCGGCCTGCGCGAGGGCCGGACCCCCGGCGAGCACGGCGAAGAGGACACCGGCGGCACCGGCTTGCCCGGCCCGCCCGAGGACGCGGCGCACCGCGGGAGCCCGGTTTTCGGCCATGGTCGGCACCTCTCCCCGGCGACCCCGGCGGGTTCCGGTGTTGCCCCCTACACGGGGCCGGTGCGGCCGTGGTTCAGATCTCGTCCCAGGGAACGGTTTCGTAGGCCCGCGCGAGCAACGCCACCGCCCGGTCCGCGGGCGGCAGGACGAGGTCGTCCACGGCGGCGACCGGGCGGCCGGGCGTTTCGGAGTTCGTCACGAACATCGCGTCGAAGTCGCGGAGGTCGGCCGGCCGGACTTCACGCGTTTCCTGCGGTACGCCGAGGCGCCGCAGGGCTTCCTTCTGCACCAGCATCGTGATCCTGGGCAGCACGGCGGCCTCCGGCCACACGACACCATCCTTCGGGGGTTCCGGGTGGCGGAGCCCCCGGCCCGCGGCGAAGCCGCGGTTGTCTCAGCGTCGCCGTGGAGGAATCCGGCGTTCCAGATCGACGCTTCGCTGATCCGGCCGGCGTGGTCGACGAACAACGCGTCGTCGAACCCGGCCAGTGCACCCGGCGGGTGCGGCGGGAGTGTCCGGACGAGGATCTCCGGCCGCATCGGCTCGTCGAACGAGCGCGTCAGCACCAGGACCCGCAGCGAAAGCGCCGGTTCGGCGTCGATCGCCTGCCGGACGTAGGAACGCACCAATTCGACGTCGAGGTCGGTGCCGAACAGCAGCCGGGTGCTCGTCGCGAGCCGTTCGAGGTGGAACGCGAGCCCGCGGACCCGCCCGTCCCGGACCTGCATCGCGGTGAAGTGGCCGTAGGAGACCATTCCCGCGAGCGCGGCGTCCGGGCCGAGCGGATCCCCGTTCAGCTCGTAGCGGGCGGCACTACGCGACGGTGACGCCCGTGAACTTGACCTGCTTGGTCGGCGCACCGGTGCCGTCCTGCGGGTTCGGGTTCGCGATGCCCGCCTTGGCGACCGCGTCGAGCACCTTCAGGCCCTCGTCGCTGATGCTGCCGAACACCGAGTAGTCCGCCGGGAGGCCCTCGGCGTTGCCGTAGACCATGAAGAACTGGCTGCCACCGGAGTTCGGGGCGGACGTCTTCGCCATGGCGAGGATGCCGCGGCCGTACTTGATCTCCGGGAACGCCTCGTCCGGCATCGTGTAGCCCGGGCCGCCCTGACCGTCGGTCGTCGGGTCGCCGGTGGCCGAGGGGTCACCGCACTGCAGCATCTGCAGGCCCTCGGTGCCGAGCCGGTGGCACATGGTGTCGTTGTAGAAGTTCTGCTTCGCGAGGCTGATGAAGCTCTGCACGGCGCAGGGCGCGAGCGCCCGGTCGAGCGTCAGCGGGATGTCGCCCGCGGTGCTCTTGAGCGTCACGTTGACCGTGCCGGTCGACGGGACGTTCTTGCCGTCGGGCGTGTTCACCTTCTTCGGCGCCTTGCTGCCCGTCGTGTCGGCCTTGAAGTCGCACGTCGTCGGGTTCGGCAGCGCCGTGGCCCGCTTCGGCAGCGCGGTGCGCTGCGTCGGGATCTGGACTTCGGTCGGCGGCGGGGTGGCCGAGGACGACGACGCGGCCGTGTCGGTGCTGTCACCGCCGTTCGCGCTCACGATCCACACCACCACGCCCGCGACGACGAGGACCGCCACGCCGACTACACCGGCGCCGATCCTCCTGCGTCGCTTCTGCTGCTCCAATCGGCGCTCGAGCTGCCTCTCGAGCTTGCGCTTCGCAGCTTCGCGGCGCTGCTGGTTGGTCGCCACCCCGTACCCTCCAGGTTTCCGCTCGTGTCACACGTCTGAGGTAGCGGCAGTGTATGGGCACAGCCTGTGAGGACCATGTACAGGGCCCGCTAGTCTCAACCCGATCGTGATCGGCGCCATCCGGCGCGGATGTCCGGGAGGCGTTCGGTGCTCGTCGTCGGGTTCGGCAGCGGCCCGCTGCAGGCCAACTGCTACCTGCTGGCGGAGGCCGCCGGCGGGCCGTGCGTGGTCGTGGATCCGGGGCAGGAGGTGGCCGCGCCGCTGGCCGCCGCGCTCGCCGAGCACCGGCTGGTCCCGGCGGCCCTCGTGGCCACCCACGGGCACCCCGACCACGTCGCTTCGGCCGCTTCGCTGTCGGCCGAGCACGGCGTCCCGCTGCACCTGCACCCGGCCGACGCGGACCTCCACGACGGTGCCAGCGTCCCGCTCGAAGCCGGGACCTTCGCCGGGCTGGAGATCGACGTCCGGCCCGCGCCCGGGCACACCCCGGGTTCGGTGGTGCTCGTCCTGGAGACGGCGGAAGGCGGGCGGCTCGCCCTGACCGGCGACACGCTGTTCGCCGGGTCGGTGGGCCGCGGCGACGTGGCGGAGGCGGTGCGGGAGCTGGTGGCGAACCTGCCGGACGACACGGTGGTGCTGCCGGGCCACGGCCCGGCGACGACGATCGGCCGGGAACGCGCGGGCAACCCGTTCCTCGCCGGGACGGGGGCGTGAGCATGGCCGAGGAGACGACCGAGCGGATCGCGCTGTTCGAGGAGGACCCGCGCGGACGCCGTCGCCGCGGGATCTCGGGCCTGATCGGCGTGGTCATCGTGGCCGCGGCGTTCGGCGGCGTCGCCGGGCTGATCGGCGGCACGGTGCCGGGCTTGATCGTCGCGCTGGTGATCGCCCTGCCGCTGCTGTACGTGATGGCGGTGAGCATCCGGCGCCGCGTCTGGCTGGAGGGCTCGACGCTGCTCGTGCGCACCTGGGGCCTGCGCCGGGTCGACCTGGTCGCCGCGACCCGGCTCGACCTCGTCGTCGGCGACGTCCGGGGCAGCCGCACGGTCAGCCTGCTGGTCAACGCGGGGCAGCGCGGCAAGGTCGCGAAGGTGGACCTCGCGGTGTTCTCCGGGACCGGCGGGCGCGAGCTGGGCATCCTGCAGCTGCGGAAGCTGGCGAACGCGCTGATGAACAACACCGAGGCGAACGGCCTCGTCTTCGGCGAGCTGCTGGTCGCCGAGCTGAAGGCGGAGGCGCGCGGCTCCGGCGTGGCCGAGCGCCCGCTCTACCGGCTGGCGTCGGTGGCGCCGTCGGGCAAGTACGTCCAGCGCTTCACGATGGAAGCCGTCAGCCGGTTCGTGGCGACGCTCGACTGACGTCGTCCTCGCGGGCGGCCGCGCCGGTGTCACGGGTGGGACGGAACGGCCTTCGTGGTGCTGCTGAGGTGGGCCGCCGGCTCGCGGGAGGCGATCAGCGCGGCCAGGACCGTCGTCACCGGGACGGCCGCGACGATGCCGACGCTGCCGGCGAGCGTCCGGATGATCTCCTGCGCGATGTCCTCGCTGCCGAGCAGCGCGCCCAGCCCGACCCCGGAGATCGACGAGTACAGCAGGACCGGCAGCGCGGCCCCGGCGTAGGCCATCACGAGCGTGTTGACCGCGGACCCGACGTGGTCGCGGCCGATCCGCAGCCCGGAGCGGTAAAGCTCCTGCCAGGTCAGGTCCGGGTTGGCCCGGCGCAGCTCCCAGACGGCGCTCGTCTGGGTGACGGTGACGTCGTCGAGCACGCCGAGCGCCCCGATCACGACGCCGGCGAGCAGCAGCCCGCGCGCGTCGATGCCGTGGCCGAGCGAACCGATGAGCGTCGAGGTGCTGTCGTCCAGGCCGGTCAGCGAGGCGGCGGCGGAGAAGATCGCGGCGAGGACGCCGATGAGCGCGAGGCTGACGAGCGTCCCGAGCACCGCGGCGGACGTTCTCGCGGACAGCCCGTGGGTCAGGTAGAGCGCGATGAACATGATCGCACCCGCTCCCGCGATCGCCACGACCAGCGGGTTTTCGCCGGCGAGGATGGCCGGGAGGATGAACAGCGCGATGACGACGAAGGACAGCCCGAGCGCGACGAGCGCGGCGACCCCCTGCCAGCGCCCGAGCACGAGCACGGCGACGGCGAACAGCGCGGCGAGTACGAACAGCGGCGTCCCGCGCTGGAAGTCGACCAGCTGGAAACTGGCCGGGTCATCGGCGTTCCCGCCGTTGTAGGCGAGCACGACGGCGTCGGCGGCGGCGAACCGCGGGGTGCTGGGCTCGATCGGGACGGTCAGCTTGAGCTGCTTCCCGTTCGCCGGCCCGTCGGTCATGGTGAGGTCGACGGTCAGGCAGGGTTTCGCGTTCGGGTCGGTCTGGTCGCCGACCTGCACCTGGCCTTGCGCCAGGCAGGGGCCGCTGGCGGTGGCGGTGATGTTCGCGTGGACGGGCGTGCCTTGGGGGACGACGCTCGTGGGGGACGCCTTGCCCCAGGGGTAGAGGACGACCATGCCGACGACGGTGGCGAGGGCCAGCGGGGCGAGCAGCCAGATCAGGAGCAGCTTGACCCGGCGCGACGCGGGGGCGGCGGGGCCGTGCCCATGGCCGTGGCCATGCCCGTGGCCGGTTTCGGGTTCGGCCGGTGTGCGCGGCTGGGAACTCGCGGCGGCGCGCTGGGGGCCGGTGTCGCCACGCCGAGTGGTGCGTTGAGGGCCGGTGTCTCCGCGGCGGGGCCGGGCGGTGTCGGTTTGGCCGACGGCTGGGGCTTGCTGGGCGCCGCGGCGGGGTGGCGCGCTGTCGGCTTGATCGGCGGCGCGCTGCGGGCCGGTGTCTCCGCGGCGGGACCGGGCAGTGCCGGTTTGGTCGCCCGTGGGGGCTTGCTGGGCGCCGCGGGGGACTCGTGGGGTCTCGCCTTGGTCTTCGGCGGGGGCTCGCTGGGCGCTGCGGCGGGCTGGTGCGTGGTCGGCGGCGGCCGCGGTGCGGTGCGGTCCCGTGTCCCCGCGACGGGTCCGGGCGGTCTCGCCCAGGTCGACGGCCGGGAGCCGCTGGGCGCCCGTGTCGGCTCGGCGGCTGGTGCGCGGAGCCGCCACGTCGGCCGGGATGCGGTGCGAGCCGGTCTCGGGCGGCACCCGCTGCGCTCCGGTGTCCGTGCGGCGGCGGCCGGCCTCCGGTGGCGTGCGGCGGGCCGGTTTCCCGGGCGTTCCCGGCGTTCCGGACGTCCCGGGCCCCGGCGAAGGGGACACCTCGTCCGTGACCCGGCGAATCGGTCCGGTGGCGTCGTCGGCGAGGTCGGGGCGGTCCACCCGCACATCCTGACAGCGGGATCCCGGCGCCCGCGCCAGGGGCCGCCGGGCGACCGGTTCGTCCGGATGCCTCAGCCGTACGCCTGGCGGACGTGCACCCGCCGGTACGCCGACGGCGGCGTGTCGAAGTGGTCGAGGAACGCCTGCCGGAGGGTTTCCGTCGAGCCGAAGCCGCAGCGGCGGGCGATCGTGGCCAGCGGGAGGTCGGTGCCGGAGAGCAGGCGGGCCGCCTGCTCGGTGCGGATCGTCCGGACGTACCGGCCGGGCGTGGTGCCCAGGTGCGCGTCGAACAGCCGGGTGAGCTGGCGCGTGCTGATGCCCGCGCGGGCGGCGAGCGCCGGCGTGCCCAGGTCTTCCTCGAGGTGCTCGGCGATGTACGCGGTCAGGTCGCGGACCTCGCGGTGCTCCGGTGGCGGACCGGACAGGAACAGGCTCACCTGGGCCTGGTTCCCGGGCCGCTGCAGGTAGGTGACCAGCGCGCGGGCCGCCTCGCGGGCCAGTGACGGGCCGTGGTCGGCCTCCACCAGCGACAGCGTCAGGTCGAGCCCGCTCGTCACGCCCGCCGCCGTGTAGACGTTGCCGTGGCGGACGTAGAGCGGCACCGGGTCCACCGTCACCGCCGGGTAGTCCCGCGCGAGCTTCGCCGCGTAGCGCCAGTGCGTGGTCGCGCGGCGGCCGTTGAGCAGGCCGGCCGCGGCGAGCACCTCGGCGCCCGTGCAGACCGACGCGACCCGGCGGCTGGTGCGGGCCAGCCGCCGGACGTGGGCGAGGACGCGCTCGTCGGCCGCCGCGGCGGGGCTGCCCCAGCCACCCGCGACGACCAGCGTGTCGAGGTCGCCGGCGACCTGGTCGAGCCGCAGGTGCGGCTGCAGCACCAGCCCGGCGCAGGTGCGGATGCCGTGGCCGTCGACCGAAGCGAGCTGGAGCTCGTACGGCGGCCGCGCGCCGAGCCGGTTCGCGGCGTCGAACACATCGGCGGGACAGGCGATGTCCAGCAGCTCGGCGTCGGCGTACCCGACGATCACGACCCGTCTGGGTGACCCTGACATGATCGGCACGCTAGCAGCCGGACCGGGCGCTCGGACGCGGTTCGCAGGAATCCGGACACCGGCGCGCCGCCCGGCGTCCCGGCCCGCCATGGTCGGGGACATGACCGATGAGCAGAAGACCCTCGCCTTCGTCGTGTACCCCGGCCTCACGCCGCTCGACCTGGTCGGCCCGCTGCAGGTGCTCAGCGCGCTCGCGCGGATGGACGCCGGCTACCGGACCGTCGTCGTCGGCGCGAGCACCGGCACCGTCGGCACGGACACGCCGTTGCGCGTCGCCCCGAGCCACACCTTCGACGAAGTCCCGGCGCCGTACGCGGTGCTCGTGCCCGGTGGCACCGTGCCGACGCTGCGCGCGATGGCCGACGAGCGCCTCCTCGCGTGGCTGCGCGCCGCGGCCGCCGGCGCCGAGCTGGTGACGTCGGTCTGCACCGGCTCGCTCATCCTCGGCGCGGCGGGCCTGCTGGAGGGGAAGAAGGCGACCACGCACTGGATGTTCCGCGACGTCCTCGCCGGGCTCGGCGCCACGCCGGTCGCGCAGCGGTGGGTCGAGGACGGCTCCGTGATCACCGCCGCCGGGGTGTCGGCGGGCATCGACCTCGCGCTGCACCTGGTGGAACGGCTGGCCGGGCGGCAGCTGGCGACCAACGTCCAGTTCGGCATCGAGTACGACCCGGAGCCGCCGCAGGGCGCGCTGGACTGGGCGAACCCGCCCTTCGGCGACCTCAAGCCGCTGCGCGAGCACACCCTGCGGGAGGGGCTCGCCGACCACCCTGAACTGCTGGAGAAACTGCTCGCGCACACCTGACCGACGTCGTCGGCCATCCGGGTGATCGGGGGACGCGCCGCGCGCCCGGCGGCTAGATTCAGCTCGCTCGATCAGGTGATCTCGCGGGTGGGGTGTTGTAGCCGTGCGGTTCCAGGTGCTCGGCCCGATGACGGCCTCCGTCCCGCTGCCCTCGGCGGCCCAGCCGCGGCGGCTGCTCGCCGTGCTGCTCGCGCGCGCCGGACAGTTCGTCGGCCGCGACACGCTGGTCGACGAGCTGTGGCCGGACGGCGCGCCGTCGAGCGCCGCGGCGATCGTGCAGGTCACCGTGTCGAAGCTGCGCAAGACGCTCTCACCCGGCCTCGGCGCCGCCGAGGCCGGGCAGCGGCTGCGGTCCGGGCCGCGCGGGTACGCGCTGAGCGTCGAGCCGGGGGAGCTGGACGCGGACGAGTTCCTGACGTGGCTGTCGGCGGGTGCCGACGACCGCGCCCAGCGCCGCCGCGGCCTCGAGCGGGCCCTGGCCTGCTGGCGCGGCGACGCGTTCGCCGACGTCGCCGGCGGACCGCTGCTGGAGGCGCACAAGCTGTGGCTGGAGGACCGGCGCTCGGCGGCGTTGCTGCAGCTGGTCGAGCTGGAACTCGCCGACGGCGACGGCCGGTCGGTGGTCGAGCGGCTCGGCCCGGTGGTCGCGGCCCGGCCCGCCGACGAGCGCTTCGCCGCCCGGCTCGCGTCCGCGCTCGGCACGGTCGGGCGCCGCGAATCGGCTCTGGAGGTGCTCCGCCGGACGCGCCGGGCGCTCTGGGAAGAGGCCGGCGTGTGGCCGGGCGCGGACCTCGTCGCGGTGTACCGCCGGATCGCCGGCACCGAGTGGACGACGCCGGGCCCGCCCGCCCAGCTCCCGCCCGCGGTGCCCGACTTCACCGGCCGCGCGGCCGAACTCGCCGACGTCACGCGCGCGGTGCGGGGTCCGGCGCCGGTCGTGCTGCACGGCGCCGCCGGGGCCGGCAAGTCCGCGCTCGCGGTCCAGGCCGCGTGGCGGGTCCGCCGCCGGTTCCCCGACGGCCAGCTGACCGCATCGCTGCGCGGGTCCGACGGGGCCCCCGCCGAACCCGCGGCGGTGCTTTCCGGCTTCCTGCGCCTGCTCGGCGCGACCCCGTCGGAACTGGCCGACCGCACGGGATTACCGGGACTCTGGCGCGGCTACACCGCCGACCGGCGGCTGCTGGTGCTGCTGGAAGACGCCGCGTCCGAGGCCCAGGTGCGAGCCCTGCTGCCGAGCGGCCCGGGCTGCGCCACGCTGGTCACGACCCGCCGCGAGCTGCCCGGCCTCTGCGGCGCGCACGCGGTTCCGGTGCCTGATCTGTCCACTGAGGACGCTCACGCGCTGCTGGCCGCGATCGCGGGGGAGTCCCGGCTGCGCGTGGAACCCGAAGCGGCGCAACGACTTCTCGCCCGGTGTGGCCGCCTTGCCCTGGCTGTCCGGATCGCCGGGGTGCGCCTGGCGGCCCGGCCGAACCTGCCGATCGCCGAACTCGCGGCCCGCCTCGCCGACGACCGGCGACGCCTCGACGAGCTGACCGCGGGCGACCTGAGCGTCCGGGCTGCGGTGACATCGGCGCTGCGCGAGCGGCCCGCCGGTGACGTCGCTTTGCTGAGGCTGCTGACCGCGTTCGAGGGCGCCGTCCCGTATTGGTCCGCGGCGGCCCTGCTCGACCGCCCGACACCGGAAGCCCGCGACCGCCTCGACGAGCTGACCGCGGCGCACCTGCTGGACGCGGCCGGGACGATCCCGCCGTTCGTGCGGCTGGTGCTGGCAGAGGGCCCGCCGGGTGAGGTCGACCCGGCCGCCCTGCGCCGCGCGTGCGAGGCCGCGCTGGCGCTGGCGGAGCACGCGCTGGGCCGTCCGGCGCGCCGGCCATCGGCGGCGGGGGCGAAGCCGGATCCCGCGGTCCTGCGCCGGGTCGCCGCCGATCCCGCGGCCTGGGCGGCCGCCGAAACCAGTCACCTCGCGGCCGCCGTCCGGCTCGCCGGCGCCCACGGCTGGCACGACCTGACCGAGCGGCTCGCCGACGCCTGCACCGCCCTCGCCGGCACCCCGTGGCTCGGCCGAGCCGCCCGGGCCGTCACCGTGCTCGGGCTCGCCGCCGCCCGGCGGCGGCGGGATCCGCGGGCCGAAGCCGAGAAGCTCTACAACCTCGGGGCCGTGCACTGGCAGCACGGCCACGCCCGCCAGGCGCGGAACTACTTCGCCATGGCCGAGCACCGCTACCGGGACCTGGAGGACCCTCGCGGCACCGGCACCGCGCTGGCCGCGCTCGCCGACGTCCACCTCGACGGGGGTGATCCGCAGACCGCCGAAGCGGAGTTGCGGGAAGCCCTCGCCCTGCTCCGGGACTGCGGGGACCGGCGCGGGCAGGCGGCCGCCGCGGCGCAGCTCGGGTCGCTCGCCGAAGACGTCGGGGACGTGCGGGGCGCGGTCGAGAGCTTCGAAGTGAGCATGCTGCTGGCCCGCCAGTGCGACGACGGCCGCTGGCACGACCAGGCCGCGAAGCGCTACGCCGACGTCCTGCGCCGCCACGGTGGGCACGACCAGGCGGCCGACCTGCTCACCGGGGCGCTCGGCGGCGCCGTCCGGACGCGGGAGCGGCACTGGGAGGCGCACGTCCTGCGCAGCCTCGGCGACCTGCACACCGACGCCGGGGAGTTCGCCGACGGGCAGCGGTGCCTCACGCGGTCGCTGGCGCTGTTCGACCAGATCGGGCACCGGCACGCCGCCGCCTACACCCACCGCAGCCTGGGCGAGGCCCGCCGCCGGGCGGGGGATCCGGTGGGGGCGCGGCGGCACCTGCTGGCCGCCATGGCCGTCTTCCGGGAGCTGCGTGACCGCCGCGGCGCCGGGTACGCCCTGCTCAGCCTGGGCCGGACGCACGCGGCCGAAGACGCCGCGGCCGAGGCGGCGCGGTGCCTGCGCGGGTCGGCCGGGCTGTTCCGCGAGCTGGGGTTCCCGCTCTGGGAGCTGCGTGCGCTGGGGGAGCTGACCAGCGTGAGCGGTGAATCCCCGGCCCGCGACCGCAGCCGTGAACTCTTGACGAAGATCAGGACCTGACGCCCGCACCGGCCCTGCCCGCGGGCGGGTGTTTGGCGAAGTTATGGGCCTCCCGATTTGGCTGCCGCCGACGGATCGTCGGATCGAGGAGGCAACGGCATGCCGGGACAACGGATTCTGGCGCGGGCGGCACTGGGGCTGGTCGCTTCGGCGGCGACGGTCGTGTTCGCGACCATCGGCACCGCGTCCGCGAGCGTCGAGGTGACCAAGCTCAGCCAGTCGGCGGCCGCGTCGCAGCTGTCCGCGGCCGGGGTGACGCACTCGTCCAGCGGGGGCTGCACGACGCGGTCGAACTCGACCTGCACGTCGTACGAGCAGATCAACCAGAGCACGGTCAGCGGCGTGATCACGCTGAAGCGGGCGAGCGGCTGCGCGATCAACATCACCGGCGGCACCGAGGTCGGCCACGCGTCGGGCACCTACAGCCACTACAACGGCTACAAGGTCGACATCGCGCACAACAGCTGCATCGACGCCTACATCAAGAACAGCTTCGGCTACATCGGGCTGCGCGGCGACGGCTACCCGCAGTGGAAGGCCGGCTCCGGCAACCTCTACTGCGACGAAGGAAACCACTGGGACATCACGTACTACACCTGCGGCTGCTGACGTCCGGGGGCCTGTCCGTTCCGAGGGCGGCGGGCAGGCCCCGGTTACCGGCTGCGACGGCCGGGTACCCGAGCGGGTGGAGGTGAGGAGATGACTTCGCACAGCACCCCGGCTCCCCGCCCGCGCACGGCGCTGATCGGCGCGGCGGCGGGCTTCGTCCTGCTGGCCGGGCTCTACCTGGTGCTGGCCCCGTGGATCGCCGGCTTCGGCGGCGCGGGCGTGCTCGCGCTGAGCGACACCCTGGTCGGCCTGGTCCTGATCGCGCTGGCGATCGCCCGCACGGCCACCCGGCGGCTCGCCCTGATCGGCTGGGTCGTCCCGGTCCTCGGCGCGTGGGCCGCCGTCTCGCCGTGGCTGCTCCGCCACGGCGGCGAAACCCCGCCGTCGACCGGCGCCCTGGTGGGCAACGTCGTGGCCGGCGCCGTGGTCGTCGTCGCGGGACTGGCACCGGCCCGCCGCGTCAGTTCTTGATCAGCAGCCAGTCGCCCGAGCCGTCACCGGGGCGGTAGGGGCTGTCGGCCCGTTTCGCGACGACGCCGGGGAGGCCGTGCTGCCGGCTCGCGCCGGTCACGGCCTCGCCGCCGCCGGCGAAGTAGCGGGGCACCTGCCAGTGCCGGTCTTCGACGGCGAACCCGTCGAGGAGTTCCCGGCGTTTCGTGTAGGGCAGGTCCAGGGTCGGCTTGCCGTCGAGGTGCAGGACGTCGGCCGCGAAGTAGAAGACGGGGCAGTGGGCCTTGAGCCGCTTGGCGGCGGCGCCGTCGGCCTTGCGCCGTTCTTCGAGCCCGTCCGGGTGCGGCTTGCCGTCCTTGACCACGACGACTTCGCCGTCCAGCAGCACTTCCGTCGACCCGAACTCCTCGCCGAGCTTGTGCAGCTCGGGATACCGCCCGGTGACGTCGGCGCCGGTTTCGTCGTGCGCGGTGACGCGGCCGCCGCTCACCAGCAGCATCGTCCGCAGGCCGCCCCAGGCGAATTCGTACGCCCACTCGTCGTCGTCCGCGGGCAGGTCGCCGGGGACCGCCGTCATCGGCTCGAGGAACTCGGGCGCGTCTTCGTGGCCGGGCTCGGCGGGGTCGAGGCGCCGCAGCGTCCAGTCGCGGTCGTCCTCGTCGTGCCGGTTGAGGAACAGGTACTTGCCGCGCGCGCGTGCGCCGTGGAAGACGACCTCGACCTTGTGGTCGTTCCAGTGCAGGGTTTCGTACTTCCCGGTGTCCCACACGGTCATCCGGCCGCCGCCGTACTCGCCGGCGGGGATCTCGCCCGCGAAGGTGAGGTACTCCATGGGGTGGTCTTCGGTGTGCACGGCGAGCCGCGAGACGCCGGGGGAGAGCGGCAGGCCCTTCGGAACGGCCCAGGAGACGAGCACGCCGTCGCGCTCCAGCCGGAAGTCCCAGTGCAGCCGGGTGGCGTGGTGCTCCTGGATGACGAAGAGGTCGTCGCCCCCGGGCTCCGGCGGCCCGTCCGGCCAGGGTTCGGGGGTGCGGTCCTTGCCGCGTTTGCCGCGGTATTCCTCGAGTCTGTCGGCCATGGCCGCCCCGGTACCCCTTCCGCTGCAAGAGCTTCCAGGGTACCGGGCGCGGTGAGCGGCGTCCGGCCGCCCTGGGATGGCCGACTCGTTCACGACGCCGGACCACGATTCCCGGGAGCGGACGTCATGAACGACCCTTTCACCGCGTCTGGCGAGGTGAAAGGGTCGTTCATGACAGTGCAGGCCGCCCGGCCGGGCCGCGCTTCCAGCGCGGGTGACCGCGGAAAGCCGCGGAGGCCCCGCGCCGAGGGCGAAGGGCTTCCGAAAACCCGGTCTCAGTCCGTCTCGGCCATCGCCTCGGCGAACTGGGCCGCGTACAGCCGCGCGTACGCGCCGCCGCTGTGCAGCAGCGTCTCGTGGTCGCCCTGCTCCACGATCCGGCCGTGCTCCATCACCAGGATCACGTCGGCGTCGCGGATCGTCGACAACCGGTGCGCGATCACGAAGCTCGTCCGGCCGCTCCGCAACGAGTTCATCGCCCGCTGGATCAGCACCTCGGTGCGGGTGTCGACCGAGCTGGTCGCCTCGTCGAGGATCAGGATCACCGGCTTGGCCAGGAACGCCCGTGCGACCGTGATCAGCTGCTTCTCGCCCGCGCTGACCGTGCCGCCTTCGTCGTCGAGCACCGTCTCGTACCCGTCCGGCAGCGTGCGGACGAAGCGGTCCACGTGCGTCGCCTTCGCGGCTTCGACGATCTCCTCGTGGCTCGGGTCGTCCGCGCCGTAGGCGATGTTCTCCGCGATCGTGCCGCCGAACAGCCACGCGTCCTGCAGCACCATGCCGGTCTGGTCGCGCAGTTCCTCGCGGTTCATCTTCGCGATGTCGACGCCGTCGAGCGTGATCCGCCCGCCGTCCAGCTCGTAGAAGCGCATGAGCAGGTTGACCAGCGTCGTCTTGCCCGCGCCGGTCGGGCCGACGATCGCGACCGTCTGGCCGGGTTCGACCGTCAGCGACAGGTCGTCGATCAGCGGCTTCTCCGGCAGGTAGCGGAACGAGACGTCCTGGAACTCGACGCGCCCGCGGATCTCGGCGGGCCGCTCCGGCGAAGCGGGCTCCGGGGCCTGCTCCTCGGCGTCGAGCAGCGCGAACACCCGCTCGGCCGAGGCGACGCCGGACTGCAGCAGGTTCGCCATGCTCGCGATCTGCGTCACCGGCTGGCTGAACTGGCGCGAGTACTGGATGAACGCCTGCACCTCGCCGAGCGTCAGGCTGCCCGACGCGACGCGCAGCGCGCCGATCACCGCCACCAGCACGTAGCTCAGGTTGCCGATGAACATCATCGCCGGCTGGATCATGCCGGAGATGAACTGCGCCCGGAAGCTCGCCTCGTACAGCGTTTCGTTCTGCTTGTCGAAGACCGCGGCGGCCTCGTCGCGGCGGCCGAACACCTTGACCAGCGAGTGCCCGGTGTACATCTCCTCGACGTGCGCGTTGAGCTTCCCGGTCGTCGACCACTGCTTGATGAAGTTCGGCTGCGCCCGCTTCCCGATCTTCGCCGCCACGACCGCCGACAGCGGCACCGTGAGCAGCGCGATCAGCGCCAGCAGCGGCGAGATCAGGAACATCATGATCAGCACGCCGACCACCGTCAGCAGCGACGAGACGATCTGCGACAGCGTCTGCTGCAGCGACATCGCCAGGTTGTCGATGTCGTTGGTGACGCGGGAAAGCACCTCGCCGCGCGGCTGGCGGTCGAAGTACTTCAGCGGCAGCCGCGAGAACTTGGCCTCGACCTCTTCGCGCAGCCGGTACACCGCCTGCTGCACCAGGGTCGTGGTCAGCCGGGCCTGGATCAGCCCGAAGAACGACGAGATCACGAACAGCGCCAGCACGGTGAGCAGGATCTGCCCGACCTTGTCGAAGTCGATGCCGACGCCGGGCACCAGGTCGACGCGGCTGTAGATGTCGGCGAGCGTGCCGTCGCCGCGGGCGCGCAGCCCGGCGACGACCTGCTCCTTGGTGACGCCCGGCGGCACCTGCTTGCCGAGCACGCCGGCCAGGATCGCGTCGGTGGCCTGGCCGAGGATCTTCGGCCCGATCACGGTGAGCGTGACGCTGGCCGCGCCGAGCACGAGCACGCCGATGAGCGCGGCCCGCTGTGGGCGCAGCAGCCGCAGCAGCCGCTTCAGCGAACCCTTGAAGTCGAGCGCCTTCTCCGGCGGCGCGCCGCCGGCCATCCAGCGGCCGGGCCCGACCGTCGCGGCACCGGTGTTCTTGTGCCGCTCGGCGGTCGGCCGTTCCCCGGCCTCGGTCACGGCGGCTTTGGGCGATTCCGTGGTGCTCACGCCGCCTCCTGTTCGGTGAGCTGGGACAGCACGATCTCCCGGTAGGTTTCGTTGCCGTCCATGAGTTCGTGGTGGGTGCCGGTGCCGACGACGCGGCCTTCGTCGAGGACGATGATCCGGTCGGCGTTGCGGATCGTGCTGACCCGCTGCGCCACGATGACGACGGTCGCCTCGGCCGTTTCCGACACCAGCGCGCGGCGCAGGGCCGCGTCGGTCGCGTAGTCGAGCGCGGAGAACGAGTCGTCGAACAGGTAGATCTCCGGCTTGTGCACCAGCATCCGCGCGATCGCGAGCCGCTGGCGCTGACCGCCCGAGACGTTCGTGCCGCCCTGGGCGATCGGCGCTTCGAGCCCCTCCGCCATCGCTTCGACGAAGTCCTTGCCCTGCGCCACTTCCAGCGCGTGCCACAGCTCTTCGTCGGTCGCGTCCGGGTTGCCGTAGCGCAGGTTGCTCGCCACCGTGCCGGCGAACAGGTACGGCTTCTGCGGCACCAGCCCGACCGCGCGGGCGAGCACCGCCGGGTCGAGGTCGCGGACGTCGACGCCGTCCACCTTCACCGTGCCGCGGGTGGCGTCCATCAGGCGCGGGATCAGGTTGAGCAGCGTGGTCTTGCCGGTACCCGTCGAGCCGATCACCGCGGTGGTCTCACCCGGCCGCCCGATCAGCGAGATGTCGCACAGCACCGGCTTTTCCGCGCCGGGGTAGCGGAATTCGACGTTCGCGAGCTCGAGGTGCCCGTGCACCGCGCCGGGCCGGATCGGCGACACCGGCGGGCGGACGCTCGACTCGGTGTCGAGCACCTCGCTGATCCGCTCGGCGCTGACCTCGGCGCGCGGCACCATCATGAACATGAACGTGGCCATCATGACGGCCATCAGGATCTGCAGCAGGTAGGACAGGAACGCGGTCATCGCGCCGATCTGCATGCTGCCGGAGTCGATCCGCTGCCCGCCGAACCACAGCACGGCGACGCTGGAGGCGTTCATCACCAGCATGACGATCGGGAACATCAGCGCCATCAGCTTGCCGACCCGCAGCGACACGGTGAGCAGCTGATCGTTGGCGACGTCGAAGCGCTCCCGCTCGTGGGAGTCCCGGACGAACGCGCGGATCACGCGGATGCCCATGATCTGCTCGCGCAGGATCTGGTTGATCCGGTCGATGCGCTCCTGCATCAGCCGGAACGCCGGGCGCATCTTGGCGATGATCGTGCCGACCGCGACGGCCAGCACCGGCACGATGACCAGCAGCAGCGACGAGAGCGGGACGTCGAGGTTCAGCGCGAGGATGATCCCGCCGACGCACATGATCGGCGCCGACACCATGAGGGTGAGCGTCATCAGCACCAGCATCTGGATCTGCTGGACGTCGTTGGTGGTGCGGGTGATCAGCGACGGCGTGCCGAACTGGCCGACTTCGCGGGCCGAGAAGTCCTGCACCCGGTGGAAGACGCCGGATCGGATGTCGCGGCCGACCGCCATCGCGGTGCGGGCGCCGAAGTACACCGCCCCGATCGAGCCGGCGATCTGCGCGAGCGTGATGACGAGCATCATCGCGCCGACGCGCAGGATGTAGTCCATGTCGCCCTTGATGAGGCCGTTGTCGACGATGTCGGCGTTCAGCGTCGGCAGGTAGAGCATGGCGATCGTCTGCACGAGCTGCAGCAGGACGATCACCCACAAGGTGCTCCGGTACGGGCGCAGGTGACTGCGCAGGAGCTTGACTAGCACAACGATTCCCCCAGTGCGGTGGTGGTCGGTTCGGGTTGCGGAGCAGCGGTGCCGGCGGTCAGGGTGGGCATCCCCGCGGAAAGCTCGTCGAGCAGCCGTTCCAGGATCGGCAGGAACGGTTCGCCTTCGGTGGTGAACCAGTTGGTGAAGGCGACGCGGACAGCGCTTTCCACCGAGGCCGCCATCAGCCGGCACAACAGGTGGTCCACACCGCCCACCCGTTTCGCGATCGTTTCGGCCAGGACGCGCTCGACGGCCGCGTGGGCGTTGAGGAACTCGCCACGCAGCATGAGCCGTCCCATCAGCTCACGGATACGCGCAACATACGCGCGATCGGGCTCGCCCTCACGCGAATATTGCTCGAGCACCGCGTACTTGACCGAATCCCAGAGCGGCTCGCCGTCCGGCCGCGCGAGCAGGGCCTCGCGCATCCCCTCGTGCCGGTCGACGACCACCGAGCAGACCGCCTGCTCCTTGCTGGAGAAGTAGTTGTTGAATGTGCGGGGTGACACGCCGACCTCGGTGGCGATGTCCTCGACCTTCACGTTCTCCAAGCCGCGGTCCAGCGTCAGCCGCAGCGCGGCTTGGGCAAGCGCCTTGCGTGCTTCGCGCTTCTTGCGCTCGCGCAGGGTCAGCTGGGGTGGTGGGTCCGACGGCATGAACGGAGTGTAGCGAAAAAGTTGCGTGCCCCGCAAAAAAGTGCGTGGCCCGCAATTTTCGGACGAATCGGGCGTGACCTGGGATTTCGCGGCAGGAGCCCCGGTTGCCTGCGGTATCGGGCGTCGTGTGCGCTCTGTTGCCAGGTGCAAGATGCAAAAATGAACCGAATGGCCTAGTCCGCTGCGCTCACCAGCAGCGACGGCGCCGAAAACCGATCACCCCGCGCGATCGGACGGGGACCCGCTGTGGACATCCGACGAACCTTTCTGCTTGCATGTCCGGCATCGCCGCCCGGGGGTCGGCGCGATGCTGTCGTTGCCGAACCTGAGCAAGGAAGAAGTGGGACCACATGGCGAGCCGGGCCCGGGAACTCCTGGATCGATCACGCGTCCTGCTGGACCGTTCGCGGGTCGCTGCCGCGCAGTACCTCACCGCGCCGCCGAAGCACCCCGGGTACGAGCCCGCGGCCGGGCCGGCCATCGCGGAGCTGTCGCGGCCCGAGGTGATCACCCCCGAGGACACGCGGAACGAGGGCGTGCTGGCCGAGATCTGCGCCAGTGTCGCGCTGCGTGACCTCAACCTGCTCGACCAGCTCCTCGCGCGGCTCGAAGAACTCGAAGCGGGGGAGGAGGACCACCACCGCCTCGCCGAGCTCTACCAGCTCGACCACCTCGCCACGCGGTTGCGGCGCAACGCCGAGAACCTGCGCGTGCTGGCCGGGCAGGACACCGCCGACGACGCCGCCCGCGCGACCTCGGTGCTCGACCTCGTGCGCGCCGCGATGTCCTCGATCGACCACTACGCCCGGATCACCATCGGCCGCGTGGTGAACCTCGGGGTCGTCGGCTTCGCCGCCGAAGACCTGGGCCGGGTGCTCGCCGAGCTGCTCGACAACGCCGCCAACCAGTCTTCGCCCAGCTCGCCGGTGCACGTCAGCGCGCACCTGACCGAGCAGGGCAGCGTGCTCGTCCGGATCGAGGACGAGGGCATCGGCATCCCCGCCGACCGCGTCGACGGCCTCAACCGGCGGCTGGCCGCGGGCGGCGACCTCGACGACGCCTCGGCGCGGCACATGGGCCTCGCCGTCGTCGCCCGCCTCGCCGCGCGGCACGACGTCAGCGTCCGCCTGGACCGGCGCAGCCCGCACGGCACGGTCGCGACCGTGCTGCTGCCCACCGGCGTGGTCACCGAACTCGCCGACAACGCCTGGTCGGGCGCCCGGACCGTCACGATCGAACCGGCGAAGACCGGCGGCGAGCCGGTCGCGGCCGGCGGGCTGCCGCGCCGCCGCCCGGGTGCCTTCCCGGGGGAGGAGCCCGCGCCGGTGCCGCGCAAGCCCACACCCCGGCCGCGGCCGGTCGAACGGGCCACCGGCGGCACGACCGCCAACGGCCTGCCGCGGCGCGTGCCCGGCAGCATCCGCGGTGCCGCGCCCGAACCGCCACCGCCGCCCCCGGCCGCGGAACCGGCGGCGAACGGGCACGAGCAGCTGCTCGCCGACCTCGGCGCCTTCGCCGACGGCGAGCGGGCCGCGCGCGCCGAAAACCACCAGCAGGACGAAACGCCCGGAGGAACCGCCTCGTGAGCGCCCCCCACCCGGCACCGGCGAACTTCGCCTGGCTGCTCGACGACTTCGTCCGCAAGGTGCACGGCGTCAGCCACGCGCTGATCATGAGCGTCGACGGCTTCCCGCTCACCGCGTCGGACTCGGTCGGCGAAGCGGAGGCCGAGCAGCTGGCCGCGATCGCCAGCGGCCTGCTCTCGCTGGCCGGCAACAGCGCCGCGCTGTTCGGGAAGGGCGCCTGCGAGCAGATCATCATCCGGCTCACCCACGGCTACTTCCTCTTCATGGGCATCGGCTCCGGTGCCGGGCTCGCGGTGCTGACCACGGGCGACGCGGACATGAAGGTGGTCGCCTACGAGATGACCCAGTTCATCACCAACGCCGGCCACGCGCTCACCCCCGAGGTGCGCGCCGAACTGCGCCAGGTGCTCACCGCGCGCCGGCCGCGGGTGTGATGGGCGTGCCCGAGGATGTGATCCCCGTGTCCGAGAAGGACACCGCCTTGCCGCGGCGCAGCCGCCGGATCCGGGCGTACGCGCTCACCGGCGGCCGCACCAGCACCCGCCACCAATTGCTGGTGGAGACGCTGGTTTCGGTCCCGCAGTACGACCCGGCGCTGAGCGACACGCTGATGCCCGAGTCGCGCTCGCTCTACGAACGCGCCCGCGTGCGGTCCTCGATCGCCGAGCTGTCGGTCGGGCTGGACCTGCCGCTGGGCGTGGTGCGGGTGCTGATCGGCGACCTCGCCTCCCAGGGCGCGGTGTTCGTCCACCCCACCGCGCACGCCTACCACCACGACACCAACGTGCTCGAGAGGATCCTTGATGGGCTCAAGCGGCTCCCCGCCTGAGGGCGATCTGCTGACGATCTCCGCGAAGATCGTCGTCGCCGGGGGCTTCGGTGTCGGCAAGACCACGTTCGTCGGCGCGGTGTCGGAAGTGCCGCCGATGAGCAACGAGGCGTGGATGACCGAGGCCGGCGAAGGCGTCGACGACATCCCGCCCGGCGGCAAGTCGACGACGACCGTCGCGATGGACTTCGGGCGGATCACGCTGCGCCCGGACCTGCTGCTGTACCTGTTCGGCACCCCGGGGCAGGCGCGGTTCTGGTTCCTCTGGGACGACCTGAGCCGCGGCGCGCTCGGCGCGGTCGTGCTCGTCGACACCAGCCGGATCGACGAGTCGTTCGCGGCGATCAACTACTTCGAGAACGACTCGGAGCTGCCGTTCGTGGTCGCGGTCAACCAGTTCGAGGGCATGCCGGTGCACGACCTCGACGAGGTGCGGGACGCGCTCGCCCTCGACCCGAGCGTCCCGCTGGTCACCTGCGACGCCCGCGACCGGGCTTCGACCATCGCCACCCTGACCGAGCTGGTCGGCCACACGCTGTCCCTCGCCGTGCTGTCCGGCCCGCGCGAGCTGGCCGGCAGCGTCCCGCAGGCCTGAACGAGGAGAGAAGAGCTTCATGCGCAGAGTCCTGATCGTGGGCGCCGGCCAGTCCGGGCTGCAGCTGGCCCTCGGGCTGCTGGCGAAGGACTACGACGTCACGGTGATGTCCGCGCGGACGCCGGAGGAGATCCGGGCCGGGCGGGTGATGTCGACGCAGTGCATGTTCAACGACGCGCTGCAGCACGAGCGGGACCTCGGGCTGAACCAGTGGGAGGACGAGACCGTCCGTGTCGAGGGCCTCGGCGTGTCGGTGGCGGCGCCGGACGGCGGCCGCGCGCTCGATTGGTTCGCCGAGCTCGACCACTACGCGCAGTCGGTCGACCAGCGCGTGAAGATGGCGGGCTGGCTGGAGCTGTTCGAGGACCGCGGCGGCAAGCTCGTCATCCACGGCGTGATGACGTCCGAACTGGACGCGCTGTCCCGGCTCTACGACCTGGTGATCGTCTCGGCCGGCAAGGGCGAGCTGGTCCAGCTGTTCGACCGCGTGCCCGAGCGGTCGCCGTACACGAAGCCGATGCGCGCGCTCTCGCTGGTCTACGCCCACGGCGTGCGGCCGCGGCCGGAGCACCCGGACAAGCAGGCCGTGCGGTTCAACATCGTGCCCGGCGTCGGCGAGCTGTTCATGATCCCGGCGTACACGCTGAGCGGGAACTGCGACATCCTCTTCTTCGAGGGTGTCCCGGGCGGGCCGTTGGACTGCTTCGGCGACCACCCGGCACCGGCCGAGCACTTCACGCGGCTGCTCGACCTGATGCGGCAGTTCGTGCCGTGGGAGTACGAGCGCTGCCGCGACGCCGAACTCACCGACGGCAAGGCGGCGCTGGCCGGCGGGTACACGCCCGTCGTGCGCAACCCGGTCGGCACCCTGCCGGGCGGGGCGCGGGTGCTGGGCATGGCCGACGTCGTCGTGGCGAACGACCCGATCACCGGGCAGGGCTCGAACAACGCGAGCCACTGCGCGGCGACCTACCTGACCGCGATCCTCGAGCACGGCGACCGGCCGTTCGACGCGGAGTGGATGGACGCCACGTTCGAGCGCTACTGGGAGTACGCCCGGCACGTCACCGAATGGACCAACGCGCTGCTGCTTCCGCCGCCCCCGCACGTGCTCCAGATCCTCGGCGTCGCGGGGCAGAATCCGGCCGTGGCCCGCAGGTTCGCCAACGGGTTCACCGATCCCACGGACTTCCAGAACTGGTTCATGGACCCCGCACTCTGGGAGAAGTACCTGGCAGAGGTCTAGGTCGCACTGTCGCCGGGGGACGATTCGGGCTACGGTAACTACCGAGCGTGAAGACGATCTCGGAGGTACGTGGCATGCGGGCGATGTGGAAGGGCTCGGTGTCGTTCGGGCTGGTCAGCATCCCGATCCAGCTGTACGCGGCCACCGAGAACAAGAACGTCTCGCTCCGCCAGGTGCACGAGGCCGACGGCGGCCGCATCCAGTACAAGCGGTTCTGCACGATCGACGGCGCCGAGGTCCCGTACCCGGAGATCGCCAAGGGCTACGAGCTGCCCGACGGCGAGATGGTCGTGATCACCGACGCCGAGATGGCCGAGCTGCCGCTGTCCTCGCAGCGCACGATCGACGTCCTGGAGTTCGTGCCGCTGGAGTCGATCGACCCGATCCAGTACGACCGGACCTACTACCTGGAGCCGCAGAAGAACGCGGTGAAGCCGTACGTCGTGCTGCGGGACGCGCTGCACAAGTCGAGCCAGGTGGCCGTCGCGAAGGTCGCGGTCCGGCAGCGGGAGAGCATGGCGGTGCTGCGGGTGCACGCCGACGTGCTGGTGATGACGACGATGCTCTGGCCGGACGAGGTCCGCGAACCCGACTTCCCGTTCCTGCGCGACGACCCGCCGCAGATCCGCCCGCAGGAGCTGTCCATGGCCGGCTCGCTGATCGACTCGCTGGCCGAGCCGGTGTTCGAGCCGGAGAAGTACCACGACCACTACCGCGAGGCCCTCGAGGAGATGATCGAGGCCAAGGTCGCGGGGGAGGAGACGACCAAGCCCGCCGCGGTCACCGCGAAGGCGGACGTCGTCGACCTGATGGCGGCGCTGCAGGCCAGCGTCGACGCGGCGAAGAAGTCGCGCGAGTCCGCTTCGGACACGTCCACTTCGGAGGCGTCCGATGAGGACGCGAAGCCGGCGGCGAAGAAGAAGCCAGCCGCGCGGAAGCGGGCGCCGAAGTCCGCGTGAGCCCCGGACGGGTGATCGCGCCGACACGCCGTCCCGGTCCCGGGCCCGCCCGCTTCCCGGTGGTACCAAGGACTCATGGAGTGTGCTTCGTGTGAGGCCCGGATCGACCACTGCCACGGCACGCTGGTGGTGCACCCGGAACGCGGGTTCGCCGAGTGCGCCGACACCGCGTGCGCGGACCCCGATCGGGTGCGGCACGCGCTGATCGTCGACTGCCCGGCCCCCGGCGGCTGCGCCTGCGCCGCCGCGCCGGAGAAGTCGTTGCTGCGCCGAGCTTCCTGAGCCTCCCGCCAGGATCCGCGAAGGCCTTCCCGCCGGGTGCCACGCACCGGCCGGGGAGGCCTTCGTGGCGTTAGGACAGTGTCAAAGCGGTAACACGATCGTGTATGCAGCTGTGTACACGGGCTTGGCGATGTGCTAACACTAACGGGGTCCTTCGGCTCTCCCTCCCCCTCGGAGCCGGAGGACCCCCTTATTTTGAGACGCGGGAAGCGGCACTCGCCTGGATCGGGCGCGCGCTGTCCGACCCGACCCGCTGCCGGATCCTGGCGGCGCTGCTCGACGGTCCTGCCTACCCGGGCCGGCTGGCGGCCGAACTTGGGCTGAGCCGGTCGAACGTCTCCGCGGGACGAAGGCGAGCCGGCATGACGTGCGCCGGCGGGTGCTGCGCGCCGCTCGCGGTGGCGCCGGACCGCCGGGCGGTGCTGGTGCGCCGGGTCCGGTGGCTCGTGGCGGCGGCCATCACCTACAACGTCGTCGAGGCGGTCGTCGCTTCGACCGCCGGGAGCGCGGCTTCCTCGGGCGCTTTGATCGGCTTCGGGCTCGATTCCTTGATCGAAGTCGCCTCCGCGGCCGCGGTCTCCTGGCAGTTTTCCGGTGAGGACCCGGAAAAGCGCGAACGGCAGGCGCTGAAATGATCGCCCGGTCGTTTTTCGCGCCCGCGGGTTACGTCATGGTCGAGGCCGCCGGCACATTCTTCGGCGGTGCCGCCCCGGAAACTCACGCACGGGAATCGTGCTCGCGGCGGTTTCGCTCGCCGCGATGCCCGCCCTGTCCGCGGCGCAGCGCCGGGCCGAGCGGGAGCTGGGGTCGGCCGGCGCGGTCGCGGATTCGCGGCAGACTTTGCTCTGCGCTTACCTTTCCGCGGTGCTGCTGGCGGGGTTGCTGCTCAGCGCCCTGTTCGGCTGGTGGTGGGCCGATCCGGCGGTCGGGCTCGCGATCGCCGTGGTGGCGGTGTGAGAAGGCCGAACGGCCTGGCGCGGTCAGCATTGCTGCTGACGCGCCAGGCCGCGGGCCGTTCATTCATCAGTACCAGTGCGCACGTCCACCGATCCGGCGGCCGGTGCCGCCCAGGATGGCCAGTGCCACGCCGGCCACCGCGAGGATGATGCCGATGGTGTAAAGCACCGGGATACCCACGATGAACCCGATGATCAGGAGAATTACACCGAGAACGATCACTTTGACACACACTCCTTCGCATGGGTTCCGTCCGGCATGCCGGCCGGGCGGATGCGCTGTCACGGGGAGGATGGCCACTTTCGCGCTTCGGCAAACTGCGTCAAACGGAGCAATCTCGGATCAGTACCGGTAGTGATCGAGCTTGTACGGACCTTCGGCGTCGACCCCGATGTATTCCGCCTGCTCCTTCGTGAGCTTGGTGAGTTTCACACCGAGTGCGTCGAGGTGCAGGCGGGCCACCTTCTCGTCGAGGTGCTTCGGCAGCCGGTGGACGTCGGTGGTGTACTCGCCGGGCTTGGCGAACAGCTCGATCTGCGCGATCGCCTGGTTGGTGAACGAGTTCGACATCACGAACGACGGGTGACCGGTCGCGTTGCCGAGGTTCATCAGGCGGCCTTCGGAGAGCACGATGATCGCGTGGCCGTCCGCGAAGGTCCACTCGTGCACCTGCGGCTTGATCTCGTTCTTGACGATGCCCGGCAGCTTCGCCAGCCCGGCCATGTCGATCTCGTTGTCGAAGTGCCCGACGTTGGCGACGATCGCGTTGTGCTTCATCCGGCTCATCTGGTCCGCGGAGATGATGCCGAAGTTGCCGGTGGTGGTGATGAAGATGTCCCCGGTGGCGACCACGTCGTCGAGCTCGACGACGTCGAGCCCGTCCATCGACGCCTGGAGCGCGCAGATCGGGTCGATCTCGGTGACCGAGACCCGGGCGCCCTGGCCGCGCAGCGCCTCGACCGCGCCCTTGCCGACGTCGCCGTAGCCGCAGACGACGACGCGCTTGCCGCCGATCATCACGTCGGTGGCCCGGTTCAGGCCGTCCACAAGGGAGTGCCGGATGCCGTACTTGTTGTCGAACTTGGACTTCGTCACGGAGTCGTTGACGTTCATCGCGGGGAAGAGCAGCTCGCCGTCCTTGGCGAGCTTGTAGAGCCGCTTGACGCCGTTGGTCGTCTCCTCGGTGACGCCGCGGATCTCCTTGGCCATCCGGGTGAAGCGGTCGCCGTCGGCGGCCAGGCTCGTGCGAAGGGTTTCCAGGACGATCCGGTACTCCTCCGGGTCCTCTTCGGACGGTTGCGGGACGGCGCCCGCGGCTTCGAACTCGACGCCCTTGTGCACGAGCAGGGTGGCGTCGCCGCCGTCGTCGAGGATCATGTTCGGGGCCTTCCCGCCGGCGAAGGCGAAGAGCTGGTCGGTGCACCACCAGTACTCTTCGAGCGTCTCGCCCTTCCACGCGAACACCGGGGTGCCCGACGGCGCGTCGACCGTGCCCTCGGGGCCGACGACGACGGCCGCGGCGGCCTCGTCCTGGGTGGAGAAGATGTTGCAGGACACCCAGCGCACCTCGGCGCCGAGCGCGACCAGTGTCTCGATCAGCACGGCGGTCTGCACCGTCATGTGCAGCGACCCGGCGACGCGCGCGCCCTTGAGCGGCTGGCTGGCGGCGTACTCGCGGCGGATCGCCATCAAGCCGGGCATCTCGTGCTCGGCCAGGCGCAACTGCGTGCGGCCGGCTTCGGCGAGGGAGAGGTCGGCGACGGCGAAGTCGAGACCGTTGCGGCGTGCGAGTTTGTCACTCATTCCTCGAGCTCTTTCCTGAGGCTGGTTGCGGAGCGCGCGGGAGGACTCACCGGGGTGACGACGGACGGCTGTGACACCAAAAAAGGCACCTCCCTCGCGGGAGGCGCCCTTGGATGCGTGTCGCGGGCCGAGCGTGGCGGAAAGAGTTCCGTCGCAGCGCCTCTCGGCCCGGGACCCAGGATGGCAAAGCCGCCGGGAAGCTGTCAAGCGAGCGAAAGGGCCATGAGAACGTCGTCGACGTCGGTGCCGTCGATGCGGAATTCCCCGCGCAGCACGCCTTCCACGACGAACCCGGACCGCTCGTAGACCCGGCGGGCGGCGGCGTTGTGACCCAGCACGCGCAGCGTCAGCTTGCGGGCCCCGCGCCGGCGCGCCTCCGCCGCGGCCGCGTCCACCAGCCGTCCCGCGATGCCGAGGCCTTGGCGGTCCGGGTCGACGGCGAGCCCGCCGACCACCAGCACGTGCGCGTGGGCCGGGATGCCGAACCCTTCGGCGAGCCGGACGTACCCGGCGACGACGTCGTCGTGCTCGGCGACGAGGAAGTCCTCCGGCCGCGAGCCCTCGTCGAAGAACGGCGTGCCGGGCGGCGGCGGGGGAGCGGGGGACACCGTGGAGTCCCACGTGCGCTCGTCGATCTTGGCGAGCGCGGCTTCGTCGCCGGCGCGGGCCGGCCGGACGGTGGTCGTCACGAAAGTTCCTTCCAGGCTTCTTCGACGATCCCGGCCAGCTCGCGGGGGTCGCGGTTGCCCTCGGCCGAGATGCTGCGCAGCGTGACGGTCAGGTCCGGGCCGCTGCGCTGGCACTGGGTGACGAACGATCGGTCGGGGTCCGGCGTCGAGCCCGCGGCCGCGGCGTCGTTGTGGACCAGGCACTGCACGGCGCCGACGCGCACCAGTTCGGTGCTCGGGGCGGCCAGGCCGAGTTCCTCGGCGTCCTCGTACGGCGCCACCAGTTCCGGCGACCCCGCGCGCACCGCGATCAGCTGGAAGCTGCGTTCCAGCCGGTCGTCCTGGTACTGCTGCACCACCGCGCCCGCGCCGCCGTAGGCCGCCGACGTCCGGGCGGCCGTTTCCCGGTCGGCTTTGTCGACGCGGGCGACCTGGACCTTGCTCTTCTCCACGTCGAACTTCGCGAGCGTGTCCTGGGTGCGGCCGAGCCCGCCCAGGCTCGAGGGCACGCTCAGCGCGCGCCCGCTCGGCCCGCCGAGCAGGGTCAGCGCCAGCCACGGCACGCCGACCAGCACCGCGCCGACGATGACCCCGATCAGGCCGGCGAACACGGGGTGGGCGAACGGCGAGCGCCGCGGCGGCGCCGGGGCGGCGGGGATCTCAGCGGTCACCCGGGCATCGTGGCGGAACCGGGCAATCGGTGCGAAGGGAATTCCGCCGTCAGTGCCTCAAACGAGATGCGCGCGCCGCCAGATGCCTTCCGACCGGCCGCCGATCAGCCCCGCGTCGCGCAGGAACGGCACGATCTTCTCGGCCATCCAGCGGCGCGTTTCGTGGAAGTGCGGGTTCGCGAGCGCCGCGGCCCGGCCCTCGCGCGGGTCGATCCCGACGCTGCGGTAGATCCGCGGGTCGACCATGCTGTCGATGACGCCGAACGCGACGAGCGCGGTCCGCACCCGGTGCCGCTGCAGGCTCGCCTTCGACAGCTTCGGCGTCTCCCGCAGCACCTCTTCCTTGGCGAAGCGGACGTGCCGCGCCTCCTCGACGACGTGGATGCGGTTGACCGAGCGGATCAGCGGCTGGATGCCGTCGTCGTCCATCATCGAGCGCTGCAGCCGGTCGGTGGTCTCCTCCGCGACGAGCACGCTGGCGAACATCGACGGGCCGGCCGCCGTCGCGCCGAACACCTTGGCCGCGCGGTGCACCACCTTCGGGACGCCGTAGCGCGGGACGCCGAGCCGCTCGGCGGTGCGGGCGAACATCACCGAGTGCCGGGTCTCGTCGCCGATCTCGGTCATCGCGTACTGCGCGTGCTCGCTGCGCGCGTCCAGGTCGAAGACGTACCGGGCGAGCAGCTGCATGAGGACGATCTCGAACCACAGGCCGACGCTCATGATGCTGGCGATCTCGTGCTTGGACAGCTCGATCCGCTGCTCCGGCGTCAGCCTCGCCCACAGCTCGGTGCCGTAGAGGGAGACGCGCTCGAGCGGCATGTAGGCCTTGCCCTCGGCGAGCGGCGCAGCCCAGTCGATGTCGACGTAGGGGTCGTAGGAGTTCTTCGCGGAGCTCTTGAGCAGACGAGCCGCGGTGACGTCCCGGTCCTGGGCCTCGACGCCCATGGCGGCCTCCGGAAAGTAGGGGGTACGCGATGTACTAGTTACTTCGGCGAGCGTACACCGGCGCGCGGGACTTGAGTAGGCTTCCCGGGTGACCAAGGTCGACGGACGGGCGGCGCGCTGGGCGGGCCAGCAGGAACGGCGGCGCGCGGAGTTCGTCGACGCGGCGCTGGCGGCCATCGCCGAGCACGGCCCGGAGGTCTCGACGGAGCAGATCGCCGAGCGCGCCGGCGTGGCCCGCACCCGGCTCTACCGCCACTTCGCCGACGCGGCCGACCTCCAGCGCGCGATCGCCGAGCGTGCGGCCGAGCTGGTGACGGCCGAGCTCGCCCCGCTGTGGCACCCGTCGGGCTCGCCGAACGAGATGATCTCGGCGGTCATCTCCACCCACCTGCGCTGGCTCACCGAACACGTCCACCTGCACCGCTACCTGCTGCGCACCGGCCCGGGCACGACGGACGTCCGCGGCACGATCGCCCGCCACCTCAGCGGCCTGTTCTCGGGCTACCTGACGGCGTTCGGCCTCGACCCGGCCCCGGCGGACACGATCGCGTTCGGCCTGGTCGGCTACGTCGAGTCGGCGACGACCCGGTGGCTCGACCACCCGGGCACGTTGAGCTTGGCGCAGCTGACGGACCAGCTGACGGGCACGATCTGGGCGATGCTCGACCACACGCTGAGGGCCGGCGGGGTGGAAGTGGACCCGGACCGGCCGTTGCCGCTGCCGGAGGAGTTCTAGGTTTTCTGTCCGGGGAGGTTGGTCAGCCGGGTGATGGGTGGCTTGCGGGAAGCGGGCGTAGGCCCGGCCCCGGCCAGGGTGTGGTGGAAGCGCTCGATCTTGCTGTTGGTCTGTGGCCGGTACGGCCGGGTTCGTTTCGGGGTGGTGCCCAGCTCGGTGCAGGCCTCGCGCCAGGCCGGGGAGCAGGCGCCGTTGTCCGATAACACGCGTCGACGGTGACGCCGTGGTCGGCGAATCAGGTGAGCGCGCGGTGGAGGACACCGACGGCGGTGTTGGCTTTCTCGTCGGGGATGGTGCCGAACTTGGTGACGTCGATGCGGGACAGGCGGTTGCCGCGGTCGGTCATCCCGGTCACGCCTTCGGTGCGGTAGCGGTCGGCCCATTTGCGGGCGGTTTCGGCGGTGACCATGAACATCTTCGCCGCCGCTGTGCAGGTCCAGCCCTGCTCGACGACACGAAGGCCTCCGGTGGGTGAAGCGGTTCCTCAACAGCTCCACTTCGCCTCTGGAGGCCTTCACAACTGGTCCTCGTCCTCCCGGACGAACTCGGCCCGCACCCCCAGCAGCCGCACCGCCCGGGTCAGCTCGAACATCCCCAGGACCTCGCGCGCCGCCCGGTCGATCTCCGCCGCGTCCGACGTCGGCTCCGGCAACGTGATGCTGTGCGTGTGGGTCAGGAACGGCACGAACCGCACCTTGACCGCGATCCGCGCCGCCGGGCGGCCCTCCTCCAGGACGTCCTGGGTGACCCGCTTCGCCAGCGCCGAGACCTCCGCCGCCATCTCGGCCGGGTCGGTGAGGTCGCGCTGGAACGTCGTCTCGCGGCTGCGGGAGCGCGCGACGTACGGGGTCGCGCTGACGTCCGCGTCGCTGATGCCGCCGCCGAGCAGCCGCAGCCACGGCCCGGTCTTCGGGCCGAACCGCGCGGCCAGCGCCGCCGCGTCCGCGCCCGCCAGGTCGAGGACGGTCTCGATGCCCAGCTCGGCCAGCTTCTTCGCCGTCTTGCCGCCGATGCCCCATAGCGCGTCGGTCGGGCGCCCGGCCATCACGGCCCACCAGTTCTCCTGCGTCAGCCGGTAGATCCCGCCCGGCTTGCCGAACCCGGTGGCGAGCTTGGCCCGCAGCTTGTTGTCGCCGATCCCGACCGCGCACGACAGCCCGGTCTCGCGGGCCACGGCGGCCTTCAGCTCGGCCGCGAGCGCCTCGGGGTCGTCGGCTTCCGCGCCGAGGAACGCCTCGTCCCAGCCCAGCACCTGCACGACGACCGGGAACTCCCGCAGCACCGCCATCACCCGCGCCGACACCTCGAGGTAGGCGTCCGGGTCACTGGGCAGGAAGACGGCGTCCGGGCAGCGCTTCGCCGCGAGCCGCAGCGGCATGCCGGACTGGATGCCGAACTCGCGGGCTTCGTACGAAGCGGTCGCGACGACGGCGCGTTCGGTGGGGTCGCCGTTGCCCCCGACGACGACGGGCTTGCCCGCGAGCTCCGGGTGGCGGGCGACCTCGACCGCGGCGATGAACTGGTCGAGGTCGACGTGCAGGACCCACTTCACGGGCCCAGTCTCGCCTCAGACCCGGTGCCGCGCCACGTGGGTCCAGACGGTGCCGGTGAGCGCGATGATCCCGCACAGCGTCACCCCGGGGTCGGGCAGGACCAGCCCCACGACCAGCAGCGTCACGGCGACGACGTCGAAGAAGATCAGGAGGGTGCTCCGGAGCGCGCGCGACTTCGGCCGCTTGCCGTCGCGCAGCGCGGTGGCCAGATCGGGGTCGCTGAGCTCGAGACTGCGCTCGATCTTCTCGAGCTCGGTGCGATCGTGGTGACTGAGCATCGGGGTACTCCTTCGGCGCCGAACCCGCCGTGTCGCCAGAGCGAATACCCAATCGTCCTCCGAACGAACCGCCGAACGTCTTCTGATTTCGTGCTTTTTGCTGCTCCGACCGGGTGATCCGCGCTCCGTGACCGCCCGCGAGCACGTTAAGTTGCCTTTCGAACGTGGCCGGTGACGGCCCGGGTGACGGATGGGGGCCGTTGTGTCCTCTTCGCGCGCCTGCACCTTCGAGCAGCTGGAGGACCTCGATGACCCTGCCCACCGAACCGATCGGCAGCATCCCCCGCCCGGCGTACCTCGTCGAAGGCCTCGGCGAGTTCGCCGCCGGGCGGATCGACGCCGCCGCGCTCGCCGAGCTGGAGAGCCGGGCGCTGGCCGACACGATCAGCCGGTTCGAGGAGACCGGGTCCCCGGTGCTGACCGACGGCGAGCAGGGGAAGCCGAGCTTCGCGACGTACCCGCTGGCCGGGCTCACCGCGCTGGCCCCGGACGGCGTCGTCATCCCGTTCGCCGACGGCCACACCCGCCAGCTGCCGCGGCTGACCGCGGGCCCGTTCCGCTACGCGACCCACGCGGACGAGTACCTGACGCGCGCGAAGGCGGTCACGGCCAAGCCGGTCAAGCAGGCGGTGATCGCCGCGTCCGCGCTTTCGCTGATCTACCCGGCCGACGGCATCGAGGGGTACTCGCAGGAGCAGTTCGTCGCCGACCTGGTGAACGAGGCCGAGGCGGACATCCGGCGCAGCCTCGACGCGGGCGCGGACAGCGTCCAGATCGACTTCACCGAGGGCCGGCTTTCGCTGAAGCTGGACCCGTCCGGTGGCCTGCTGCGCCAGTTCGTCGACCTGAACAACGCGGTCCTCGACCGCTTCACGGCGGAGGAGCGCGCGAAGATCGGCGTCCACACCTGCCCGGGCGGTGACCTGGACTCGGTGCACAGCCTCGACGTCGACTACGCGGGCCTGCTGCCGGCGCTGTTCGACCTCAAGGCCGGGCGCTTCTTCGTCCAGCTGGCCAGCGAGCCCGACCCGGACCGCGCGCTCGGGATCATCGCCGAGAACCTGAAGGCGGACCAGCGGGTGTTCGTCGGCGTCATCGACCCGATCGACCCGCGCGTGGAGACCCCGGAGGAGGTCCGCGACCGGGTGCTGCGGGCGGCCCGGTACCTTCCGGTCGACCGGCTGGGGACGTGCGACGACTGCGGGTTCTCGCCGTTCGCGGACGACACGTCGACTTCGCGCGACCTCGCGTTCGCGAAGATCAAGGCGCGGGTCGAAGGCACCCGCCTGGCGGCCGAGAAGCTCGGCTGAGCTCACGCCGTCGTGGCGGCGACCTTGAGGCCGAGCCCGACGAGCAGGCTGCCGAGGACGGCGTCGAGCCCACGCCGGACCCGGCCGTTGCGGAAGACCTTCTTGAGCGCCCCGACGACCACGGCGAGCGTGACGAACCACAAGACGGTGCCGGCGGTCGCGATGGCGGCGAGTTCGAGGGTCTGCAGGGTCGAGCCGTCGGCGGGGAGGAACTGGGGGAGCAGGGCGAGGAAGTAGACGGCGACCTTGGGGTTGAGCAGGTTGGTGAACAACCCCTGCCGGAAGGCGGCGGCCGCCTTGAGCGGCTCTACGTCCGCGTCCGCCCCGAGGTCCCGGTACTCCCCGCGCCGGACGGCCAGCCAGGCTTTGACCCCGAGGAAGACGAGGTAGCCGGCCCCGACCAGTTTCACGACGGTGAAGGCGACGGCGGACGCGGTGAGCACGGCGGCCACCCCGAGCGCGATCGCGACGACCCAGGCGAAGACCCCGAGCGCGATCCCGAACCCGGCGGCGATCCCGGCCCGCCGTCCCCCGGTGAGGGACGACCGGGTGACCACGATGAAGTCCGGACCGGGCGACATCGCGCCCAGGATGACGACGAGGAGGAAGGAAGCCGCGGTGGCGCCGGGGATCATGGCCCGAGCTTACGACCGCCCCGCCACCGGTTTTCCCGCATGCCGGTGTTCGAATTTGAACTTCGTGTAGGGTCGATCTTGTGGGCGAATCCAGGGGCGACGACGTGACGGCCGAGGTGCGGACCCGGGTGCGGATCCCGCTGCGCCTGCACGGCGGCGTCGAGGTCGACGCCGAAGCCGTCACCTTCCGGGGGCTCTCGGACGGCGGGGAGCACTTGGCCTTCGTGCTCGGTACGCCGGGGGAGGTTCCGCTCGTCCGGCCGCACTCCGAGTGTCTGACCGGGGACGTGTTCGGGTCCGCTCGGTGTGACTGCGGGCCGCAGTTGGCTGAGGCTGTCGAACGGATCTCCGCTGCGGGTGGTTACCTGCTCTACCTGCGGCAGGAAGGGCGGGGGATCGGGCTCTACAACAAGCTCGACGCCTATGCGCTGCAGGATGACGGTCTTGACACCTATGCCGCCAATGCCGCGCTCGGGTTGCCTGAGGATGCTCGGGACTACGCCGTTGCCGCGCAGATGCTCAAGGCGCTGGGGGCTGGGGAGGTCGATCTGCTCTCCAACAACCCTGACAAGGCTGCTCAGTTGCGGGCTGCTGGGATTGGTGTGCGGGATCAGGTGCCTACTGGGGTTTTCGCCACTGACAACAACGTTCGGTACCTGCGGGCGAAGGCTGAGCAGACTGGGCACACTCTGCGCTTGCCTGGGATTGCCAGTTAAAACCCTTTCTCGGCTTTACTGATACGGCTTCGCCGGGGCGTGGGAAATCGGCGCTCGTGGTGGTTGCGTTTTTGTGGTGGTCGGCAGCGCCGATTCCCGACGCGACGATCATCGCCACCTGATCGAGTGATGAACATGTGGTCGATGGTCGGGTAATCTTGTTGTGTGGACAGAGAAGCGGTGTGGCAGACGGACGCGGAGGCCTTGGCCGACCGTCTCCGCGGACTGCTCACCGTGGTGCGGTCTGCCGAGGCGAAAATCGGGACTCTGCTGGTGGAAATCGAGTCGCGTGGCGTGACGGAACTGTTCGGCTATCGCTCTGTTGCCCGGTTGCTTGAGTACCTCGCGGACATTCCGCACGCGGCTGCCCAGCGCACCGTGGCCCGAGCCCGGGCTCTCACCTCTGCTCACACCCTCGACTCCCCGGCCGCTGTCGCCCCCGCTACCGGCGTCGCTGCTTTGACGGGCTCCCTGAGCACCCCGATGATCGACACCATCATCGAGGCTGTGTCTCGGATCCCTGTCGAGCATCGCGACTCCGCCGAACAGGACCTGCTGGCTTTCGCCGCCGACGCGGGCCACAAACAAGTCGCCGCCCTGGGCACCCGGATCCTGGCCCACCTCGATCCTGACGGCGCCGAGCCCGAGGACACCGAACCCGCCACCCCGGCCCGGGAACTGTCGCTGCGCCGCAAAAGAACCGGGATCTGGGAGCTGTCTGGCCGGTTCGACGACGAGACCGGCGCCCGCGCGAGCGCCCTGCTTGATGCCTTGGCCGAACGCCGTACTGCCGAGGATGGCGGAGACTTCCGTTCCCCGCAGGAACGTTACGGCGACGCCTTCTCCGACGCGATCGACCTGGCGTTGAACTCCCCGGAGCTGCCGACGCAGGCTGGTGAACGTGCCCACGTGATGGTCGCGGTATCCCTGTCGGATCTGAGATCCGGTCTCGGCCACGCAACCCTCGGCGACACCGGCCGGATCTCCGCGGTTGAAGCCCGCATCCACGCCTGCGACTGCAAGCTGATCCCCACGGTCCTCGGCGCCAGCAGCGAACCTCTGGACTTGGGTAGAGCCCGCCGCCTGATCTCACCCGGCCTCCGCCGAGCCCTGTTCCTGCGTGACCGAGGTTGCGCGTTCCCGGGCTGCCACCGCCCGCCCCGGCACTGTCAGGGTCACCACATCCGCCACTGGGCCGACGGCGGCCCCACCGACCTGGCGAACCTGGTCTTGTTGTGCGCGCATCACCACCGTCTGATGCATCGCTCGGGTTGGCAGGTCCGCCTTGCCTCCGACGGCCACCCCGAGTTCCTGCCCCCGCGGTTCCTGGACAAGCGTCGAAAACCCAGGCGCAACAACCTGCATCAGCCACTGCCGTTCGCGGCTTGATGGGATCGGCCCGTAGCCGCCAGGCTCCGGGCCTACACCCATGCGCTGCCCCGCTTCGCGCCGGCAAGACCATTCGCCGATGCTCCGGCGGATCCATCCACCGACGCCGTGCCACAGCGTCTGCTCGTCGTCTGGGCGATCGGCTGCTGTGGTGGCAGCCCGTCCTCGTCTACGGGATCATCCAGGCCAAGGCATCGACCGCAGCTCGTTCACCGCTTCACGCTTGATCGCTCGGACCGCAGGCGGGCGCCCATCCGCCGCAGTGCCCACTCGTCATACGCACTGATCGCCCGAACGAAGTCAGGTGCTGAGCCCGCCTCCGCAGCTGCTTGTCGCTGTTTTTCCTTGGCTATCCGGCCGAGGCATTGTCAGGCCATGAGCCGGGCGTTGGGTCGCCGTAGTGATTGCCTGCCATGGTGCACCGCTCCGAGCCGTAGGGCGTCCGCCGCCGTAGCTGTTGGTTATCGCCACGCTCCGCGCCCTCGTCAGCTGGACCAAAGCGCAGTCAGGCGTTGTCCGCAGCCGGGGCTGTTGTCATCGCTCACGACTCCGCCGTCCGGGCCGCAGCTGCTGCTCGTCCGAAGAAAGGCCTCGCCGGCTAGGTCGTGTCTGACAATGCCTTGGTCCAGGTGATCACGGCATGGAGGACGATCGCTGATCGCTCGACGACGTTGCGGCCGCGGTAGTCGACCGGGTCGAAGGCGGGTGGGCGGCCGCCGCGGGAACCGCGGCGTTTGCGGTGCCCGATCTGATCGGCCGGCTCGGGGATCACGGCGGTGATGCCGCGGTCGCGCAGATGTCCGCGGATCGCCCGCGAAGAGTAGGCCTTGTCGCCGCGGACGCGGTCGGGTCGGGTGCGGGCCCGGCCGCGTCCAGCTCGACGGATCCGCAGATGCCGCATCAGGTGCGGAAACATGGGCGCGTCGCCAGCTTGACCAGGACCGACCAGTGCAACCAACGGTCGGCCGTTGCCGTCGACCACGTGGTGCACCTTGGTGCTCCAGCCGCCGCGGGAGCGGCCGATGGCGTGGTCAGGCGGCTCGGTCAGCAGTTCCGTGTAGTTCGACCCAGCCCCCTGTGGGGCGGGTGATGTTGGTGGCGTGCTGATGCGCCCGAGCGATCGTGGAATCGACCGACACCGACCAATCCACCAAGCCCGCAGCGTCCGCTTCGGTGAGCAGGCGTTGCAGGACGGTGTCCCAAGTTCCCTCGCGGGCCATCCGGCGATGCCAGGTCCAGATCGTCTGCCACGGACCGAACACCGCCGGCACGTCTCGCCACGCGATCCCGCACCGATACCGGTAGATGATCCCCTCGACCATCGCCCGCGCGTCGGAGAACGGGCGCCCGCGCTTACCGGTCCGGGCCGGAAGCAGGTCCTCGATCAACGCCCACTGGGCATCCGAGAGCAACTGAAACCGCGACACACCTCGGAGCATCCCAGCCGTCAGCCGAAACTTTGTCAGACACGCCCTAGTACTGCAACGGCAGTTAGGTGAGTGGGTAGCCTCGTCGTTTGTAGTGGCTGAGGCGAGCTTGGTGTTGTCGTCGACGGCGGAAGCGGGACCAGGCCCAGATGTGGTCGGCGGCGTCGGCGAC